>DASWEY010000023.1:0-37224 GCA_036394575.1 Usitatibacteraceae bacterium | reverse complement strand
CGGGAACAATCCGGTGAATGAGGACCCCGACTCGACCGGCACCAGCTTCAGGTACAACCTGCGCTTCGGTGGCATGACGTACTTCGACGCCGAGACCGGCACGCTGCAAAACACCCACCGCGATCTCGATCTGCTGTCGGGGCGCTATATCCAGAGCGATCCGATCGGGTTGGGCGGTGGGATCAATACTTATGCGTATGTAGCTGGGAATCCCCTGAGCCTCGTCGACAATTTTGGGCTGATGGGCCAAGGCGCAGGAGGCTTAAATGGGCCTGGATATCCGGGAAAAGTTGGGGTACCTGGTGTTAATAAGCCTGATGCTTTTACAGCTCTCTGGAACGCTTGGTATGAATTTGGCAGAAATGTCGATAAGAAAATGCAGGACTTGAAGCCTACAGGGGGGGACAAGATTTGTGGCGAATGCGCACCAGGCGACATGAATTGCCTACTATATGGCGGCAACCAATGTAACCCAGGCTATGTCCCGCCAAGCGGACTATGTTGCGATCAATCAAAGTTGACGGAATGCGAAGTCAAAGTCGCCTCAAGTTTCCTTAAACCAAAGTATGGGGGAGTTTCTACCATGATGTCTCTGACAAATTTACTTTCCGATCAGTGTGCGAAACGATTTTGTAAACCCTGTGATCAAGTAACTTGTGATACTAAAACCGATGCCAAATCCAGCTTACCAAGCTGGCTCGGGACAAAATAATGTATTGAAGAGTTCTCTTAAATTGGGCCATTTTTTTTGGTGTCGATAATATGAAGCAATCAAATTTTCGAGGTAGTGTTTTAGTTCCTTCAATTGCACTGCTCGTTTTTTCGTTAGTTGCTGGGATAGTTCTTGATCCGCCGGGCGTAAGTTCCGCGACTGGGTTAATGTTGTGGATGGCTAGGGCATTTGCATTTATTGCAATCGGCTTTGTTGTCAAACGTTCAAACGAAGTCAGGGTTTCGGTCGCGCTATTGCTGGCATTACTTACCTTTTGGCTCGAGTACGTTGTGCTACGCGGATTATGCGGCTACGGGGAGATCTTATGGATCGCCCATTTAGATGTGACTACTCGTGATGTTATTAGAGGTCGTTTCCTGATTGCTGGTGTTGTGCTTTCGCCAATAGTTCTATTTTTTGCTTTATTTGGTTTTTTTGTTGGAGGTTTTTTCAAAGCAAGAAAAGAAAAACAAATGGGTTGAGATAAATAAGACAAATGGGGCCAAATAAATCCCGATCATCTGGGCACCCCGAGGGCGATCACCCGGGCGAGCGACAACGCCAAGGTGTGGGAGTGGAAGAATGATGATCCGTTCGGGAGCAGTGCGCCCAACGAGGACCCCAACTCGACCAGCACGACCTTCAGATATAACCTGCGCTTCGGCGGCATGACGTACTTCGATGCCGAGACCGGCACGCTGCAAAACACCCACCGCGATCTCGACCTACTGTCGGGGCGCTATATCCAGAGCGATCCGATCGGGCTGCGCGGCGGGATAAATACTTACGCGTATGTAGACGGAAGTCCGTTGAAGTTCTCGGACCCGTTTGGCTTAGAAGCGGGGTTTCCAGGCTTCCCGGTGCCTAATCTCAACATCCCTTATTCGTATGCCCCACCATCACCCTCGCCGTCGCCTTTTACCCAATTATTAAATACCGTGGGCCTCGGTGATTTTAATGTCTCTGCCAATATTCCAGTCGGATATGTGAGGGTCGGTGTCATTGCCGTACCCGTCATCGTCAATTTTTCTGCTAAGTCAGGCCCAAGCGGAGGGTCATGCTATCTAGGAGCGGGAATAGGTACAGGGGGTAATGTGAGCGTGCGCATATCTGACCAGTTTGGAAAGTCTTGGGGAGAAACATCCGGGCCCACATTGAAGATGAATTTTAGTACTCCCCTCCCTGGGAATACTGGTGCTGGCGTGACGCTAACGCAAAATTATTTCCAAAACGGAAGCTCATTTTCCACTGGCCCCGCTCTAGTTGTTGGGACACCTTCTGCGAATGTAACTACCGGTGGAACGATCAAATGGTAATTGAGGATATTTTCACGCACCTTTCTTTCGTGTGTTTTGTATTCAGTGTTTTCGTTACTTCTATTGCGGGAATTTGGATCATCTCTCGGTTGAAAAAACGGCATCCTGATCTTTATGTTCAATTAGGTTCGCCGAAAATTGGAGGATCAAACGTTGGGGGTAGCGCTTGGGAGTTACAAAAATTTTTATGGACATTTCGATTTCTGAAACTGCATGATTTCCCCTTGAGCTTTGCTTGTTGTGTTGCTTTGCTCGGTAACTTAGCATTGGCCTATATTTTTTTCTTTCCTTTACGCAATAATTTATAGCTCTAAGGGCTCGCATTAAGTTCCCGCCGTGATCTGTCTTTAAAGAGAGAAGCCCAACCCCAACGCCCGCTGTCGCGGGCGTTGTTTTTATTGAGCTCGTCGCGTTGCGCGGCCAGCGGCGGTCAGCGCTGCACCGCTCGTTGCACCTTCTTTTTTAGCTGCCCCTTCTCGATGAAGGCGTCGAGCAGTTGCAACACCTGGCGCCGGTAGAATTTGAACGGCAGTACTTTAAGCAGCTCGGGGTTGTCTAGAAAACTGGTGGCGATTCACTACCTCGCCTGACAAACCACATCCAGCAACGCCGGCTGCCCACTCTTCACCACCGCCACCGCCCGCTTCAAGGCCGCCGCCAGTTTCGACGACTCCGTAATCGGCCCCTCGCCCCACACCCCATGCGCCTGCGCGAGTTTGGCGTAGTCGATGTCCGGATTGCTGATGGCATTGCCGATCCAGGCCTGGTCGGGACGGCGGTCGTGGATGGCGGCCATGCGTTGCAGGTGCATCACTTCCTGGTGGTAGGCGCGGTTGTTGTGCATCACGAACAGGATCGGGATCTTGTGATGCGCGGCGGTCCACAGCACGCCGGGGGCGTACATCAGATCGCCGTCGGGCTGGAAGGTGACGGTGAAGCGGCCGCGGTCGCGGTTGGCGAGTGCGGCGCCCACTGCCGCCGGTGCGCCGTAGCCGACGCCCTGCCCGCCGGAGCCGCCCAGCATCTGATAATGCTCGGTGGTCGGCCACAGGCGGCGCGCCCAGGCAATCCGGTCGCTGACGGCCAGCGACCAGTTCTCGTCCTTGATCACATTCCATACTTCCATCGCCATGCGCGCGGTGGTGATGGGGCTCAGGTCCCAGCCGATGGCGGCTTCTTCTTTTGCGGTGGCGATAAATTTTGCTTGCGTCTCGCGATGCTTGGGCGCGCGCGCATCGACCGCCGATTTGATTGCCGGCGTGATGGCGCGCTTCACCGCTTCGGTCAGCAGCGGCAGCGTGGCTTCGACATCGCCGACGATCGGCAAATCGACCGGCATGAAGCGCTGGAAATCCTGGTAGTTGGAACGGATATAGACATCGCTCATCGAGATGCTGATGATCTTCACATCCGGCTTGGCCAGACGCCGATATTCATGGTGCGGATCGCCGACGCTGTTGAACTGGCCCCAGGGGTCATAGACTTCGAGCATCAGCACTACATCGGCCTCGCGCACCAGCGAGCGTCTTGCGTCCGTGTGGCATAGATAATGGCGGCTGGGGAAATTCATGCGGCCGCCGAGATCGACCACCGGCACATTCAAAGCTTCCGCCAGTTCGACGAGTCGCTTGATGCCGTTCTGGGTGCGCGCGGCGCGGTCGGCGAGGATCACCGGCGATTTGGCGTTGACCAATAATTTGGCGGCTTCGGCCAGCGCGCCGGCATCGCCCTGCGCGGGAATCGTCGGCACGAGCTTGGGAATGCGTAGCGCGGCTTCGTCCTCGATGGAGCTTTCCTGCAACTCCATATCGGCGACAATCAGGGTCGGCTCCATCGGCGAGGTGGTGGCGAGCTTGTAGGCGCGCACCGCGGATTCGGCAAAGTGCTGCAGCGAGCCGGGCATATCGTCCCACTTCACAAAATCGCGCACCAGGGCGGCGGCATCCTGCACCGAGTGCGACCATTCGGTGCCGGGGCGGCGCTTGTTGGCATCGACGCCGTTGCCGGCATACATCACGATCGGCACGCGATCGCACCAGGCGTTGTAGATCGCCATCGAGGCATGCTGTAAACCGACGGTGCCGTGCGCATACACCGCCATCGGCTTGCCCGCCGCCTTGGCGTAACCATGCGCCAGCGCCACCGAGGATTCCTCATGCATGCAGGTGATCAGCTCGGGCTTCTTGTTGCCGCCGTAATTGACGGTGGATTCATGCAGGCTGCGGAAGCTGGAGCCGGGATTGCAGGCGACGTAATCGAGGTTCAGCGTCTTGATCACATCGACCATGAAGTCGGAGCCGGGGCGCGGGATGGTGTGCTCGCCGAGGGGCTTTTTTTCTTTTGGCTTTTTGGCGGTGGATTCATCGCCGGAGTTGGCGGCGGGTTCGGCAGCCGTGTTGGGAGAAGCAGCGACCTGGCTCGCCGCGGTGACTGCGGCCGCGCCGGCAGCGGCTGCGGTTTTCAGGAAGTTGCGTCGATCGAGATTGCTGTTTGGTTCTTCGCTGCCCTGCTCGGTTGCTTCGCCTTGGTTCTTGTCGCCTGCGTGCTTGTCCATCGCTCTCTCCTCGCGGCACATTCGGGACCGATCGAAACCTCAAATATTCGTCGTCCCAGCGCAGGCTGGGACCCAGTCCATCGTAGGTTTTGAGAATACGAAGTACTGGATTCCAGCCTGCGCTGGAATGACGGTTTTTAGAGGTTCCAATATGTCGTGTGTACCGTCGCTTTATCCGGACTGCTGGTTTAGTTGAAAATGAGTTGCCAAATGAGCTGCTAGAAAAACTAATCGGCCTTCACGCCCGTCACACGGATCACCTCGGCCCATTTGGCCGTTTCCGATTTCAGCAGCGCGCCAAACGCTTGCGGCGTGGACAGTTGCAGATCGACGCCCTGCGCTTCCAGTTTTTTGCGGATGTCGGGCGCCTGCGCGGCCTTGATGATTTCGTAGTTCAGCTTCTGGATGATGGCGTCCGGCGTGCCCAGCGGCGCCAGCACGCCATACCAGGTCGAGACCTCGAAGCCCGGCAGGGTTTCGGCGACGGTCGGGATTTCCGGCGCCTGCGGTGAGCGCTTCAGGCTGGTAACACCGAGTGCGCGCAACTGGCCGTTCTTGATGTTGCCCAGGGTGGACGGCATGGCGTTGAACATCATCTGCACCTGCCCGGCCAGCAGATCATTCATGCCCGGCGCGCTGCCTTTGTAGGGCACCAGCAGCACATCGGTCTTGGCCTGGTAGTTGAACATGGCGCCGGCCAGATGCTGGGTGGTCGCGCTGCCCAAGGTGGCGGCGCTGACGGCGGTGGGGTTGGCGCGCGCATACGCGATCAGCTCCGCCACCGATTTCACCGGCAGCGAGGGATGCACCACCAGCACATTAGGCGTCGCGCCGATCACTGTCACCGGCACCAGGTCCTTGGCGGTGTCGTAGGGCAGGTTGGTATACAGCGAGGGCGCCATCACGAACGGCGGCGACACCAGCACGATGGTGTAACCGTCGGCCGGCGATTTCGCCGCGGCCGCCGCGCCGATGGTGCCGCCGGCGCCGGCGCGGTTGTCGACCAGCACCGGTTGCCCCATCGATTCGGTCATCTTCTGCGCCAGCAGGCGCGCGATGATGTCGTTGCCGCCGCCGGGCGGGTAAGTGACGATGAACTTGATCGGTTTGTTGGGATAGCCATCCTTGGACTGCGCGAGGGCAGCGGGGGAATGGGCGATAGCGAGAACAGAGAATGAAATGAACAATAATTTGCGCAAAACCATCATGACCAACCTGAAGTAGGAAACAGCATAAAAAAACAGCGTGGAAGCGGCATCGCCAACCGCGTGAGCGATGCCGCGCCGTCGCTCCGAAAACGATCAATGGCGGGCAAACGGTGAAACTTTTTTTGCTTTTTTTGCAGCGTCTAAGTTAATCCAAATTCCGCGCTCCGGGTAGATGTGCTGCATAACGGAACGTGGGCATTTGCGCATGCGAAAAACAACGCCCGGCCGCTATGAAACGCCGCCCCGCGCGACGCCCCGGAAACAGGCGGGCGCGGCAAGAAGCCGCTGAAAATTCAGGTCGGCATTTCCGATATATGAGCAATGGTTCCGCCTGCCGGAATCCATGATTGACGCGAATCGCCGGCGCGGACTAGGATGCAGCACAACATAAAAAATTACCGCGCAACGCGCGATAAATAAATAAGCCACGGAGGACATCACGGATACCTTGCCCAGGCAGGCCGCGCTCGACGGCCAGGAACGCATCGATGCGCACTTCGAGGTGCGTAAACTGGCGCCGCATATCGGCGCGGAGATCACCGGCCTCAATTTGTCCGGCTTTATCGACAGCGCCACCTTCGCCGCCATCGAGGAGGTCTGGCACGACCACGGCGTGCTGCTGTTTCGCGGCCAGCAGCTCGACGATATGCAGCAGGTCGTCTTCGCCGAGCGCTTCGGCCAGCTGGCGCACACCCTCAAGCATTTCGAGGGCACGACGCATCCCGCGATCATGTACATCACCAACGAGAAGAAAGACGGCAAGTACGTCGGCGCCCTGCCCGATGGCGAAATGTTTTTCCATTCGGACATGTGCTATCTCGAGCAGCCCTGCAATGCCGCCCTGCTGCATGCGCTGGCGATTCCGCCCGCAGGCGGCGAAACCATTTTCGCCAGCATGTACGCGGCCTACGACGCCCTGCCCGCGGACTTGAAATCGCAACTCGATGGCAAGGCGGCCATGAACAGCTATGAACCCGGCTATGGCGCCAGCAATGTAAAAGCGCGCATCGAGACCGGTTCCTCGATCACCGCCCGCTCCTTCGCGCATCCGGTGTTCCGCACTCATCCGGCCACCGGCCGTCGCTCGCTCTATGTGAACCGCTTGATGACCGAATACATCGTCGATATGCCGCGCGCCGACAGCGATGCGCTGCTGAAACGGGTATTCGATCATCAGGAGAATCCCGAATTCCAGTATGAGCATCGCTGGCAGGTGGGCGATGTGCTGATCTGGGACAACCGCTGCACCCTGCACGCGCGCCGCGATTTCGACGACCGGCATTTGCGCAAATTGCGCCGCGTGACGGTGAAGGGGGAGAAGCCGTTTTTGCTGGCGGTTTGAGGCAGGTGCCGCATCCTTTGCAACGTAGCGGTAGCGCAGATCCTCGAGTTGTCATCCGGGATTTAGTCCGGGATCCAATTTCGGTACCACGCGAGTGCGAGCAAAATTGGGCCCCGGACTAAATCCGGGGCGACATAGCCTCTTTTTTAGTTGTTCAAGTTATGCCAGTTTTCAAAACCGTAGAACGCCATTCGGCGCGCCTTTCGGGGCAAAAATGCTCCAAACACCGCGCCAATGCTGGAGTTCTAAATTCAATAACGCAGTCGCAACACCGTAGCCTCGATGTGGCGCAGCGCAATCGAGGGGGGCACCTCAAATTGCGCGCGACCCCGGATTTCGCTGTGCTGCATCCGGGCTACAGCATCGTAAAAATTACGTAAATTAGCAACACCCATAACCATCAACGAGGATCCGCAATGGCAGGCAGACTGGATGGACGTGTGGCAATCATTACGGGCGGTGGACATGGCATCGGTAAGGCCTATGCACAACGTCTCGCGACTGAAGGCGCGAAGATCGTGATCGCCGAACTCGACGGCAAGGCCGGCGAAGCGCTGGCGGCGGAATTAACGGCAGCGGGCAAACATGCCATCGCCGTACAAACCGATGTCGCCAATGAAGCCAGCGTCAACAATATGGCCGCGCAGGCCATCGCCAAATTCGGCCGCATCGATGTGCTGGTCAACAATGCCGCCATCTTCGCCACGGTGCCGATGTCGCGCTCGCCCTTCGACCAGATCACAGTCGACGAATGGGACCGCATGATGAGCGTGAACGTCAAAGGCACCTGGCTGGCCAGCCGCGCGGTGGTGCCGCAGATGCGCGCGCAGGGTTACGGCAAGATTATCAATGTCAGCTCCGGCACCGCGCTGAAAGGCTCGCCCAGCCGCATCCATTACGTGACCTCGAAAGCCGGCATTCTCGGCTTCACCAAGACGCTCGCCAATGAAGTTGGCAAGGACGGCATCTGCGTCAATTGCGTGGCGCCCGGCAGCACCCTGTCGGAAGAAAATCCCGACGACGATGTGCTGAAAATGCGCGCCGCTGCCGCCAATGCGCGCGCGCTGAAGCGCGTGCAGACGCCGGAAGATTTGACCGGCGCGGTGGTGTTCTTTGCCTCCGCCGACAGCGACTTCATCACCGGTCAGACCCTGGTGGTCGACGGTGGCTCCTGCATGCATTGAGCGCATTGAGCCGAACACTTTCAAAGGAATCGACATGAATCTCGCAGACGCTTTCGGCGCGCAAGTCCTGCAAATGGCCGAGCAGGAAACGCAGGGCTGGAAAATGATGATCGGCGGCAAATGGGTGGAGAGCCGCTCGGGCAAGCGCTACACCACGCTCAACCCCGCCTATGACGAGCCCCTGGCCGCAGTGCCGGACGGCAATGCGCAAGACATCCAGCTCGCGGTGGAGGCCGGCAAGGCCGCGTTCCCGGCGTGGAGCAGGATGCATGTCGATGAGCGCGTCAAGCATTGCAAGGCCTTCGCCGGCGCGGTGCGCGGCATGGCGCGCGAGTTCGGCATGCTCGATGCGCTCGACAGCGGCAATGCGTTTTTGCCGATGATCGACGACGCCAAAAAAGGCGCCTCGCTGCACGATTTCTTCGGCGGCCTCGGCATGGAAATGAAAGGCGAGACCATTCCCACGCCCGGCGGCGGCCTCGATTACACCCGCCCCGAACCTTATGGCGTGGTGGCGCGCATCATTCCCTTCAATCATCCGATTTCGTTTGCCGCCGGCAAGATTGCGCCAGGACTGGTGGCCGGCAATACCGTGATCCTGAAACCGGCCGAGCAGACGCCCTTGTCCGCGCTGCTGATGGGCAAGCTGATCCAGGAACACTTCCCGCCCGGTGTGGTGAACATCGTCACCGGCGACGGCCCCAACTGCGGCGCGCCGCTGACACGCCATAAGGATGTGCGGCGCATCGCTTTCACGGGAAGCGTGGAAACCGGCAAGGCCATCATGGCCAGCGCCGGCATCAAGAACGTGAGCCTGGAGCTGGGCGGCAAGAATCCGTTGATCATTTATCCGGATGTGGATATCGACAAAGCCGCCGCGGCAGCCGTCGCCGGCATGAACTTCACGGTCTCGCAGGGCCAATCCTGCGGCTCCAACTCGCGGGTGTTCGTGCACAAGAAGATTCACGACCAGTTCATGGCCGCCGTGATTGAGCGCGTGAAAAAAATCCGCATCGGCCTGCCCGAACTCGAAACCACGCAAATGGGCCCCGTCATCACCCGCGAGCACTACAACCGCGTGATGGCCTATATCGAGTCCGGCAAAAAGGAAGGCGCCAAACTCGTTTACGGCGGCGGCCATGCGCCCGGCGAGCAACTGAAAAAAGGTTACTTCGTCGATGCCACGATTTTCGACGGCGTGAAGCACGGCATGAAAATCGAGCAGGAAGAAATCTTCGGCCCGGTGATGGGCGTGCTGAGCTGGGACGATGAAGCCGCCATGCTGCGCGAGGTCAACGACGTCGAGTTCGGCCTCTGCGCCAATATCTGGACCAATGATATCGGCACCGCCATGCGCATGGCCGACGCGGTGGAAGCAGGCTATGTGTGGATCAACGGCCACGGCGGCAAACGCTTCAAGGGCGCGCCCTTCGGCGGCTACAAGGACAGCGGCATCGGGCGCGAGCATTCGATCGGCGAGTTGATGAGTTATACGCAGATCAAGAATATCAATGTGGCGTATTGAGGGTTTTGTGCAAGGGCGTTAATCAAGTCGATGGATTGCAAACTTGAATTGTCGCCCCGGATTCAGTCCGGGGCCCAATTTCGTCACTACTGCGTCGCCACAAAAATTGGATCGCGGACTAAATCCGCGATGACAGCCCTGGAGTTTTGATGGCATCTCTTTTATTGCGGTCGGCGTTAAGCCGTCTAAAAAACAAAGCAAGGAGAACACCATGGCATTAACCTTCCGTCCCCTGAGCCCGGTGATCGGCGCCGAGGCCGTCGGCTTCGACCCGCGCAATTTCAGCGATGCCGATCGCGACGCTTTCAACCAAGCCTGGTACCAACATCTGGTGATGCTGATCCGCTGCCCAACGGTGCTGTCCGATGACGAGTTCGTCGATTTCATGTCGCGCATGGGAACGATTGAAAACGCGCGCAAGCTGAGCCCGCTGTCGACGCGTCAGGAGGTGATGATCATTTCCAACATCCGCGAAAACGGCCAGCTGGTGGGCTCGCTGCCGGATGGTGAACTGTCATTCCATTTCGACCGCGTGCACCAGAAAAAGCCGACGCGTGCCACGGCATTGCACGCGATCGAAATCCCCGACCGGGGCGGCGAAACCTGCTTTGCCAATATGTATACGGCTTACGAAACCCTGCCCGAGACCATCAAGGAAAAGGTCGACGGCCGCAAGGCGCTCAACACCTACGACTACGGCGCCACCAGCGCGGCAGCCAAGAAGATCGATGAAGAGGCACAGAGCGCCATTCACCCGGTAGTGCGCACCATCCCCGAGACCGGCCGCAAATCGCTGTTCGTATCGCGCCTGATGACCGACCAGGTCATCGGCATGCCCGAAGGCGAAAGCCGCGAACTGCTGACCCTGATCAGCGACCATTGCGAGCAACCGCGCTTCATCTATGAGCACCATTGGCAGGTCGGCGACATCCTGATGTGGGACAACCGCTGCTCCACCCATGCGCGCAAGGATTTCGATGCTTCGCAGCGGCGGCTGATGAAGCGGATCGCGCTGGCGGATGCAGTGGTGCCGCAGTAGTGCGCAGCGCAACAAGGATATATCCCCTACTACCCATCTGTTTTCCACAGACGGGTAGTCGTAACCGCACTAACGGGCGCGGCGCGCCCAGCTACATCATCCAGCGCAAGCCGACCGATACGGTGTAACGCGGCTCAAGCTGCAAGCCGTTGACGCGCTGGTAAATCGGCACCTGCAAATATCCGTACGCCTGCACGGCTTTTGTCAACTGAATGCCGACACCCGGGCTGATATTCACCAATGTTGCGCCGCTGTTGTCGATGTCCGCGTTTGCACCCGATTCGCGTCGCTCTGCGCGCGCGTTGATCTGCAATTGCGGCGTAATGAAACCGTTGGCCCGATAGCGGATGCCCATATTCACATTGACGCCTGCGCCCGGCTTGAAGCCATCCCTGGCATTCAACGGTATTTGCGCCAGCACATTCGCAAAGTAGCTCAAGTCATCGCTCAGCGCGCCAAAATGGTAGGCACCGAGCAAGGCATCCGTCGTGCCGGTTCCGGGTTGCAATCCACGGTCCAGCGGATTGTCCGTCTGCGGGCCATTGGAAAAATTGTAGTTCCTGCGTCCGGTAGGCAGCTTCAATCCGAATTGCACGCCCACCGAGCCGTCGCTCGCTACGCCCTGATACCGGCCCAGTACGCGGATATCGCCGACTGATCGCGAGCGGGAGCTTGAAACGGCGTCATCGTCCGGCGCGATGGTCGTGTGCGGCCGGTCGAACGCGGGCAGTTGCACATTGACGCCCCATATTGGATTTGCGCTGTAGTCAAACCCCAACATCAGATTACGGTTGATGGTTGATTGCTGGAGTTCTCGGTCGTTTGGTATCGGGGCGCCGGCGCGATCAAACTTTCCGGTTCCGGTACGCAGCTGGTTTTGATTGAAATAGTCGAAACGGGCGTCAAAGCGCAGTCCACCGTCGACCGAATAACCTTGGCTGGCCCAGTCGGAATCGAGAATACAGCCACAACTTGAGCATGCCCAGCTTGACGACGGCGAGACCATGCTTGCGCCAAGGGCGGCGAGCGCGAAGAAACGAAATTTCATTGAATTTTCCTGGATTGAATTGAACAGCGCCGCTCACGCGCAAGCGCAAGCGGGCAAGTAAAATGCGCGTCAATCAGGAAATGGCGGGGGAGCTTGCGCCCACGCGAACGCGTGCAGGCGTGACAAGGACGGAGGTTGCGAAAAAAATACCGGGGAACGATTGCTACCGGTGGCCTGGATAAAATCTATCGATGTCGTGCCCGGCAACGCCAGCCACGTCGCCGAGGCAAGACACCATGCGCAATGAGGTGCGCGCTTCTCCGGCATAGCCGGTGTCGGTGTGGTAGCGCCATCGATCGCGACTTTGGCGAATCCCAGCGAGGTACACATTTCCGCGAACAGACCGGGCTGCGACTTCGCACGCCAGATATTCGCGGCCGGGGACAAGGCTGCAAACAGGATCGCCAGGATGGCGACTTGCAGGACCAGGCGAGCACGGATGTGAAGGAAGGATCGCATTATAGGAAGCGGATTATACCTTTCGGCGCCAGCTGAACGCGAGGGCCGGCAAGAGAGGGCGCCGTTCGCCAACGGCCAATATTGTATCTACGGCAATCAACGGCCATTGCGCGCAGGGATTTCGGCAGATCGCAACAACGCTTGATAAAGCGGATCACGTTGGCGGATTAAAAACGGCGTCGTCCCAGCGAAGGCGTGAACGCGCGCTTTCACCCCACGTCCGGCTTGGGTTTTAACTGAACGATGGACTGGACTCCAGCTCAGTTACCAAAATGAGCTGGAATGACGACATCTTGTAGATGCGAGCATCGCTGGTCAGGTTCCGTCATCACCGCAACAGCCAATAGGCGAAGGCTGCTGCGCACAGCAGCCAGATGCAGACGATAACGACGGCTGCGGTTTTGCTGCGAGGGCGCTCAAGTACAGCAGCGGCCTTTTCGCGCGAAGACGAAAGTACATGTGGCGGCAGAAGTCGAATGACGACAAACAAGCCAAGCGGAACAATGAGCAGATCGTCGAGATAGCCAAGAACCGGGATGAAGTCGGGTATTAGATCGATGGGACTGAGCGCATAGGCTGCAACTGCAAGTGCCAAGATACGAACCGCCAGCGGGGTTTCGGGATCGCGGGCGGCGAAGTAAACGGCGACGACATCGCGCTTGATGCGTTGGGCCCAGTTTTTAGCTGCATCGAGAAATGCCGGAAGTGCCATAGGTGCCATAGGTGCCATAAGGCCAATAGGGACCAATTAGTCGTAAACAAGGCGCGAAGGATCAGGTTCGCGCATTCCGGAGCGCCGCCTGGTATGCCTCGATCAGTGGCAGGAGCACCTGCCTGCGGGCAAGGCTCTCTGCGGGCCAGTACTGCTCGCGCTCATAGTACTCGGGCACGGCAGGCATGTCCGGCGGCAGGACGACCCAGGGCTGCTTTGACGCGGTGAAGATGTGGATGTCCGGCGGCAAATGGTCTGGTGTGTCCAGCGTGCCGACGCGGACAAATCTGAGCAGGGGCCCCGCACCGGCATAGTGGCTCCAGAGGGCAATTCGGCATTTGGGGCACCGGGCAATCTTCTGGCCGCTGCCGCTCTCCGACGGCGTATCAACCATCTCGGGCTCCGCACCCAGAACGGTGACGCGATCCGCTTCGATCATCGCATTGAGCGCGAAGGAAGCGCCGCTCTCGCGCTGACACCAGCGGCAATGGCAGCAGTGGACGAACAGCGGGGGCGTCTCCATCCGATAGCGGATGTGCCGGCAATCGCAGCCGCCTTCAAGCGGAAAGATGGAAGCGTCAGTCATGGAATCTTGGGGTTGCAACACCTATCGTTTGACATGCGCAACTAGCCGAAGGCCAATCCATTCGATGGAATGGTGGTTTGACATCCCGTAACGCAGTCTCATGACTGGCCTCCGACGAAGCGCAAAGCCTCACGCGCAAGTGGAAGCCATTGCCCGGTTGAGGGTTGATGCAAGGCGAGCCATTCTTTCATGAGACGGCCGTGCCCGGGGTCGAACTTTGCACCGATGTTCGAAGCTTCGAGTTCTTCGACTCGCTGCTTTGGCAGTTTGACCACGAAGTTTCCTGACGAGGAAATCATCGCGAAGATTTTGCCGTTTACCTGGAGCGCCGACGAGCCGAAGCCCTTCTTGCCCTTTTGGCCGAGACTGACGTTCTTCTCGCCAATGAGCGCTTCGACAACCGTCGCGAAGCGCTCTTCGATTTTTTCTCTCGATTCAGGCATTTCCCTTTTTCGCTCAAGACGCCCAACCAGCACTGTAGTCCGGATGAAGCGCAGCGTAATCCGGGACCGTAATCAACAATGAAACGACCTCGATTACGCTGCGCTTCATCGAGGCTACATGGCTACGACTGCCCCAATCACTTCGCCTGAATCTTCAGCAATTCCTCAAACGATTTGGTGCAGCGCTCGACATCATCCAGCGTCGCCGATGGATCAATGTAGCGGATCTTCACCCCTTTCAGCGGCGATTCCACTTTTCTGCTCGGCGAGAGGTAATTCATCTTGATGATCAGCGGTTGCGCATCGCTGATCATGTATTCGTAAAACAGCAGGGCGGCATTGGGGTGCGGCGGTTTTCTGGAGACACCGATGCCGTTCGAACGCCCAATCACCGGGTCGATCACGAACCAGTCCACCGGCGCGCCCTTTTGCTTGGCCTGCTCGGTCATGTAGCTGTAGACCGTCAGCGCCAAGGGCACTTCGCCCGACACGACCATATTGTTGAGCAGGGAATGCCCGGTGCGCACCGACCAGCCGTTCTTGCTGACGATTTCCTTGAACAGTTTGCTGCCCTTGTCTTCGCCCAGGTGCTTCATCAGCCCGCAATACCACTCGTTGTCCTTGGCCTCGACGCCGAGCTTGCCTTTCCATTTCGGGTCGAGCAGGTCTTCATAGCTTTTCGGCAGATCGGCTTTTTTTACCAGGTTGGTGTTGTAGGACTGCACGAACACGCTGAGGAACTGCGGCGCCCAGCCGCGATGCTTGGGCATGGTTTCGGGGAACAGGTCGGCGTGGAAAGCGGACTTCACTTCCTGCAGGGTCTTCTCGCGATACAGGGCCTCCATTTCCGGCGCCGAAATATCGACCGCATCGAAGTCCCAGCGATTGGCTTGCGATTCGACGATCACGCGCTGCAGCACCTTGGTGGTGGAGGCGCGCCAGATATTGACCTTGACGCCATAGCGTTTTTCAAAATCCGCCGCCAGCACCGGACCGTCTTTTTCGGCGATCGATGTGTAGAAAGTCAGCGTGCCTTCTTTCCTGGCCGCTTCGACCAGTTTCTGGTGCCGCGTCGGGCTGTCGGCCTGGGCCAAATCGGCGAAAGACTGGGCGAAGGATTCGGTCCCGGCCATGGTGAACACGGCGGCGGCCAGCAGGCCACAGAGAGTTAATGCGCGCATATCATTTCCTCCAAAATTATCGGTGTTGATTCGTTTGTTGTTATGGCTTCGACTTCATGGTGTTAACGCCAAGGGGCACTGTTGTTGCTGCAAGATTCAAACTTCGATCGCGCCCAGGGCGCCGAGCATTTCCTCCAGATAGCTTTCGTCGGAACCGATCACCAGCACATCGGCGCCGGCGCGCAGGGTGTCGAGGGTGGCGGCGTCTTGCGGCGATGCCGCCACCCTCGACACCCTGTGCGCTTCGATCAGCACGCCGGTCACCAGCTTGCCGAGTTCATGGGCGACGCGCGACACCACGCGCGCGAACTCCACCTGATCGCCGCTGACGGCGACCATGAAGATGATGTCTGCTTCCGCCAGCTGGCGATGCAGGTCGCGGGCATCGTCGGCGAGGCCCTTCATCATCGCTTCGGCATGATGTTTTGCATAGTCGCCGGTGGCGATGATTTCCACCTCGCGCAGGCCGCGCGCACCGATGTCCTGCGCGATACGCGCGCCGCCCTCGCCGAGGCCGATAATGCGGATACGGCGCGGACGCGAATTGGGATACTGCACGCGAAAATGGGTGCCGGCGGCTGCCGCACGCGATTCACTGATGGCCATGAGCCTGCTCCGAGAGAACGACCTGCCTGAGTTGTACAGAAACCTTAACCGCTATGCGGAACGACGTTCTGAATTGATATGACTACGGTATCTTTGGGTAGAATTTCTGTCAACGCATCGCCGTTATTTTCCGCTGAATTCGAGACTACACCATCCCCGTGTTGACCACTTTCCAGAAAAGTCCCGCGCAGCTCGACGCCCTGAACCGCATCGAGGCCTGGACGCGCGCGCGCTTTGCGCTGGCGCCGGAGGAGGTCGTGCTGGTTTCGGAACTGGCCTGCGCCCTGCCCGGCTGTCCGCCGCTGGAAACCGTGGTCGCCTTCTGGACGCTCGACAAGACGCGCCACCATTTCAAGGTCTTCAAGCGCGCGGAGGAAGTGCGCGAAGGGGATCTGCCGTACAGCTGGATGAAGCCGGGGCTGGCCGTGCCCGAGGGTTTCGACCCTTCGTGCTGCTAGGCCCTCCTTCACCAGACCCCATTACAAAAACCACCCGGAGCCGCACCGCCATGTCCCTTCCCACATTCAAGACCGTCACCCGCGCCCAGGGCAACAACCAGGCGTTGAAGGACGGCAGCGTCAAGCCGAAAACCTTTGCGTTTGAATTCGAGGACGTGCCGGTGCTGGTCGACGGCTTTCGCCGCATGGTGCGCGGGCTGGAATTCGATATCAGCGAAATGGCCATCACCACCTATATCTGCGCAAAGGCCCATGGCAAGCGCATGACGGCGTTGCCGATTTTCCTGGTGCGCGCATTCCATCATGGCGCCACGATGATAAATACGGTAGTGAATGCGAAAGCCGGCATCCGTACGCCGAAAGACCTCGAAGGCAAGCGCGTCGGCGTCAATCGCGGCTACACCGTGACCACCGGCGTGTGGGCGCGCAGCGTGCTGCAGGATGAATACGGCGTCGACCTGAGCAAGATCACCTGGGTGCTGTCCGGCGACGAGCATGTCGCCGAATACCAGCCGCCGGCGAACGTGGTGCCGATCGAAAAGGGCAAGAAGATGAGCGAGATGCTCATCAATGGCGAACTCGCCGCCGCCATCGGCGTGGAAGTCGATCACCCGGATGTGAAACCGCTGATCCCGAATGCGCTGGAGGCCGGCCTCAATGCCCTGCGCACGCGCGGCCATTATCCGATCAATCATCTGATGGTGATCAAGGACGATATCCTGGCCGCCCATCCGGGCTTGGCCGTCGATGTGTTCAACACCTTCGTCGCATCCAAGCGCGTTTACCTCGAACGCCTCAAGGCGGGAAAAATCGACAAGCCCACCGCCATTGACACCATGCACCAGCGCGTGATGGAAATCATCGGCGACCCCCTGCCCTATGGCATTGCGCCCAATCGCAGGGTGTTGGACGAACTGGTCGGGCATGCGATGAGGCAGGGCATCATCACCAAGCCGATGAATGTGGAGGAGCTGTTTGCGGAGAGTGTGCGGGGATTGGTGGGGTAATTTTCGGGCATGCCGCGTTGAAAGTAGCTATAGCGGGAAACACCAATAACTCACTGTCGCCCCGGATTTAGTCCGGGGCCCAATTTCGGTTGCACTACGTTGACGCAAAAATTGGATCCCGGACCGGAAAACAAAAATGGGCCGGGATGACACCCCTCTTTGGACCGGCAGGCGCAGTGACCCCCTCTCATTACCCATTTCAAACCGATCATCGGTCGGCTTCAAATCCAATCAAGGCCCAAGTATCATCCTGGCATTCTTTCGTTCATTGGGTAAGCCATGTCCAAGGTAGTCAATCGTTCCCTGTTCGCGCTGCTGGCCTTAATCGCCTCGCTCAGCGCCCCCGCCGGCGCACAAATGCAGATCGTCGACGTCATGCCCGATTTCTGGCGCTATGACGAAATGGCCAAGGGCAAGACCCCGGAAGAACGCCTGAAAATTTTCCGGCACGAGGTGCTGGTCGCCAATACAGCCATCTACGCCGAGCTCGGCGGCGGCGGCATGCCCGTCAACAATGACGCCTTCTTGCGCGATTACTACCTGCCGCAACTCGATGGCATCGTGCCGCAGATGAAGGCCTATACCGAGGAGATCCGCAAGGGAGTCGGCGCCGGCATGGTCTCGTTCAGGAAGCAATTCCCCGACTTCGTCTGGAAGAGCAAGATTTACCTGCTGCCTTCACTGGGGCAGTTCGACGGCCGCGTGCAGGAAATCGACAAGCAGAAATCTTTGCTGTTCGGCATCGATGTAATCACGCGCCGCAAGAGTAAAGCTATCCCGCTGATGCACCACGAGCTGTTCCACCTTTACCATCGTCAGTTTTACGAGACCAGTACGCCGGCGAAAGTATTTGAAGGCGTATGGGGCGAGGGCCTGGCGGTTTATGTCGCGGAGAAACTGAACCCGGGTCTGCCGACCTCGGATTACCTGATCGACCCCGATCTGATCAAGGCCGTGGATTCACGCCGCGCCGCGGTGCTCGACAAACTCGCCGCAACGATGAACCAATCCGGCGGCGATCTGCTGCTGCCCTGGCTGCGCGGGGATTCAAACGATGTGCTGATCCCGGCGCGCGCCGGCTACTACATCGGCCTGCAAATCGCCAGGGAAGTCGCCAAGGATCACACGCTCGACCAGATGGTCAGGCTGAAGGGCGATGCGCTGGAAGTTGCGTTCAAGAATGCGCTGCGGAAGTTGCAGGATGGGGCGCAGAAATAGCGCTATGGTCCATAGTAATTGGATTGTGAATAGTACGGCGGTCGCGTCAACACTAACGCCATACCTCCTTCGATGATGGCCAAATAATCGCTGTCGCCCCGGATTTAGTCCGGGGCCCAATTTCGGTAGCACTTCGCTGATGCAAAAATTGGATCCCGGACTAGATACAAAAATGAGCCGGGATGACAACCACCCCCGTAGTTCGGGCCTGCATAGCGCAACGCCACTTACTCTTCCGCACTCCTGTCGTCGGGTCGAGAAAGTTAAACTCAAGCACTGGCGCGCCTTCCCGGCCAAAAATGCCACAAAACCCGCGCCAATGCTGGGCTTTGCCTTTTAATTCACAATCCCAACTTGTATAGACAGATTTAATTGGCTAACATCGGCGGCCTCTGCAACTGACGCTGACCGATCCATGCCCACGCCCTCGCCGACCCAAGCCCTTATCTTATCGCCCGGCCACCTCACCCTCGCGCAGATGCGTCACATCATGCGTGGCGGGATCACCATCAACCTTGATCCGGCAGCCATCCCCGGCATCCTCGCCGGCAGTGCGGCGGTGGCGGCGATCGTCGCCAAGGGCGCGCCGGCGTATGGCATCAATACCGGCTTCGGGCGGTTGGCGACGACGCATATTCCGGCCGACCAGCTGGAGCTTTTGCAAAAAAATCTGGTGCTCTCGCATGCCGTCGGCGTCGGCGACCCCTTGCCGGCACCGATGGTGCGGCTGATGCTGGCGCTCAAAATTTCCAGCATGGGGCGTGGTTACTCGGGAATTCGGCTGAGCGTGATCGAGGCTCTGCTGAAGTTGCTGAATGCCGATGTGTTGCCGCGCATTCCGGCCAAGGGTTCGGTCGGCGCATCCGGCGATCTGGCGCCGCTGGCCCATATGGCGGCGGCGCTGCTGGGTGTCGGCGAGGTGATGGTCGAGGGCAAGCCGCTGCCGGCCCGCGAAGGCCTGGCGCGTGTGGGTTTGCAGCCGATGACCTTGCAGGCCAAGGAAGGTCTGGCGTTGCTGAATGGCACCCAGGCCTCGACCGCGATTGCGCTGGTGAACATGTTTGCCATTGAAGATTTGTACCAGACCGCGCTGGTCTCCGGCGCGCTGAGTGTGGATGCGGCCGAAGGTTCGGTCACACCGTTTGATGCGCGCATTCACCAGCTGCGCGGCCATCCGGGGCAGATCGATGCCGCCGCTGCCTACCTCACCCTGCTCGAAGGCTCGGCCATCAATGCCAGCCATGCGCATTGCGAAAAAGTGCAGGACCCCTACAGCCTGCGCTGCCAGCCGCAGGTGATGGGCGCCTGTCTTGACCAGATGCGCCACGCGGCCACAGTGCTGCTGCGCGAGGCCGATGCGGTATCCGACAACCCGCTGGTGTTCCCGGAAACGAACGAAGTGCTGTCGGGCGGCAATTTCCACGCCGAACCGGTGGCGTTTGCGGCCGACAATCTCGCCATCGCCGCGGCCGAAATCGGCGCCCTGGCCGAGCGCCGCATTGCCTTGCTGATCGACACCACCCTCTCCGGCCTGCCACCGTTCCTGGTGCGCGACGGCGGCGTCAATTCGGGCTTCATGATCGCGCATGTCACCGCGGCCTCGCTGGCCAGTGAGAACAAGACCTATGCGCACCCGGCCAGTGTCGACAGCCTGCCGACCAGCGCCAACCAGGAAGACCATGTGTCGATGGCCACCTTCGCCGCGCGCAAGCTGGGCGATATCGCCGACAACGTCGCCTACATTCTCGCCATCGAATTGCTGGCCGCGGCGCAGGGCGTGGATTTGCGCGCGCCGCATCAAACCTCGGCGCGTCTGCAGGTGGCGATGAGGCTGATCCGCAAGCATGTGGCGCATTACGAGCTCGATCATTATTTCGCGCCGGATATCACCTCGATCGCCGGGCTGGTGAAGGCGGGCGAGTTCGCGGCGTTATCGCCGTTGCGGTTTGAGTCGCAGGCGTGATTAACGCGCCTAAATTTTTGAGTCGTCGTCCCAGCGAAGGCTGGGACCCAGTCCATCGTGGGTTTTATCAATACGAAGTACTGGATTCCAGCCTTCGCTGGGACGACGGGATTTAAGTGTTTCGAGAAAATTATCATGACCATCCCCGCCTACCAACAAATCAAGGACTACGTCGCCCGTGAAATCCAGGCCGGTCGCTGGCGCGAGGGCGATCTGGTGCCTTCCGAACACGAGCTGGTGCGCAAATTCGGTGTGGCCCGCATGACGGTCAATCGCGCCATGCGCGAACTCGCCGATGCCGGACTGCTGCGTCGCACCAAGGGCGCCGGCACCTATGTGGCCGGCTGCAAATATCAGTCGACCCTGGTGGAGATCCGCAGCATCGCCGACGAGATTCGCGAACGCGGCCATGTGCATACGGCCAAGGTGCTGACGCTGGAAACGCGCAAGGCCGATGCCGAGCGCGCGGCGGCGCTGGAGCTGAGGCCCGGCGCGCCGGTATTTTTTTCCCTGATCGTGCACAGCGAAAACGCGCTGCCGATCCAGCTTGAGGCGCGCTATGTCAGCCCGGTGGCGGCACCCGAATATCTTGAGCAGGATTTCAGCGAACTCACGCCCAGCGAATACCTCACGCAGGTGGCGCCGGCCACGCGCGCCCAATATCGCGTCGATGCCACCCTGCCCGACGCCGCCATGCGTCGTGCACTGGCGATGTCCGCCCATGAGCCCTGCCTGAGCCTGTATCGCAGCACCTGGTCGGGGCGCAGGGCAGTGACCTTCGCCGAACTGCACTACCCCGCCTCGCGCTATTCCTTTCGCGGCGTGTTCTGATGCCCGCCCTTTCCGGAGAATGACCATGAACGACCGCCTGACTGAAACCGCCGCCGACCCACGCCTCGATCCCACGCGCGTGATCCGCGCCCCGCGCGGCAACACGCTCACATGCAAAAGCTGGCTGACCGAAGCGGCCTACCGCATGATCCAGAACAATCTCGATGCCGAAGTGGCCGAGCATCCGACCTCCCTGGTGGTCTACGGCGGCATCGGCCGCGCGGCGCGCAACTGGGCCTGCTACGACCAGATCCTTGCCACACTCAAAACGCTGAACGACGACGAAACCCTGCTGATCCAGAGCGGCAAGCCGGTGGGCGTGTTCCGTACCCATGTCGATGCGCCGCGCGTGCTGCTGGCGAACTCGAACCTGGTGCCGGCCTGGGCCAACTGGGAACATTTCAACGAGCTCGACCGCAAGGGCCTGATGATGTACGGACAGATGACGGCAGGCTCGTGGATCTACATCGGCTCGCAGGGCATCGTGCAGGGCACCTATGAAACCTTTTTCGCGGTGGCCAACAAGCATTTCGACGGCAAGCCGCAGGGCCGCTGGATCCTGACCGGCGGACTCGGCGGCATGGGCGCGGCGCAACCGCTGGCGGCGACGATGGCGGGGTTTTCGATGATCGCGGTGGAGTGCGATGAAACGCGCATCGACTTCCGCATCAAGACCCGCTATCTCGACCAGAAAGCATCAACGCTTGAGCAAGCACTGGCGATGGTGGCGGCAGCAAAGGCCGCCGGCAAACCCACCTCGGTCGGCCTGCTGGGCAATGCGGCCGATGTGTTCACCGAACTGGTCAAGCGCGAGATCACGCCCGATGTGGTCACCGACCAGACCAGTGCGCACGACCCGGTGCACGGCTATCTGCCGCAGGGCTGGACGGTGCCGCTATGGCGCGAGGCGCAGGAGCGCGACCCGCAGACCGTCGCCGCCGCCGCCAAAAAATCGATGGCGGCGCATGTACAGGCGATGCTGGACTTGCAGGCACGCGGCGCGGCCACGCTGGACTACGGCAACAATATCCGCCAGGTGGCCTTCGATGAGGGCGTAAAAAACGCTTTCGATTTCCCCGGCTTCGTGCCGGCCTATGTGCGCCCGCTATTCTGCAAGGGCATCGGCCCGTTCCGCTGGGTGGCGCTGTCGGGCGATCCGGAGGATATCTACAAGACCGATGCCAAGGTGAAGGAACTGATTCCCGACGATGCGCATTTGCACAACTGGCTGGACATGGCGCGCGAACGCATCGCCTTCCAGGGCCTGCCGGCGCGCATTTGCTGGGTGGGGCTGGGGCAGCGTCATCGCCTGGGCCTGGCCTTCAACGAGATGGTCAAGCGCGGTGAATTGAAAGCGCCGATCGTGATCGGGCGCGACCATCTCGATTCCGGCTCGGTGGCCTCACCCAATCGCGAAACCGAATCGATGCAGGATGGCTCCGACGCCGTCAGCGACTGGCCGCTGCTGAATGCCCTGCTCAACACCGCCGGCGGCGCCACCTGGGTTTCATTGCACCATGGCGGCGGCGTCGGCATGGGCTATTCGCAGCATGCGGGCGTGGTGATTGTCTGCGACGGCACCGACGCTGCCGCCAAACGCATCGAGCGCGTGCTATGGAACGATCCCGCCAGCGGCGTGATGCGCCATGCCGATGCCGGCTACGAGAGCGCGCAGCAATGCGCCCGCGAGCAGGGCCTCAATCTGCCGATGCTGCCGCAGACCTGAGCCAAACATGTCCGCCATCCTGCTGCGCAATCTGCATCTCGCCACTATGGCCAACGGGCAGGGTTATGGACAGGGCTATGGGCAGGGTTATGGTGAGGTGCGCCATGGCGCCTTGCTGGTGGAGGACGGACGCATCGCCTGGCTGGGACGCGAAGCGGCGATACCTGCCGATATCGGCGAATGCGAAGAGATCGACGGCAATGGCGGCTGGCTGACCCCGGGCCTGATCGATTGCCATACGCATCTGGTGTTCGGCGGCAATCGCGCGCATGAGTTCGAATTGCGTTTGCAGGGGGCGAGCTATGAAGAAATCGCCCGCAGCGGCGGCGGCATCCGCTCCACCGTCGCCGCCACCCGCGCGGCCACGGAAGACGAATTGCTCGCGCTTAGCCTGCGGCGGCTCGACGATATGCTGGCCCATGGCATGACCACCGTGGAAGTGAAATCCGGCTACGGACTCGACTTCGACAATGAACGCAAGATGCTGCGCGTGGCGCGGCGGCTGGCCGAGGTGCGCAATGTCGGCGTAAAGACCAGTTATCTCGCCGCGCATGCCCTGCCCTACGAATACGAACATCGCGCCGACGACTATATCGATAGCTGCATTGCCTGGCTCAAACCGCTGGCGGCCGAAGGATTGATCGATGCCGTCGATGCTTTCTGCGAGCCGATCGCCTTCAGCCGCGCGCAGGTCGAGCGCCTGTTCAAGGCGGCAAGACTGTTGGGCCTGCCGGTCAAGCTGCACGCCGAGCAGCTCTCGGATTCAGCCGGTACGCAATTGGCGGCGGAGTTCCGCGCACTATCGGCCGACCATCTCGAATACCTGAGCGAGGCCGGTGTGAAAGCCATGGCCGCCAGCGGCACGGTGGCGGTGCTGCTGCCGGTGGCGTTCTACTGCCTGCGCGAAACGAAATTGCCGCCGATCGAGGCGCTGCGTTCGGTGGGGGTGCCGATGGCCGTGTCCAGCGATTGCAACCCCGGCACCGCGCCGACCTCGAACCCGCTGCTGGCCTTGAACATGGCCTGCACCCTGTTCCGCCTGACGCCCGATGAAGCCCTGGCCGGGATGACGCGCCACGCCGCGCGCGCGCTTGATCTGCAGGGCGAGACCGGCATGCTGCAAGTCGGCATGCGCGCCGATCTGGCGCTGTGGAATATCGAGCGCCCGGCCACGCTCGCCTACTGGCTGGGTGCTTCGCCATTGGCCCGCCGCTGGCACGCCGGAAGAAGCCAATAATCAGAACGAGGAGAACAGAACATGAGCATGCATACCCCACCCGATATGAGCTTGTGGCAGGGCCGCGTCGACAGCGAAGAAGGCCCGCTGGCCCGGCGTTGGCATGATCGCGTGCAGCCGCTGCAATCCGGCGCCGCCAAGGGCATCGTGCTGCTCGGCTTCGCCTGCGACGAAGGCGTGGGCCGCAACCAGGGCCGCACCGGCGCGCGCGAAGGCCCGCTGGCGATTCGCCGCGCGCTCGCCAACCTCGCCTGGCATCACGACGGCCCGGTTTACGACGGCGGCGATGTGTATTGCGAAGGGCACGATCTGGAAGGCGCGCAAACGGAATTGGCCAGGCAGCTCGGCCATGCGCTGGACGCGGGACATTTCCCGCTGGTGTTTGGCGGCGGACATGAAGTCGCCTTCGGCAGCTTCATGGGGCTCGCACGCCATGCCGAGAGCAAGAAACAAAACCCGCGCATCGGCATCGTCAACTTCGACGCCCACTTCGATCTGCGCGCCGGCAGCCGCGGCAATTCCGGCACGCCGTTCCGGCAGATTGCCGACGCCTGCATCGCGCGCGGCACCTCCTTCAGCTACCTGGTGTTCGGCATTTCCGAACTGGCTAACACCGACGCCCTGTTCCACCGCGCCCGCGAACTCGGCGTGCAATGGCGCACCGACGAGGAATGCGCCCGCGAATCACCCGCCAATCTGCGCGACACCCTGCTGCAATTCGCCGACAAGGTCGATTGGCTTTACCTGACTGTCTGCCTCGACGCCCTGCCCGCCGGCGTGGCACCGGGCGTATCCGCGCCCGCGGCATTCGGTATCGAATTGAAAGTGGTCGAAGCCCTGATCGACGCCGCCAAGACCACGCGCAAACTCAAGCTGGCAGATATTGCGGAATTGAGTCCGGCGTTTGATCCGGATGGGAGGACGGCGCGGGTGGCGGCGAGGGTTGCTTGGAGGGTTACGCGGTAGGGGTTGGTTGAAGCGCGATTTTCTTGTCCTGACGCTTAAAACCTACATTGGTGGGTAGTGGACGGCAGAGTGATAGTTAACTAAAGTGACGTTAATGAATACACCTCGCTACTATGCGCATTCGATACGTCGATGCCCCGAATGCTGCTTTTCACACGAAATTCATACGGTATGAAAATGCTCATGAATGCCTCAGACGCCAGTTTGGATGCGGTTTCCGCTTTGCAACCGTCTCGGAATTAAGCGGACAGTTTGCCGGTATTGAATAGCAAAGCTGCTGTTTAAATTTAAGTTAGGTGCAGCCATGATTGATCTCGTTCTGTTGCTCTTAGGCGTGGTGTTGGGCGCAGCAAGACTTGATGTGGCTCTGCAGCTCTTGGGTCCCGTCTATTTTGGCTACAGCCATGACCCATATGTGGCAGTGGTGGGATGGGCTTTGGTTTGCTCGCTGATTCTAATGTGGCGCAGCAGGGCTGCCCGGAAGCTTGTCACGCAAAACACTTACGAGGAAGTGGGCATGTCAGCCACGCAAGTTAATCTCGTTACAGCCTCACTCTTAATTTCGATAATCGTCTTCCTCTTGGTGATCCATTCAATTCTCTATTTCATCGCGGGGAAGCTTTTTTGAGCGGCACGTTGCCGGAGCTGCACCTAGCAAGGCGCTCCAGACAGCCGGCGCGCGCCGGCGTTAGGCGCCGGAAAATCATTTGCACAGCATGAACAAGAAGGAAAAAGAACGCTGGTACCTTGATCGATTTCTAGGATTGCTGCCGTCGTTTCAACCTGGCGAAGTCGTCGCGCACGAAGGACCGGACTTCTTGGTCGGTGGCGAACGGAGCTCCGTTGGCGTCGAACTTACAGAACTACATCGCTCGGTCCCCGACGGCGTAACTCCGGGACAGGCGCAAGAAGCTATGCGCGAGCGAGTCGTGGGAAGAGCCAAGGAGCTCTTTTCGGCAGCGAGCGCAGCACCGCTCTATGTGTCAGTGCTTCTCAACGAATCAATTTCCATCGGTAAGAGCGATGTTGAGCCACTGGCGAAGAAGATCGCGGCTCTCCTTCTATCGAACTGCCCCGCAGTCGGTAAGAGATATGAGGGGCGATACGATTGGGTGAATCGAGATCGCGTCCCCAAGCAGGTGCACCGCCTTGCTGCTTACAACGTGCCAAACAGCAACCGTGCCTTCTTCTATGCACCTGGCGCTACTTGGGTGGCATCACTTACGTCTGAAGTCGTGCAGCGCGTTCTCGACTCGAAGGAACCAAAGATACCAGCCTATCGGTCTCAGTGCGTGGAAACGTGGTTGGTTATCGCGCACGATACGAATCGAATGTCTACTTGGTTTGAACTCTCTTACGAGCCATCAAACGTTGAGTTCGTCTCATCATTCGACCGAGTATTTCTGCTGAATCTCTTCGCGAACAAGCTTGAAGAGCTAAATGTATCGCCGCCCGATGTCTAGTCCCTCAAAAGAATAGGTGGCGCCGTGTTCGATATATTTGAGTACAACATCCCTCTTGACCGCTTGTATCCGATTGGCTACAATTAGCCATGTACACGGTTCTTCAAACCGAGGAGTTCGTTGCCTGGCTTGATGATCTCAAGGACAAGCGCGCTCAGGTTCGCATCGCTGCCCGGCTGCGGCAGGTGGAAGCGGGGAACCTTGGTGACTGGCAGCCGATTGAAGGTGAGGTCTCGGAGCTACGAGTCGATTTTGGCCCCGGGTATCGTCTCTTCTTTACACGGCGCGGTCGAGTCATCATCGTGATGCTGAACGCAGGCGACAAAGCGTCCCAGAAGCGAGACATCCGCCGTGCCTTGAAACTCGCCGCTGAAATCGGAGATGATCCATGACCAAAACCAAAGCAAGACCAAAGCTCATCGCCTTCGATGCCGCACGCTACCTGAACGACGATGAGGCGATCGCTGAATACATGACGGCAATTCTGGAAACCGAGGATTCCGATTTGCTTCTTCTCGCGCTCAGCGACGTGGCACGAGCAAAGGGCATGGCGCAGGTAGCCAAGGATGCAGGCCTCGGACGCGAAAGTCTCTACAAGGCACTCGCACCTGGCGCCAAGCCACGCTTTGAGACGATCGTGAAGGTTGCGCGCGCCTTGGGCGTTAAGTTCACGGCGCAGCCTGCGTAAGTCATCTTCTGTCATTTGTTCCAGCGAGCAAAATTGGGCCCCGGACTGAATCCGGGGCGACATATTTCCTCGATTCGCAGCTTCTCCTCAAGCGCCTGCATCGAAACACGCAGATCGCCATTGGGCGCGCTTTCCCAGGCACTTTTGCCCCAAAAGCCGCGCCAGTTCTTGAGTTCGGCTTTCTGACTGCGCCTCAATTCACCCAATAAAAATGCCGCAAAATCATCCACTCACCTGACAGGTTCTCCGGCCCGCCTGCTGAATTTCGCTTGATCGAAGCATCGATCATCGCCGCGAGCCCAGTGAGCGGCAGCGCAGGCGTGGCCTTTTTGCATTTGGTCTGCCACTCGCTGCGCTCGGTGGGATGCACGATGGGGTTCTGGAAAAGGTCGCGCACATCCACACCCTCCCCGGGTTTGCACAGGCCCATCGAGAGGTCGCGCACCATCGCGTTCTGCACCGTAACGCTGCCGCCCATCAGGGTCTTGCCGCGGAACAGCTTGTCCATATGGCCGAGCAACTCGCCCCAGGTGGCGAAGGTCTGCTCGTCCATCACCAGCGGGAATGAGGTGTTCTTCTGCCGCGCATTGGGTATCCATTCGTTTTCATCGCTGGTTTCTTTTTGCAGCGATTCGCGCAGCTTGCGCGAGTAAGCGATGCCGCCAAGCAGGCTCGGATAGGCAACGCTCTTGACGCGCTCCGGGTCGGCCAATTGAATTTTGAATTGCTGGGCGTCGACGAGTTCGTAGGACAGCAGCAGATTGAGCGTTGCTTCCGCGAAATGGCAGTAGGCAATGGCCCAGTACACATCGGACTGGTCGACCTTGATGGTCGGGCGGGTGAACATGGCTTGTTCATACTCCTCCATGGAGTTGAACGAGGGCAGCTGGCGATTGATGTCGGCGCCGCGCTTCGGTATCCAGAAAAAATGTTTCTCGAAGGGGCTGATGGTGCCGTCGCCATCCATATCCAGTTCCCATTGGCCGGGCTGGATGGTCAGCAGGGGCTTCGTTGTCTTGATGGTCTCGAGCAGCTTTCGGGTGGTTTCGATGGTGACGAGATAACCCTCAAGCTTGGCGCGCACCTCCTTTACCGCGCCTGGGCCATTCGCGTTCATTTTCGGCGCATTGATCCGGTACCAGCCCAGGGCGTCGCGCGCCATGTCGATGCCGCTGCAGATCGCGAAGGCCACCTTGTCGGCATCGCGGCTTACTGATTGAGACGCCGCGCCACGGAACTGCGTACAGGTCTGCTCAAGACCCTGTGTCGTGGAAAGGTCCACCGGCCAGTCCTTGCCATGGGCGCTGGTGGCGCAGAACAGGGCGAGTGAGATGAGGAATACGGACCGTTTGTTCATGGCTTCCTTGTACGAAAATTGAACACGCTGGTGATTATTCGCCATTCGCCGACAGCTGCCCCCACCCGCAGAGGTGGGATTGCGTGCATGCAGGCCCTTGGCTTTGCAGCAGCAAAACGCGAAACATGTTTAGATGCACTGTAGCCGACTCTTTTTATCATCATTTTGCGAGGTATTCACTTCACATCGATTTTTTTGAATTTCCATCTCCTGGGAGAGAACAATGAAAACCCTGCTCACAATCATATTGACGGTCGCTGCCACAATCACAACAACGGCTGCCCAGTCGGAAGAGAAAAAAAGCGATGCCGAGACCGCGGTGCAAGGCGCGATGGTCGAGCTGCGGGAAGTGCCGAACGACATGAAGCTGATCGACGATTCCAACAAGAAACTGGCGATATCCAACCAGACCCAGACCGACACGACCAAGATGATCAATGCACTGGAGCAGAAGATCCGCAACGATGACGCACCCGCTCTGATGACCCGGGCCAGGAAATTCGACGAAAGCGTTCAAAACGCCCTTAGCCGCGGCTGCGGCGCGAATCAAACCACGGACCCGAATCTGGCCAATTACTGCAACACCGAGAACGAAAAGGCCCGGCTTGAGCGCGACGCGATTCTGGCCGCGCAGGCCGCCATGAGCAAGCAGATGCAGATGATTGCCGATACGCGCAAGGCGGTCGCGGATACCACTGTTGCCAATGCGGCGCAGACGAAGAAAAACAACGCGGCTTTCAATGATTTGCTGGCGAAAAAAATGGGCCTCCAATCGGTGGCCATTACGCGTTCGATGAGCATCGTCAAAAGCCGGGCCATTGCCGGCAAGGCCTGCAAGACGCTTTCGCCCCTTGAGAAGGCCAGTTGCTGCCTGTCTGTGGTCTCCGACGGACGCGACCCAGCGCAGTGCGATGTCGAGCTGCTATTCAACCTGTTCGAAGGGGCCGGTGCGTTCGGCAGCAACGTCGTCAAGCCAGGTGCCAAGAAATAAATAGCGGCCCGAGCAGGACAGAATATCAACGCGACATGCGGAGGCCGGGATGAGCGGCGCAATCGGTTCAACGTTTGGCGGCAGCGGAATTTGGGGTCTGGTCTGGATCGCGCTTTGGCTGGTATTCGGCCCGGTGATGTTTCTGCGGCTGCTTTTCAGTTCGCGGCGCTTTCGCGAACGCAATCGCAATATGTGGTGGGCGGCGGGTATCACGCTCGCCCCCATTTTATTTGCCGCCTGCGGCAGATTGCTCGGCTGAATGGCAGCCGCGATTGCTGCGGCTTCAAACCGCGCCAAGACCGGAGCGAAAATTGGGCCCCGGTCCGCCAACAAAAAAGAGCCGGGGCGGCATCTCTTTCTTCGCGATGACTTCAGCACGAAAATTCCCGCTTTTTTCCGATTGGATCGACAAGCTTCAGCAGTTCAAAGTTCCACCATCCCCTTGAAGCCGCCCCAGAACATGCGCTTGCCGTCGAAGGGCATGTTCTTCGGATCCATCATCGCGGCCAGGCGCGGGTCTTTCATCACCTTGGCGTTCACCGTATCGCGATGCTTGCGCGATTTGTAGACGATCCAGGCGAACACCACGGTCTCATCGGCTTTCAGCTTGACGCTTTGTGGAAATGAGGTGTGCTTGCCGGGTTTGACATCGTCGGCGATGCACTCGCGGTATTCCAGCGCGCCATGTTCGCGCCACACCTTGCCAGCCTTGCGCGCCATGCGGCGGTAGGCATCGAGTTTTTTCTTGGGAACGGGTACGACAAAACCATCAACATAAATAGCCATTTGATTTCCCCTTGGATAGAGTCGTTGAAGGACTGCGGAGCGAAATCAAATTGTAGGCCGATAAAAAAATCGCGTTGGCGCGGCCCCGCACAGTGAACTACAAGGTGTACTTGACGAGGATGCGCGCCTGGCGCGCTTTCTGGCTGTCCCAATCGATGAAGCGCTGACAGACTTCCTTGGCGTCGGCCTGTGGCCGCTCATACAGGGCGTCGACAAACTTTACGCCGCCGGCATCCTGCCCGATCTGCACTCTCGACTCCGGCCAGGGCTTGGCGGAATCGTCGGTCTTGCTGAAATACTGGACTTCGGTCACGGTTGCCGCAGCAGGAATCGTGGCGCATACCGAGGCGCGCAGTGCGCCGGCTTCGTTGCATCCCGCAGGCGTTTCCGGCGCGCCCGGTCCGCCGGCACAGGGCGGCAGGCTGATCAGCGCGACGACGCCCTCGGCACCGCGACGGCGTTCGGCGGCGAGCTTGTCGTCGATATCGGCTTGTTCGTTTTTCTGCTGGCCGACGCGCTCGAGCCGCACAGCGGCGTCGCCGATATCGCGCAGCCGCGTTTGCATTTCCTGGCGGATGAGCGCATCGGCCTCCCGCTCGCGCGAGTTCTTGTATTCCGCCGCGGCATAGCCACCGACGGCGGCGGCCAGCATCAGCGCAAAAATGGACAGCCAGGTGCCGGACTTGCTCGAAGCCGGTTTGCCGGCTTTCCGCTCCGCGGCCTGGCGGCGGGCATTGACATAAAGCTGGAACATCGCGCTCACGAAGGTCGCCGTCGCGCCGATCAGCGCGGTAATCATCGAGTCGGATAATTGCATGGTCAGGTCAACTTAAAGGAAGGGAAGGGAAAGGTTCAGGGGCCGGCGCCGTTCAGGCGACGTTCGATTTTATGGGAAATTTCCGTCGGCCCCGTGCAACCCGCTCAGCGGTGGATACGGCGCGATAAACGGTGCGATAGGCGGTGCGATAGGCGGTGCGATAGGCGGTGCAATAAGCGGCGCGACGGGAATGGAATGTTATGCTCCTTTCAGCGGCCTCGGAACGTTTCCATGCAGTACTTTACGGGGCGGAAACCAATGGCGCAAATTTCATTGCTGCCCCGAACATACAGGAAGCGCATTCGTGAATCTGGCATTCATCCTCGCGGTCGGCCTCGTCGCCGGAACGCTCAGCGGCATTGTGGGTTTCGGTTCGTCGATCATGCTGATGCCGGTATTGGTGATCGTCTACGGACCGGTCAAGGCGGTGCCGATCATGGCGATTGCCGCGATCATGGCCAATCTGTCGCGCGTCATGGCCTGGTGGCGCGAAGTCGATTGGCGCGCGTGCGCGGCTTACTCGGTCACCGCCATCCCCGGCGCCTTGCTGGGGGCGAGAGCGCTGCTGGTGCTGCCGCCGCGGCTGATCGAGGGCGGGCTCGGGCTCTTCTTCATTTTCATGATCCCCGCGCGGCGCTGGCTGGGGTCGCATCGCATCAAAGTGCGGGCCCGGCATCTGGCCATGATGGGCTTTCCGATCGGGTTCCTGACCGGCGTAGTGGTTTCCACCGGGCCGATTACCACGCCCATCTTCCTCGCCTATGGCCTGGTCAAGGGCGCCTTCCTCGCCACCGAGGCGGCGAGTTCGCTGTCGATGTACATCTCGAAGGTGATCGTCTTCCGCAGCTTCGGCGCCCTGCCCTGGGAAATCCTTGTCGACGGGCTGATCACCGGCAGTTCATTGATGATCGGGGCCTTCGTGGCCAAGCGCTTTGTCATCAAGCTCGACGCCGCGCACTTTCGCCTGCTGATGGAGGTGATGATGCTGATCTCCGGCCTCACCATGCTCGGCACCGCCTTGCTGTGAAGGCCGTTTCACCTCGTGCGTACCCATGCATAATATCGCCATGGTTCACATCGCCCGCATCGATCATTTTGTGCTGACCGTCGCCAGCATCGAGGTGAGTTGCGCGTTCTATGCGCGCGTGCTCGGCATGCCGCGCGTGGACTTCGAATCGATGGGCAAGCACCGCGTCGCGCTGGCCTTCGGCAACCAGAAAATAAATCTGCACCAGGCCGACGCCATTCCCGACCCCAATGTGCTCAAGCCCACGCCGGGCTCGGCGGATTTCTGCCTGATCACAACCACGCCGATCGCGGAAGTGCTGGCGCATTTGCAAGGCGAAAACGTCGCCGTGATTTTGGGGCCGGTGGTGCGCACCGGTGCGGTGGGCAAGATGACTTCCGCGTATTTTCGCGATCCGGATTTGAATCTGGTGGAAGTGGCGAATTACGATCTGGCGTAGAAACGAAACTTCAAACTCCAGCATCGGCGCGGATTTCAAGCCATTTTTGCTCGGGAAGGCGCGCCAATACTAGGGGCAGTTATTTGTCGGTGACGAGCCGCTGACCACACAGTCCGAGGCGAGGCCGCTCGAGCAGGCATTGATGCCGCCGAGCAGAAAGTTGGAGGTGTTACCGGTATCGATCAAGAGCGCCTGGGTTGACCGCGCCTGGATATCGACGCGGCGAAAACTGACGCCCGGGTTGAATACCAGATTCGCCGTCGTCGGCGAGGTGCGGCAAGAGAGTTGCTTCTGCAGTGCTATTTGCGTACCGCTGGCGTCATAGAAGGTCAGCATGACCTGCTCGGATTCAGGAAAGAAAAACGAAAAGGTATCGTCCGAAAAATCCAGCAGTGTCAGGCCGACGTACTTGTAATCGGTGTTGAATACAAAACGCAGGCCTTCGCTTCCGCTGGTGGTGAGCGCAGCCGTTGTTCCACCGGGCACGGTAACACCGACACCGCCGCCATTTGCCGCGGCACGCGCAGCCAGGTTTCGCGCAGTAGCGCCAAAGGCGCTCAGCGTATACGCGGCGAAGGCATTGCTGCTTAGGCCAGTATCGACGGTCGAGACGCCGAAAGTTGACTGATTGAAGGATGTGTTGGCGGACATCAGTGCAAAGCTGGCATTGACCCCGCAATCCCCCGTAACCGGGTTGGTCGTGAACGTATTGCCGACCAGGTTGCCACCACAGGTGCCGCTGACGCTGGCGGTGTACCCGCTGTTCGGCGTGACGGTAAAAACCACGGTGCTGTTCAAGGTGACGGCTTGAGGCGTCGATGGTGAAATGCTTCCGCCCGGACCGGCAATAGCTGGAGATGGGGTAACAATTGGTGGTGGCGGCGTCGCCGTCAACACACGAGTTGGTGACGCGACCATATTGCGCACGGTCGCGGCATCCACCGGCGGCGGCGTGGCAGCGGTCAAATTCGGGGTGACCTGCAAAGCGTATTGCGCGATGGTATTTGAATAATTGATCGAAGCAGCGCCGGCTGCAAGCGGTTGGGTGGGCGTTATATTCACGGTTACCGTGCAGCTTCCCGGTGTGGCACCCGGCATCGCACCCGAACGCGCCGGGATGGTGGCGCCTGCCGACAGGGTTACCGAACTTGCCCCGGCTACGGCTGTGACCGTACCGCTCGAACAGGTAGTGGATGCATTGGTCGGTGAAGCAACCACCAATTTTGCAAGCGCGTTTCCACCAACATTTGTCGGAAAATTATCGATCAACGGGATGGCAAGTTTGGCACTTGTCGGAATCAAGCTCGACAGTGTAATAGTCAGCGTAACCGGGCCACCCGTCGTTGCACTGGCCGCTGAAAATGATTTGTCGACCATCACCAGACCCCAGTCATGCCCCGCCAACTTTGCCTCGTCAAGCAAATCGCTGGCGCGCTTGTAAAACACCACATCGTCGAAATGCGTGACAAGCCCGGGGGCTACGCTCGATACGGAAGCCTCCAACTTTTGATATGGATTAATGCCAGGCGCCAGAGTGTTGAAGTATTCAGCTGACCCCGCGACGGGCAACGTCGATCGCGTACTCCCTGAATCAGCGCCGTACGAACCATAACCGCTGGAGCCGTGGCTGATCAGCACATAGGCAACGCCGGGAACCAGGGTTCCACGATCATTGACACTAAGCCCCTTGAGGTTCGACGGGTCAATGGTAAGGAATTCAGTATGCGCAGGAGAGTCATACGTCTCATGATATGAGGCGCACGTGCCCGTTGCCGGATCAATTGGCGAGCTTGCCGGAAGGGAGATGCTGGTATTGCAGTTGCTGGCATCCAACCCGTCTACACCAGTCGAAATTTTTGCCCGCGTAAATCCGAAAGCACCGTCATACGCTCGATACGACACTTTGCGGTTCCATGAATCCAGCACATCGGTTGCCGACAATCCCAGCGAGCCCCATGGAACAACGCCGGCAGGGTTAGCGCAGTTCACAGGGTTCGCTGCGACCATTTCCACGCCGTTGGTACCGGCTGGATCCGCCGGACAAGGGAGGCGTTTCTGAGTGGCGACAAAGTTGCGCAAAGCTATTTCAATCTTGCCTAGCCCGCCAGGTGCGCTGGCGCTTTGCAGGCTTTGGCGATCGACGCTTTCCTTGCTTCGGGATAGAAATAACATCGCCACCGCAAAGAACAAAGCAACGATTATCGCGAGAGTGAAGTAATAACCCGATTGCCGATTGAAAGGCCGGATCATGTCCTATTCATCCAATCAATATGCGCGGGGTCCGAGCTGCGCTTTGTTTGCCACGGCGAGAATCGAAGGACGCAGCACGAAGTCATCAAAATGCGTACCGGGGTCCCCGTAATTGGTTGCATCGTCCACCAGATAAGCGCTGGCAATCGGTGAATAGGAATTGCTTGCATAATTTTGCTGCTCCGGCAGGCTAGATGCTGGGAACCCAGTATTCAGTGTCCCAGAATACTGATATGCACCGGCCTGGTTTTCGCCATGCGAAATTACTACATAGGCGGCACCAGTTGAGGGCGGTCCCGTGACACTTGAAGGGTCATTAAGAGTCTGGTTGCCACTAAAATTTTTAACTCGTAATCCACGGCCAGCAGTCACCGCAGTGGTGGGCGAGTATGACGTTGGAAACACTGGCGATATTAGTGGAGGTACTGCGCAGGTCAGGTTGGGCGTCGTCCCGGCTGCGGCTGCGGTCCCCGCTGGCGTGCAGTTAGTAAAATCCATGCTGCCGGAGACTACCAGCGACTCATCAACTCTATAAGTAAACATATTGCCCCAGCCATCTTGAGCATCAGCAAGGGCAATCCCAAGCGTTATCCAAGGCAGAATTCCGTTCTGCTGGCTTGCAAGGCTGCAACTCGTTCGTGAAGCCGCTGGGGCAGTAGCAGATGGGCTAACCCGTTCTACACCTAGCAATGGGTTCGGTGACGCAACCGTTCCCGGAATTGTTCCATCCGCCGGACATGGCAGAAACTTGTTCTGCGCAACATACAGGGTCAAGGCCGAATCGATCAACGCCAACCTCGCGATGGTGGTATCGCGCCGCTGCTTGTTCAGTACTTGGCTGGTGACTCCGAGCGCGAAAGTGGCCAGCAGGCCGATGATCACCAAAACGATGGCAATTTCAATCAGGCTGAAACCCATGGAATACCGGTTCTTCATAATGGGAACGGTCATTGAGTAGCCTGTCGAAACTAGGTAAAAGTACTAAGCACTCTATCCTATTCAACTGACGATCACCTGACGAAATCCGGATATTTGCAATTGGCAACAATTGAAGAATCTTCGCCAATTTCTCGCGCGGTGTTCAACAGCTGGCTTCGGCCTGTAGAAAGCGCCGGCCTAGATACGTCAGGAGAGGATCTTTCTCAACTCATTCGCAACCAGATTGCGCATCACTCGTTCACGCATTGTTTTCGGCTGATCGAGTTGCATGCGTTGCAGATAGGGGCGCACATGGTTCGGCATAACGGCCGGCATCAGGGCCGCGGTGATGGCAAGGGTCTTCCCCGCAATGGTCGAAGTGCGCTCCTTGAGACTCTTCAGCGCCCGGCTCAGCACAATTTCCTCGGCGGTAAAATCGGTGCCGAAGGGAAATTCGGGGAACAGCCCGTCTTGGCGAAAGGGCATTAACCGGTGTTCCAGCGCCTGCGGCGTATTGTTACGATGCGCTTCGGGAATCCGATACTCGCGACTGATCTTGCCCGCCGCTTTGGCCTTTGCCAGCAGCGCATCCTGAAACCGCGTATCGGCGATATTCAGCAACGCGGCGACGATTTCACTGTCGGTCTTGCCGCGCAGATCGGCGATGCCGTATTCGCTGATTACCATGTCGCGCAGATGGCGCGGAATCGTCGTGTGGCCGTAGTTCCATACGATGTTCGATGTGACCTTGCCGGCATGGGTGCGGGTGCTGCGCACCGCGATGATCGAGCGCGCGTCGGACAAGGCATGCGCCGTCGACACAAAATTGTATTGGCCGCCCACCCCGCTGACGACCTGCCCGTCTTCCAGGCCATCCGAAACCGTCGCGCCGAGCAGGGTCACCATCATCGCGGTATTAATGAAGCGCGCGTCGCCGCGCTGGAGCATCTTCAACTCGCTGTCCGCGCCATAGAGCCGATTGACGAATGCCACTCCGGTCATGCTGAACTGGCGGCGCTCACTTTCGGGCAGCGCGCGCAACGCGTCATAGAACGCCTTGGGCCCGAGAAAAAATGCGCCGTGCAACAACACGCCGCCTCGCAGCTTCGGGGCCAGGCAATGCCCAAGCAGTTTGGCGCGGCTGAGCGGGTCGGCAATATCGGCGGG
>DASWEY010000022.1:0-68901 GCA_036394575.1 Usitatibacteraceae bacterium | reverse complement strand
CATCCACACCCGCCGCGTCGAGCCTGCGCGCATAAGCCTCGCGCTCATCGCGCAGCACGTCCTTCTCGGCGGTCTGCACCAACGCAGGCGGCAGACCTTTTAGTTGCTCGGGAGTCGCCAACAACGGCGAAGCGTAGATTTCCTGCCGCTGTGACGCATCGGTGGTGTAGCTGTCCCAGAACCACTTCATCATGCCCTTCGTCAAGAAGTGGCCTGCCGCGAACTCGTCATAGGATGCGTTTTCCAGGTTCGCATTCGTCACGGGCCAGAACAGTACTTGGCTGCGAATGGCGGGGGTGCCCTTGCTCTTTGCCATCAGGGCGACCACGGCCGCCATGTTGCCGCCCACGCTATTGCCTGCAACGGCCAGGCGCTTGCCATCGACGTTGATCTCGGCGCCGTGCTCGGCCACCCACTTGGTCGCAGCATAGGCTTCGTTGATGGCCACCGGGTAGCGGGCTTCGGGCGACGGCGTGTAGTTCACGAACACCGCGGCGGCGCCTGAACCGACCACCAGGTCGCGCACAAAACGCTCGTGAGTGGGGAAATCGCCCAGCACCCAGCCGCCGCCATGGAAGAACATGAAGACTGGCAGCGTGCCGCTCACACCGGCAGGGCGCACTATATGGAGTTTGATCTCGCGGCCATCGGCCTTGATGGTCTTGGTGCTGATGTCCACCTTGGGCAAGTCCAGCTTGGGGCCGGCCTGCACACTGGAGAGAACCGCACGAGCGTCTGCCGGCGATAGTTGCTCTAGCGGCTTGCCGCCACCGGCCTCAACCGCGTTGAGGAAGTTCTGCACATTGCGCTCAACGCCCGGGCTGCCGGCGGCCATGCTTACGTTGGTGGCCAGTGCCATTGTGCAAGCGGCGAAAATTTTGGTATAGCGATTCATGGTCTATTTCCTTTCGTGTGTAAATGAGGGATTGCTGCGACTTAAGCGACCCGTTGATGCGCAACGGCAACAGGAAAATAGCAAGCTATTAAATAGCGTGCTATATATTTATCAAAAAAAATGGGCGTACCTATACCGTGGGGTAGATTAAGCATTTTTGAACAGCCTGTCCCGCAGAAAAAACAACTGATCGCGGATGGAAGCCAGTTCATCCGGTGTGCATTCGGTGGCGCAGAAGACGCCCTCAGGTACAGCCTTGATCCGGTGCTTGAGTTCACGTCCGCGTTTGGTGAGGCTGATGATCACCTGACGTTCGTCCGCCTTGGCCCGGTTGCGGTCCAACAGTCCCAACGTTTCCATGCGCTTGAGTAGCGGTGTGAGTGTGGTCGAATCCAGAAAGAGCTGTTCGCCGATCTCGGACACCGTCAGTGAATCGCGCTCCCACAGGACCAACAGCACCAGGTATTGCGGATAGGTCACCCCAAGCGTCCGCAACAACTTGCGGTAGACCTTGTTCATGCCAAGCATCGTCGAATACAGCGCAAAGCACAGCTGCTCATTGAGCAGTAGCGAGGCGGCAGGCTTGCTGGATGGGGGAGGATTTCGTGCAGACATGCAAGCGATATTACATAGCTTGCTATTTAATAGCAAGCTATATTTATATGGGAATCCCTAATGCAGGCCTCATTCCATATCCTTCTGCCTGATCGCGGTCTGCGTATAGCGGGTGACGACCGATGACGAAATAATGAACATGCAAGAATAGTTGACCTGTCGGACTTGAAGAGAATCGTTGGCAAAATGATTTGGCCGCCCCAAACTGCGACGCGCTATGGGATCAGGCGATTTTGTACTCACTGGCGGCCAACTGATTCACATAGCGCTGGATGGTCGTCTGCGCCGGACCCGACAGGCGCAGCAACATGCAGCCCGCACGGCACATCTCGCTGCCGACGCCATCCTTGTAAATGGAGACATGACGCACTTCCATGTCGGCGTCGATTTTTTTGTTTTCGCCAAGCTCGAGCTGGCAACCGAGCAGGCGCATGCCCGCCGACAGGATGGGCCGACCGACCTGGGTCACGAACGCCAGCCCGGTGGCGCTGATATCGGTAATTCGTACTCGGGTCGTGTCGGACTTGCCCTCGCGATCGGGGACGGGCGGCAGCAAGACCATCGGCGATTTGACCAAGGGCGTGCGTGCGCGGAAAGCATTGCGGCGCTGCAGGCGAAGAATCGAGCGCGGCATCCGCATGCGGAATGCGGGCGCATCCTCAAACTGCGTCGGTTCCGCACGATCCACCGCAAACTGCACTTTGATATGGTCCAGAAATGCGACCACGGTCAGACCTTCCACGGCTTTCAATTGCTCGTTGACGCGACTGTCGGCGCCGAGAGCGAAGATCAGTTCCTCGAATTCGGGGTTGACGGCCAGAAAGCGGGTGGCGAAGAATTTTTCTCCCCGGTCGAAATAAACAGTGGCGAGTATCTGCTGGTCGATAAGCGCGTGCACATTGGCAAGTATCTCGACGCGTGAGTACACCTGGTAAGGTTCTAGGTCGGCAATGGCCAGCTCCGGGAGCGTCGAGACTGGGGGGATTTGCCCGGCGTCTTCTGTCGGGCGGTGGCGTTCGGTCATGGTGCGCCTCGTATTAATACGACGAACAGTCCGCGAAGGTGTTGACTATACGCCCACGCGCGCCATCCGGTGCGCGTGTCGCCGACCGATCCGGATCAGGCGATCACGTATGTGTCGAACAATCGTGCCGCGGCCGGCTCGCGGACGAAGACTACCGACCAGAACCTGTTCGTCTATCTGCGCCGAGATCGATCGGAGATGGCGCGGGCGACAACGACGGCTTGCTCGCCCGCGCAGGACCGCAATTCGGCTTCGTTGTACACTAGGAAATTCAGTCAACGTCTCGCCAACCAGAACACTTTCCCGTGGCCTCCGCCCCCGACCAGAAGAATACAACACGTCGAATTGCGGCCGCCGACACCGTTGGCGAGGACCCATCGACTTCTGCCGGTGCTGCCGGCAGCGATGCTGAATATTGGAAACAGGCAGGCGAGTTTGTCGAGCATTCGCCGGATGCGATTTTGCGTGTCGATGCCGCCTGCAGGATCACCCATGCCAACCGCAGTGCCGAGCGGGTGTTCGAGCAGGGGACAACTGCGCTCGTCGGCCGGCATCTTGATGACTTGAACGCTCGCGCCACTGCCGGCCCCACGCTTGCCGTGCATGCGCAGCAAGCGTCCGCCAGCCGCGATGGGGCGATTTTTACCATCGTCGTGCCGCGCCCTGCCGGCGACAAGCACTTTGAAGTGCGTATGGTGCCGGTGAGCGCGGGCGGTGCGGTCACTCACCTGTTTGCCAGCCTGCGCGATATTTCGGGACGCCTCGCGAAAACGGAAGAACTCAATCAGGCCCTGCGCGAGCAGGAGACCATATTCGAGGGCACCGCGGCGGGACTGTTCGTTTCCAGGGACCGCATCGTGGTCAAGGTCAACCGGCAGTTGGAAATCATGTTCGGTTATGCGGCGGGCGAGATGCTGGGCATGCACAGCTCCACATTCCGCACCTCGCGCAGGGAGTCCGATGAGATCAGTGCAAACAACCGCGAACGGATGCGCGCCGGCGAGACGATCCGGCGCCAGGCGCTGTATATACGCAAGGATGGCAGCACGTTCTGGGCGGAAATCATCAACCGCCCGCTGGTGCCGGGCCGCCCGGAAGACGGCGTCATCGGGGTGATCATCGATATCTCCGAGCAGAAGGCGCAGGAACAGCAGCTGCAGCAGGCCCTGCGCGAGCAGCAACAAATTTTTGATACCACGCTGGTGGGGATGGCGATCATTCGCAACCGCCGGGTTGTCAAGGGCAATGCCGCGGCGGCCAAAATGTTTGGCCTTGGCATCGACGAACTCGCGGGGCTGTCGACGCGTGCGTTCTTTCCCAGCGATGAAGAGTATGAGGCGGCGGGACGCGCCATTTACGAGGTCATTGACCGGGAAGGGGCGGCGCAGATCGAATTGCCCTTGCGCCACCGCAGCGGACAGTTGCGCTGGACGTCGACACACGCGAGTGCGCTGTCGCCGGGCGACCCGGATGCGGGCTACATTTTCGGCTTCCTCGATATCGAGGCGCGCAAACGCACTGAGCAGGAGTTGCGCGAGAGCGAGGCGCGCTTCCGCCAGTTTGCCGATAATGTGGATCGTCTCTTTTTCATTACCAATCCCGAGCGTACGGTCTGCCACTATGTGAACGACGCCGATCTAGATCTGTTTGGCGTGCCTGCCGAGGCGGCGCGACGCGATCCGCACCTTTTCCTCGAGCACGTCGATGCCGGTTATCGCGATGTCATCGAGGCTTCTTTTGTGGCCGACCGGGACGGCCGCGGGTCCGAGACCGAAGTGTTGGTCAACCATCCCGCCAAGGGCAAGCGCTGGATCCGTTCGCGCACCTTTCCGGTGACCATGGATACCGGCGAAGTCCGGGTATTCGGCATTGCCGAGGATGTCACCGAGCGGCGCATGCGCGAGGAGGCGCGCATTCAGGAAGCGATGCAACAGCGCGATGTGCTGGTGCGCGAGGTGCACCATCGAATCAAGAACAATCTGCAAGGCGTCGCCGGCCTGCTCGAACATACTGCCCGGACCAGGCCGGCGGTCGCGCGCGAACTCAAAGAGGTGATCGGCCAGATCCAGGCGATCGCGCAGGTGCATGGCCTTCAGGTGCGCGAGGGCGGGGAGATGTCGCTGCTGGCGCTGACGCGGGCGATCGTCGACAGCCTCGGGCGCCTCGGTGCGGCCGCATTCAGGTTTCACAATCGCATTCTGCGGGCGGATGCCTGGATCATCCCCGAGCATGAGGCGGTGCCGCTGGCACTGGTCATCAACGAATTACTTACCAATGCCCTTAAGTACGGCGCAGCCGGCGGGGTGGTGGAGGCGACGCTGGAAACGTCCGGTGAGGGCGTGATCTGGCATGTGTCCAACGAGGGCAGGCTGGCCGACGGTTTTGATTTCGCCACGATTTCCGCCGGTGCCGCCGGCCTGTCCCTGGTCAAGGCCCTGCTGCCGAGAAAGGGGGCGTCGCTGACGGTGCGTCAATACGGTGAGCGCGTGCTGGCAGAACTGGTGTTGTTGCCTCCTGTGGTGCGGCTATCCGATGATTAGGTTTGCCGAAGCCGCGTTATTGAAAAATGGGTACCAAGAGGGAAATGTTGAAATGGCTGAAAAAGGCGAACGCCTGCTGATAGTGGATGATGACCGCCTGGTGCTGGCAACGCTGGTAAGCGGTTTGAAGAGCGCCGGATTCGACGTGGTCGAAGCCGATAACGGCGATGATGCAATCCTGCTGGTGCGCGCCAATCCGCCCCATCTCGCATTGCTGGATATTCGCATGCAGGGAAAAAGCGGCCTGGATGTCGCCCGCTATCTGAAGGCCAATACGGATGTGCCTTTCATGTTCCTGTCGGCATTCAACGATGCCGCCACGGTCAAGGAAGCCGCCGGGTACGGTGCATTGGGCTATTTGGTCAAACCGCTGGACATTCGTCAGGTGGTTCCCGCCATTCGCGCCGCACTGGCCCGCGCCGAGGAAATGCGCGCCTTGCGCGCGAATGCCACCGGTCGCGACAGCAGTCCCGACGAGGCTGCCGATCAGCGCGTCCTGTGGCTGGCCGTCGGGATTCTTGCCGAGCGTCACCGGCTTTCGCCGGAGGTGGCGGTGGAACGCCTGAGGCGCGAAGCGCTTGCGCGCAATATCGAAGCGCCGGTGCTCGCCGCCGAAGTTGTCGCCGCCAGTACGGCGCTCAATAACGCCTTGCGCTAGCCCTTGCATCCTTGTCCGCATGTTGCGGCGCGCGTGGCGCGGAATCGAAGCGGCTCGGCCCGGCCGTGGAAGGCCACAGGCGAGGCGTTTGGCGCGTGCGGTTATCGAGTGAACAAAGTCCAGAATTGGCGCGGGTTTTGAGGCATAAATGCCTGTAAAGGCGCGCCAAATGGCGATCTGCGTGTTTCTCATGGCCGTGAGGGCCGTGCACGGAGAAGGCCGGACGTGCGAAATGCGAGGGGCTAACTGCCGCCGGCGCTGTCCGCAGGAAAATACTTGGCCAGCACCCGGTGCAGTTCCGGCAAGGAAACGGGCTTGCTCAGGTAATCGGTAAAGCCAAGTTGCAGAAAGCGCCGCTGATCCTCCGGGAAGGCGTCACCGGTGACGGCGATGATAGGGCGCGGCGTTCGTTTGTCGGCATGTTCCGCGCCGCGGATGGCGGTAAAGAAATCTGCGCCGGAGCCGTCGGGCAAGCGGTTGTCGAGCATGATCAAGGCGATATCTGTGGCAGCAGCCATTGTCACTGCCTCGGCACCGGTTGCGGCAGACACCATTTCATAGCCACCCATGCTCAGCATTTCCATCATCACCATACGGCTGAGCGCATCGTCCTCGACAAGCAAGATCTTCATTTTTGCGGCTGGCGACATGCACTCTCCTGCGAACGATTGAGTATCGTAAAACCAGAGCCGTATTTTTTGTTTCCCCAATCCTACAGCATTATTTTTAAAGAAGTGTATAGAATCGCCCGCATTACGGCCGGGGTGCGCCCAGAGATATGCGCAGCACGGAATCGGGCGCGCACCGCGTCCGCGTCTGATCCATCGGCGGCGCGCAGCAAAGCTTTGATTTAGTCGCCTTCAAGCGCTATAATTCGGCCTCTTTTTGCGATTGCGGGTATATGGTTCGACCGGCAGTCGCCGGACAATGGTGGCTGTAGCTCAGCGGTAGAGTCCTGGATTGTGATTCCAGTTGTCGTGGGTTCGAACCCCATCAGCCACCCCATATTTACAAAACCCGCCTCGCGCGGGTTTTTTGTTGCCGAACCGGTCGCAGCACAAACCGTATCGGTGTGCTGGTGCATGGACAAGCGCCATCGATTGGGCTCATGCTTATTGTTTCGCGCCAGCGCGAACGCATGTTCGGCGCTCGTTTTGCAGTCGGCTGTATTTTTGCCCTGGCGCTCAAATTGAAGGACTTCAGCATGAAAAAATTGATGATGGCTCTGTTCGCCGGGTTTCTGATGACCGGCATTTTCGCGCAATCGTCCGACTCGGCGGGCTCCGGCAACATCAAGGAAGATGCCAGGCAGGCAAAATCGACGATCAAAGCCGACGCCAAGGAAGTAAAGCCGAAAGTCAAAGAGGCTGCACATGAGGTCAAGACCTCCGTCAAATCGGCAGTCAAGGAAGTGAAGCCGAAAGCCAAGGAGGCCGGCATGGAGATCAAGGAGGTCGCCAAGACCGGTGCGAAGAAAGTCAAAGAAGCGGCCAAGGAAATCAAGCAGGATGTGAAGGAAGTCTTTACCAAATAGCAGTGTCCATGCCGCAAGCCCAATAAAAAACCCGCCGGCAGCGGGTTTTTTATTGGGGGCGGCCCGGCGCAGGCTTACTGCAACTTCGAACCGCGCGCACTCAATACATTGGGCGGGGCGGCGAAGGTGTCGGCGCGCGAAATCGCCCAGAACACCTTGAACACAGGATGCTCGGGAATGCCTTCCAGCAATTCGCCGGGTTTCGCCCAGGTATGCAGGGCCGCCAGCGAGCGCACCTCGGTGGACGATACGCGGCGGATGACATGCTCGGGGCCGAGGTCGGCGGGATGCTGCAACCCCGCCGCAGCCAGCAATTCCTTCAGCGCGGCAAGGGTGTTCTGCTGAAACTGGTAGACGCGTTCGGCTTTGTCCGGCACCACCAGGGCGCGCATGCGCTTCGGGTCTTGGGTGGTGACCCCTGTCGGGCACTTGCCGGTGTGACAAGTCTGGGCCTGCAGGCAACCGAGGGCAAACATGAAGCCGCGCGCGGAGTTGCACCAGTCGGCGCCCATCGCCAGCGTGCGTGCGATATCGAAAGCGGTGACGATTTTTCCCGAGGCGCCGATCTTGATGCGATCGCGCAGGCCCACGCCCACCAGGGTGTTGTGCACCAGCATCAGGGCCTCGCGCAAGGGGGCGCCGACGTGGTCGGTGAATTCCAGAGGGGCGGCGCCGGTGCCGCCTTCGCCGCCATCGACGACGATGAAATCCGGCGTGGTGCCGGTCTGTTGCATGGCCTTGACGATGGCGAACCATTCCCAGGGATGGCCGATGGCCAGCTTGATGCCGATCGGCTTGCCGCCCGATAGCTCGCGCAATTTGCCGATGAAGGCGATCAGCTCCAAAGGCGTCGAGAATGCAGAATGTCGGGCCGGCGAGATGCAATCGGCGCCCACCGGCACGCCGCGCGCCATGGCGATTTCGGTCGTGACCTTGGCGCCCGGCAGCACCCCGCCGTGACCGGGCTTGGCTCCTTGGGAGAGCTTGATTTCAATCATCTTCACCTGCTCGCTGCGCGCCGCATCGGCAAATTTGGCCGCGTCGAATTTGCCGTCGGCGCTGCGGCAGCCGAAGTAACCCGAGCCCACTTCCCAGACGATGTCGCCGCCGCGCTCGCGGTGATAACAAGAGATCGAGCCCTCGCCGGTGTCGTGGTAAAAGCGGCCGCGTTTGGCGCCCTCATTCAGGGCGAGGATCGCGTTGGCCGAGAGGGCGCCGAAGCTCATCGCCGAGATATTGAAAATGCTGGCGGAGTAGGGCGCGCGGCAGTGCGGACCGCCGATGCTGATGCGGAAGTCGTGACTGGCGATGTCGCTGGGCGCGATCGAATGGTTGATCCATTCGTAATTCGGCTCATAGACGTTCAGCTGGGTGCCGAAGGGGCGCTTGTCGGCGGCGTTCTTGGCGCGCTGGTAAATGATCGAGCGTTGCGAACGCGCGAACGGCAACTCCTCGGTATCGGCCTCGATGAAATACTGGCGAATCTCCGGGCGGATGAATTCGAAGAAAAACCGGAAGTGCGCCAGCACCGGGTAGTTGCGGCGGATCGCCTGCCGCGGCTGCGCATAATCGAGCAGGCCGACCAATGTAAGCAGGGCGAAGATCGCGGCCGGCCAGATCCAGAACGCGCCCATGGGCAGGAGCAGGGCCGAGACAACTGCCAGTAGCGCACAAATGCTCCAGGCCCAGTAGCGTTGTGGAATCAGTGCATCGATGGCGTGCAGCATTTTCAACTCCTCTCCTGGAAATGATCACTGCCGTTCCACCGCATTTTCACTATCCGGTCGAAACAGAAGGGCTAGAACCTGTCGGTCACACTTTTCTCGTCAGCGAACTTCTGCAATTCCACCGCCGGCGCCGGCTTCCAGCCTTTAGCGCGATGCTCGGCAACCACCGTCGTGAAAATCCCGCCACGCACCCAGAATTTGGCGGTGAGGCGCGCGAAGCGCGGGCCGGTCGCCTTGACGATATCGTCGAGGATTTCATTGGTCACCGCCTCATGAAAGGTGCCTTCGTTGCGGAACGACCAGATGTAGAGCTTGAGGCTTTTCAGTTCCACGCAGCGCTTGTCGGGAATGTAGTCCAGGTACAGGGTGGCAAAATCTGGCTGGCCGGTTTTGGGGCACAGGCAGGTGAATTCCGGCAGCTCCATATGGATCAGAAAATCGCGATGCGGCGCCGGGTTTGGAAAAACTTCCAGCTGCTTTGTTGGACGGCTGGCGGGTTTATCGCCAAGCTTGGTTAAATGCGCCGTAACACTCTTTTTTTTCATGGACTTAGCCGGCTTTATTGATGCGGATTCTGTTTTGCGCGGGGGATTCATTGGGAATTGGGAAATCGATACGTTAGAATTGCGCAATTGTAGCTGACCCCACCCGCCGTAAGGCGGGTTTGCACATTGGCCGCCGGCAGGCGGATTTCAACCTTCCCCGCTCCCGCGGGGGCACGCAGCCCACCCGTACGGGCGGGTCATCATAAGAACAGTCGTTGCCGAGGGAATTCAAGTTGCGTCTTACTCAGGTCAAACTCGCGGGCTTCAAATCTTTTGTCGATCCCACCACCATCGCAGTGCCCGGCCAGCTGGTCGGCGTCGTCGGTCCCAACGGTTGCGGCAAATCGAATGTCATCGACGCGGTCCGCTGGGTGCTGGGCGAATCGTCGGCCAAGAATCTGCGCGGCGAAAAGATGGAAGACGTCATTTTCAACGGTTCCACCCAGCGCAAGCCGGTGGCGCGAGCCAGTGTGGAACTGGTGTTCGACAATTCGCTGGGCCGCATCGGCGGGCAGTGGGGGCAATATGCCGAACTGAGCGTCAAGCGCCTGCTGACGCGCGACGGCAATTCGGACTACTTCATCAATGGCCAGCATGTGCGCCGTCGCGACATCACCGATGTGTTCCTCGGCACCGGCCTCGGCCCGCGCGCCTACGCCATCATCGAGCAGGGCATGATCTCGCGCGTCATCACCTCGAAGCCCGAGGAATTGCGGATATTCCTTGAGGAAGTCGCCGGCGTTTCCAAATACCGCGAACGCCGTCGCGAAACCGAATCGCGGCTGGAAGATTCGCGCGAGAACCTGAGCCGCGTCGACGATATCCGCGGCGAACTCGACAAGCAGGTCGAGAAGCTGACCGGGCAGGCCGAGGTCGCGGCCCGATACAACGAATTCCATCAGGAACTGAAGCTCAACGAAAACCTCTGGGCCTTCACCAAACAGCGCGAGGCCGGCGCCGCCAAGGCGCGCTATGCCAATGAAATCGTCAAAACCGAAACCGGCTTTGAGGGCGAGACCGCGAAGCTGCGCGAGGTCGAGGCCGAGCTCGACAAGTTGCGCCAGGACCACTACACCGAGACCGACGAGCTGACCAATGCCCAGGCGGCGATGTTCGAGGCGAACACGGCCGTGGTGCAGCTCGAACAGGAAATCAATTACCTGGCCGATAACCGCCGCCGCCTGGGCGCACAGATCGAGGCGCTGGGCCAGCAGGTGGCCGAAGTCGAGACGAACCGCGAAGCCACCGCGGCCGAGCTGGAGCGCTGGCATCGCGAACTGGCCGGCGGCATCGATCGCGTTGCCGAGGCGCGCGAGCGTGCCGAAGCGGTGCGCGCCGAGGTGCCGATGTTCGAGGACAAGGTGCGCGAAAAGATCGCCGCCACCCGCGCCGCCGAAAACGGCGTGCGCGAAGCCGAATCCGGCCAGGCGCTGGAAGAGGCGCGCGAATCGAATGCGCTCAAGATTCTGTCGCAACTGGAACAGCGCAAGACGCGCCTGACCACGGAAAACATGGCCCTGGTGGTGCCGGAGCAGGACGAGATCGCGCGCGTGGAAGGCGAACGCGCGGAAATCCGGGAAATGCTGTTGCAGGCCGAGGCGCAGATGGCGGCGGCGGAAGCGCGTCTCGCCGAACTCGATGCGGCGCGCAAGAAGTCGGTGGATGCCATCGGCGATGCCACCCGCGAACTGGCGCGCATCGAAGCCTCCCTGCTCGCGCTGCAGAACCAGCAGGCGCGCATGGACAACAACAACCGCCTGGCGATGTGGCTGTCAAAATATCAGCTCGATAATGCGCCGCGGTTGTGGCAGCAGATCAAGGTCAAGGAAGGCTGGGAAGATGCGCTTGAGTCGGCGCTCGGCCTCAAGCTGAACGCCATCAAGGTTGCCGATCCCTCAGCCATCGACCGCATTTCGCAGGATGCGCCGCCGGGAAGCGTCGCCCTGTTTCTGGAAAACGGTGCGGGTAACAATACCGCGACGGCGGCGGGTCTGACCCCGCTGTCGGCCTGGGTCACTTCCGACACGCCCGGCGTGCTGCCGTTCGTGCGCGAATGTCTGGTCAATGTATTCGTGCTGGAAAACGAGGCTGAGGCGCGCGCGCGCATGGCCGCGCTACCGTTCGGCGCGGTGCTGGTCACCGCCAATGGCCATATGTATTCGCAACACGGCCTGCTGTTCCACGGCCCGCAGTCCGAATTGCACGGCGTGCTGCAGCGTCAGCGCGAGATCGAATCGCTGAAGGCCGAACTGCCGGGCAAGATCGAAGCGCGTCACGCGCTGGAAGCCGCGCAGAAGGAAACCGAGCTGCAATTGAGCGCAACCCAGGAAAATCTGCGCCAGTTGCGCACACAAATCCAGGACAGCAAGAACCGCGAACATGCCCTGCAGATGGAGGCCTTGAAGCTTTCGCAGGCCGTTGCCCAGGCGGAAGGCCGTCGCAACGCGATTCGCGAGGAACTGGCGATCATCGACGGCGAGATGGAAAAAGAACGCGCCGAAATGCTCGAGGCGCAGGCCCGGCTGGAAGAGGGCGGCAACAAGATCGGTGAACTGACCGATGCCCTGATGCTGATCGAGGATCAGCAGCGCGAGGCGGAACGCGCGCTGGCCGATGCGCGCGAGCGCGTCAGCGCCGCCGAACGCGGTGCGCAGGAGGCAAACTTCTTCGAACGCAGCTGCCACGACAAGATCAAGGCGCTGACCGAGATGACGACGCAGCTGGCCCGGCGTTTTGATGCCGTTACCGCCAGCCGCCAGGCGCTGGCCGGCGAGCTGGAAGGCTTGCAGGAGGGCAATATCCGCGAGCGCCTGCAGCAGGCGCTGGAGATGCGGAGCGAACGCGAGAAGGCCCTGGCAGCGGCGCGCGATGCCATGGAATCCGCCACCGGAAAATTGAAGTCGCTGGAGGAAAGCAAGGCGGCGGTGGAACGCAATCTGCAACCGCTGCGCGACAAGATCACCGAACTGCGCATGAAGGAGCAGGAAGCGCGCATCAATGAAGAGCAGTTCACGCAGCAGCTGACAGAGGCCGGCGCCAATTTCGAGGAATTGGCGGACATGGTCGAGAAGAAAACCCGTTCGACCGCCTACCAGGCCGAGATCAACCGCCTGAACCAGGCGATCGCCGAATTGGGGCCGGTCAATCTGGCCGCGTTGCAGGAACTGGAACAATCGACGGTGCGCAAGGAATTTCTCGACGCGCAATCGGCCGACCTGAATGAGGCCGTGGCCACCCTGGAAGCGGCGATCAAGCGCATCGATCGCGAAACGCGTGATCTGTTGCAGACCACCTTCGATGCGGTCAACCGCAACTTCCAGGAGCTGTTCCCCTCGTTGTTCGGCGGCGGCAATGCCTTCCTGAAACTGACGGGTGAGGAAATTCTCGATTCCGGCCTGCAGGTGTTCGCCCAGCCGCCGGGCAAGAAGAATTCGTCGATCCAGCTGCTGTCGGGCGGCGAGAAGGCGCTGACGGCGTTGTCCCTGGTGTTCTCGCTGTTCCGCCTGAACCCGGCGCCGTTCTGCCTGCTCGACGAGGTCGATGCGCCGCTGGACGATTCCAATACCGACCGCTTCTGCGACCTGGTCAAGAAAATGTCGGCATCGACCCAGTTCCTGTTCATCACCCACAACAAGGTGACCATGGAAATGGCCGAGCAGCTGGTCGGCGTCACCATGAACGAACCGGGCGTGTCGCGCATTGTCGAAGTGGACATCCATGCCGCCAGGCGTTTTGCGCAAAGCGCGCCGGTGCCGGTCGCGGCCTGATGATGCAATTGAGGGCGCGGTCGAAGGCGGTGCCGCGGAATCTGCCGGACAGAGGACACGCAAAATGAAATCGGAGCAAAGATGATTTCGGATTTTCAGTGGGCCCTGGGCGGCGTGGCCGTTGCCATCATCATCGTGGTGCTGGTTTACAACCGCTGGCAGGAATCCAAATACAAGCGCCGCGCCGAGCGCGCGTTTTCCGCCGACCATCCGGATGTTCTGATTGACGGCGCGATGACGCCATCCGTTCCCGGCCGCGAGCGCGTGGAGCCGCGTTTCGACGCGCTGCCCGCCGAGGAGGAAGCCGACGACATGACGCCGATCGGCGGGGCGCATGCGGCTCCCGGCGCCGCTCACCCGGCCCGCCTGCCGCCGGTGCTGAATGCGGAAATCGATGCCATTGCGCTGGTGCTGGCCGATGCGCCGATCGAACCGCGGCAGTACGAACTGGTCATCGAGCAGTCGAAGCGCCTTGGCAATGGCGTGCACTGGGAAGGGCTGGCCGACGGCCTGTGGCAGCCGATCAGCCTGCCTGCCCTGGAGGGCTACCGCGAATTGCGTGCCGGCATCCAGCTGGCCGACCGGCGCGGCGCTATCGATGCCCCGGCCCTGGCTGCATTCAACGACATGGTCGCGCAGTTTGCCGCCGGTATCGGCGCCGTATCGCAGCGTGAAGAAGTGGATGTGGCCCTGGCGCGAGCCCAGCGGGTGGATGCCTTCTGCGCCGATACCGATATCGAAATCGCCGTCAACGTGGTCGGCAAGGATGGCGCGACTTTCGCCGTCACCAGGGTGCGCGGCCTGGCGGAATCGAATGGCATGGCCGCGCTCGAGTCCGGGGAGTATGTGATCCGCGACGATCGCGGCAATGTGCTGCTGACGCTGCGCAATATCGAACCTGCCGAGCCGGCCGGCATCAAGCGTGCGGGCGGCGCCAGCGGCTATCTGACCGGGCTGACTTTCGCGCTGGATGTCCCGCGCACCGCCGATGCCGACCGTGTGTTCGAACGCATGTTTGCGCTCGCCCTGAAATTCGCCGACATGCTGCATGGCGAAGTGGTCGACGACAACCGGAAAATCCTCACCGCCAACGGCCGCCGCGTGATCGCCGACACCATCGTGCAGATCATGGCGAAGATGGAGGCGCAGGGGATTGCGCCGGGCGGCGGCGTGGCCCTGCGCCTTTACGCCTGACACCCGCGCAGCAACGATGGTGAGCACGCCGCCCGCATCCCAGCCTGAACTTGAACCAGCATTGCGCGCGGCGGCGCTGAGGCGTCTGCTCGATGAGCACGGTCATCGCTATTATGTGCTCGCCGAGCCGCTGATATCGGACGCGGAATACGATGCCCTGTATCGTGAACTTGTCGCCCTGGAAGCCGCGCATCCGCAACTGGCCACCGCCGATTCGCCGACGCGTCGCGTCGGCGGCAAGCCGCTGGACGAGTTCGCGCAAGTCAGCCACCGCGTGCCGATGCTGTCACTCGGCAATGCCTTTACCGAGGAGGATGTGGTCAACTTCGACCGCCGCTGTCGCGAAGGTCTCGGCTTGGTTGATGACGAGCTGGAATACGCCTGCGAGCCCAAGTTCGACGGTCTGGCCATCAATCTGAGTTACGAGAACGGCATATTCGTACAAGGCGCGACCCGAGGCGATGGCGCGGTCGGCGAAGATGTCACCGAGAATCTGCGCACCATCCGCGCGATCCCGCTCCGTCTGCAAGCCGCGCCGCCCGCCCTGCTCGAGGTGCGCGGCGAAGTGCTGATGATGAAAAAGGATTTTGCCCGGCTTAACGAACGACAGGCGGCCAGGGGCGAGAAGCTGTTTGTCAATCCGCGCAATGCCGCGGCAGGCGCACTGCGCCAACTCGATTCGAAACTGACGGCGGAACGTCCGCTGGCGTTCTTTGCCTATGGGGTGGGGACCGTCGACGGTGCGGCGCTGCCGGATACCCATGCCGCGCTGATGGACTGGCTGCAGACCCTGCGCCTGCCGGTAACGCGCGAGCGGCGCGTGGTGCGAGGCGTCGATGGTTTGCTGGATTACTATCGGCAGATCGGGGCGCGCCGTGCCGAGCTGCCCTTCGAAATCGACGGGGTGGTCTACAAGATCAATCGTGCCAGCCAGCAGGATGCACTGGGCTGGGTGTCGCGCGCGCCGCGCTTTGCGATCGCGCATAAATTCCCCGCCGAAGAGGCGACCACGCTGTTGCTCGGCATCGACGTACAGGTCGGCCGCACCGGCGCCATCACGCCGGTGGCGCGTTTGCAGCCGGTGTTTGTCGGCGGCACCACCGTCTCGAATGCCACCCTGCACAATGAGGATGAAATTCGCGCCAAGGATTTGTGGTGCCGCGATCGCGTTTTTGTCCGGCGCGCCGGCGATGTGATTCCGGAAGTGGCGCGCGTCGCCGAACCGGGCCCGCGCGAACAGGGCGATTACTTCGTGATGCCCACGCATTGCCCGGTATGCCAGTCGGCCATCGAAAAGCTCGAGGGCGAGGTGATCGCGCGCTGCAGCGGCGGGCTGTTCTGCCCTGCGCAGCGCAAGCAGGCCCTGCTGCATTTTGCCCAGCGCAAGGCGATGGATGTCGAAGGGCTGGGGGACAAACTGGTCGAGCAGATTGTCGATGCCGGACTGGTGCGCACACCGGCCGATCTGTACCGGCTTGGTCTTGCCACGCTGGCGGGGCTGGAACGCATGGCGGAAAAATCCGCGAGCAATCTGCTGGCGGCGATTGAAAACAGCAAACAGACCACGCTCGCCAAATTCCTGTTTGCGCTCGGCATCCGCCATGTCGGCGAGGCCACGGCCAAGGATCTGGCCAAACACTTCGGGCGGCTGGATGCAATCATGAGCGCCGGCGTGGAGGAGCTGCTGAAGGTCAACGACGTCGGTCCGGTGGTCGCGCAGAGCTTGGTCAATTTCTTTGCCGAGCCGCATAACCGCGAAGTGGTCGAGCAGCTGCGTGCCTGCGGCATCGTCTGGCCGGAGAGCGAGGGTGCCGCAGCCGCCCAGGCCGTGGGCGTCTTCGCCGGCAAGACCGTGGTGATCACCGGAACCCTGGCGACGCTGACGCGCGACGAGGCCAAGGACCGGCTGGAGGCGGCCGGCGCCAAGGTGGCCGGCAGCGTGTCGAAGAAAACCGATTTTTTGATCGCCGGCGCGGAAGCCGGTAGTAAACTCGACAAGGCCCGCGAACTCGGCGTGCCGGTCATGGACGAGGCGCAGCTGCTGGCCGCGCTGGAATCGCAAACAAAGGAAATGACGCATGGGAAATGATGCATGACGAAGAATAAAAAAATAACCAAGGCGGTGTTTCCGGTGGCCGGTCTCGGCACGCGCTTTTTGCCGGCCACCAAGGCCAGCCCCAAGGAAATGCTGCCGGTGGTCGACAAGCCGCTGATCCAGTACGCGGTGGAAGAAGCGGCTGCCGCCGGCATCACTGAGATGATCTTCGTCACCGGGCGCGGCAAGCGCACCATCGAGGATCATTTCGACAAGGCTTATGAGCTCGAAGCCGAGCTGCATCTGAAAGGCAAGCACAAGGTGCTGCATGAGGTGCGCAATATGCTGCCGCCCAATGTGCAATATGTGTATGTGCGCCAGCCGGAAGCGCTGGGACTGGGCCACGCCGTGTTGTGCGCCAGGCATCTGGTGGGCGACGAGCCGTTCGCGGTGATTCTGGCGGATGATTTGATCGATGCGAAAACGCCGGTGATGAAGCAAATGACCGATCTTTACGCCAAGAAGCAGCATTCGATTCTGGGTGTGGTCAATGTGGCGCGCGAAGAGACCTCGCAATACGGCATTGTGGATTCAAAAGTGGTTGGCAAGCGCGTTTCAAAACTGCGCGGCATTGTCGAAAAACCGAAGCCGGAAGATGCGCCCTCGACGCTCAGTGTGGTCGGGCGTTACATTCTCAATCCGCAGATATTCGCCGAGCTGGAAAAAATCCAGGCCGGCGTCGGCAAGGAAATCCAGCTCACCGACGGCATTGCCTCGCTGCTCAAACGCGAAAGCATTTTCGCCTATGAATTCGAGGGCACGCGTTACGATTGCGGCTCCAAGCTGGGTTATCTGAAAGCGACGGTGGCGCTGGGCATGAAGCATGCCGAAGTCGGCGCGGCTTTTTCCGCGCATATGGCCGAAGCGGGACTTGCCGAATCTGCCGCAATGAAAAAAGGCGCGAAAAAATCGGCCAAGAAAAACATGAAAAAATCGCCGGCCGGCAAAACCGCAAAAACTGCGCGCATGCCGACCGCGAAAAAACGCTGAGACCACGGCGCGCGCCGATGTTTACAGATATCACCGGAATTCACGGAACAAAAGGGAGATGGGCAATGCCGACACTGGCTGAAGCAAATGCAATACTGAAAGAGGGCGATCTGCTGTTCAGTGCGGCCGAGGTGGCGGCCGCCACCACCCGCGTGGCGCAGGAAATCAATCGCGATTACGCCGACAAATATCCGCTGATCCTGTCGGTGATGGGCGGGGCGGTGGTGTTCACCGGCCATCTGCTCTCGCAGCTGGATTTCCCCCTGGATTTCGATATCGTGCAGGCCTCGCGCTACGGCAATGCCAAGGTCGGCGCCGAGCTGACCTGGCGGGTGGCGCCGCGCGACAATATCGCCGGACGCCATGTGATCATCCTCGACGACATTCTCGACGAGGGCGTGACCCTTGCCGCCATCGTAGACTTGGTCAAGAAGCAGGGCGCGCTCAGCGTGGCCTGCGCGGTGTTTTGCGTGAAGGATTACGGGCCGGAAATCAATGCCAAAAAACCGCTGAAGGCCGAGTATGTCGGCATCACCGTGCCGAATCGTTTTGTGTTCGGCTATGGCATGGATGTATCCGGTGCCTGGCGCAATTTGCCGGCGATCTATGCCATCAAGGGAAAATAGAAGCTCCAGCATTGGTGCGCCTTCCGGGCCAAAAATGCCTCAAACACCGCGCCAATGCTGGAGTTTGTAAATTTAATTTCGTTCGTAACCTGTCAACAAGCTGCTCGGTTCATATAAAAAATCATGCTCGCAATTATCGGTGGTACCGGCCTCACCAACCTGGCCAATCTGCAAATCACCCGGCGCGAAGTGGTGCGCACGCCTTATGGCGAACCTTCCGGCCATCTCACCTTTGGCCAGATCGCGCAAGGCAATGCCAGGGCGGAAGTGATCTTTCTGGCGCGTCATGGCTATGGCCACACCATTCCGCCGCATGAGGTGAATTACCGCGCCAATATCTGGGCTCTGCAATCGGCGGGCGTAACGCGGGTGCTGGCGGTGAATTCCGTCGGCGGCGTGTCCGCTGAAATGGGCCCGGGCGTGATCGCCGTGCCCGATCAACTGATCGATTACACCTGGGGCCGAAAGCACACCATGTTTGAAGGCGATGCGCCGGTGACGCATATCGATTTCACCTTCCCCTACTGCAGCCGCGCACGCCAGCTCTATCTGGATGCGGCCCGGGCGGCGGGCGTGGCCGTGGTCGAGCACGGTGTGCTCGGCGTGACCCAGGGGCCGCGCCTCGAGACCCGCGCCGAGGTCAATCGCCTGGAGCGCGACGGTTGTACCATGGTCGGCATGACCACCCTGCCCGAGGCCTCCCTGGCGCGCGAGACGGGGTTGTCCTATGCGACCCTGGCGCTGTCGATGAACCACGCCGCCGGACGCGGCAGTTCCGCGCAGGGCATCAAGCTCGAGGATGCGGACGCGGTGCTGGCGGTCGGCATGGAAAAAGTGCGCACCATCCTGGCGAAGGCGGTGGAAATGCACGCGGCCCTGCCGGCAGCACAAAAGGGTTTCATCAAGTAAGCGGCCCGGACCCCCACGACCTTCAGGAGCCAAACGATGGCGGTCAGACCGATTCTCAAGATGGGCACCTACAGCCTGATGCAACCCTCGGTGCCGTTGCCGCCGGCGGCATTTGGCTCGGCGGAACTAACCTCCCTGCTGGCCGACATGAAGGACACCATGGTCGCCGCCCATGGCGCCGGCCTGGCTGCGCCGCAGATCGGCGAGAACGTGCGCGTGGTGATATTCGAGGTCAAGAACAATCCGCGCTATCCGGGCTATGAGGTGCCGTTCACGGTGCTGATCAATCCGCATATCGCGCCGATCGGCAGCGAGATGGAAGAAGGTTGGGAAGGCTGCCTGTCGGTGCCCGGCCTGCGCGGCGCGGTATTGCGCCATGCGCGGCTGCGTTACACCGGCTTCAATGAACATGGCGAGTCGATCGATCGTACCGTCGAAGGCTTCCACGCCCGCGTGGTGCAGCATGAATGCGACCATCTCGACGGCGTGCTTTATCCCATGCGCATGACCGATATGTCGAAGTTCGGCTTCACCGAGGTCCTGTTCCCGGAGCTGGCCGGGCAGGACGATGACTAACCCGCTGTACCACCAAGGATACTGATCATGACTGAAACGATAGAAACGGCGCCCGCAGGCGAACGCGATGTCTCCTCGTCCATCGGCGTCACCCAGGTGATGTATGCCCTGCACGCCCTGGCGCCGTTCACCATGTGGACGCTGGCGGTGGTGGCGATGATCATCGGCCTGGTCAAGCGCGACGAGGTGCGCGGCAACTGGCTGGATTCGCACTATGCGTGGATGTCGCGCACCTTCTGGTGGGGCCTGTTGCTGGCGATCGGCGCGTGGACCGTGTTCTGGGTGCTGGGGTTTTTGACCCTGGGCATCGGCATGGCCGTGCTATGGGTCCTGCCGGTTGCGGTGGTGATCTGGTACCTGTATCGCGTGATCAAGGGCTGGCTGGCGCTGAACGACCGCAAGCCCATCGCCTAGTTGGCCGGCCGTCTAGCGCGGCGACTCGATTTCCGCCTGAAGCCGCGCCTGCAATTGCCTGGCGAACGCGGCATCGGCCAGCCGCGGATTTTCCACCACGAAGGTATCTTCGGCACGCTGCCCCAGCGTATTGACACGCGCGTCGAGCAGGTCGAGATCGTATTTCAGCAGCACGCGGGCGATCGTCGACAGCAGGCCGGGACGATCGGCGCAGCTGATCGACAGTTCGAAATAGGGCCGGCGGCGCGAGGGCGTGAGGGTGACCACGGGTGCAATCGGAAAATGCCGCACCTGGCGCGACATGCGCCCCGCCGAGGGCGCTGCGATCGGCACCTGGGTGTCGAGCTCGCGCGCCAGGCCAGCCTCGATGGTCGCGGCCAGATCGTGATAACTGGTGCTCTTGCCGCGTCTGGGCAGCACCTGGAAGGAGTCGAGCGCAAAGCCATGCTGGGCCGTGTATACCTTGGCGGCGGCGATGTCGAAGGCGAGGCGCTCAAAGTAGCCGGTAATGCGCGCAAACAGACCCGGCTTGTCGCGGGTCATCACCAATACGGCAAAACCGCTGTCGGCGCCCAGCTCCGCTGACTGGCGCACCTTGACCACCGACTGCAGCGCCGCCGGATCGACCGCCAGCACCTCGGCGTGCCAGGCGATTTCCTGCGGGTCGAAGCGCTGGAAATAGCGGTCGTCCACATGCGTCCATAAAGACGGGATCGCCGTCTCGTCGCGTTTTTCCTCGCGATAAAGCTTCAGCGCCTCGGTCTTGCGCGCCTCCACCCAATGTTCGTTGACCACGGTATCGCCGCGCAGCAGGCGGCGCGCGGCGCGGAACAGGTCCTCCAGCAGCTTGGCCTTCCAGGCGTTCCACACATGCGGGCTGGTGCCGCGAATATCGGCAACCGTGAGTACATAAAGCGCGGTCAGCCTGCGCTCGGTGCCGACGCGCGCCGCGAACTGGGCGATGATCTCCGGGTCGCTCAGGTCCTGCTTCTGCGCGACGGCCGACATCTGCAAATGCATTTCCACCAGCCACGACACCAGCTCGGCGTCGCCCTCGGCGAGCTCGAGTTTTTTGCAAAAGGCGCGCGCATCTTTTTTGCCCAGCGCGGAATGATCGCCGCCGCGGCCCTTGGCGATATCGTGAAACAGCGCCGCCAGATACAGGATTTCTGGGCGCGCGAATTCATGCGCCAGTTCATGCACAAAGGGAAACTCATGCGCGAAGCGCGGCAGCACCAGGCGGCGCAGATTACGCACCACCATCAGGATATGCTCGTCGACCGAATAGACATGGAACAGATCGTGCTGCATCTGGCCGACGATGCGGCCGAAGGCCGGAATGTAGCGGCCGAGGACGCCGTAGCGGCTCATGCGCCGCAGGGTGAAGGTGACTTTTTCGCTTTTGAGAATTTCCAGGAACAGGCGGTTGGCTTCCGGGTCGTTGCGGAAGCGGCGATCGATCAGGGGCGCCGCGCGCCATAGCGAGCGCAGGGTTTCCGGCGCAAAAAATTCCGCCTCCTTGACGCGTTGCAGGGCCAGGAAAGCGCGAAAGATGGCGCGCGGATCGCGCTCGAAAATCGTCACGTCGCGCGCCGAGATATTGCCGTTGAGCAGCTCGAATTCATGGTCGATGGCTTTCACCATCGCATTGCGCCGCCGCTCGATGCGCTCGCTCAGGTTGACCAGCAGGATCGAATTCATCTGCCAGATCGCCTTGGCGGTGAGGTAATAGCGGCGCATCAGTTCCTCGGACGGCAGCTTGTTGCGGCTGCCGCTGAGCTTCAGCTGTTGCGCCAGCACTGTCTGGTGGTCGAACACCAGACGGTCTTCGCGGCGGCCCGAGGCATAATGCAGGCGGATGCGCAGGTCCATCAACACCCGCTCGTGGCGCGCGATCAGGCGCGCCTCGGTGGCGGTGATGATGTCCTCGCGCGCCAGCGACTTCCAGTCGCTGCCGAGTCCGGCAGCCTTGGATAGCCACAGTACCATCTGCAGATCGCGCAGGCCGCCGGGGCTTTCCTTGATGTTCGGTTCCAGGTTCAGGGCGACATCGTTGTGGCGCGCATGCCGCTTGCGCTGCTCGTCGATCTTCGCGTCGAAAAAGGGTTTGAGTTTGCGTGCGCGACGCAGCTCGGCGCTCATCGTCGTCACCAATCCAGCATCGCCCCAGATGGCGCGCGCCTCGAGCAGGCTGGTATCCACGGTGATGTCCTGCGCAGCCTCTTCCAGGCATTCGGCGACAGTGCGCACGGCGATGCCCGGCTCCAGGCCCACATCCCATAGCAGGCTGACAAAACGTTCTACCGCGGTCGAGGCGGCGGCGCCTTCCGGCAGCAGGATCAGCAAATCCACATCCGAGGCCGGGTACAGCACCCCGCGCCCATAGCCGCCGGTGGCGGCGATGGCGTGATCGCGCGACAGGCCGATATCGCTGACCAGGGTGCGGATCACGCTATCGGTGAGTGCGGCGATATCGCGCACCTGTCGCGCCGGGTCGGCCTTCAGGAAATAGCGCGCCTGCAACTGCGCGCGCGCGTCGGCAAGATAGTTGCGCCAGGCCTTGGCATAGCCGGCATTGACCTCGTGCAATGGCGGCCGGCCGACGACAATATCGGCCGTCAGGGCTGAAGATTTGAGGACCGCAGCCATTCGCATTCGTCCTGAATTCGCCCTGGTTATGCCGCGCAACGCGCCGACTAGTTGATCGGCGCCGGTGGCGGCGTGCCCGCAGATACGGTCAGTACATCGAAGCCGTCATCGGTCACCAGCACGGTGTGTTCCCACTGCGCCGACAGGCTGTGATCGGCCGTGACCACGGTCCAGCCGTCGCCGAGCATGCGGATATCCTTGCGCCCGGCGTTGATCATCGGCTCGACGGTGAAGATCATGCCGGTCTTCAGCGCCATGCCGGTGCCGGGCTTGCCGTAGTGCAGGATCTGCGGCTCTTCATGGAATTTCTTGCCGATGCCGTGGCCGCAGAATTCGCGCACCACGCTGTAGCCATTGCCCTCGGCAAACGATTGGATGGCATAGCCGATATCGCCGAGGGTGGCGCCCGGCTTGACCTTGCGGATGCCGCGCCACATCGCCTCATAAGTGATATCGCCGAGGCGCCTGGCCTGGATGGAAGGATCGCCGATGTAGAACATGCGGCTGGTGTCGCCGTGATAGCCGTCCTTGATGACAGTGACGTCAATATTGAGCACATCGCCGTGCTTCAGCACCTTTTCGCCCGGGATGCCGTGGCAGACCTGATGATTCACCGAGGTGCAGACCGACTTCGGATAGGGCTTGTGGCCGGGCGGGGCATAGTTCAGCGGCGCCGGGATTGCCTGCTGCACGTCGACGATGTAATCGTGGCACAGCTGGTCCAGCTTGCCCGTGGTCACGCCGGGCTTGACGAAGGGCGTGATGTAATCGAGCACTTCGGAGGCCAGGCGGCCGGCGATGCGCATTTTGGCGATATCTTCGCTATTTTTGATGGAAACCGACACAGGAAACCCCGAAACCGTGGAAGGGCACAGTATAACAAGAGAGATTTGCGCGACCCGGCCGGCTTCAAGTCCCCGGCGAATGGCCGATGGGGAAGAGTTTGATTTGATTTGATTTTTGCCGACTTTTGCCAGTATAATCACGGGCTGTCTGCATCGGGATGGTCTCGCTGTTGACACAAACGCGGCAAATTCGCACCCCTGCACCGTTAAGGTCTATCCGGTTTATCGGGTAGTCCGCAGGGGGAGGCAAACCTTAACTCTGGAGTTATTCATGTCAGTCACCATGCGTCAAATGCTGGAAGCCGGTGTCCACTTCGGCCACCAAACCCGCTTCTGGAACCCGAAAATGGCCCCGTACATCTTCGGTGCCCGCAACAAAATTCACATCATCAACCTTGAGAAGTCGCTCCCGATGTACCAGGACGCACTCAAGTTTGTGCGCCAGCTGGCCTCGAACAAGGGCACCATCCTGTTCGTCGGCACCAAGCGCCAGGCCCGCGAAATCATCATGGAAGAAGCGCAACGCGCCGGCATGCCCTATGTCGACTTCCGCTGGCTGGGCGGCATGCTCACCAACTACAAGACGGTCAAGGGCTCGATCAAGCGCCTCAAGGACCTCGAAGCGATGGTGGAAGACGGCTCGCTGGAAAAGCTGAGCAAGAAAGAAGCCCTGATGTACTCCCGCGAACTGGAGAAACTCCAGCGTTCGATGGGCGGCATCAAGGACATGGGCGGCGTGCCCGATGCGATTTTCGTCATCGACGTCGGCTACCACAAGATTGCCGTGACCGAAGCCAAGAAACTGGGCGTGCCGATCATCGGTATCGTCGATACCAACAACTCGATGGACGGTGTGGACTACATCATTCCGGGCAACGACGATTCGACCCGCGCCATCCGCCTCTACGCGCGTGGCGTGGCCGATGCGATCCTCGAAGGCAAGAACGCGGTGATCGCCGAAATGGTGGCGCCGGGTGAAGAGCTCGTCGAAGTCACCGAAGACGACGCGAAATAAAGCAGCAAACGGAAAAAGGGGCTCCGGCCCCTTTTTTTTAAACATGGATTCCGCAACCGGCCCGGCTGGTTGCAATTGGCTGCATCAAGCGGCAATCACGGCAATTGAAATAGGAAAAGATCATGGCGGAAATCACAGCTGGAATGGTTAAGGAACTGCGCGAGAAAACCGACGCGCCGATGATGGAATGCAAAAAGGCGCTGACCGAAGCAGCCGGCGATCTGGAAAAAGCGGAAGAGATCCTGCGCGTCAAGCTGGGCAACAAGGCCAACAAGGCCGCCTCGCGCATCGCCGCCGAAGGCGTGGTGGCGGTATACATTTCCGGCGACCAGAAGCTGGGCGCCATCGTCGAAGTGAACTGCGAAACCGACTTCGTCGCCAAGAACGACGATTTCCTGGCGCTGTCGAACAAGCTGGCCGAATTGGTTGCCACGCAGAATCCCGCCGATGTCGGGGCGCTGTCGGCCTTGACCATCAATGGCACCAGTGTCGAAGAAACCCGCAAGGCGCTGATCGGCAAGATCGGTGAAAACCTGTCGATCCGCCGCTTTGTGCGCGTGGCCGCCAAGGGCGGCCTGGTGTCCTATTTGCACGGCGGCGCCAAGATCGGCACCCTGGTCGACATCAGCGGAGGCGATGTGACCCTGGCCAAGGATGTGGCGATGCATATCGCCGCCGCCAAGCCGGTCGCCCTGCTGACCTCGGATGTGCCGGCGGCGCTGGTTGAAAAAGAACGCGAGATCGCCCGTCAGAAAGCGGCCGAGTCCGGCAAGCCTGCCGAAATCGTCGCCAAGATGGTGGAAGGTTCGGTTGCCAAGTTCATGAAGGAAGTGGCGCTGATGGGCCAGCCCTTCGTCAAGGACGACAAGCAAACCATCGAGCAATTGATGAAGGCCAAGGGCGCGACCGTCAACAGTTTCACGCTGTACGTGGTGGGCGAGGGCATCGAGAAGAAGGTGACCGACTTTGCCGCTGAAGTGGCAGAGGCGGCCGCTGCCGCCAAAGCGGCGGCCGGCGCCTAGGCGGAGTTGCTTGCAGCGGGATGGCGCGGACACGGTCTGCGCCATCGAAACGCCACAATCGTGCGGCAGGATGGTGGCGTGCAATCGGCAGACAGTAGCGAACAGTTCAACCCCAAAGCGCGAGGAGAGGGTCAGCCATGACACCCAAGTACCAACGGATTCTGCTCAAACTTTCCGGCGAGGCCCTGATGGGCGATGATGCGTTCGGCATCAACCGGCCGACCATCGAGCGCATCGTCGCTGAGATCAAGGAAGTGGCCGATATGGGGGTGGCCATCGGTATCGTCATCGGCGGCGGCAATATTTTCCGCGGGGTGTCCTCGAGCGCGGCCGGCATGGACCGCGCCACCGCCGATTACATGGGTATGCTCGCCACGGTGATCAATTCCCTGGCGCTGCAGGATGCGCTGGCCAAGGTGGGCCTGATCCCGCGCGTGCAATCGGCGATCAATATCGAGCCTGTCGTCGAACCCTATATCCGCGGCAAGACCATGCGCTACCTCGAGGAGGGCAAGGTGGTGGTGTTCGCGGCCGGCACCGGCAATCCATTTTTCACCACCGACACCGCCGCCGCGTTGCGCGGCCGCGAGATGGAAGCCGAGATCGTTCTGAAAGCCACCAAGGTCGATGGCGTCTATACGGCCGATCCGAAAACGGACAAGAGCGCAACGCGTTACCATACGATTACCTTTGACGAAGCCATGATCAAGGATCTGAAAGTGATGGACGCCACCGCGATCGCGCTGTGCCGCGACCAGAAACTGCCGATCAATGTGTTCTCGATCTTCAAGCAGGGGGCGCTGAAACGCGTGGTAATGGGCGAGGACGAGGGCACCCTGGTGCATGCCTGAGTGCGCGCTTGATGCTGCCGCACGGGCGATTTCAATGGAGCGAGGCAGATGAATATCCCGGATCTTAAAAAACAATCCGAGCAAAAAATGGGCAAATCGCTGGATACGTTGAAAAACGATCTCGGCAAGGTGCGCACCGGCCGCGCGCATACCGGCCTGCTCGACCATATCCAGGTCGATTACTACGGCTCGATGGTGCCGATCGCCCAGGTCGCCAATCTGACCCTGTCGGACGCGCGCACCATCACCGTGCAGCCCTGGGAAAAGAAAATGGCCAGCGTGATCGAAAAAGCGATTCGCGACTCCGACCTCGGCCTCAACCCCTCGACGATGGGCGACATGATCCGCGTGCCGATGCCGGCGCTGACCGAGGAGCGCCGCAAGGAAATGGCCAAACTGGTCAAGAGCGAGGGCGAGAGCGCCAAGGTGGCGATTCGCAATATCCGCCGCGACGCCAATAACCACCTGAAGGATGCACTGAAGGCGAAGACCGTTTCCGAGGACGAAGAGAAGCGCGCCCAGGACGATATCCAGAAACTGACCGATCGCTTTATCGCCGAAGTCGACAAATCGGTCGCCGAAAAGGAAAAAGAGCTGCTGTCGGTATAACCGGCAACGCTGGCGAAACACGCATGTCCGATTCCACCAATCATCCCAGTTCGACCGCAACGATTCCCGCCGTAGGTGCGGTGCCGCGTCATGTCTGCATCATCATGGACGGCAACGGCCGCTGGGCGCGCAACCGTTTTCTGCCGCGGGTGGCCGGGCATAAACGCGGCGTCGAGGCGGTGCGCGAAACCGTCAAGGCCTGCGGCGAGTTCGGGGTCGACTATTTGACGCTGTTTGCCTTTTCCAGCGAGAACTGGCGGCGCCCGGCCGACGAGGTGTCGGTGCTGATGCAGCTGTTCCTGCGTGCGCTTGAAAATGAAGTGAGCAAGCTGCACGAGAACGGGATTCGCTTCCGCGTGGTCGGCGATTTGTCGCCCTTCGACGCGCGCATCCGCGAGATGATCGCCAAGGCCGAAGAACTGACGCGCGACAATCCCAAGCTGACCCTGACGATCGCCGCCAACTATGGCGGACGCTGGGACATTCTGCAGGCAGTGAACAAGGCCGCAGCGAAGGCGCAGGAAGCCAAACTCCAGCGTTGGCGTGCCTCGCAGGGCAAAAATGCTCCGGAAGCCGCGCCAATGCTGGAGTTTACCGAATTGTCCGAGGCCGACCTGGCACAGCATCTGTCGATGAGCTACGCGCCCGAACCGGATCTTTTCATCCGCACCGGCGGCGAAGAACGCATCAGCAATTTCCTGCTGTGGCAGCTCGCCTATACCGAGTTCTACTTCACCCCCGAACTGTGGCCCGATTTCAATCGCGCCAGCCTGCTCAAGGCCATCGAGTCTTACCGCGATCGCGAACGCCGCTTCGGCCGCACCAGCGAACAGCTGCATGCCGCGAATCCCCCGATGCGCGCAGCCGACATTCCCGCTGCCTGAGCGATCACCCGCGCATGCTCAAAACGCGGATTATCACGGCGCTGCTGATGCTGCCGGTCGTGCTGCTTGCCCTGTTCGCTTTTCCCGCCTGGGCCTGGGCCCTGTTCACGCTGGGCATTGTGCTGGCCGGCTGCTGGGAATGGAGCCGCCTGTGCCAAATGACGCCGCGCGCCAAGCTGGTCTTTCTGCTCCTGTCCGGGCTGATCGCCGCGCTGATTCTGGCCGCCTATCTGCGGATATTCCCGGTGCGCTTCGACGCGCTGGCCGTCGCTGCATTTGTCGCTGCCGCGGCGTTCTGGCTGCTTGCCGCGCCGCTGTGGCTGGCAAAAAACTGGCATCCGCGTTCGACGGCGCTCGGCGCCGCGGTCGGCTGGGTCGTGATCTTCCCGACCTGGTTCGCGCTGCTGACGCTGCGCGATGCCAATCCATGGCTGCTGCTGAGTTTTGCTGCCATCGTCTGGGTCGCCGACATCGCCGCCTATTTTGTCGGCAAAGCCCTTGGCCGGACCAGGCTCGCGCCGTCGATCAGTCCCGGCAAAACCGTTGAAGGTGCGCTGGGCGGACTCATTGGCGTGAGCGCATATTTCTTTGTCTGGCAGGCGCTGACCCAAACGGCGCCGGGCGCCAATTGGGCAAGCGTGCTGCATGCGCAGGGTCTATGGCTGCTGCTGCTGTTCCTCCTGCTGGCCGCGATCTCGGTGCTGGGCGATCTGTTCGAATCGTGGATGAAGCGCGGTGCCGGCTTGAAGGATTCATCGTCGCTGCTGCCCGGCCATGGCGGCGTTCTGGACCGCATCGACGCCCTGACCTCGGCATTGCCGATCGCGGGACTCTATATCATGCTGCTGGCCCATTCATGAAAAACGTCACCATTCTCGGCTCCACCGGTTCGATCGGCGTGAGCACACTCGATGTGATCGCGCGCCACCCGGACCGTTTTCGCGTGTTTGCCCTGTCCGCCGCCTCGCGCATCGAGGAGCTGGCGCAGCAGTGCCGGAAATTCACGCCGCGATACGCCGTCATTCCCGATGCTGCCCGCGCCGAGCAATTGCGCGCGCGGCTCGGCGTGCTGGGTGTGAGCACCGAGGTGATGGCCGGCGCCGAATCGCTGGAGACCATTGCCGCGCATCCGCAGACGCAGACCGTGATGGCGGCGATCGTCGGCGCGGCCGGCCTGCGCGCTTCGCTGGCTGCGGCCCGCGCCGGCAAGACCGTGCTGCTGGCCAACAAGGAAGCGCTGGTGATGGCCGGGCAGCTGTTCATGGACGCCGCGCACGAAGGACAAAAAACCGGCGGCGCTTTGCTGCCGATCGACAGCGAACACAATGCGGTGTTTCAGAGCCTGCCGCGCGGCTTCGCCAGCGGTTTGTCAGCGGTGGGTGTGCGGCGCATCGTGCTGACCGCCTCGGGCGGCCCGTTCCGCACCCGGCCGCTTTCCACGCTTGCCCGCATCACGCCCGATGAAGCCTGCGCCCACCCCAACTGGGTGATGGGACGCAAGATTTCGGTGGATTCGGCGACGATGATGAACAAGGGGCTGGAAGTAATCGAGGCGCGCTGGCTGTTCGATGCGGCGCCCGCGCAGATCGATGTCCTGATCCACCCGCAGAGCATCATCCACTCGATGGTGGAATATCTGGATGGCTCGGTGATCGCGCAGCTGGGCAACCCGGATATGCGCACGCCGATTGCCTACGGCCTCGGCTTTCCCGAGCGCATCGAGGCCGGCGTCTCCGCGCTCGACCTGGCGCGTGCCGGCAAGCTCGAGTTCGAGACGCTGGACCGTGCGCGTTTCCCCTGCGTGCAACTGGCCTATGACGCCCTCAGGCGCGGCGGCACCGCGCCCGCGGTCCTGAACGCCGCCAATGAAGTCGCGGTGGCCGCGTTCCTTGCGCAGGAGCTGGATTTCCTGGGAATTCCCACCGTGATCGATGACGTGCTGTCGCGCGCCGCAATCAGCGAAGCCGTTTCGCTGGACGACATTTTCGCCGCCGACGAATTCGGCCGCCGCGGCGCGCGCGCGCTGATTGCGGAACGCAATGCCCGATCCGAACTCTAACCCGCACTCCAACGGGCCCGATTTGTAAACAGGTTTACATGTCCCTACTCATCACCATTGCCGCATTCCTGCTTGCCATCGGCGTCCTGGTCACCTTTCATGAATTGGGCCATTACTGGGCGGCGCGACTCTGCGACGTGCGCATCCTGCGTTTCTCGATTGGCTTCGGCCGGCCTTTGTATCTGAAGCGTGTCGGGCCCGACCAGACCGAATGGGTGATCGCGGCGCTGCCGCTAGGCGGCTATGTGCGCATGGCCGATGAGCGCGATGGCAGTGCCGGGCCGGACGATGGCCCGCGCGCCTTCAACCGCAAATCGGTGTGGCAGCGTATCTTCATCGTCGCGGCGGGACCGCTCGCCAATTTTGTGCTGGCTATCGCTTTCTATTGGGTGCTGTTCATCAGCGGGGTGCCCGGCACCAAGCCCTATCTGGCCCAGCCCGCGCCGGCCAGTGTTGCCGCCAATGCCGGCTTTGCCGAGTTCGACCTGATTACCCAAGTTGACGGGCGCGAAGTGCAAACCTGGGGCGATGCCCGCCTGGCCCTGCTGGAAGCGGCCGTCAGGCACGAAACGGTCGATATCGAGGTCGAGGAAGCCACGGGTCATCGCAGTATCAAGCATCTGTCCATGGCGCGGATCGACAAGGCGGACCTCGACAAGGATTTTCTGGGCAAGTTGGGGATGGCATCTTATCGGCTGAAAATTGAGCCGGTGCTGGATGTGGTCACCCCGAATGGGGCCGCGGCAAAAGCCGGTCTGCGGCCGGGAGATCGCATCGTCGCCGGCGGGGACAAGCCAATCTCGCGCTGGGAAGAACTGGTCGCGCTGATCAAGGCGCATCCCGGCAACTCATTTCCCCTGCGGGTGCAACGCGACGGCGCCGAGATCGCATTGTCGGTTACCCCCGAGTCCATGACTGAAGGCGGGCGCACCTTCTGGGGGATTGGCATTCGTCCCCGCGTGGACCGCCTCCTCGCGGACAGGCTTAATACCATCGTCCGCTATGGGCCGCTTGACGCCATTGGGCAAAGTTTCAGCAAGGTCCTGGAAATGTCGGTTTTCAGCGTAAAGATGATGGGCCGCATGATCAGCGGCGATATTTCCTGGAAGAACCTGTCCGGCCCGCTGTCGATCGCCGATTACGCGGGTCAATCCGCGCAACTGGGCTGGATACCTTATCTGGGCTTTCTGGCGCTGATCAGCATCAGTCTGGGAGTGCTCAATTTGCTGCCAATCCCAGTCTTGGACGGAGGGCAGTTGATGTATTATATGGCCGAGCTTCTCACGGGCAGCCCGGTGTCCGAGCGCGTGATGGAAATCGGCCAGCAAGTCGGCCTGACACTGCTGCTGGGTCTGACGGCCTTCGCTTTTTATAACGATATTCATCGCCTGGTCGCGGGTTAAGTCTCCCGTTACCGCCACGGCCGGTGCACAGGTTCCCATTGATGCAATTTGTTCGCCCCACATCAAAACTGCTTGCGGCGTTGTTGAGTTCTTTGTTTTCGATGGCCGTGTTCGCGATCCAGCCCTTTGTAATTCGTGACATCCGTGTTGAAGGCGTGCAGCGTACCGAGGCCGGTACGGTGTTCAGTTATCTGTCGGTCAAGGTCGGCGAAAAAATGGATGACGACAAGGCCTCAGCCGCGATCAAGGCGCTTTATGCCACCGGCTTTTATTCCGATGTGCGCCTGGAAGTCGAGAACGATGTACTGGTGGTGTTTGTGATTGAGCGTCCGGCGATTGCCCAAATTGATCTCACCGGCGCCAAGGAATTCACCAAGGAGAATCTCAAGGACGGCCTCAAGCAGGCCGGCATCGCCGAGGCGAAAATATTCGACCGCTCCCTGCTGGATCGGGCCGAAAAGGAAATCAAGCGTCAGTACACCAGCCGTGGTTTCTATTCCGCAAAAGTGCAGACTACGGTGACGCCGCTGGAGCGTAACCGCATTTCGCTGGCGTTCAATATCGACGAGGGTGAAGTGTCGAAGATCGTCGATATCAATATCATCGGCGCCTCGGCGTTCTCCGAGAAAACCCTGCTCAAGGAGTTCGAGCTGTCGACCGGTGGGTGGTTGTCGTTTTTCACCAAGGACGACCAGTACTCGAAACAAAAACTGTCGGGCGACCTGGAGAAACTCAAGTCTTTTTATTTGAATCAGGGCTATCTGGAATTCTCAGTTGATTCCACCCAGGTGTCGATCACCCCCGACAAGGAAAAGATCTACATCACCGTCAACATCACCGAAGGCCCGGTGTACACGGTTTCGGATATCAAGTTCAGCGGGGACCTCAAGATTTCCGAGGAAGAAATGCGCAGGTATCTGCTGATCAAGCCTGGCGAGGTTTTTTCCAGGGGAAAGATAGTCAATTCGGTAAAATTGATGACGGATCGCCTGGCCAATGACGGCTATTCCTTTGCCAATATCAACCCGGTGCCTGAACTCGACAAGGAAAAACGCACCGCGGCATTCACTTTTTTCGTCGACCCGGGCCGCCGCGTTTACATCCGGCACATCAATGTGCAGGGCAACGCCCGTACCCGCGACGAAGTCGTACGCCGCGAGATGCGCCAACTGGAAGCCGGCTGGTACTCGATCGACAAGATCAACCGTTCCAAGGAGCGCCTGGATCGCACCGGCTTCTTTGAGGAGGTAACGGTCGAAACGCCCCCAGTGCCCGGCACCAATGACCAGGTCGATCTGAATGTAACCGTCAAGGAACGCAATACCGGCAGCCTGCAGTTCGGCGTCGGTTATTCCGCCTATGATCGCCTGACGCTGTCGGCGTCGGTGTCGCAGGCCAATATTTTCGGCAGCGGCAACCAGCTGTCGTTCCAGGTTAGCAGTGGTACAGTCAGCAAGGCCTATCAGGTCTCCTATCTCAATCCCTACTGGACGGCGGATGGTATTTCACGCGGTTTCGATGCTTACCATCGTTCTCTGGATACGGCCTCCTTGGTGACGGGCGAGTACAAGTCAACCACTTCCGGCCTTGGAGTGACTTTCGGCGTTCCCGTCACCGAGTATGATGCCGTGAATTTCGGCCTCGGCTGGGAATTGACCAATATCGTGGTGGATGCCGCCAGCCCGCAGCGTTATATCGATTACGTCAATACCTTCGGCAGCCGCAGCAATACCTACCGGGGCTCGGTCGGCTATTCGCGCGATACGCGCGACAGCATCTACTTCCCGACGCGTGGCTATTTGCTCTCCATCGGCGGCCAGGCGGGGCTGCCCGGCAGCGATGTAAAGTACTATCGCGTCGACACTCAGGCCCAATACTTGCGGCCGATCTGGGGTCCCTTGGTTTTTTACTCCAATGTGGAGTATGGTTTTGCCAATGGTTACGGCGGCAAGCCTCTTCCATTCTTCAAGAATTTCTATGCCGGCGGCGTTGATTCGGTGCGCGGCTTCGAGCAAAGCTCGCTCGGTCCACGCGATCCATTTACCGATCAATTTCTGGGCGGCAACAAGCGCCTGGTCGGCAACCTTGAAATCTTGTTCCCGATACCGGGCGTGAAGGATAAATCGGTGCGCTTGTCGGCATTCATCGATGCCGGTAATGTATTCGGTGCGGACCAGAGAGTGACGTTCCGGGATTTGCGCTCTTCGTTCGGCTTCTCGATGAGCTGGTATTCTCCGGTGGGTCCGCTGAAGTTCAGCCTGGCCAAGCCGTTGAGCGTTAATCCCAATGATCGTGTGGAGCGTTTCCAGTTTTTGCTGGGCCGTGCATTTTGAGCGGCGACGTGTGAATGAGGGGATGAGCATGCACAAATTTTTGCGGATGGCTGCCTTGGCAGCGGCAATGAGCCTGCCGGCGCTGACCACGCTTGCGGCGGAAGCGGCCGATCTCAAGATCGGCTTTGTAAACCAGGAACGCATCCTGCGCGAATCGGTGCCGGCCAAGCGCTCGCAGACCAAGCTGGAAAAGGAGTTCGCCACGCGCAAGGCCGAGCTCGACAAGATGGAAAAGCAGGGCCGCGATACCGAGGTCACGCTGCAAAAAGAGGCGGTCACGTTGTCCGAAGCCGACCGTGCCGTCAAGGAACGTCAGTTGTCGCAGCTGACGCGCGATTTCCAGCGCATGCGCCGTGAATACCGCGAGGATCTGACCCTGCGGCAGAATGAGGAACTGGCCTCGCTGCAGGAGCGTGCCAACAAGGTAATCAATGAAATCGCCGAGAAGGAAAAATTCGATCTCATTCTCCAGGAAGCGGTATTCGCCAGCGCGCGCATCGACATCACCGATAAAGTGATCAAGGCGCTTGCCGACAAGTAACCAGTAATCTGCGCTGCGGCGGCGCAATAATAATTTACCGCGCTGCGCGCCGGGTGCGCTGCACCGCAGCGGGTATCTTGGGATTCCCCGATCATGTTTTTGCGCGATCTTATCCATAAGCTGGGTGGCGAGGCTGTCGGCGAGGTCGATCAGCCGCTGCGCAGCGTCGGCACCATTGATAACGCGGACGCCAGGCAAATCACCTTTCTGGCCAATCCGAAATATCGCGCCGCGCTCGCAAGCACCCGGGCGGGGGCGGTGATCGTCAGCCCTGGTGATCGCGATGTCACTTCAAAACCGCGCATCGTCGCCGCCAACCCCTACGCCTATTTTGCCAGGGTCGCGCAGCTGTTCTCGCCGCCGCCACAAGTTCGGCCCGGTGTGCATCCGGGTGCGGTGGTGCATGCAAGCGCTAGCATCGCCGCGACCGCCGAGATCGCGGAATTTGTATCCATCGGCGAGGGCGCCGTCATCGGCGAAGGCGTTTATATCGGACCGGGCTGCGTGCTCGGCGCGCAGGTTTCCGTGGGGGCCGGCACCCGCCTGAATGCCCGGGTCACACTCTATGCCGGCAGCCACATCGGCGCGCGCTGCATTGTCCATGCCGGCGCCGTGATCGGTGCGGACGGCTTCGGCTTTGCGCCGGAAAAGGGCAGCTGGCTGAAAATTCCGCAGACCGGCCGGACCGTTATTGGCGACGATTGCGAGATCGGCGCAAACACCACCATCGATCGCGGTGCGCTCGACGACACCGTGGTCGGCAATGACGTCAAGATCGACAACCTGGTGCAGATTGGTCATAACTGCGCGATCGGCGATCATACCGTGATCGCCGGTTGCACCGGAATCGCCGGCAGCACCCGTATCGGCAAGCATGTGATGATCGGCGGCGCCGCTTCGATCACCGGTCATATCGAAATTTGCGACGAGGCGATCATCTCGGGGAACACTTTCATTACCAAGTCGATCACCGAGCCGGGCACTTATACTTCAGGGATGCCGCATATGACGCACCGCGATTGGCTGCGCAATGCCGTGCATTTGCGCAGGCTCGACGCCATGGCAAAAGCCATCAAGGAACTGGGAGAGAAAAAATGAGCGTCATGGAAATCAACGAAATCAAGGAATATATCCCTCACCGCTATCCGTTTTTGCTGGTCGACCGGGTGCTGGAGCTTGAGCTCGGCAAGTCGATCAAGGCGCTGAAGAACGTTACCGTGAACGAGCCTTTTTTCGAGGGGCATTTCCCGCATTACCACGTCATGCCCGGGGTGCTGATCATCGAGGCGCTGGCCCAGGCCTCGGCCCTGCTGTCGCTCAAGACCCAGAACATCAAGATCGACGACAAGACGGTCTACTACTTCGCCGGTATCGACGGCGCGCGTTTCAAGCGGCCCATCGTCCCGGGCGACACCCTGATCCTCGAATCGACGCTGGTCAATGAACGGCGCGGCATCTTCAAGTTCGCGGTCAAGGCCAGCGTCGACGGCCAGGTGGCCTGCGTCGCCGAGTTGATCTGCACCATGAGGACCATTGCATGAGCGCAAGGATTCATCCGACCGCCATCATCGATCCGCGCGCCCGCCTGGGCGCCAACGTCAGCGTTGGTGCATACAGCGTTATCGACGGCGATGTGGAAATCGGCGAGGGCACGACCGTCGGCCATCATGCCGTGATCACCGGCCATACCCGTATCGGCCGCGACAACCGCATTTTCCATTTTGTCTCGCTGGGCGAGGCCAACCAGGACAAGAAATATCAGGGCGAGCCCACGCGTCTCGACATCGGTGATCGCAACACCATCCGCGAATATTGCAGCTTCAATCGCGGCACCGTGCAGGACGAAGGCATTACCCGCATCGGCGACGACAACTGGCTGATGGCCTATGTGCATGTCGCGCACGACTGCCAGGTCGGCAACCGCACCACTATCGCCAATTGCACGCAACTGGCCGGCCATGTTCACGTGGGCGATTGGGCCACCTTGGGCGGTTTCACCGGCGTGCACCAGTTCGTGAAGATCGGCGCGCATGTCATGTGCGGCGTTTCCAGTGTGGTGCTGATGGATATTCCGCCCTATGTCACTGCCGGCGGTAATCCCTTGACGGCGGTGGGCATCAACGCCGAGGGTCTCAAGCGCCGCGGCTTCACGCCGGAACAGATCGCCACGATAAAACGTGCCTACAAGACCCTGTACCGTTCCGGGCTGACATTTGCAGAAGCCAGGTCCACGCTGTCTGCCGAGGCAGCTACCCAGCCGGAGCTGAAAATACTGGCCGATTTCCTGAGCGCGAGCACGCGCGGCATTGTTCGATAATCGCCCCATGAAAATAGGTATTGTGGCCGGGGAAATCTCCGGCGATCTGCTTGGCGGCCTGCTGATCAAGGCCCTGAAAGAAGAATTCCCGAAATTGGAATTTGTCGGCATTGCCGGACCGAAAATGGAATCCGCCGGCGCAACTTCATGGTTCCCGATGGAGAAACTGGCGGTGCGCGGCTACGTGGAGGTGTTGAAGAGTTTCCGGGAGATCCTGTCGATACGCCGGCAGGTGCGCGATCGCATGCTGCGCGAGCGCCCCAATGTCTTCATCGGCATCGATGCCCCCGATTTCAACCTGGGCCTGGAACGCGCGCTGAAACATGCCGGCATTCCCACCGTGCATTACGTCAGTCCGTCGATCTGGGCGTGGCGCGGCGAGCGCATCCACAAGATCAAGGGCGCGATCGATCATATGCTGACCGTGTTCCCCTTTGAGCCGGCGATCTATGCCAAGGAAGGCATTCCCGCCACCTACGTCGGTCACGCCACCGCCGATGTCATTCCGCAGACGGGGCAGCGCGATCTGGCCCGCGAGCAATTGCGCATCAAGCCTGATGAGCTGATTGTTTCACTGCTGCCCGGCAGCCGCCAGAGCGAGCTTGAGTACCACGCCGAGCTGTTCATCGAGACTGCCAAGCAACTCATCAAACAATTCCCGTCCGCGCGCTTCCTGGTGCCGCTGGCCACGCGCGAGACGCGCGAACAATTCGACGCGGCACGCTGGAAACTGGGCGCGCAGGATCTGCCGATCCAGATTCTTTTCGGCCATGCCAATTTTGCGCTGGCCGCCGCCGACGTCGCCCTGGTGGCCAGCGGCACCGCGACGCTCGAAGCGGCCTTGCTGCGCTGTCCGCATGTGATTGCCTATCGCATGTCGCCCACCACCTATCGGCTGATGATCAGAAAAGCCTATCTTCCCTATGTTGGCCTGCCCAATATCTTGGCCGGCGAGTGGCTGGTGCCGGAACTGCTGCAGGATGACGCCACGCCGAAAAATCTGGCGCGCGCCCTCGGCAACTGGCTGACGCACAAGGATGCGGCGGCACGTCTGCGCGGCCGCTTCGCTGAAATTCATGCCTCGCTGGCGGTCGATAACGCGGCCAGGGTCAGGGATGCACTGCGACCGTTCCTGACCAGGCATCTGGCGCAGTCTGAAGGCGCTGCGGTCGCCGGCAGCACCCAGCCCGCTGCGGCCTAGCACAGTCACACCCATGCGCCCGGCGATGCGGATTTGCGGCGTGGATGAAGCGGGGCGGGGCCCTCTGGCCGGGGCAGTGTATGCGGCAGCGGTTATTCTCGATCCATCGCGCCCGATTGCCGGCCTGGCGGATTCGAAAATGCTCAGCGAAAAACGCCGCGATCATCTGGCCATTCTCATTCGCGACCAGTCCCTGGCCTGCTGTGTGGCCAGCGCCAGCGTCGAAGAGATCGATGCCATCAATATTTTGCAGGCCACCCTGCTGGCGATGAAGCGCGCCATCGAAGGGCTGGGAATGGTGCCGGATGAGGTCGTGGTCGATGGCCTGCATGTGCCGAAAACCTCCCTGCGCAGCCGTGCCTTGGTGCAAGGCGACCGATTGATGGCGGAAATTTCGGCCGCGTCCATTCTCGCCAAAACCGTGCGCGATGCCGAGATGGTGGCGATGCATGAACGCTTCCCACATTATGGTTTTGCCCAGCACAAGGGCTATGGCACCGCCGCGCATTTGCGCGCCCTGAACGACCACGGCCCCTGCCCCATCCATCGCCGCAGCTTCGCACCGGTGCGCGCCGCCGCCCGCGACTGGGAGAGCTGATGAAAGCCATTCGCTCCCGTGACAATGCCTTCGTCAAACAGCTGATCGGCCTTGCGCATTCCTCGCGCGATCGCAAAAAGGCGGGGCTCACGGTGCTCGATGGCATTCACCTGGTGCGCGCGTATCACGAGGCACTCGGCGCTACCCAGTCACTGGTGATCGCCGAATCCGCACTCGACGACCCTGAAGTTGTCGCCCTGCTGCAAGACGCCGGCAATGCCGACATCAATGTGCTCAGCGATGCCCTGCTCAAGGAAGCCTCCGCGCTCGAATCGCCCTCGATGGTGATGGCGATTGTGCCCACGCCGTCACCGCAACCTGTCGCAAAAAATGCCAACGCCATCCTGCTGCTCGAAGATGTGCAGGACCCCGGCAATGTCGGCTCGATGCTGCGCAGCGCGGCTGCCGCCGGCATCTCGGATGTGCTGCTGTCGAAGACCAGCGCCTTCGCTTGGTCGCCGAAAGTGTTGCGCGCCGGGCAGGGCGCTCATTTCGCGATCAATATTATCGAAGGTGTCGATCTGATTGCCTGGCTCAAAGATTGGCATCAGCAGAAAGGTACGCAGTCACTGGCCCTGGCGCCGCTTGCCAAGCAGACGCTTTACGATTGCGATTTGCGACAGCCGACTGCCTTTCTGGTTGGCAACGAGGGCGCTGGTCTTTCCGCAGAATTGCTGAGCGCGGCGTCGCTGCAGGTCAGCATCCCCATGCCGGGGAAAATCGAATCACTTAATGCAGCCGCAGCGGCAGCGGTGTGCCTGTTTGAACTGACGAGACAGCGGCAGCGGAAATCGTAGATCGTCATTTGGCGCGGTGTTTGGGGAGAAAATGCCCCAAACGCCGCGCCAACGCTAGAGTTTGAGTTTCGTCTTGCGTTCGGGATGAACGCCGGAACAACAAAATGGTTTGCAATTGCCCCGAGGAAAATTTAAAGTTCCGCTCGCTTCAACACCGGGACGCAATCAAGTCCGGTGCAAGCAATCAAGCCTCAATAAACCAAATCTCCACCGAGTCAGGGCAACCTCATGCAAAACCCTTCCACCGCGACGGCTGCATCCCCCAAATCGCAACGCAGCTATCGCTATTACGAATTCGTGATGGTGGCTTTCGTCACCGTGCTGATTTGTTCCAACTTGATCGGCCCCGCCAAGATTGCGCAATGGGATGTGCCTTTCCTGGGCACGCTGACCTTCGGCGCCGGCGTGTTGTTCTTTCCGATTTCCTATGTGTTCGGCGACATCCTCACCGAGGTTTACGGTTACGCGCGTTCGCGGCGCGTGATCTGGGCCGGCTTTGCCGGGCTGGCCTTTGCTTCCCTGATGGCCTATGTGGTGGTGGCGCTGCCGCCCGCGCCGTTCTGGAAAAACCAGGCGGCCTATGAGGTGGCGTTCGGCACCACCTGGCGCATCTCGATTGCCTCATTGATCGCGTTTTCCTGCGGCGAGTTCGTCAATTCCTTTGTGCTGGCCAAGATGAAAATCATGACCAGCGGCAAATATCTGTGGACGCGTACCATCGGTTCCACCATTTTCGGCGAGGCGGTGGACTCGATGCTGTTCTACCCGCTGGCCTTCTATGCCAGCGGCATCATCCCCGACGACAAGCTGCCCACCATCATGCTGGCGCAGTTCCTGACCAAGGTCGGGGTCGAAGTCGTGTTCACCCCGGTCACCTACAAGATCGTCGCCTGGCTGAAGAAGGTGGAGGCCGAAGACTACTATGATCGCAATACCAACTTCACCCCGTTCTCGCTGAAGACATGATCGCGCCCGAGGTGATCGGCAGCATCGGCGCCTGCCTCACCACCTTCGCCTTTGTGCCGCAGGTGGTGCGCATCTGGCGAACGAAGTCGGCGCGCGATGTTTCGCTGCCGATGTACGTGATTTTCTGCTGCGGCATTCTGTGCTGGCTGGCTTATGGCCTGATGCTCGGCGCCTGGCCGATCATCGGCGCCAATATCGTTACCCTGATGCTGGCCCTGGCGATCATCATCATGAAGCTGAAGTTCAGCTAATCAGGCCGGCAGGGTTTGGCCGCAGTTCCAGCACAGATCAAATTCGCCGGGATTGCTTTCGGTGCAGCCGCCGCAGATGCGCTGCGCGAGCGCCGGGCCGCGCTGCTGATAGCTGGCGATTACAGCGTGTGCATGCGCTTCTTGATGCAGTTGCGCAATCCACACCTGCGGATAGGCGGCCGCCAGCGGCAATTCGCCGAGGGCACCCATCGCGTTGGCATTGAAGATATGGGCGGCGATGCCGGCCTGTTCAAGCAGGTCGTGGAGCAGCTGAGCATCCGGCAGGTTGGCCGCAGTGTAGACGCACTTCATGCGCCATCATCGCATGCGATGTTTGAAACGGAAAGCCGAAGAAAAAAGGGCCGTGCAAGTGCACGGCCCTTTCGGTGCTGCGGATTTGCCGACTAGAACATGTAGGCGAAGTTGGCGGTTACGCCATCCTGCTTGATGTCCTTGCGGCTGTGAACATTGGTATAGACCACCGAGACGCCCAGGCGCGGGCTGATCTTGCCGCGCACGCCGATGGTGGCGGTCACCCATTCCTTGTCGGAGGTGAAGCCCGGCACCACATAGCTGATGTTCTGCGCGATGGTTACCGGCGATGCGCTCACATCGCGTTCGCCGCCCTTGGCATCGCGGTCCACCGTGAAACGCGCAAACGGCGTCCAGCTGCCCAGCGCCATGCTGGCGCGAATGCCAAGGCTTGCGACCTGCGAGACGCGCGACTGGTCGTCCATGCGCAGATCGGTCGACAGCGGCGTCGAGCCGGCATTTTCGGTAAAGCCGGTCACCGAGACGCTCTGCGTCGAATACGAAACGAGGGGCCCCACGGTGAACTTGCCAAACGGGAAGTCGAAGCCGCCGGCCAGGGTGGCCGAGGCATTGCTGCCCTTGGTGCTGGCGCGATTGGTGCGCGTTGCCGGTCCCAGTTTCACATTGCGTTCGATATCGTTGTAACGCAGATCGGACACCGAGCCGCTGGCGTTGATGTAAAAGCTTTCGCCCTGGAAGCCGCCAAACGCCGACAGCGTGGTTTCGTTCAGCTTGTATTTGCCCAGCGAGCCCATGGTGGCGTCGGCCTTGGACTGGCCAATGGCGACACCGAGCGTGGTGGCCTCGGAAACGCGGATCGTGGCGCCGGCGGTGGCGGCATAGGTATTCGACTTCGAATAGACCTTTTGCTCTCCGCTGGAGATATCGAACCTGCCGCCGTCGCCTGCCGCAAAGGCAGTCGCCTTGCCGACTTCCGCCGTGGCGCCGGTGCGCAGGCCTTCATCGAGCGAGCGCACATGGGCGGCGCGCGTGGCCAGCGGCACTTCGGCCATGGTCGAATAGGCGTTCGGGCCGTCGATCATTGCCTTCAGCATATCGGCGATGATGGCGTGGGCGCCACTGGTTGGATGGATGGCATCGGCGAACAGGTAGTTCTGATCGGCCCCTACCGCGACCATAGTGGCCGTGCTGCAATTCGGCAGTGCCACAGTACAGGCCGGCGTGGTGATGTTCACAAAGCCATAAGTGGAAGGCGAGGCGGCGATCTCGTTCAACAGCGAGAAGGTGTCGACAGCCATGACTTTCTGGCCGGATGCGGCGATCGCATTGAACAGCGTAATGTTGAATCCCACTGCCGCCTGCGTTTGCGCGGCAACGGTTGCCGGGCCACCTGCTTGCGCGCCCGGGGTCAGGCCTAGATTCGGCAAGCCAAATACGGCGATGTACTTGCCGCCGGCGCCCTGGAGCCTGGCCACCTGGCCGGGAATGGCGGCGGCAAAGGGCACGCCGCCTGCGCCGGCCTGCAGCAGGTCGTTGGCGCCCGCCCAGATGGCATAGAGCGCCTTCGAGTTGGCACGACCGCTGGCAAGAAATTCATCAATTTGTGTAGTGACGGGACGCTGTGTCGCGCCGGCCGGCGTGGAAGCCGATGCGGCCGACACACGTGCGCCACCCTGGGCGTAGATGCCGCCACCGGCGTTGCTGGGGTTCGGATTGCCGCCGTAATAGCTGGCGACGAGCTCCGACCAGACGGGGCCGGGATTGGTGGTAAAGCGGCCCACCGCGGCTGCCTGTGCGGGTGTCAAGCCACCGGCGACCAGGACCGGACGGAAAAACCCCGAATCCGAGAGGCTGTCGCCGAACACATAAACGCCGCTGAAAGTAGTGGCCTGCGCGGCGGGAGCGCCGATTGCAAGCGCGGATGCAACGAGTGCGGGAATAAGACGCTTTTTGACTGACATGCGAAGCTCCTCAGAGATATATTTATTGGATTTATTTTTTATCCGGTCTGTTTATTTTTTCGACCGGTTGGTGCGGCAAATCATGTCACAAACACTGGTTCTACTCAACAAACATGTTAATAGACGCGGCGTACCAGATGGGCCTCATGCAGGATGGTGGCGGCCAGTTCTTCAATGCTCTTGGTGGTGGAGTTCAGGAAGGAGATGCCGGCTTGCTGCATCAGCGATTCGGCGGCGGCGACTTCCCAGCGGCAATTTTCAAGGGAGGCGTACTTGCTGTCGGGCTTGCGTTCCTGGCGGATTTGCTGCAGGCGCTCCGGGGTGATGGACAGCCCCCAGACCTTCTGTCGCAGCGGGATCAGCGCGGGCGGCAGTTTCATGCGCTCCATGTCCTCGGGAATCAGCGGGTAATTGGCCGCCTTGATGCCGAACTGCAGGGCCATGTACAGACAGGTGGGGGTCTTGCCGCTGCGCGAGACGCCGACCAGGATGATGTCCGCCTGGTCCAGGTTGCGGTTGGTCATGCCGTCGTCGTGGGCCAGGGTGTAATTCACCGCCTCGATGCGGTGGTTGTAGTCCTTGAAATTGCCGGCCGAGTGGCTGCGCCCGATCGCATGGGCCGAGGTCACACCCAGTTCCTTTTCCAGCGGCACGATAAAGCGGTCGAACAGGTCCAGGACCATGGCATTGGCCTTGGAGATTTCCTCGCGGATATCGTCGGCCATCAGCGAGGTGAATACCAGAGGGCGCATCCCCGATTGCGACTTTGCCGCCTCGATCTGGTCGAGAACGTCGCGCGCCTTGTCCATATTGTCGATAAAGGGCAGGGTGACGCGGCGGAACTCGACGTCGTCGAACTGGGTCAGCAGGGAGCTTCCCAGCATTTCCACGGTAATGCCGGTGCGGTCGGAGACAAAAAAGGCGGTGCGACGGTGGGGCATGGACGGGTCCTGGTATTTTTGCGGTGCAGCAAGGGGTCTGGGGAAGCTATAATTATGGACTATCTTCCTCGAACGTCTGCCGTTTCTTGTCGATAATTCCCTAACCGCTCTCTTCCGGATTCGCCATGTCCCTGCCCCTCGTTCTTCCGCTCGCCACTCTTCGCATGCATGATGTCGCCACCGTCGGCGGCAAAAATTCTTCGCTGGGAGAACTGATCAGCCAACTGTCGAAAGCCGGAGTTCGGGTGCCCGGCGGCTTCGCCACCACGGCGGAAGCGTTTCGCGAATTTCTGAACCACAACCAGCTCACCGAAAAGATCAATGCGGCCCTGGTCAATCTGGATGTGGATGATCTGGCGGCCCTGGCCAAAACCGGCGCCATGGTCCGCGACTGGGTGGTGAAGGCGCCGCTGCAGCCCGCGCTCGAAACGGAAATCCGTGCCGGCTATGCAGAATTAACCAAAGGTAATGTCGAGGCCAGCTTTGCGGTGCGCTCCTCGGCCACCGCCGAAGACCTGCCCGACGCCTCCTTCGCCGGCCAGCAGGAGACCTATCTCAACATTCGCGGCATCGACAATGTGCTGGAAGCGATCAAGCATGTGTTCGCCTCGCTGTACAACGACCGCGCCATTTCCTACCGCGTGCACAAGGATTTTGCCCATGCCGAGGTCGCGCTCAGCGCCGGTGTGCAGCGCATGGTGCGCTCGGACAGCGGCGCCGCCGGTGTGATGTTCACGCTCGATACCGAATCCGGCTTCCCGGATGTGGTGTTCATTACGTCCAGCTATGGGCTCGGTGAAATGGTGGTGCAGGGCGCGGTCAACCCGGATGAATTTTATATTTCCAAGCTGTGCCTGAAAAACGGCAAGCCGGCCGTGCTGCGCCGCAGCCTGGGCACCAAGGCCGAGAAAATGATTTTCGGCAGCAGCGCCGCGGCCGGCAAATCGGTTGAGGTCAAGCCGGTGGATGCCGCCGAGCGCGAGCGTTTTTCCCTGACCGATGCCGAGGTGGAAGAACTGGCCAAATACGCGATGGCCATCGAAGCCCACTACGGCCGTCCGATGGACATCGAATGGGGCAAGGACGGCGGCGACGGCAAGCTGTATATTCTGCAGGCGCGCCCCGAGACGGTGAAATCGCAGGAAAAACATGGCGATGTGCTGACCCGCTACCGCATGAAGGGCGAGGGCGTGAAAATTGCCGAGGGCCGCGCGATCGGCGGCAAGGTGGGGGCGGGGCCGGCGCGCGTGATCAAGGACGTCAGCGAGATCAATCTGTTTCGCGAAGGCGATGTGATCGTCACCGACATGACCGACCCCAACTGGGAACCGGTGATGAAAAAGGCCGCGGCCATCATCACCAATCGCGGCGGCCGCACCTGCCACGCCGCCATCATCGCCCGAGAGCTGGGTGTGCCGGCGGTGGTGGGCTGCGAAAATGCCACCGAAGTGGTCAAGCCGGGCGAAGACCTCACCGTCAGCTGCTGCGAGGGCGACACCGGCCATATCTACCGTGGCAAGGTGCCGTTCGAAGTGATCGAGGTCTCGCTGGACAAGATGCCGGAAATTCCGGTGAAGATCGCGATGAACGTCGGCAACCCCGAACTCGCTTTCGATTTTGCGCAGCTGCCCAACGAAGGCGTCGGCCTGGCCCGCCTCGAATTCATCATCTCGAACACCATCGGCATCCACCCCAAGGCCTGCCTGGAATTCGGCAAATTGCCGGATGAGCTGAAGGCGCAGGTGGCGAAGCAGGCGCGCGGCTACCTGAACCCGGTCGATTTTTACGTGAAGAAAATGGCCGAAGGCGTGGCCACCATCGCCGCCGCGTTCTGGCCGAAAAAAGTCATCGTGCGGCTGTCCGATTTCAAATCGAACGAATACCGCAACCTGATCGGCGGCCCGCGCTACGAGCCCACCGAAGAAAATCCGATGCTGGGCTTTCGCGGCGCCTCGCGCTATATCGCGCAATCGTTCCGCGAATGCTTCCGCCTCGAGTGCGAGGCGATGAAATTCGTGCGCGACACCATGGGGCTCACCAATGTGGAACTGATGGTGCCGTTTGTGCGCACCCTGGGCGAGGCCGACCAGGTGCTCGAGATCATGAAACAGTTCGGGCTCGAGCGCGGCAAGAACGATCTCAAGATCGTGATGATGTGCGAGATCCCCTCGAACGCCATTCTCGCCGATGAATTTCTCAAACGCTTCGACGGTTTCTCGATCGGTTCCAACGATATGACGCAGCTGACCCTGGCGCTCGACCGCGATTCGGGCTTGGTGATGGACGCCTTCGATGAGCGCGATGCGGCGGTGAAGCGCATGCTGCATATGGCGATCCAGGCGTGCCGCAAGGCGGACAAATACGTCGGCATCTGCGGGCAAGGGCCCAGCGATTATCCGGACCTGGCCGAATGGCTGATGAAGGAAGGTATCGAGTCCATGTCCCTGAACCCGGATACGGTGGTGGAGACGTGGTTGCATCTGGCGAAATCGAAGTAGTCGCTGTGGCCGATCCCGATCGACGTTAACGTGGCGCAGGTCGGGTTGGCGCAGCGTAACCCGACAAGACAAATCAGTGCGCGAAATGCCGATGTTGAACCGGGCCTGTCGGGTTACGCGATAAAGCCGCTAACCCGACCTACGGCCCAAGCTGACAAGATCAATGCGATTCTGGAATAAGGTATGTTGACCTGGCAATTTTCACGCTTCGAGAATTTGAGCCTGCATGACTGGTATGCGGTTTCCACCCTGCGCACCGATGTGTTCGTGGTGGAGCAAAACTGCCCGTTTCAGGACAACGACGGCGCCGATCCGCATTCATGGCATCTGCTGGGCTGGGAAGAGATCGACGGGCGCCGCGAACTGGTCGCCTATTGCCGGCTGGTCGATGCGGGCATCAAATATGCCGAGCCCTCGATCGGTCGGGTGGTGACGGCGCGCGCGGTCCGCATGAAAGGCTATGGACGCATCCTGCTGGCTGAGGCGCTGGCGCGCCATGCCGCGCTGTTTCCAGGTCGGGGCAATCGTATCGGCGCGCAGCAGCGGCTGGAAAAGTTTTATCAGGCGTTCGGTTTCGAGACGGTGTCGGATGTCTATATCGAAGACGATATTCCGCATTTGGAAATGTTGAAGAAGACAAACTGAGGAGCATTCCATGAGCAAAGCACTTTCCGGCAAATCGGCACTGGTCACCGGCTCCACCAGCGGTATCGGTGAAGGTATCGCCCGCGTCCTGGCCGGCGCCGGCGCCAATGTGATGTTGAACGGTTTCGGCGACGCCGCCGAGATCGAAAAATTGCGTGCCTCGATGGCGGCCGAATTCGGCGTCAAGGTCGTTTACTCGGGCGCCGATATGTCGAAACCGGCCGCCGTCACCGGCATGGTGGAGGAGGCGATCAAGGCCCTCGGCGCCGTCGATATTCTGGTCAACAACGCCGGCATCCAGCATGTGGCCGCCGTCGACGTGTTCCCGCCGGAAAAATGGGATGCGATCATCGCCATCAACCTGTCCTCGGTTTTCCATGCCACTAGAGCCGCCCTGCCGGGCATGAAGGCGCGCAAATGGGGACGCGTGATCAATATCGCCTCGGCCCACGGCCTGGTGGCCTCGCCGTTCAAATCCGCCTACGTCGCCGCCAAGCATGGCGTGGTCGGCTTCACCAAATCGCTGGCGCTGGAAGTCGCCGAAATGGGCATCACCGCCAATTCGATCTGCCCGGGGTATGTGCTGACCCCCCTGGTGGAAAAGCAGATCGACGACCAGGCCAAGGTGCACGGCATTCCGCGCGAGAACGTGATTCGCGATGTGCTGCTGGAACCGCAGCCCAACAAACGCTTCGTCACCGTTGAAGAAGTGGCGTCGCTGGCCTTGTATCTGGCGGGCGACATGGCAGGAACCATCACCGGTGCGGCGATGTCGATCGACGGCGGCTGGACCGCCAAGTAGGGCGTCGGAACGGCGTAGGCGGGCTGGGTGGCAATAGCGGCATTAATGGCGATAATGTGGCGCCAGCCGGGAATACCCGGAAATCAAAAAAAATCGGTGGCGAGCCCCACTGAAACCAGGAGACAGGAACAATGAGCACAAGCAAAGTTTACAAGGATGCCAAATCCGCGCTGGATGGCCTGCTGAAAGACAATATGAGCATCGCCGCCGGCGGTTTCGGTCTGTGCGGCATCCCGGAAAACCTGATCCAGGCCTTGGTCGATTCGGGCGTCAAGGGACTCACCATTGCCGGCAATAATGCCGGCGTCGACGATTTCGGCATGGGCCTGCTGCTCAAGACCCGCCAGGTGAAAAAAGTGATCGCCTCCTATGTTGGCGAAAACAAGGAATTCGAGCGCCAGGTATTGGCCGGCGAACTCGATCTGCAACTGGTGCCGCAGGGTACGCTGGCGGAAAAATTTCGCGCCGGCGGCGCCGGCATCCCCGGTTTCTATACGCGCACTTCCTACGGCACCAAGCTGGCCGAAGGCAAGCACACGCACAGCTTCGATGGCCGCGAATACGTGCTGGAAGACGCGATCCGTACCGACCTGTCGATCGTCAAGGCCTGGAAGGGCGACAAGGCCGGCAACCTCGTCTATCGCAAGACCACGCGCAATTTCAATCCCATGATCGCCACCTGCGGCAAGGTGACGGTGGCGGAAGTCGAGGAACTGGTCGAAGTCGGCGAACTCGATCCCGACCAGATTCATACGCCGGGCATTTTTGTCGACCGCATCGTGCAGGGCGCCAAGTATGAAAAGCGCATCGAGTTCCGCACCGTGCAAGGCGCGGCCGCCTCGAAAAAAGATTCGCCGATCCGCGAGCTGATGGCCAGGCGCGCGGCCAGGGAATTGCGCGACGGCTATTACGTCAACCTCGGCATCGGCATTCCGACGCTGGTGGCGAATTTCATTCCGGCCGGCATGAATGTGCATCTGCAATCCGAAAACGGCTTGCTCGGCATCGGCCCGTTCCCGACGGACGCCACCATCGATGCCGACCTGATCAATGCCGGCAAGCAGACCATCACCACCTTGCCCGGCTCGAGCTTTTTCTCCAGCGCCGATTCCTTCGGCATGATCCGCGGCGGACACGTGGATCTGTCGATCCTGGGCGGCCTGGAAGTCGCCGAGAACGGCGATCTTGCCAACTGGATGGTACCCGGCAAGATGGTCAAGGGCCCCGGCGGCGCCATGGACCTGGTGTCGGGCGTGCGGCGCGTGGTGGTGTTGATGGAGCACACGTCCAAGGATGGCGCGTCGAAGATTCTGAAATCGTGCTCGCTGCCGCTGACCGGCAAGGGCGTGGTCAATCTGATCATCACCGACCTCTGCGTGTTCGAGGTCAGGCCCGGCCAGGGCCTGGCGCTGATCGAATTGCATCCCGGTGTGACGCTGGATGAAGTCAAGGCCAAAACCGCTGCGGCTTTCCAGGTTGCGCTCTGATCAGACCGGGTGGCTGGTGATGACCGCTGAAATTCTGTGCCGACTGTCCGGCGGCGTGGCTGCGTCCGGGGGTGTTTCATGCTGAATGCCGCCAGGCCCGTGCCGCTGTGGACGCCCGCGCCGGCGCAGTTCGCCGCTGCGCGCATGACTGCCTTCGCGCGTCTGGTGCATTCGCACTACAACGTCAATGTCGACGAGTACGCCGATCTGCATGCCTGGTCGATCGCGCATCTGGAAGATTTCTGGCGTACGGTCTGGGATTACAGCCATGTCATCGCCGAGACGCGCGGCGAGCGCGTGCTGGTCGATGCCGGGGCGATGCCCGGCGCGCGGTTTTTCCCGGATGCGAGGCTCAACTTCGCCGAGAATCTGCTGCGCCGCCGCCATGCGGACGATGATGCGGATGCGATCGTGTTCTGGGCCGAGAACAAAACGCGGCGACGCCTGAGCCATCGCCAACTCTACGACGAGGTCTCGCGCGTGGCGCAGGCGCTGCGCCGCGCGGGCGTGCAGCCCGGTGATCGCATCGCCGGCTTCTTGCCGAATATGCCCGAGACGGTGATTGCGGCCCTGGCCGGCGCCAGCATCGGCGCCACCTGGACTTCCTGCTCGTCCGACTTCGGTCTGCAAGGCGTGCTGGATCGCTTCGGCCAGGTCGAGCCGACCATCCTGTTCGCCGGCGACGGCTACTATGGCGCAGGCAAGGCCGTTCCCACGCTCGACGTGGTGCGGGAACTGGCCGCGCGCCTGCCCAGATTGCGGCAGGTGGTGATCGTGCCCTGCCTGGAGCAGCCGCTCGAATTCGGCAATATTGCCGGCGCAATTGCCTGGGATGACTGGCTGACACCGTTTGCGCCCGCGGAAATCGAATTCGCACAACTGCCGTTCAATCATCCGCTGTACATCATGTATTCCTCGGGCACCACCGGTGTGCCGAAGTGCATTGTGCACAGCGCCGGCGGCGCGCTGCTGATGCACCTGAAGGAGCATCAGCTGCATTGCGATATCCGTGCCGGTGATCGCGTTTTCTTCTACACCACCTGCGGCTGGATGATGTGGAACTGGCTGATCACCGCACTCGCATCGGGCGCCACCCTGCTGCTTTACGATGGCTCGCCCTTCGTCAATCGCGGTTCCATTCTGTTCGATCTCGTCGACGACGAACGCGCCACGCATTGCGGCGTCTCGGCCAAATTCATCGATGCCATCGCCAAGCTGCATTTGGCGCCGATGGACACGCATCGTCTCGACAGCCTGCGCATGATCCTGTCCACCGGCTCGCCGCTGGCGCCGGAGGGATTCGACTATGTATATCAGCACATCAAGCGCGATGTCTGCCTGGCCTCGATCAGCGGCGGCACCGATCTGATCGCCCTGTTTGCGGGCGGTTCGCCGACCCTGCCGGTGTATCGCGGCGAGATCCAATGCCGCGCCCTCGGCATGGCCGTCGATGTGTTCGATGACGCCGGCCAGCCGGTGCGCGGACGCAAGGGCGAGCTGGTTTGCACCAGGCCGTTCCCGACCATGCCCCTGTATTTCTGGAACGATCCCGACAACAAGCGTTATCGCCGCGCCTATTTCGAACGCTTTCCGAATGTATGGCATCACGGCGATTACTGCGAACTGATCGTGCACGCCAACCGCAATGAAGGCCTGGTGATTCATGGCCGCTCGGACGCGGTGCTGAACCCCGGTGGGGTGCGCATCGGCACCGCCGAAATTTATCGGCAGGTGGAAAAGCTCGACGAAGTCGAAGAGAGCCTGGTGATCGGCCAGGACTGGCCGCCCGGCAAAACCGGCAATGTGCGCGTGGTGCTGTTCGTGCGCCTGCGCCCCGATATCAGCCTCGATGATGCGCTGATCAAGAAAGTGAAACGGCAGATCCGCGTCAACACCACGCCGCACCATGTGCCCGCCAAGGTGGTGCAGGTCAGCGATATCCCGCGCACCAAGAGCGGCAAGATCGTCGAGCTGGCGGTGCGCAACGTGGTCCATGGCGCCGAGGTCAAGAACATCGAGGCATTGGCCAATCCGGAGGCCCTGTTGCAGTTTGCGGGGCGGGCGGAGTTGGCGAGTTAGCCTGGCGACAAGAATTTCAAACTCTAGCGTTGGTGCGCCTTTTGGAGCAAAAATGTCTCAAACACCGCGCCAGTGCTTGATCTGCGCTAAAAAATCAACGGCAGCCCGGGCGGTACTCACGGCCGCATGGCGTGGATCAGCTCCAGATAATCGTCGCGGTCGGAGCCGATGTAGCCAAGGCGAATCAGGCAGTCGATGATCACCAGTGCCGCGTCGGTGGTGAACTGCGCCGGGGTTTCGAGCATGCGCATGATCTCGGCCATGGAATGGCAGTGGAAAGCGGCGACTTCCCCGTCCCGGTTCTGCGGCGTGAAATCCGCCGGCAGCAGCAGATCGTGCACGAACATCACCTCGTGATGCAGTCCCTCGTCGACCAGGTATTTGCAGCGCACCGCGCCGCTACATTTGGCCCGCTGCGCCAGTGCATCGGGCACACCGGCCTCTTCGCCGGTTTCCTTGATCAGGGTCTGCCAGGGCGAAAAGCCGCGGGCGATGCGTCCGGCGGTCAGATTGTCCAGCTTGCCCGGATCGATGGTCTTGCTGTCGGCGCGTTTCGCGATCCACATCTGCAGCTCGCCATTGCGTTCGGTCAGGCCGTTGAGGTGTGCGGCGTACATGGTCAGGCCGAAGTAGCGCGAGGCGGCGCGCTCGATATGAAACACGGGCGGCGCGTAGAACGATTCCGCCACGGTGACCAGTTCGCCGCGCCAGCCATGGATGGCGCCCTGTGCGGCCAGTGCTTCCACGACCTCAGCCAGCGCCGCGCTGCGATGCTCGGGCGAGGCGAAATGCCCCAGCATGCCGACGCCACGCGGGCGAATCGCAAAATGTTCCGGCCAGTCGCCCAGATGATCGGCGAAGGAGCGCTTCATCCAGCCGGCGAGCACCCCGTCCACCGTGAACGGCAGCAGGCTGTCGGCCGGGTCGAACAGGCAGGCGCTTTGCGCAAACTGGGAAAGGACGGGAGAGTGGGGCAGTGTTGACATGATGGTTCGGCCCTTCTGGAATTTTGACAATACTAGCGTAATTCCCGTACACTCCGCGCGTTGATCAGGAGAGTGCCACCTTGTGTGGCCGCCGAAGGCGCAAGCACCCCGCGAATCGCTCAGGCAACGAGGACTGGTCGCAACATATTTCTGGAGAGAGGTGGCACAGTGAGGCCATCCACCGAAGGGGCACCCGGAGCATCGTCTCCGTAAACTCTCAGGTAAAGCGAACGGATGGGGGAGTGATCCACGAGATCACTCCCCCTTTTTTCATTGGCGCTCATACAAGGAGCAAAAGCATGAAAGTCGTCGTTTTGGGTGCAGGCATACTCGGGACCTGCTCGGCATGGTACCTGGCCAAACAGGGCCATGAAGTCACCGTCATCGATCGTCAGCCGGGCGCCGGCCTGGAAACCAGCTTCGCCAATGGCGGGCAGATTTCCGTTTCGCACGCCGAACCCTGGGCCAATCCCGGCGCGCCGCTGAAGGTGCTGAAGTGGCTGGCCAAGGAAGATGCGCCCTTGCTGTTTCGCCTGCGCGCCGATCCCGCGCAATGGGCCTGGGGTCTGCAATTCCTGCTCGAATGCCTGCCCTCGCGCACCAAATTCAATATCGTGCAGATCCTCAATCTCGGCACCTACAGCCGCGATTGCCTGCAGGAACTGCGCCGCGAAACCGGGATCGAATACGATCACCTCACCAAGGGGATACTGCATTTCTACACGGACCCCAAGGAATGGGAAGCGGCCATCCCGGCCGCCAAGATCATGCGCGACTTCGGCTGCGATCGCCAGGTGGTCAGCGTTGATCGCGCCGTCGAGATCGAACCTGCCCTCAAGCTGACGCGCGACAAGATTGTCGGCGCGACCTTTACCGATGCCGACGAATCCGGCGACGCGCATAAATTCACGCAGAACCTGGCCAGGCTGTGCGAGGCTGCCGGCGTGAAGTTCCGCTACTCGACGACCATCGATGCGATTCGCACCGAGGGCGACAAAATCGCCAGTGTGCTGGTGCGCGCAGAAAACGGTGCCGGCCATGAAGCCATTGGCGGCGATTCCTTCGTCATGGCGATGGGCGCCTATAGTCCGCTGCTGCTGAAGACCATCGGCGTCTCGGTGCCGGTGTACCCGGCCAAGGGTTATTCGGCGACCCTGTCGACCGCAGGCTTCGAAGGCGCGCCCAACGTCAGCCTGACCGACGACGGCCACAAGATCGTGTTCTCGCGGCTGGGCAATCGCCTGCGCGTGGCTGGCACCGCCGAGCTGACCGGCTACAGCACCGATCTCAATCTGGTGCGCTGCGAGGCCCTGGTGCGCCGCACCCGCGAGTTGTTCCCGCATGCGGCCGATTATGCCAACCCGGTCTACTGGACCGGCCTGCGCCCGGCCACGCCCTCGAACCGCCCGGCGATCGGCCGCGCCAAGTATGCCAATCTATTCCTGAACACCGGCCACGGCACCCTGGGCTGGACGGAAGGCTGCGGTTCCGGCAAGGCGCTGGCGGATATCGTCTCGGGCCGCGTGCCGGAAGTCGATTTCAAGTTCCTGAATGTGGAGGGGCGCGCACCCGCGGTGAATATCAGCAAGCCGGTCACTGCGTGAGAGAATAAGCAGAATAAGCGCAGTTTGAGAGCAGTCCTCCTTTGCGCCACCCTGCCGGCCGCTGCCGCGACCGGCAGGACTCGCCTTCACCATAAAAAGCCAAGCTCATGATCAGCCTCGCCGACATCAATGCCGCTGCAAGGGTCCTCAGCGGCCATATCGTCGATACGCCCTGCCTGCACTCGCGCACCCTGTCGGAAATTACCGGGGCGCAGATCTACCTGAAGTTCGAGAACCACCAGTTCACCGCCAGTTTCAAGGAGCGCGGCGCACTCAACAAGTTGCAGTCCCTGAGCGATGCGCAGAAGAAAAACGGCGTGATCGCCGCCAGCGCCGGCAATCATGCCCAGGGGGTGGCGCATCACGCCAGCCGTCTGGGTATCCCCAGCGTGATCGTGATGCCGCGCTTCACCCCCAATGTGAAGGTGGACATGACCCAGCGCCACGGCGCCGAGGTGGTGCTGTTCGGCGAGAATTTCGACGAAGCCAAGGTGCATGCCTTTGAGCTGGCCGCAAGACGCGGGCTCAGTTTTGTGCATCCCTACGACGATGAAACCGTCATCGCCGGCCAGGGCACCATCGCCCTGGAAATGCTGGCCGCACAGCCGCAACTGGACACGCTGTGCATTGCCGTCGGCGGCGGCGGCCTGATCAGCGGCATGGCCACGGCGGCGAAGGCGATCAAGCCGGGCATCGATATCGTCGGCGTGGAAACCGCGCGCTTCCCGTCCATGTATGCGGCCATCAAGGGCACCACGGCCACGTTCGGGCCATCCACGATTGCCGAGGGCATTGCCGTGCGCGAACCCGGCAAGCTGACCCGGGCCGTCGTCGAACAGCTGGTGTCGGACATCGTGCTGGTGGACGAGGGCGATATCGAGGAAGCGATCGTGATGCTGCTGGAAATCGAAAAGACCGTGGTCGAGGGCGCCGGCGCGGTGTCGCTGGCGGCGCTGATGCGGCACCGCGAGCGCTTCGCCGGCAGGCATGTCGGCCTGGTGTTGAGCGGCGGAAATATCGACCCCCTGATGCTGGCCGAAATCATCCAGCGCGGCATGGTGCGTTCCGGCCGTCTGGCGCGCGTCAAGGTTGAGCTGCGCGATCTGCCCGGCGCGCTGGCGCGCATCACCAGCGTGATCGCGGATGCCAATGCCAATATCGAGGAGGTGCATCATCAGCGTGCCTTCACCAATCTGCCGGTGCAGACTGCCGAAGTGGAGTTCGTGCTGAAGACGCGCAATTACGCGCACGTCGAGGAAATCGTGCAAAAGCTCAGCGAGGTCGGCTTCAAGGCGCGCGTGCATCACAACGACGCCTGATCGCAAGCGCTGCAAATAAACGCCGCCGTCCGGGACCGGACGGCGGCGTTTCATTTTCAGGACGGGCGTTTGGCGGCTTTGGTCGACGGCGCTGCCAGCGCGCCGTTCAGCACGATGACAATGGGAATCCAGCCCAGCCACATCGCCAGGTCGATCAGGTCGAGCGCAATCGGTGCATCGCCCGCCGGGAAGTATTTGCGGCTGGTGTACTCCTCAAGATGGTCGAATACCGCCAGCCACAGCATCAGGAAACCGAGCGACACCCATTGGGCCGATAGCCAGCCGCGCAATCTGTGCAGCAGAGGAAGCACGACGATGATGCCGATGCAGAACGCATACAGCGCCAGCCGCCAGCCATGATGCTCGGCGAAGAAAGTCGCCAGCATCGGTTCGGCACTGATCATCTTGCCTGCCGTCCAGCCCAGTACGGCGGCGCCGAACACGATGATGACCGGGAAGCGCTCCACCGCCTTCAGGATCAGGGTGCTGCCCAGCATCACGATCGGGATGCTGATCAACAGACCGATCACCACCAGCAGAAAGCTGCCGTGCGCCGCGCCGGCGACCGCCAGCACATTGTCCACGCCCATCACGGTGTCGGCGATGATGATGGTCTGCAGAGCCTGACGAAGGGTGACGGCGGCGCCGATATCGGCATGGCCGTCGTCGCCGCGATCCGACACCAGCTGCCAGGCGATCCAGATCAGGGCCAGACCGCCGACCAGCAGGAAGCCCGGAATCTTGAGCAGCCACACCACGCCGGCGGTAAGTATGGCACGCACCACCACGGCGCCGATGGCGCCCCAGAACACCGCTTTTTTCTGCAAATGCGGAGGCAGGCTGCGCGCAGCCAGACCGATGACGATCGCATTGTCGCCGGCCAGCACCAGATCGATGACGACGATGGCAAACAACGCGGAAAAAAATTGCGATGAAAAGAACTCCATTGGCATCTCCCATGGTTAAAAAGCCCTCATCCCGGAGGTGAAGGCGTTTGTGGTCATGGTGGGAGCACAAGGGGACCTTTACCTGCGGGTCAAGGTCTCGCTAACGCATATGGATCTTGCGCCTGCGACGCCGGGGCGAACCCGTGATGACGACTGTCGCAGTTAAAGCTACTCCCCTTGGAGTGGTGAGGCATATTACCACGTGCCTGCAAAACGGGTCCGCGAATGGGTCAGCGCTGCAGGCCGGGCTTCACCCGATTGCGGGGTTTACGTTTTTCCACCGCCGGCGTTACGATGGTTCACCATCACAAAGGGAGGAAATCCATGAAAGCCACCGTTTTGCTATTTGCCCTTGCCGCAACCGCGTTGCCGCCCTTGGTCGCGCAAGCCGACAACAAAGAGATGCCGGCAGGATTGTGGGAAATGAAAATGAAAATGGAGATGCCTGGCATGCCCCCCGAGATGGCGGCGATGATGGGCGGCGGGCGCACTACGACGCATTGCGTGAAGCCGGGCGAGCGCAAATGGACTGACCGCGAAAAGAGCCCGCGCGACCAGAAATGTGAGCAGACCGATATGAAGGTCGATGGCAACAAGGTGTCCTGGAAAATGAAGTGCGTCGACGGCACTACCGGCGAAGGCACCATTACCCACAACGGCAAGGACGCCTACACCATGGACAACACGATGAAGACGGCGCAGGGCACCATGAAAATGCATATCGACGGCAAAAAGATCGCGGATACCTGCGATAAAAAATAAACCGTACATGCCAATGAAAAACGGGAGCCGCGGCTCCCGTTTTTTATTGCGGCTGCTGCCGACACGCATGCACTCAGATTGCCTGTTTCAACGTCGAGTAGCGGTTCTTCATCTCGGCCGGGAGGTGATACTGCAATTTGGTCAGCAACTCATCGTGCAGGGTCAATTCCTGCTGCCACTGCGCCTGGTTGACGGCGGTGATCCAGGTGAATTTGTCCTGCGGATAGGCGAGACCATTCCAGTCCAGATTGCTGTATTGCGGGATATTGCCCAGCGCCGTCCGTTGCGCCGGCGCCTTGCCTTCGACGCGCTCGACGATCCACTTCAGCACGCGCATGTTCTCGCCGAAGCCGGGCCACATGAACTTGCCGTTTTCATCCTTGCGGAACCAGTTGACGCAATAAATCTTCGGCGCCTTGGCGCCGGCCCTGGCGCCCATCTGCACCCAGTGCGCGAAGTAGTCCGACATGTTGTAGCCGCAGAACGCGATCATCGCGAAGGGGTCGCGGCGCACCACGCCGACCTGACCGGTAATGGCGGCGGTGGTTTCCGAACCCAGGGTGGCGGCCATGTATACGCCTTCGTTCCAGTTAGCGGCTTCGGTAACCAGGGGCACCGTGCTGGAGCGGCGACCGCCGAAAATGAAGGCCGAGATCGGCACGCCGGCCGGGTTGTCCCATTCCGGGTCGATCGAGGGGCATTGCGCGGCGGCCACGGTGAAACGCGAATTGGCGTGCGCGGCGAGGCGGCCGCAATCCGGTGTCCAGGCCTTGCCCTGCCAGTCGGTGAGTTGCGCCGGCGGCGTTTTCGTCATGCCTTCCCACCACACATCGCCCTCCGGGGTCAGCGCCACATTGGTGAAAATGGTGTTCGACTTGATCGACTCCATGCAATTCGGGTTGGTCTCATACGAGGTTCCCGGCGCCACGCCGAAAAATCCTGCTTCCGGGTTGATCGCATACATGCGTCCATCTTTGCCTGGCTTGATCCAGGCGATATCGTCGCCGATGGTGGTCACTTCCCAACCCTGCTTCTTGAACGGCTCGGGCGGGATCAGCATCGCAAAATTGGTCTTGCCGCAAGCCGAGGGAAACGCGGCGGTGACGTAGTGCTTCTTGCCTTCCGGGGTTTTCACGCCGAGGATCAGCATATGCTCGGCCAGCCAGCCTTCCTGCTTGCCCATCACCGAGGCGATGCGCAGGGCGAAACATTTCTTGCCGAGCAGGGCATTGCCGCCGTAGCCCGAACCGAAAGACCAGATCTCGCGGGTTTCCGGGAAATGCACGATGTACTTGTGTTCATGATTACAGGGCCAGGCCACGTCCTTCCGGCCGGCTTCCAGCGGCGCGCCCACCGAATGCAGGGCCGGCACGAATTCGCCATCGTCGCCGAGCACGTCCAGAACTTTTTTGCCCATGCGCGTCATCAGCTTCATATTGACCGCGACATAGGGGGAATCCGACAGTTCCACGCCGATATGGGCGATATGCGAGCCCAGCGGGCCCATGCTGAACGGCACCACATACATGGTACGACCGCGCATGCAGCCGTCGAACAATTTGTCGAGGGTGGCGCGCATTTCCGCCGGCGCGATCCAGTTATTGGTGGGGCCGGCGTCTTCCTGTTTCTGCGAGCAGATGAAAGTACGGTCTTCGACCCGCGCCACGTCGCTGGGGTCGGACAGGGCCAGATAGGAATTGGGACGCAGCTTTTCGTTCAGTTTCCTGAAGGTGCCGGCCGTCACTAGTTCGGCGCAGAGTCGGTTGTATTCTTCATCGGAACCGTCGCACCAGTAGATGCGGTCCGGCTTGGTCAATGCGGCGATCCGGTCGACCCAGGCGAGCAACTTGCGGTTGTTGGTCGGCGCGTCGTTGACGAGAACGGGCTTGGCGAGAGCGTGCATGGCGTTTCTCCGAAATTCTTGAGGGCGGAAGCGTGTTTGCGGAATCGCGCTGCGGGAATGACGCCCCAGCGGCACCGCAAATCTGGTATCGATTTTGCTGCTGTCACTAACCTGTCATTATCCCATAATGGGGATTGCCGCGAATCCGGCGGATTACGCTAATGGCGGTTTAAGCGCCTGCTGGCCGTAGGTTTCAAATTTATCCAGCACCGTCGCCATTTCGCTGTCCGCTAGCAATGCCGGCTTGCCGATCTGCAGGGTCTGCCAGTACATGCGCGCCAGGCTTTCGACCTCGACGGCCATCGCCAGCGCCCTGGGCAGGGACGGTCCCAGGGCGATCATGCCGTGTTGCGCCAGCAGGCAGGCGTGGCGCCCTTGCAGCGCCGCCAGCGCATGATCGGACAGCTGCTGGGTGCCGAAGGTGGCATAGGGGGCGCAGCGAATGTCCTTGCCGCCGGCAATCGCGATCATGTAGTGGAACGCCGGAATATCCTGCGCCAGGCAGGCGATGGTGGTGGCGAAGGCGGAATGGGTATGCACGATCGCGGACACTTCCTCGCGCGAGACATAGATATCGCGATGGAAACGCCATTCCGAGGAGGGCAGGGTATCGCCGTCGAATGTGCCGTCCATGCGCATCGCCACGATCTGCTCGGGCTTCGTTTCCTCATACGGAACGCCGGTCGGGGTGATCAGGAAGCCGCCGTCGACGCGGACGCTGACATTACCGGACTTGCCCTGGTTGATGCCGAGCGCGTTCATTTTTATCGCGGTGGCGATGACCTCGCGGCGCCGCGCCAGATCCGGGCGATGGTTGACGTCGAGAAAACTCATGGGACCATAACCTTTTCTTTGTGCAGCGATTCCAGCTGCGCCGGGGCGGCGATGCCGTGTTCGGTGATGATGCCGCTGATGAGTCGCGCCGGGGTGACATCGAAGGCGGGGTTGGCGACAGCGCTGTTTTCGTCGAGCAACAGAAAATCGCGCGTCAGGCCGTCATGCGCCGAGAGCCCGCGAAGATGGCGAATTTCAGCCCCATTGCGCTCCTCGATTTCAATTTTGTCCATGTCGCCGTGCCATTGCCAGTCGATGGTCGAGGTCGGCAAGGCAGCATAGAACGGAATGCCGTTATCGTGCGCCGCCAGCGCCTTCAGATAAGTGCCGATCTTGTTGGCGACATCGCCGCGGCGCGAGACGCGGTCGGCGCCGACCAGCACCATGTCCACCTGGCCATGCTGCATGAAATGCCCGCCGGCGTTATCGACGATATAGGTATGCGGCACGCCGTGTTCGCGCAGTTCCCAGGCGGTCAGCAGGCCCTGATTGCGCGGCCGGGTTTCATCCACCCAGACATGCACCGGGATGCCGCTGTCGTGCGCCAAATAGATCGGTGCGAGGGCGGTACCCCAGTCGACGGTGGCGATCCAGCCGGCATTGCAGTGGGTCAGGATATTGATGGGGCGCTGCTTTTGCTGATGCAGCCCGCGAATCAATGTCAGGCCATGTTCGCCGATGGCGCGATTGGCGGCGACGTCTTCGGCCGCGATGCGCCCGGCTTCCTGCCAGGCGGCCGCGGCGCGTGCCGTCGCGGCCAGCGGCTGGAGCAGGCTGCGCATGCGCGCGATCGCCCAGGCAAGATTCACGGCCGTGGGTCGCGTCGCCTGCAACAGCTGGCAGGCATGTTCCAGCGCCGTGTCCGCAGGGTCGTCGCGCATTGCCAGGGCAATGCCGTAGGCCGCGGTCACGCCGATCAGCGGGGCGCCGCGCACGCGCATGCTGCGGATCGCCTCGGCGGCCTGCGTCAACGTGTCGATTTCGTGGTCTTCGACCACGAACGGCAGCAAGGTCTGGTCGATGATCGAAAAGCTGCGCGCCGTTTCGCTGGCGCGGATGCTGCTGCGTGCTTTGCCGTGAACTTTCATGGCGCAATGTTAATGCATTCAAGCGATTGCGGTGGTTTTGGTACGACGTCAATGCCGCAGCTGCCGTGATTACGGCTGGAGTCCCGGAACCGGTTGCGCTATAATCTCAATTTCCTGCTGGGGGTAACCCTCATGACCAAGTACATCTTCGTTACCGGCGGTGTCGTTTCATCTCTGGGCAAGGGGATCGCGGCCGCGTCCCTCGCCTCCATTCTCGAATCCCGTGGCATCAAAGTCTCGATGGTCAAGCTGGACCCGTATATCAACGTGGATCCCGGCACCATGTCGCCTTTTCAGCATGGCGAGGTGTTTGTAACCGAAGACGGCGCCGAGACCGACCTCGATCTGGGCCATTACGAGCGCTTCGTCACGGCCAAGATGAAGAAGGCCAACAACTTCACCACCGGCCAGATCTACGAGCGCGTGATCAACAAGGAGCGCCGCGGCGATTACCTCGGCGGCACCGTGCAGGTCATTCCGCACATCACCGACGAGATCAAGAATTCCATCTATGCCGCAACGGTCGGTGCCGAAGTCGGCATCGTCGAGATCGGCGGCACCGTCGGCGATATCGAGTCCCTGCCGTTTCTGGAGGCGATTCGCCAGGTCGGCGTCGAGCTCGGCCGCGAGAACACCTGCTATATCCACCTGACCCTGGTGCCGTATCTGCCCTCCGCCGGCGAGATCAAGACCAAGCCGACCCAGCACAGCGTCAAGGAACTGCGCGAAATCGGTATCCAGCCCGATGTGGTGATGTGTCGCAGCGACCGCACCCTGCCCGAAGACGATCGCCGCAAGATCGCGCTGTTCACCAATGTGCAGGTGGGCGCGGTGATCTCCTGCTACGACACCGACTCGATCTACAAGATTCCGGCCATGCTGCACAAGCAGGGCCTGGATGAAATCGCCTGCCGCAAGCTGAACCTGACGCCGCGCCCGGCCGATCTGACCATGTGGGACAACATCGTCAATGCGCTCGAACATCCTGAACATGCGATCGACCTTGCCATGGTCGGCAAATACGTCGATCTCGCCGACTCCTACAAATCGCTGTCGGAAGCGCTGATCCACGCCGGCATCCATACCCGCACCAAGGTGCGCATTCATTACCTGGATTCCGAGCAACTCGAAGCCGAAGGCCCCGAAGGCGTGGCCAGGGCGTTGGCCAATATGGACGCGATTCTCGTTCCCGGCGGCTTCGGCAAGCGCGGCACCGAGGGTAAGATCGCGGCGGTGAAATATGCCCGCGAAAACAAGATCCCCTACCTGGGCATTTGCCTGGGCATGCAGATCGCCACCATCGAATTCGCGCGCAATGTGGTCGGCCTGGCCAATGCCAACTCGACCGAGTTCAACGCCGATACGCCGCACCCGGTGATCGCCTTGATTACGGAATGGCAGAACCGCGACGGCCAGGTGGAAAAGCGCGATACCAATTCCAATCTGGGCGGTACCATGCGTCTCGGCGCGCAGCCTTGCACGGTCAAGCGCGGCACCCTGGCGCATCGCATCTACCAGAGCGAGCATGTCAGCGAGCGCCACCGCCACCGCTATGAAGTCAACAACCACTATGTGCCGCGTCTCGAAGCCGCCGGCCTGCTGGTGTCGGCGCGCACCGATTCCGAGGCGCTGACCGAGATGGTCGAACTCGATCCGGCCAAGCATCCGCACCCGTGGTTCTACGGCTGCCAGTTCCACCCGGAGTTCACCTCCACGCCGCGCGACGGGCATCCGCTGTTCATCTCGTTCATCAAGGCCGCGCTCGGGCAGCACAACAGCGTGCACGGCGAAGCCGGCCTGCGTGTGGTCGGCGGCAAAGAGGTGAGCGCGTGAATGCGTTATACGGCTTTGCCGCGCGGGCACGGGTGGCTTGAAGCGGTATTCAAGCAGCCAACCAAGAATAATCAACCATATCCGGGGCCTGAAATTAAATGACTGCCATTGTTGATGTAATCGCCCGCGAAATTCTCGATTCCCGCGGCAATCCCACCGTGGAAGCCGACATCCTGCTGGAATCCGGCGTGATCGGCCGCGCCGCCGTGCCTTCGGGCGCCTCGACCGGCTCGCGCGAAGCCATCGAGCTGCGGGACGGCGACATGACGCGCTACCTCGGCAAGGGTGTGCTCAAAGCGGTGGAACACGTCAACACCGAGATCTGCGAGGCGATCATCGGCCTCGATGCCTCCGAGCAGGCGTTCATCGACAAGACCATGATCGAGCTCGACGGCACCGAAACGAAAGCGCGCCTCGGCGCCAATGCCATCCTGGCGGTGTCGATGGCCTGCGCCAAGGCCTCGGCGGATGAAGCGGGGCTCTCGCTGTACCGCTATCTCGGTGGCGCGGCGCCGATGCAGATGCCGGTGCCGATGATGAACATCATCAACGGCGGCGCGCATGCCGACAATGTGCTCGACATCCAGGAGTTCATGATCATCCCGGCCGGCCTGCCGACCTTCAAGGATGCCCTGCGCGCCGGCGTGGAGGTTTTCCACACCCTGAAGAAAATCCTGCATGCGGAAAAACTGAGCACCTCGGTCGGCGACGAAGGCGGCTTCGCTCCCAATCTCGCCAACAACGAGGCGGCGATTCAGTACGTGTTGAAAGCCATCGAAGAAGCCGGCTACATTCCGGGGCAGGACGTGATGATCGGCCTCGATTGCGCGGCCAGCGAATTCCGCAAGGACGGCAAGTATCGTTTCGAGGCCGAGAAACTTTCGTTCAGTTCGGCACAATTCACCGACATCCTCGCTACCTGGTGCGACAAATATCCGATCGTCTCCATCGAGGACGGCATGGCCGAGGACGACTGGGACGGCTGGGCGATCCTCACCGAAAAACTCGGCAAGAAAGTGCAACTGGTCGGCGATGACCTGTTCGTCACCAACACCAAGATCCTGCGCGAAGGCATCGCGCGCGGCGTGGCCAACTCGATCCTCATCAAGGTCAACCAGATCGGCACGCTGTCGGAAACCTTCGCCGCCATCGAGATGGCCAAGCGCGCCGGCTACACCTCGGTGATCTCGCATCGCTCCGGCGAAACCGAGGACACCACCATCGCCGATATCGCGGTGGCCACCAATGCGCTGCAGATCAAGACCGGCTCGGCCTCGCGCTCGGACCGCATGGCCAAGTACAACCAGCTGCTGCGCATCGAGGAAGAACTGGGCGACGCCGCCAGCTATCCCGGCAAAGCGGCGTTCTACAACCTGAAATGAGCCACGTGTCTCCATCGGCCAGGATGCGAGATTGAAATACTTAAGCTACGCGCTCATCGGCCTGTTGATCGCCATCCAGTATCCGCTGTGGCTGGGCAAGGGCAGCTGGTTGCGCGTGTGGGAAATGTCGCAGCTGGTCGATCAGCAAAAGGAAAAGAACCAGCAGCTGGCGGTACGCAATGCCGGGCTCGATGCCGAGGTGCGCGATCTGAAGCAGGGCACCGATGCGGTTGAGGAACGCGCGCGGGTTGAACTTGGCATGATCAAGACCAATGAAACGTTTTATCAGTTGATCGATAAATCGAAAGTGCAAGGCGGCAAATAGACGGCCGCGCTTGGCGCAATGCCGCTTTCAAAAAGCGAAACCCCAGCATTGGCGCGGCTTTTGGGGCAAAAATGCTTCGAGAGGTGCGCCAATGCTGGATCTACGTAAATTGTTTGTAACGCCCGAGACTTGTGAAGATATGTCGTCCCGGCTCATTTTCGTTTCCGGTCCGGGGCCCAATTTTGCTCGCATCATTGGATTGCGAAAATTGGATACCGGCCTTCGCCGGTATGACAGGTTTTGATGTTTACTTACTTTCCGCGTCGCTAAGCATCCGCCCGCTTTAATCGAGTCCACCATGAACATCGCCGCCGTCAAAAAATTCTGCGCCTCGCTGCCCGGCGCCAAGGGCGAAATTAAATGGCAGGTCGATCTGGTGTTCGTGGTCGGTGGCAAGATGTTCTGCGTGGCCTTCGAAGACAAGAGCAAACATGCCACGGTTTCATTCAAGGTCGATGACGATCTCTTCCTGCAATACACCGACCGCCCCGGCTTCATCCCCGCGCCCTACATGGCGCGCGCCAAGTGGGTGCAGGTCAACGATCTCAAAGCCGTCGGCGATGCCGAACTGAAAGCGCTGATCAAGCGTTCGCACGAACTGGTGTGCATGAAGCTGACGAAAAAACTGCGCGCCGAGCTGGGCCTGTTTTGAACGCTTGAATGACACGAACGATTCACCGAAAACCGAAAACGAAACCACCGCATGAACGCCGATCTCATCTCCGCCTTTGTCCTGCTGTTCCTGGTGCTCGATCCGCTGGGCAATGTGCCGCTGGTGGCGTCCCTGCTCAGGCAGGTCAAATCGACCCGGCGCGTGCGCGTGGTGCTGCGCGAATGCGCGCTGGCCTACGGCATCCTCGTCGTCTTCATGCTGTTCGGCCGGCAGTTTCTAGACTTGATGCACCTGTCCGAAATTTCCATGTCGATCGCCGGCGGCGTGATCCTGTTCATGATCGCGATCCGCATGGTGTTCAAATCGCCCGAAGGCATCTTCGGCGACACCTTGGACAGTGAGCCCTTCATCGTGCCCCTCGCCATCCCGCTGATCGCCGGCCCCTCGGCGCTGGCCACGGTGATGCTGATGGTCTCGCGCGAGCCCGCCAAGCTCGGCCTGTGGATCGTGGCGGTGACCGCGGCGATGCTGGTCTCGGCCCTGATCCTCAGCCTCGGCGAGCGCATCGAGAAGCTGTTCGGCAAAAGCGGCATGGAGGCCGTCGAACGCCTGATGGGTTTGATCCTGACGGCGATCGCGATCGAGATGTTGCTGGGCGGCGTGCGAGAGTTTGTATTGCAATTGAAGTAAGGCGGTCGCAAAGAGGAATTCGCAGAACGCCATTTGGCGCGGCTTCGCAGCCATTTTTGCCCCCCAACCCGCGTCAGTATTGGACTTCGGCTTTTTTCGTACAGCTATTCCGCGGTGAATGCCGCGATTGTTGGCATGAATGGCGAAGCAGGGGCGCCGCGCGTTTTTTATTCTGGCGCCCTCGACACGAATCGAACGTGTGACCCTCCCCTTAGGAGGGGGATGCTCTATCCACTGAGCTACGAGGGCAGCGCGGGAATTTTACACGAGCGCGCGGCCGGCAGGTGCGGCCGGCCGCCGCGACGTTAGAACGAGGGCACGATGATCGTCACGCGACGATTCTGCGCGCGTCCCTGCGGCGTGGCGTTGTCGGCGATCGGCTTGTCGAAGCCATAGCCCTTGCGGACAATATTGGCGACCGGCACACCGTTGCGGCCGAACTCGCTGGCAACCGCCTCGGCCCTGCGCAGGGACAGGGTGCGGTTCAGGTCCGCCGGGCCGACGTTGTCGGTATGGCCCTCGATGCGCAGATGATCGATGCCGACGGAGAGCAGGTCCTTCGCCATCTTCGCCACCGCGTTTTTGTCGTCCGGTTCCAGTGCGTCCGTGCCGGTCTCGAACAATATCGGCTTGGTGTTCAAGTTGAGCGACCAGCCGTCATCGCTGGGCGCGAATCCCAGACTCTTCAGGGTGGTGACCTGTGCGGCATTCAGCTTCGGCGCCGTGGTCTGACAGGCCGCCAGGGTGAACAGCAACGCGGCAAGCAGCACCATTCGCATGCCGAATCCAGGGGAGGATTTACCGTTCATTTTCATGTTTCTTTCCCTTTCCATTGCCATTGCCGTTTCCATTTCCCGTTCTTGCCGCCTGGTGAAGCAAAATCATGCCGGCGTTCCCGTGTGACCCGCATCGCCCTGCGCCGCCGCGACGCGGTAGGTGTCGCGCTGTCCTTCCTTGGCCTGGTACATGGCCCCATCGGCCGCCAGCAGCAACTGCTCCAGCGTGGTCGCATGCTCCGGCGCCACCGCAACGCCGACGCTGACGCTACCATTGAACGATTCCTCGGTCGATACCGCAATCGGGTCGCGCATGGCCGTGACGATCTTCTCCGCGATATTGGTGGCGTGGGCGATGCTCAGCAGGGGGGCGAGCAGGACCGCGAACTCGTCGCCGCCGAGGCGCGCGACCAGATCGCTGCGCCGGACGATGGAGCTCAGGCGCCGCGCCACCTCGATCAGCAGCTTGTCGCCGACCGCATGGCCGAGCCGGTCATTGATGGACTTGAAATGATCGTAGTCCAGGTAGAGCACGCCGACCATGGCGCGATTGTCTTTTTGCGCAGACAGCGCCCGCGCCAGGTGCTCGCGGAAATGCGCGCGATTGGCAAGCCCGGTGAGCCCATCATGCGTGGCCTGGTGCGATAGCGATTCGTTCACCGATTGCAGCTCCGCCGCCCGCGCCTTCTGCTCTTCTTCGTACTTCTGCAGTTCGGTCAGCAGGGCATTGAAATCTTCGCCGAGCTGGTGGATTTCCACCACCTTGGCCGGCGGTGCACGCCGGTCGAAGGTGCGGCTGACGCGCACCGCATGGGTCAGCGACGCCAGGCTGTTGAGCGGGGAAACGATTTCCTTCTGCACGCGCCGCGACAGTTGCGCGACCGCCAGCGCCACCAGCGCCAGCAGGATGAATACCGCGATGACGGTGCTGGCGAAGAACTTGACGTACACCACATTGGTGCCCTGCAGGGTGACGCGGCCGACGGTCTTGTTCTCGAGACGGATGTCGGCGGCGCTGCGCTGCGGGAACAACTTGTCGCCAAGCGCCGCGAAAGAGGATTCGAACAGGCTGTCCGGCTTGCGGCGGAAAGTGGCCAGGGGCTTGCCATTGCTGCCCACCACTTCGGCCGCGATCAGGTTTTCCTGTGAAGCGATGGTGTTGAGAATTTCCTGTGCCGACAGCGCGTCCTGGAACACCGTTGCCGCCTGCGCCGAGTAGGCGATGGAGTTGGCCACCAGTTGCAGATTCTGCGTGACGTAAACGCGCAGGTTGACGTAGGCGATGATGGTCAGTGCCAGCCATGCGCCGATGATGGCCATGGTGACGAGACCGATATTGGCTCGTCTGAGCGTCGCCAGCAGGGACAGGCGGTTGGCGCTCATGGCTGGACTTTCGGTTTGGCGCGGCCCAGCGACAGCACCTGGGGATTGACGCGCAGGCCGCTGCGCGCGATGGCGTCGAGATTGACGCCGAAACGGCTGGTGGACTCCTCGCTGTCCACGCAGAACATGCCGCCGTCGGAACAGAATTCCGGGCCCTCGCCGATCGTCAGGAACGGGCGCGCGACGAAGCGATTGAGCATGGCACGCTGCTTGGCCGTGTAGCGCGCGGCGAAGTACAGAACCTGGCAATCCGGGTTGTTGTCGGTGGTGCTGGCGATGCGCTGCACGTCGATGCTGCGCTGTGCCGAGCCCAGCGGGCCGGACTTCAGCAACTCCTTTGCGCCGGCGCCGTCACCGATGATGCACAGGCGCACCTGCTTGAGATCGGCCGGCCATTTGGTGTAACTGATAATGCCTTCAACCATGCCGGAAATAAGCGGTTTGCTGTCGGCGGGCAGTGTCGGCGGCGCGGCCTCGTTGACGGCGACAAGCGGGGGCGGCGTCTCAACCGCCCGGACTTGACCGCCGCATAGCGCCGCAGCACCGGCGGTGATCAGCAAACGGGCGAGTGCGTGGCGCAGGTTCATGGTAGCGGGACGCCTTTCGCGGCCGTATGCGCGGGTGCCGTCGGTCGACGCATCTTGCATTCGCAAGCGGCGCCGTATCCCGGGGGCAATTGAATCGGCGAATCAGGTGTTTTGCGCACGGATTGGAGTCTCGATTGTGTCGGGTTGTTGTCGACTCTGCGTCAGTAAGGGAAACGCCTAATGAAAGTCTACGTATTCCACAGCGTAAATCAAGGCAAGACTGTTGAAAGTTGTGTCGCATTGTGGCCGATTCCGGGCCGGGCGGCAGCGGCTTGCCGGCTGCATGCCCATATCCAAGGCGCCCGTCAGCGAATCTTCACACCCCGGGCATTCCCCCACCATGCCCTCGCCATGCCATCGACCCCCGCACCGCGCCAGCCTTTCGCCTGCATTGCTGCCCGTGGCCGGCCTTCAACTTCATCAAAACCCTTGCCAACGACGGTGCGGGTATACTCGCGGATCGCCGTGGGCGGCTTGCACTGTTGCGGCCGGGCTGGCTGCCGTACAGCGTGGCGATGCTGGGTTTCTGCCTGGTTTCCGATCTGCGCACGCTGTGGGTCGCGGCCCTGTTTTTCGGTTTTGCCGTGCCGATCAATGAAGGCGTTGAGCGCGCGATCATCGGCGATTACGCCAGGCCGGACGAGCGCGGTACCCTGTACGGCCGGTCTGTTCATCGGCTGGCTGTGACAGGCGCACGGCGCGGTGACGGCCCATGCTTTGCCGTCCTGGCGGG
>DASWEY010000021.1:0-37336 GCA_036394575.1 Usitatibacteraceae bacterium | reverse complement strand
GGTGAATCCTTTTTCCAGAAATTGCTGCATATGCGAGAGTCCCGCCAGTCGCGCCGGTCCGCGCAGCATGCGCAAGGTTGAATAGATCAGCGGTTTTTCAACCACCCGCTCAAGCTGCGCACCGACCTCGCGCATAAGATCGATCTGGCGCATTCGCTCGCGTTCGCCGCCGGCTGCGCGAAAAGCGGCAATATATCCGGCTTCGGTGATATCGACGCCCGCCAGCTCCCGGGTCAGGGCCTGGTCGAACTCCTCAGAAATGAGATCGAGTTCCAGCGCCTTGCTCACGGTTTCGAAGGCGAAACCGGGCAACACGCGCTTGATGGCGGGATACATGCGAATCAGGTCGCGGTCGCGCAGCGCGGTTTCCTCCATTCCGTACAACTCCTCAAGAAAAAATTCGACGGCCGGCGCATAGCGCGGATCTGCGGCGAGATCGCGATAGGTATGCGCCAGCCGCTGCTGCTGCCAGGTCTTGAGTTGCTTGAGATGCGCAAAAAACAATGCGTCGCGCCCTTGCAGGCCGCGCAACTGTTCGAGTTTTTTCAGATGGTCGATCAAGCGGGTACCGGTACTTGTTGCGGCGCGTCAATTTAGAGCAAACAATCCAAAACAACCGTTGCGGGCCGGGAGCGCGCTGGTATTCTACGGCCATCTCCCACTGGCCCGGTGCAACATCAATGTCCATGCAAGCGCCTCAAGCTGCCGCAAATTCCGCCACGGCGGTGCATGCGGCCTATGCGCAGGCCCGCGCGGCGTTCGGGCGGCATCGCTTTCCGGCTATCGAGGAGCGGCACGCCGACCTCGACAAACTGGCGCAGTTGCTGCGCGATAATGCTGTCGGCCTCCAACAGGCCATCAGCACCGACTTCGGCAACCGCTCCATTCACGAAACGCAACTCCTCGAATTATTTCCGGCGCTGGCCGCGATTCGCGATGCCAGGCGGCACTTGCGCAAATGGATGCGGCCACGGCGCTCCTGGGCCTCACTGTGGTTTTTGCCGGCGCGCCGCGAACTTCGGCCCCAGCCGCTGGGCGTGGCGGGGATCATCGTGCCGTGGAATTATCCGTTGCTGCTGGCGATCGCGCCACTGGTCGGTGCGCTGGCGGCCGGCAATCGCGTGCTGATCAAGATGAGCGAATTCACGCCGCACACCGGCGAGTTGCTGGCACGGCTGATCGCGGCGGCATTTCCGGTCGACCAGATCACGGTCATCAACGGCGACGCCGATACCGCACGCGAATTCTCCGCCCTGCCCTTCGATCATCTGCTGTTTACCGGCTCGACCAGCGTCGGCCGCCAGGTGATGGCGGCCGCTGCGCGCAATCTGACGCCGGTCACGCTTGAACTCGGCGGCAAATCACCGGCTATCATCGGACCCGAGGCCGACCTGGCCGCGGCTGCAGACAAGATCCTGTTCGGCAAATGCCTCAACGCCGGCCAGACCTGCATCGCACCGGACTATGTGCTGTTGCCGCGTGGGCAGGAAGTCGCGTTCATCGAGGCCGCAAAACGCAGCGTGGCGCGGCTCTACCCGGACCTCGCGCACAACGCGGATTACACCAGCATCGTCAATGACAGGCACTTCGAGCGCCTGCACGACTATCTGGCCGACGCCGACGCGCACGGCGCCACGGTGACACCGCTGGCCGCCGACGCCGGCCAGCGGTCCGGCACGCGGAAAATCGCGCCGACCATCGTGCACGGCGTCGATAAAACCATGCTGCTGATGCAGGAGGAAATTTTCGGACCCATCCTGCCCTTGCTGCCTTACGACGCGCTGGGCGACGCGATCGCCTACGTGAACGATCATCCGCGTCCGCTGGCGCTGTACTATTTCGGCGATGACCTTGGTCATATCGGCCGCGTGCTTGACGAAACCGTGGCCGGCGGCGTGACGGTCAACGAAACTCTGCTGCATATCTCGCAGGACGATCTGCCGTTCGGCGGCGTCGGTCCTTCCGGTATGGGGGCTTACCACGGTAAATACGGCTTCGATACCTTCTCGAAGCAAAAGCCGGTTTTTTATCAGTCGAAGCTCAACGGCCTCAACTTGCTGAAGCCGCCCTACGGCGAACGCTTCAATGCCATGATCAAGTGGCTGCTCAAATGAAATTGAAATTGTCTACATCGACACGCCACTCGTCCATCTCACGCCGCCAGTTCATGAAAATCGGCGCCGCGGCCGCTCTCGCCTTGGCCGTGACCCGCAGTATTGACCGCAAGGTATTTGCGCAAGCCGTCGCTTCCGCGCCATCCTTTCAAAAAATTACCGCCCGCGATGCCGGCGTGATTGCGGCAATCGCACCCGTCGTCCTGGCTGGCAACCTTCCGCTGGATTTCGCCAGCCGGCAGGCCGCCATCGCCGAAGTCGTGGCCGCCTTCGATCGCACCGTTGCCGGTCTGCCCACGGCGATGCAGGCGGAAGTCGACGAATTGCTGAGCTTGCTCGGGTTCGGACTGACGCGACGTTTCATCGCCGGCATCGCCAAGCCTTGGCCTAAGGCTGGCGAGGCCGAAGTCCGGGCCTTCCTGAATAACTGGCGCCACAGCCGTTTTGCCACCCTGCAGCAAGGTTATCAGGCGCTGGTGCGCGCGCTGATCGCCTGCTGGTACGGCAGCCCGCGTTCCTGGGTGAGCATCGGCTACAGCGGCCCGCCCTATGCCAAGGAACTGGGCGCGCTGTGAGCGAATCGATCATCAAGGATCCGATCCGGCTCGCCCTCGCCGACAAGGCGCGCGGCTGGAAAGTGATCGACGGCGCGCGCCTGCAGCAGGACCTGACGCTGGAATGCGATGTCGCAATCGTCGGCTCCGGCGCCGGCGGGGGCACCGCGGCGGAAATTCTTGCGCAGGCCGGCCTCAAGGTGATCATGCTCGAGGAAGGCCCGTTTAAATCCTCAACCGATTTTCGCATGCGCGAACGCGAGGCCTATCCGCATCTTTATCAGGAATCCGCCAGCCGCCAAACCAAGGACAAGGGCATTGTCATCCTGCAAGGCCGCGCCGTCGGCGGTTCCACCACCGTCAACTGGACATCCAGTTTTCGTACTCCCCCGGTCACCCTCAGACACTGGGAGACCGAGTGGGGCCTCGGCGATTACACGGTCGATAATATGGCGCCCTGGTTCGAACGCATGGAAGCGCGTCTGTCGATTTCGCCCTGGGCAATGCCGCCCAACGAGAACAACAGCGTGCTCAAGCGCGGTTGCGAAAAGCTGGGCATTCCCGCCGCCGCCATCCGCCGCAACGTCAAGGGTTGCTGGAACATCGGCTACTGCGGCATGGGCTGCCCGACCAATGCCAAGCAGTCGATGCTGGTGACGACCATCCCGGCGGCGCTGGACGCCGGTTTGACCCTGATCCACTCCGCACGGGTCGATCGGCTGGCCTATCGTTTCGGACGCATCACCAGCCTGATCGCCAGCGGCATGGATGCGAGTGCCTCGAGCAATGGCAGCAAGCCCGGCAAGTACAAGGTTCGTGTGCAGGCCAGACATATCGTCCTGGCCGGCGGTGCGATCAACAACCCGGCGTTGATGCTGCGCTCCAAATTGTCCGACCCGCATGGCACCCTGGGCAAGCGCACCTTTCTGCACCCTTCCTCGGTGAGCGCGGCCATCATGGATACCAACGTCGAAGGATTTTCCGGCGCCCCACAGACGATCTATTCGGATCACTTCATCGACACCGCCCCCCCGCAGGGACCGATCGGCTACAAGCTGGAGGCACCGCCGATTCACCCGATTCTGGCCGGCATCACCCTGCAGGGTTTCGGCGACGACCACGCCATGTGGATGAAGCGCCTGCCGCAAATGCAGGTGGTGATTGCATTGATGCGCGATGGCTTTCACCCGCAAAGCATCGGCGGCAGCGTAGGCATCCGCGCCGACGGCAGCCCGTTGCTGGACTACCCGATCAGCGATTATGTATGGGAGGGCGTGCGCCGCTCGCTGCTGGTGATGGCCGAGATCCAGTTCGCGGCAGGCGCCAAAGTCGTCATGCCCCTGCATGAAAATTCCAGGCCGTTGCGCACCTGGAAAGAAGCAAAGCCGTTCATCGAGGTACTCGGCATGCAAACCTTGCGCACCCGCATCGCCAGCGCGCATGTGATGGGCGGCTGCACCATGGGCGCCGACCCGCGCAACGCGGTCATCGGCGGCGATGGGCGTCATCACCAGTTCGACAACCTGTGGATATTCGACGGCTCCGCTTTTCCGACCAGCATCGGCGCCAATCCGCAGCTATCGATTTACGGCATGGCGGCGCGCAACGCCACGCGCCTTGCCGAATTGATCAAGGGTCCTGCCAGGACCGTATTCGCCGCACGCACAAAGCTGCGGGTGTCATAGGAAAAACGGCCGCTGTGCGCGAGCATGGCGACCATCGGCACATCAATCCGGGCGCGTATCAGACTAGTGGGCACTACCGGCGGCCGCGCCCCACAGCGCCTTGAGGCGCTCATCGCGCCCGCAGCCGGCACGGTAGAATTTATAGCGCGTCGGATTCTTTTTATAAAAATCCTGGTGGTAGTCCTCGGCGGGCGTGAACTCGGTGGCCGCCGTGATTTCGGTGAGGATTTCGCCTTTGAACGGCCGGTTTTGCTGCAAAGCCGCCTTGGACGCCTCGGCCGCTTTCTTCTGTGCTTCATCATGATAGAAAATGGCGGTTCGATATTGATTGCCCACATCGCAGAACTGCTGGTCTTTCACCGTGGGATCGATGTTGTGCCAGAACACCTCGAGCAGCTTCTCGTAGCTGATTTTCTTCGGATCGTAAACCACCTGGACCGCCTCGGCATGCCCGGTGCGACCGCTTGAGACCTCCTGATAGGTCGGGTTTTTCTTGCTGCCGCCGGTATAGCCGGAGGTGGTGGAAATCACGCCGGGCAGCACGTCAAACGGCGCCTCCATGCACCAGAAACACCCGCCGGCAAAGGTCGCCCTGGCGGTGCCGGCTGACGATGTTTGCGCAGACACGTTGGAAGCGGCGAACAGCAGGGTCGCAAGGCCTGCGGCAAAAATATTACGGATAGTTGAAGCAGTCACTGAGTCCTCCTTGATTTACCATGCACAATCAGCCGATCAGTCGTAATCGCGGCCGGCAAGCTTACAATCATACGGTTGAGCAGGCGATTCGGTTTCGCCTACGCCTTCGCTTCATCCCGCACCCTTACTCCATCTCCCGTCCATGGCCACTTATCCATTTCGTCTTGTCAATGTATTTGCCGAATCCATTTTCGGCGGCAATCCCCTGTGCGTGTTCGAGGATGGTCGCGGGCTCGACGATGCCGCGATGCAAGCCTTGGCCCTGCAGTTCAACCTCTCGGAAACGACGTTCATTCTGCCCTCCGCCAACGCCACGGCGCAGGTGCGGATTTTCACGCCCACTTTTGAAATGGCATTTGCCGGCCACCCGACGCTGGGCTCGGCGCATATCGTTCGCGAGATATTCAAGGCCGGCGACCAGGTCACCTTGCAGATGAAGGCCGGGATCATTCCGGTGCAGGCACGGCAGGATCGCTGGACCCTGACCGCCGGCGCGCCAAAATACCGCGACTGCGGGCTGTCGCGCATGCTGATTGCCACCATGCTCGGTATCGCGGAGAAGGATGTGCTGCCCGGCGCCCGCTGGGTCAATACCGGCAGTGAGCAGCTGATTATTCCGCTGGCCAATGCACAGGCTGTGGCCAGCGCCAAGCCCAAGGCTGATTTGTTCTCTGCCGTCGCCAGCGATATCGGCCGTTCAATGGCCTATGTGTTTGCGCCCAACGGCGAGGAACAAGGCAAGGCAAAACTGCTGTCGCGTTTTTTCTTTCTGCAGCATGGCGCTATCGTCGAGGACCCGGGAACCGGATCGGCGACCGCCAACCTGGGCGGCTGGCTGGCGGGTGGCGACCACACCCTGCCGGTTGAATTCACTATCGATCAAGGCGCAGCCGTGGGGCGTCCCTGTCGCATCGGTCTGCGCGTCGATGCCGATCGCAGAATTTCAGTCGACGGCCGCGTGCTCGAAATCGGCCGCGGCGTCATCACGCTTTAAGACATTGCCTGCCTGACGGCGGTATCGCGCACCGTACGCCGTAACACCTTGCCGACATTGGTCTTGGGAAGTTCGGCCCAGAACTCGATGATCTTCGGCACTTTGTAGCCGGTCAAGTTGGCCTTGCAATAGGCCAGCACCTGTTCCTTGCCGAGATCGGGATCTTTCCGGACGATCACCACGCGCACCACTTCACCCGATCTTTCATCCACGGCGGACACCGCGCAGACCTCGAGCACGCCCGGGCAGGCGGCCACCACATCCTCGATTTCATTGGGATACACATTGAAGCCCGATACCAGAATCATGTCCTTCTTACGGTCGACAATCTTCACGTAGCCGCGGGCATCCATCACGCCGATATCGCCGGTCTTGAAGGCGCCGTCGCGGGACATGACCTTGGCCGTTTCGTCCGGCCGCTGCCAGTAGCCCGGCATCACTTGCGGCCCCTGGATGCAGATTTCGCCGGTCTGGCCAATTGCCAGGATCGCTTCGCTGTCGTCGCGGATGGTAATTATCGTGGACGGCAGGGGCAGACCGATGGTGCCGTTGTATTCGTCGATGTCGATCGGGTTGACGCTGGCACCCGGCGAGGTTTCGGTCAGTCCATAAGCCTCCACCAGCACCTTGCCTGTCACCTGTTGCCACTTCTCGGCCACGGCCCGCTGCACCGCCATGCCGCCGCCCAGACATAATTTGACGGGCCTGAAATCGAGCTTGGCAAAATCGGCGTGATGGATCAGGGAATTGAACAGGGTATTCACCCCCGTCAGTACGGTCCAGCGCCGCGCCGCCAGTACTTTAATGAATCCGTCGATATCGCGCGGGTTGGGAATCAGCACGCTCTCGCAGCCCTGTTTCATGAAAATCAGGCTCGAGGTCAGCGCAAAGATGTGGTACATGGGCAGGGGCTGGACCACCACTTCCTTGCGTTCGGCAAGCACGCCCATCATCCATACCGACAACTGCTCGAGGTTGGCGACGATATTGCGATGGGTCAGCACCGCGCCCTTCGACACCCCGGTGGTACCGCCGGTGTATTGCAGAAAGGCGTAATCGCTGGGCGCCACCACAGGGGCACGATACGGTGTCGCGCGGCCTCGCGCCAGCGCCGCCTTGAAGGATATCGCGCCGGCAATGTTCCATGCGGGGACGAGCTTCTTGCGGTACTTGATCACCCAGTTCACCAGCAGCGACTTGGGGAATCCGAGCAGATCGCCGGCCTGGGTGGTGATCACCTGCCGGATCGCGGTTTTATCGATCACCTGTTGCAGCGTGGCCGCAAAATTCTCGAGGATGACGATCGCCTTGGCGCCGGCATCGTGCAATTGATGTTCCAGCTCGCGCGGCGTGTACAGCGGGTTTACATTCACCACGGTGTAGCCGGCATGCAGGATGCCGAAAATCGCCACCGGATATTGCAGGATATTGGGCATCATCACGGCGACGCGATCACCCTTCTCCAGCTTCAGCACATTCTGCAAATAGCCGGCAAAGGCGCGCGCCTGGCGGTCGAGTTCGCCATAGTTCAGAGTCCGGCCCATGCAGGTGAACGCCGGCAGATCGCGGTATTTTTCGCAGGCTTGATCGAAGACGTCGGCAATCGAGGAATAGCGATCGGCATCGATTTCGGCAGGGATTCCCCGGGGGTATGACCCCAGCCAGATATGCCCGGATGATCCGGCCGTATTTGCATTCACGTCATTGTTCAATTATCGCTCCCCATATTCGGCATGATGTCGCCAGTCGCCTCGGCCATGCTTGTCGCTGGTTATGATGAAATCTTAGCGTAACCGACTGCCGGAAAAAAAACGCCGATATTTCGCATTTCCGGTTTCGCAGGGCAGCGGCGCATTTCGCACGAACCATGAAGATCGCTGCCACCTCGGCGAATAGTGTGTTTACTCTAAATTTCACTCCTAGACTGCGTTATCGAATGCAACAGACACCCGCTCCGGACCGTAAAAGTCGAGCGATCCGCTACAAAACCCGGACATCCAGGAGTCACCATGGCAAAGAAATTGAAAAGAACCGCCCAGTCTTCAAAAACCGCCACCAGCACAATGGATCAAATTTCCGAAAAGGTAGCTGCGATGGCATCCAACCTGGCCGAACAACCCAGCGCCAAGCAGGTGATGGATTCCGCCCAGCAGATTTGGCTGGCCGGCCTGGGAGCTTTCTCCAAGGCAAAGGCCGAGGGCGGCAAAGTATTTGAAACACTCGTCAAGCAGGGCGAGCAGATCGAAAAGCATACCCGTACGGTTGCAGAAGCCACGATGGAAACCGCCAGGGATCAGGCCAGCAAGACCATTGGCCTCGCCGCCGGGAAATTCGACAAACTTGAGCAGGTGTTCGAAGACCGCGTACATAAATCACTGAACCGCCTCGGCGTGTTGACCAGCAAGGACGTAGCCGCGCTGTCCGGCCAGGTTGCCGAATTATCCGCCGCGGTGCATGCCCTGCTGGCGCAGGAGAAGCGTGGCGCCAAACCGGCCGCCGCTAAAAAAACGGTCGCCCGCAAGCCTGCTGCCAAAAAACCCGTGACCAAGAAGCCGGCCGCGCGTAAGGCCGCACGCCGCGCCTGATCCGTCCTGTCGAAGTCCCGAAGAATTTGTCGGGGATTGAATATTCAAACCGAGTGATGTCCAAATGCTCGCGATGTCCCGACTCAAAACCGGGATGACCTTGTCCCCGTTTCAAAGTTTCGCAACGTCTCCTCCTCGTTCTTCACAAAGGACGACTTAAGCCCGCATCTTGCGATGCGGGCTTTTTTTGCCCGTTTTTTTAGGCTGCGGGATTATTCGCCCTCGCGCAGCACCCGCTCAACCAGTTTGATGTAGGCCTTCATGGCGTCGTCGTTGGGGGTGCCCTTCAATTTGGCCCAGGCATCGTATTTGGCACGGCCGACAAAATCGGTAAAGCCCGGCTTGTCCCCGGCCACATCGCCTTCGCTGGCCTGCTTGAAATTGGCATAAAGACGCAGCTTCATATCGTTTCCGGGGTCCTTTTTGGCCTTGGTGACGTCTTTGCTGGCCTTTTCGAACTGTTTTTTAAGGTCGGACATCAGCTTTCTCCTCCAACTTCGCGGTAAATAAGATGTTTTGAATTGGTTTTAGGGGTTTTCAGATCAGCACAATAGCGCTAAAGTTACTCTAACCGAATCATTTGCGAGCCGCAAACGAGGTAATTCTTCTTGCGTGGCCGGATTTCGGGGCAGTGTCTTGCAGGTATCTGCATGCATTACAGCGTTACGGAGGGTTGCCTTGAAGTCAGCCGCATGCGCAAGCGGCAGTGCAACTAAAAGAATCAGGCAGCGGATTTGCGATTAGCCCCGATTAATGAATCCAGAATAAAGATCGATCATGGCGAGCATCCCCGGTTTTTCCATCCTCAACCGCGAACGCATGTCCGGAGTTGATACCGCCTGGCTGCGGATGGAGCATCCAACCAATCTGATGATGATCGTCGGTGTGATGATGTTCCGCGACCGGATCGATCTTCAGAAACTCAAGACCACGCTGGAGCAGCGCTTTCTCAGTTATCCGCGCTTCAAACAAAAGGCGGTGCAGGACCCCGCCGGCGCCTGGTGGGAAACCGACAGGCAGTTCGACATCACCAATCATTTGAAACGCATCAAGCTGCAGACCAAAAACAACAAGGCGGGCGGCAAGAAAGAACTGGAGGACCTCGTCAGCCAGATGGCCAGCGAACCGCTGGATTTCACCAAACCGCTATGGCAGTTTCATCTGGTTGAAAACTATCAGGGCGGCTGCGCCCTCATCACCCGCATTCACCACTGCTATGCCGATGGTGTCGCCCTGATCAGCGTGATGCTGTCGCTGACCGGCGAATCGCCGGAAGAAAGCCTGGCGCGGCCCAAAAGCACGGCGAAACGCGCGCGCGACGAAATGGATTTCTGGACCAGCGTCACCAAGCCGATGGCCAGCGTCTGGTCGGGCGCGATGAAGCTGACGCGCGGCCTGGTCGAGCAGGGCCTGGAAATCGCCAAGGACCCGGCGACCATGCGCGAATTCGCCACCAAGGGCATGGAACTGGCCGACGAACTGCGCAAGATCGCGTTAATGGCACCGGATTCGCCCACCCGCTTCAAGGGCAATCTTGGCCGCGTCAAGCGGGTGGCCTGGTGCGATCCCCTGCCGCTGGCCGAGGTCAAAGTGATCGGCAAGGCCCTGGGTTGTTCGATCAACGACGTCCTGCTGGCCACCGCGGCCGGCGCCCTGCGCGACTATCTGCTGCGCAAGGGCGACCATGCCGACGGCATCGAACTGCGCGCGGTGGTGCCCGTGAATCTGCGCCCGATCGAAAAGGCGCATGAGCTCGGCAATCAGTTCGGCCTGGTATTTGTCGATCTGCCGGTAGGTGTAGAAGACCCGCTGGAACGCGTACGCCTGGTACGTGAGCGTATGGCCGCCCTCAAAGGCTCGGCACAGCCGATTGTCGCCTTTGTGCTCCTGTCGGCTGTCGGCATGGGGCCGAAGATCCTGCAAGACCAGATCGGCGCCCTGATCGGTCGCAATGCCACTTCGGTCATGACCAATGTCCCCGGCCCGCAGAAGCCGCTGTATTTTGCCGGTCGCGAAATCGAGGAAATCGATTTCTGGGTGCCACAATCGGGCGGTATCGGCATGGGGCTGTCGATCCTCACCTACAATGGCCGAGTGCAGTTCGGCCTGATCACCGATTCCGGCCTGGTGCCTGATCCGGACAGCATCATCGACCAGTTCGGCGACGAGTTCGAAAAGCTGGTGATGCTCACCCTGATGGGCCCCTATGGCCCCGAGTTCAACCAAGAGCTGGAACGCGCCTTCGGCGAAGGACAAGGTGCCATGGCGAAAAAATCATCGCGTCGTCGCAGCTAAGCGAAAAACTCAATCGGCCAGCGCGGCCACCATCTCGATTTCAATCAGAAACCCATTGCGGAACTTGCCCACCGGCACAATCGCCCGCGCCGGTCGGTGATCGCCGAAGAACGCGGCGTACTCCGCATTCACCTGCGCCCACAGCGCAATATCCGACACATAGAGTGTGGCCTTCAGCACCCGATCGCGACGCGAGCCGGCGGCCAGCAGGATGGCTTCGGCATTGGCCAGGGCCTGTCGCGTCTGGGCTTCGATGGTGTCGAGAAACAAATCCGGTTTGCCCGGCACCCTGGGCAGCTGGCCGGACACATAAACGAGGCCGTTATGCACCACCGCCGATGAATAATGGCCGGCCGGCGGCGTGACGGTATCGGTGCTGATCTTGTCTATTTTTGCCATGGCAGTTTGTCCAGATCCACATTGCCGCCGGTCAGAACGATGCCGACGCGTTTGCCCTTCACATTGATGTCGCCCTCGAGTATCGCCCCCAGTGGCGGACAACTGGACGGCTCGATGACGATCTTCAGCAGTTCCCAGGACATGCGCATGGCCTTGATCACATTCTCTTCCGAGGCCAGCCCGATGCCGTCGACATTGCGGCGGATGATGTCGAAAGTGCGCGGCGACAGCACGGTACGCAAGCCGTCGCAGATCGTGTTCGGCGTCGCCTCGGTGACCAGGGCGCCGGACGTGAACGAACGAAAACCGTCATCGGCGCCGCGCGGTTCGCCGCCGAAAACCCTTATTCCCGGCTTGATGCCCTTGGCGGCGAGCGAGGTGCCGGACAAGAGGCCGCCGCCGCCCAGGGGCGCGATAACCATATCGAGTTCCGGATGTGCTTCCAGCATTTCCAGCGCCGCCGTGCCCTGCCCCGCAATCACGCGATCATCATCAAAGGGATGCACCAGCTCATAGCCGAATTCGGCGATCAATTTTTGCGTGGCGGTCTCGCGTGCGGCCACATTCGGCTCGCAATAGACGATGTTCGCGCCATAGGCGGCAATTGCCATCTTCTTGGGCGCGGGCGCATTGCTGGGCACCACCACGGTAGCCTTGATGCCGCGCAGGCGCGCCGCCCAGGCGAGGGCCGCCCCGTGATTGCCGGAGGAATGGGTCACCACGCCGCGCCGCGCCTGTTCATCCGTTAGCGACATGACGGCATTGCAGGCGCCGCGCGCCTTGAAGGCAGCAACTTTCTGGAAGTTCTCGCATTTGAAAAAAAGCTCGGCGCCAATCTTGTCGTTCAGGATCGAGCTCGACAGCACGGGCGTGCGATGGATATACGATGCGATACGCTGATGCGCATCGCGGATGGTTTGCAGGGTCGGTGCAGACACAATCATTCCTTTTTTGTGCGTTGGTTAAAGCAAGCTGCTATTCGTCTTCAAGTTCGGCCTTGGCCATCTCGATATCCAGTACTTCCATGGCATCGCGCCCCCTCATGGCAGCGGCTTTTTCGTACAGTTTGGTGGCCTTGTCCATTTCCCTGTCGCCGAACAGCATCAGCAGGCCGTTGGCGTACTCGATATGGGCGATCGGCGATTGCGGCGTCAGCTTCAACGCTTTTTCATAGTGTTCGACCGCGGCATCCTTGCCGGCGCCATAGGTCAGCTTGCCGACCATGGCGCCGACCTTGTCGATGATCTCGGCATGGTAAGCGCCCATCGCGGTATGGGCCTCCGCGTGTTTGGCGTCGAGCTTCAGCACCGTTTCCAGCGCGCCCTTGATCTTGCCGCCATAACCCTCCTTCAAGGCCTTGATCACCGATACCGATTGCGCATAACGACCGGCGGCATAAGCGTACTGGTAATGGGCATTGACGTTTTCAGGCGCGGCCTTGCGCAGCGTTTCGGCCATGTCCATGGCGTCCTGAAACAATTTGGCCTTGGCTGCGTCCTTCTTTTCCAGATGGGTCGCATAAATTGCAGTCGACTTGATCGCTACCACTGTGCCCGCGCCGGCCGCAACGGCATCGGCAAAATTGCCGGCATGATATTGGCGCCAGGCGTTTTGCAGTTCAACACCTTTGGGCCAGGGTTCGTTATCGCCTTTGTGCAAGGCATCCCAGTTTTTCTTCAACGCATCGCCCGCGTACAGGATCGTCTTTTGTTCATGCGAAAACTTCGCCCATTTGGCCATTTCGTCTTCCTCTAGGATGCGTAGTTCTTCATCAAGTAATCAAGATGCTCGCGCGCACCTCCTTGCAGAAACGGCGCAACCAGGGACATCACCTGGAAGACGCCGCGCTGCAAATGCCGCGCGGCGTCTTCCTTCACACCGGGCCGCGCACGCAGATGCTCGTAATTCAGCCAGTAGCTCGCCACCACCAGCACATTTTCGGCCAGGGCGGCGATTTCCGTGTCATTGGCCTGCATCGCTCCCACCGCCACCAGCGTCTGGCTGAGTCCCTTTACGGCCTCGCGCTTGTGGCCGATGATGATATTGAAATGCGATTTGAGCCTGGCATCGCGGCTCAGCAAATCATCCAGATTGCGGTACAGAAAGCGATATTCCCAGATGCGTTCGAACATGAGATGCAGATACAGCCAGGTGTCTTCCATGGCGCCGACCGCGTCGGCGATCTTGCCCGGCGCCACATCGATCGCCCTCTCGAAATCGGCGAACAGATGGTCGATGATCTCGTCCTTGTTGCGGAAGTGATAGTAGAGATTGCCCGGGCTGATATTGAGTTCGTCGGCGATATGGCCGGTGGTGACATTGGCCTCGCCGTGCGTATTGAATAACTCGAGGCTGACCTTGAGGATGCGTTCGCGGGTGCGCGCCGAGCGTGACGGCGGCAAGCTGGGCGGAGGGACGTTTTTCATCGCCGCCCATCTTACACCGAGGCCTGCGGCGCGCTTGCGCGGCATATTTCCATTTCCTATTTTCCGCGGCGTAAATTGTAAAAACTCCAGAATTGGCGCGGGTTTTGAAGCATTTTTGGCCCGAACGCCGCGCCAGTTCTGGAGTTTCATTTGTTCGGCGAAAAGGTCTGCGCCCATTGTTCCAGGGTCGCCGAGAGCCACGCTGATGGGCCAAGTCGCTATGACGCCAGGGCACCATCACATCCGGATCGAGCCCCTCGACTTCATTGCGTCCATCGGCGCGCAGCCGCGAATCGCCGTACTAAAAAAACGGGAGGTACCGTTGCGGTATCTCCCGTTTTTTTGCCCCCTTGCTGCGTGGGCGGGGACTAGGCGCGGGCGCTGCGCTTGTTCAATTGGTTCAGTGCCTTCTGCAGTTCAGTCATGCGTGCCTGCAATGCGCGCACGTCCTGCCCGGAGGGAATGCCGAAGGTGTTGAGGGTTTTGGCGACACGCGTCTCGAACACATGTTCCAGCTGCATCACGCCCTCCTTGGCGCCGGCGATGGTATTGCTCACGGTGCGCGCAACATTCTGCTTCAGCATCTTTTTGGATTTCGCCGCGAAGCTTTTGACTTCCCTGGCGGTTTCGGCGGCCCGGGCCTGTGCCGTTGCGGCCGCCTGTGCCTGAATCTTCTGGCCTTCACGGGCATAGGCGCCGGCTTTTCTGGCCAGCGATTCCGTCGCGGCACCGGTCATATCCGACAGGCGCTGCGCTTCGGTGGCGATCAGGCCATAAATCCTCACCGCCTCATCCTGCACACGATTGGCCGCACCGATGCCGGCCAGCATGACTTGACGCGCCTTTCCACCGACCGGCTTGCGGGCCGGTTTTGCAGCGGCCGATTTGACCGCACGGGTTTTGGCGACAGTTGCCTTGCGAACGATTTTCTTTGCCATGGTAGCAATCTCCGGATGAAGTGAAAGGGCGAAACAACGCGATAGATCGAGCCTGACTATAGGCACTCGCATTAGAGCAAACACACTAATCGCCATTCCTGGAATTGCGAAGATCGCCATTTTGCGCAGGTTTCGAGACATTATTGCTCCAAAACCCGCGCCAATGCTGGACTTTGCAAATTGCAAGCGGGCGCACCTTGAAGGTCTTCATCCCGTAAATCGGCCGTCCGCGCCCGCCCTGCCCGCAGGGGCGCAGTGTAATATCGCAGCTGAGTTCGCGATCGCCGACGCTACCTTGCCTGCTGCGGCGCACAACAATAAATCCATTGGAGGAAGGCTCAAATGACTTATTTCGTCACTGGCGCAACCGGCTTTGTCGGCAAATTCCTGGTCCGGAACCTGCTGAAGCGCGAAGGCATCGTCTATGTATTGGTGCGCAAGGCATCGCTGAAAAAACTCGAGGCGATCTATCCCTGGTGGGGGCTGGACGACAAACAGAAGCGCATCGTGCCCGTCATCGGCGATATCGCCAAGCCGAAGCTCGGCATCGCCGCGGCCGATATCACCAAACTCAAGGGCAAGATCAAACACCTGTTCCATCTCGCCGCCGTTTACGATCTGTCCGCCGATGCCGAATCGCAGCGCGTCGCCAATATCGACGGCACCCGCAATACCGTTGAATTCGCCGAGGCCGTAAAGGTCGACATCTTTCATCACACCTCCTCAATCGCCGCGGCGGGCCTGTATGACGGCACCTTCCGCGAGGACATGTTCGAAGAGGCGGAGGAACTCGATCACCCCTACTTCCGCACCAAGCATGACTCCGAAGCGATCGTGCGCAATGAGTGCAAGGTGCCGTGGCGCGTTTACCGTCCCGGCATGGTGGTCGGTCATTCGCAAACCGGCGAGATCGACAAGATCGACGGGCCCTATTATTTCTTCAAGTTCATCCAGAAGATGCGCAATATGCTGCCGCAGTGGATGCCGACCATCGGCATCGAGGGCGGGCGCATCAATATCGTGCCGGTCGATTATGTAGTCGATGCCATGGATTACATCGCGCACAAAAAAGGCCTCGACGGCGCCTGCTTCCACCTGACCGATCCGGACCCGGCGCGCATCGGCGAAATCCTGAACATGTTCGCCAAGGCCGCGCATGCGCCGCAGATGACCATGCGTCTCAACGCCAAGATGTTCAGCTTCATTCCCGGCTATGTGCTGTCGGGCTTGATGTCGGTGGCGCCGGTGCGACGCGCACGCAACCAGATTCTGAACGACCTCGGCATTCCCAAGGATGTGTTCACCTTCATCAGCTACCCGACGCGTTTCGACAATCGCGATACCGTCAAGGCGCTGAAAGGCTCGGGCATTTCCGTACCCAAGCTCGACACCTATGCCTGGCGTCTGTGGGATTACTGGGAGCGCCATCTCGATCCGGATCTGTTCATCGATCGATCGCTCGCCGGCAAGGTCAAGGACAAGGTCATCGTCGTCACCGGCGGCACCTCGGGCATCGGTGAAGCCACCGCCATCAAGCTCGCCGAAGCCGGCGCCAAGGTGGTGATCGTCGCGCGCGATCCTGAGAAGGCGCAACTCACGCTCGCCAAGATCGAGGAGTCCGGCGGACACGCCAAATTCTATTCCTGCGACCTTGCCGAATTGGCCAGCTGCGACAAATTGGTCGCCAGCGTGTTGAAGGATTACGGCACTTGCCATTACCTGGTCAACAACGCCGGTCGCTCGATTCGCCGCGGCATCGCCAACAGCTACGACCGCTTCCACGATTTCGAGCGCACCATGCAACTCAATTATTTCGGCAGCCTGCGCCTGATCATGGGCTTCCTGCCGTCGATGGTGAAACAAGGCGCCGGACAGATCATCAATATTTCCTCGATCGGTGTCCTGACGCAGGCGCCGCGCTTCTCGGCCTACGTCGCCTCCAAAGCCGCGCTCGATGCCTTCTCCGGCTGCGCGGCCTCCGAGTTCTACGACAACAATGTGCACTTCACCACCATCAATATGCCTCTGGTGCGCACGCCGATGATCGCGCCGACCAAGATGTACAACAGCGTGCCGACGCTCTCGCCCGAGCAGGCCGCCGATCTGGTCGTCGAAGCCATCGTCTACAAGCCGGTGCGCATCGCCACACGGCTGGGTATCTTCGGTGCCATCATCCACGCGGTCTCGCCGAAACTCACGCAGATCATCCTCAACACCGCCTTCCGCATGTTCCCGGATTCACCTGCCGCGCAGGGCAAGAAAGGGGAGGCAGCGAAGGAAGTAGAGATGACGCCGGAGGCTGTTGCATTCGCACAGATAACGCAGGGTGTGCATTGGTAACGCCGTGAGGCATAAGAGGAGGGGCCCCGCTTGCGGGGATTCGATAGGCCGAGTCGGCGTAGACGCGCAACAATGCAGATTGAAAACTTGTGACGAAGGCTGTGGCCGCGCGCGGCACGGCAGCCAAACTATTTTAGGCGTCATCTCTGATGAATAAACTTAAATCCGGCGACCCCGCCCCCGACTTCTCCGCCAAGACCACCGATGGCTTCACCGTGAGTCTCAAGGACTATCGCGGCAAAAAACTCGTCATGTACTTCTACCCCATGGACGATACGCCCGGCTGCACGGCACAGGCTTGTTCGCTGCGCGATGCGAACAAGGATATCGCGGCCAAGGGCGCGGCAATTCTTGGCGTGTCCACGCAGGACGAAGCCTCGCACCGGAAATTCAGCGCCAAGTACAAGCTCAATTTCCCGCTGCTGGCGGATACCGATAAGGCAGTGGGCCGCGCTTATGGAACGATTGGCAGCGGCGGCCTGATGTCGGCGGCGAAGGCGATCGTCGGCATGGCAGATCGAGTCACCTTTATCATCGATGAAAAAGGCAGCATCGCGCACGTTATTGACCATCCCGATACGCGCAATCATGCCGAGGAAGTGCTGCGCCTGCTCTAGGCGCCCTCCCGCTTAGTGTGCTGCCGCAGCCGCATCTTTGCTGGCCGCGCCGCCGTTCTTGATCGGTCTCGCCAGCCACACCACACCGATCAGGAGCAGAAAACCGATCGCCGATACATAAAAGATATCGTTGGCCGACAGCATGAAGGCCTGCTGGTCGATCATGCGCGTGATGTTGGCGTAAGCCTGATCCAGGCTCATGCCCTGCGCCTGCATATTGGCGATCGCCTGGGTAGCGGTGCCATTGGTTTGATTGATGGCATCGGCCAGGTGCGCGTGGTGCATGGTGGCGCGGTCTTCCCAGATGGTGGTGGCGATCGAGGCGCCCATGCCGCCGGCGAGGATACGCATGAAGTTCGACAGTCCCGAGGCCGCCGGAATGCGCGCGGGTGTGAGGCCGGACAGGGTCAGGCCGACCAGAGGAATGAAGAAGAACGCCATCGCCACGCCTTGGATCACGGTCGGGATGATCAGGGTGCCGAAATCGGCCTGGGTGTTGAATTGCGAGCGCATCCATAACACCACGGCAAACACCACAAAGGCGATGGTCACCAGCCGGCGCGGATCGACGGTCGCCACTTTTTTACCAACCAGGGGCGAAAGGAGAATCGCGAAAATGCCGACCGGCGCCATGATCATGCCGGCCTGGATGGCGGTATAGCCCATCCATTGCTGCAACCACAGCGGCATCAGCACCACATTGCCGAAAAACAGGCCATAGGCCAGCGACATCGACAATGCGCCCGTCCAGAAATTGCGGCGCAGGAACAGGCTGAGATCGACCACCGGATGGTCATCGGTCAATTCCCAGGCAATGAAGAAGGCCAGCGCCACCACGGCGATCACGCCCAGCAGCACGATTTCGCTGGATGAAAACCAGCCCAGCTCCTTGCCCTTGTCGAGCATGATCTGCAGGGAGCCGACCCACACCACCAGCAGGAACAAGCCAATTTTGTCGATCGGCAGTTTTTTGGTCGGCGATTCGCGATTCTTGAAAATGCTCCAGGTGACCAGGGCTGCGCCGATGCCGACGGGGATATTGATGTAGAAAATCCACGGCCAGGAAATATAGTCGGTGATCCAGCCGCCCAGCAGTGGCCCCACCACCGGCGCCACCAGGGTGGTCATGCCCCACATTGCCAGCGCGAGTCCTGCTTTGGCCTTGGGATAACTGGCCAGCAGCAGGGTTTGCGACAACGGAATCATCGGCCCGGCGACCGCGCCCTGGACGATGCGGAAAAAAATCAGCGCTTCAATGCTCGGCGCGAGGCCGCATAGCCAGGAGGCGATGACGAACAGCAGGATGCTGGCGGTAAACAACCTCACCTGACCGAAGCGTTGCGTCAGCCAGCCGGTAAGCGGCACCGAAATCGCGTTGGAGACGGCAAATGAGGTGATCACCCAGGTGCCTTGCGAAGGGCTGACGCCCAGATCGCCGGAAATCGCCGGAATGGAGACATTGGCGATAGTGGTATCCAGCACGTTCATGAATGTCGCCAGCGCCAGGGCAATCGTCCCCAATACCAGGGTACTACCCTTCAGCGGTGGATATTCCATTGGAGCGGCAGTGGCCGGGGCCGGCTGCGGCGCAGCAGGAGCCTCGGGCGTTGCGGTAGCTGATGTCATGGCAGTTCGCTGTGTTGACTGAATGGTGAGACGGTTACTGGCGCGGCATTCAGCTCATACGCGGCTGATGTTTACGCGTCGTCTTGGCCGACAGTGCGCTGGATTTGCCGACTTGCGCGACCAGCGGTTTCACCGATACGGCGCGCAGCCCCAGATTGGCGGCGACGATCTTGTTGACCAGTGCATCCGCTTCCTGATCGATCTGTGTAAATACCTTGGTCTCGCTCACCGATGGCGTGCTGCCGGCATCGGCCAGCGCCTTGCCGGACTGGTCGCGAACATCGACTTCAACTTCCATCGACAGGCCGATACGCAGCGGATGCTCCGCCAGTTGTTTGGCATCCAGCGCGATACGCACCGGCACGCGCTGCACCACCTTGATCCAGTTGCCGGTGGCGTTCTGTGCCGGCAGCAAGGCAAAGGCAGCGCCGGTACCGGCGCCCAGGCCGGCGATCTTGCCGTCAAACTCGACTTTGCCGCCATAGATGTCCGCTACCAGTTTCACCGGCTGGCCGATGCGCATGCTGCGCAATTGCACCTCCTTGAAATTCGCGTCGACCCATACTTCGTTCAACGGCACGATCGCCATCAGCGGGGCGCCGGGCTGGATGCGCTGACCGACCTGTACGCTGCGCTTGGCGATGAAACCCGTCACCGGCGCCGGCAATTCGGCACGCTTGTAGGCCAGATAGGCTTCGCGGACGCGGCCGGCTGCGCGCAATACATTCGGATGCTGTTCCACCGCAACGCCTTCGGTCAGCGACTTGTTCGATACCAGCTGCTCGCGGGCGGCGGCGGCGGCGGCCTGCGCCACGGCCTGTGCACTGCGCGCCGTAGCCAGGGCGGTCTGGGCATGTTGCAGTTCTTCGCCGGAAACCGCCCCGCTGGCAACCAGGGATTGGCGGCGTGTGAGGTCGTCTTCCGCGCGCTTCACATCGCTGGCGGTACGCGCCAGATCGGCATCTCGCAAGGTCACATTGGCGGCCAGCGCGCCGTTATTGGCGTACAGGGTGCGCACTTCACGCACAGTGGCGCCAAGCTGCGCATCGGCCTGGTCCAGGGCCACCTGTGCGTCGGCAGGATCGAGCTTGATCAGGGTCTGGCCGGCCTTGACGAAGTCCGTATCCTGCGCGCCGATGCCGATCACCGTGCCGGTAATCTGCGGCGTGATCTGCACGATATTGCCCTGGACATAGGCGTTATCGGTGGATTCAAAATTGCGCGCATGCACAAACCAGAAAATGCCGTAGACAACGGCCGCTGTGCCGAAAAACAGCGACAGTGCAATCAGCAGTTTCTTGCGGGGGTTGGGAGCGTCAGCCGTGGAACCGGGATTATTAACGGAAGTATTCATGATGGTCTCGTCTGGATGTCGAAGGTTCGTAACGATGCGTGAATTTATTTCGATGCTGTTGCAGCCATCGTCGATGCCGCATTTGAAGCCGTTGAAGCCGTTTTGATTGATGCGGTACCAACTGCATCCTGGTAGCCGCCGCCTAGCGCGCGCGCCAGATTTACATTGAGCTCGAGCGCACGGGCCTTGAGATCGGTGGCCAGGCGGCGTTGGGCCAGCACGGTGTTTTCCGCCGTCAGTACGATCAGGTAATTGGTCAGCCCGGCCTGATAGCGCTTCAGCGCCAGCTCGTAGGCGGACTCTGCGGCGGTCTGCGCATCGCGCTGCTCCTTGGTTTGAATCGCCAGCGACTGGGTGGAGGCGATCTGGTCGGCCACATCGCGCACTGCATCGAGCAGAATCTGGTTGTAGCTTTCCACTGCCGCGTCGTATTCGGCGCCCTTGCCGGCCAGGGTTGCGCGCAGGCGGCCGCCGGCAAAGATCGGGATGCTGATCGCCGGACCGATGCCGTACTGGCGGCTGCCGGCATCGAACCAGGTGGCGTAGCCGATACTGCCGAAGCCGGCAAAGGCGGTCAGATTCACATTGGGGTAGAACTCGGCCTTGGTGACATCGATCTCGCGCAAGGCGGCGGTCACTCGGGCACGCGCCGCGGCGATATCAGCGCGGCGTCCCACGAGGTCTGCAGGAATATTGGCCGGCAGGGCCTGCTCGCGTGCGGCCGCCAATTGCGGCGACATATCGCGGGTGACATCGGGACCACCGCCGATCAGTGCCGCCAGGGCATTTCGCGCCAGGGCGATCTGCTCATCCAGTTGCGCAATTTCAAAACGTGTTCCCGGCAGTCCGCCCTCGGCCTGACGCAGTTCGACATTGGTATCGAGCCCATTCGCGACACGCTGCTGCACCAGCATGCGCGTCTGTTCACGCAGGGCCAGTGTGGCGGTGGCGACATTACGTTGCTCGATCAGGCGCGCCAGATTGAACCAGGTTTTGGCGACATTGGCAGCGAGGACCACGCGTGCCGCGGCGGCATCCGCGCGTGCGGCCGCAACCTGGCCGAGCGCGGCATCCAGCGCGGCGCGATTGCGACCGAAGAAATCCAGATCCAGACCGATATTCAGGTTGGCATTATTAATCGAATCGTTTTCGCCGGCGAACGGTGGCGGCAGCAAGCCATGTTCGGGAAAGCGTTGATAGGTGGAATCGATATTGCCGTTGATTTGCAGCTTGCGCGCGGCGTCAGCAACGCCGGACACCGCTTGCGCGCGACGCATGCGCGCCTCGGCCAGTTTCAGGCTCGGACTTTGCGCCAAGGCGCGATCGATCAACGCATTGAGCTGCGGATCGCCATAGGCCTGCCACCAGCGATCACCCGGGCCGTCGATGACAGACCCGGATGCGCCGGCATCGCCCGCGGCCAGCACGGTGGATTTCGGCGCGTTGTCGCCGAAGCTTGCGCAGCCGGCTATCAACGCAAGGCTCAGCAGCATTGCCCGCGTGGCGTGACGCGGCAGGTGGTCGGGCGTAATGAAAAAGGCTGGAGAATTATTCATACGAGTTCCGGATAAAAGGGAGCGCGACGCAGGTTGTTCAGACAAATCAGGGTTCGATGATCGGTTCAGGAAAAGTATCGCGGCCATTTTCCAGCATGCGGCGCAGGTTGCTTTTCATTTGCAACACTTCCTCGCGCGTGAAACCGCGCAGATGGTGATTCAGCACCTCGGCCAGACAATCGGGGACGGATTCCGTGAGGGCGCGTCCCTGCTCGGTCAATTTCAGACGCACGACGCGACGGTCCTGTTCGCACCACGCCCGTTTGAGCAGGCCCTTGGCTTCCAGCCGGTCGACCATGCGCGTGGTGGCCCCGGTATCGACGCCCAGTTCGCGCGCCAAGGCGCTGGCTGTATCACCCTTGCCGTTGGCGATCAGCAGCAACGGCCCCCACTGCGAATGCGTCAGTCCGCGCGCCTGCATCTTGGCGTCGATATGGCGCTGGAAAGAGTTGGCGAGCTTGCGTACCAGATACCCGATGGACTCATCGATATTCCAGTAGGTACCGCCCTGATAGAAGCCTTCTGCGGCCGGTACAGGTGTAAAGGGGGCGTTCGGTTTTGATTGCATGATGCGCCGCAATATAATTGCCTAGGCAGTTATTGTCAAGGCATTTAAATAAAATTCAAGCATCAATATTGAATTCGTTTGAATTCAATTAGTTATAATTCTCCATGGCTCTCACGGGTATTAAAACAGCGTTCCATCCGGGCGATATCCGGGATCGCCCATGGATTAACCGATATCGTTGGCCCTCAGGACAAGGGCTTCCGCAGTTCGGCGATGATGCGCTGGGTGGCGGGCTTCGACGACAGCATGCTCACATGCCCTGTTCCCGCCAGCGGCAGGTTCTCGGCCCAATCCAGGCGGCTGCTTTCCGCCGGATAAACCAGATCGTCGTTCAGGGTATAGACCGACAGCGTCGGCAGTTTGGGCAACGCAGCCTCGGCAGCGACCAGTGCGGCCAGACGCGCACTGCCGGGGCGCATTTCCTGCACACAGCGCCCCAATCCGAAAGCCGCCATTTGTGTTCCCTGGTGCGGCGAGCCGATGGTCACCAGCCGCGACACGCGGGGCACATGCGCATGGGCAACCAGATAGGCGCGCGTCACCAGCCCGCCCATGCTGTGCGCAACCACATGGATGACGGTCGCGCCCGTTTCGCGGCAGATCGCATCGATACGCGCCGCCAATACCGGCACCATCTCGTCGATGCTGCCAAATAGCGGGTGCAGGTTCACCGTATAAACCGGTCCCAGGGCGGCTGCGGCCAGACGCTTGCGCAGCTTCCACATCATGCCGCGGTTGGATACATAGCCATGCACCAGCAGAATCGGCGTGCCTTCTCTCGGGCCGAGCGGTTCCGTCGGCATCATCAGTTGGTGAAACGGCTCGGCAATGGTCAGGGTGAACGCGCGCGCATCGATTTCACCGGCCAGCGCGCGCAAGCTGCTCATCAAGGGCTGCGGATTGCGGTCACGCAAGCGGAACAGGCTCGACAGCAGATAGCTGGGTAGCACCGCCGCAATGCGCCAGCCCACTGCGAGCATCAGAACAAACAGGGTGATCAGGATGCCGTCCATCCCATGCCGACGCCAGTAGAGGGTCAACAAGGCATAGACAATCAATTCAAGTGTCAGACCGAGAAGCAGCAGTACCTGAAGCATCGTTGTCCGCCCGTCTATTGATCAGTGCGCCAGGAACTGCCACTGCAACAGCCACAGCGCCATCATTCCCACACACAAGGTCGCAAGGATATTGCGTGTTTTCCATGCCACCAGCATCGCCAGCAACGCGGCGGCGACGCGGCAGAAATTGACCGCCTCGCCATGGGGCACCTCACGGAACAACACCTCGGGCAGCACCAGTGCGGGCAATACCGCGGCGGCTACGAATTTAAGCGCGCGTTGCAACCAGGCCGGCACCCGCGTACCAGGCGGCATGACAATGAACGAGGCGCGCGCGGCCAGGGTCACCGCACCGGCGGCCACCACCGTTATCCAGCCTGCCCAATCGCCGGCGATCATGATGCCGCCCGCAATCGGCGTTCGTCGCGCGCATCCAGCCAGGTGCCCAGAATCACGCCGGCCAGCGCGGCTGTAATCAGGCCCAGTTTCAGCGGCATCGCGGTGGTAAAGACCACGGCGACAGCCGCGACGGCCGCGGCCGACCAGTGTGCCCGCGATTGCAACGCCGGCATCAGCAGCGCCAGGAACACCAGCGGTATGGCGAAGTCCAGCGACAGATTGGCCGGCACCCGGGTACCCGCAAAAATACCGATGGCGACCATGATCTGCCAGCTCAGCCACATGACGCCGGCCGCGCCCAGGTAATACATATCGCGAAATGGCGCATGGCTGCCCGGCTTGAATCTCGCCAGCATCAGCGCAAAGCCATGGTCGGTCAGCAGATAGGAAACCAGCCATTTTCGTACGGGGGACGATTCGCGAAAATGTGCCGCCAGCGCCGCGCTGTACATCACCATGCGCAGATTCACCACCAGCACTGTCAGCACCACGATCGCCATCGGCGCGTGCTGGGCCATCAGCGCAATGGCCGCGAGCTGCGAGGCGCCGGCATAAACGATCAAGGACATGCCCAGTGCCAGCCAGGGATCCATCCCCGCCGAGGTCGAGGCCGCACCGGTAATCAGGCCGAAGGGCAGCAGGCTGATCATGGCAGGCAACTGGTCGCGCAAACCGGTGAAGAAGGCGGATCGGGGCGTTTGCAAAATAAATTCGGGTTGACGGCGGGAGCGTCCGATTCTAACAGCCCGGCCTGAATTGTCGATGGTGCCGCGGCCCGGACACAATGATTCTGCCGGTATCGGCTTTCGGTACTGCTGTACTTCCGACCTGCGTCACAGCGTTCGCAGCGCAGAATCCTTCGCGCCGGCTATCCCATCACCTCCACCACGAAAGGAGCAATATGGACCCCGCACTCTCGGCAAACACCGTCCCCTCGACGGGCCGCAGCTCCCGCGTCGCGCGCCGCATCTCGCTGCCGCGCATCTTGGGCTTCTCCGCCTTGTTTGGCGCGCTCCTGCTCGGTGGCTGTGCCCTGTTCGGCCCCTCGGTCAAAAATCGCCAGGCCGCCAGCGTGGTTGATTATCTTTATCCGGTCGCGCAGCCACCGGAACAGGCGACGCCCGCGATCACGCGGCTCAGGCTGCCGTTGCGCGTCGGCGTCGCCTTTGCGCCTTCGGCCAACGCGGGCATGCGACAGATTTCGCAGGGCGAGCGCAGCGAAATGCTGACGCGCGTCAAAACGGCATTCGCCGACCGGCCATTCATCGCGCAGATCGAAGTCATTCCCGAAGCCTATCTGCAGCCGCGGGGCGGCTTCGAAAATCTCGACCAGGTGGCGCGCCTCTTCCAGCTCGACGTCATCTGCCTGCTGTCCTATGATCAGATTCAGTACATGGACGACAACCCGCTGTCGATGCTGTACTGGACCGTCGTCGGCGCCTATGTGATCCCCGCCACCAAGTACAGCACGCACACCATGCTCGACGCCGCCGTGTTCGACGTCGGCAGCCGCCGCCTGCTATTCCGCGCGCCCGGCGTCAGCCACATCAACGCCAATCGCGCGCCGGCCGTGGCCAGCGAATATGCACGCGAAAGCCTTGGCAAGGGCTTCAACCAGGCGCTGGACCAATTGATTCCGGCTCTGCAAACCGAACTGGACGGATTTCGCGAACGCGTCAAGAACGATGCCATGGTCAAGGTCGAGCCGCAGCCAAGCTACCGGGGTGGCGGTGCACCGGATCTGCCGGGCGTTCTCCTGTTGTTGATGATCGCAGGCCTCTATGCGCACGCAGTTCGACCCCGCTAGGTCGATCCAGATCGCCATCCTGTCCGGCGTCGCCGTCTCGCTCCTGGCGCTGAGCATCTGGAGCGCCACCGAACCCGGCATCGGTCTGTGGCTTGCATTCGACCGGGCGCAAGTGGCCAACGGCCAATGGTGGCGGCCGCTGACCGGTTTCATCGCGCATTGGACGCCGCTGCACGCTCTCGCCAACACGCTTGGCATCGCCGGCTTCGGCTGGTTGATCGCGAGTCGCGAAGGGGCGCGAATCGTCGCGGCGCTGATGCTGCTCAGCCTCGCTGTGCAACTGCCCTGCCTGTTTGCCTTGGGACATACGGCCGGCGCGGACAATGCCGCCGAATACCGCGGTGCTTCCGGCTTTCTCTACACCCTGGCAGTGTTTTGCTGGCTGCGTGGCGGGCAAACGCGCGGCTGGCGGATACTGCGGGCGCTAATCGCCTTTACGGCCTTTACGGCCGTTGCGGCCTTTGCGCGCCTCGCCATCGCCGGTGCGGGGATGTTCACCTCGTCACTGCTGCCGATAGGCATCGCCAGCGCCTGGCAGATTCACGTCGCCGGGATCGCGGCGGGCCTGCTTGCCTATGGATGGCTGCGGCTCATTGCGCGGACTGATCAAAACGATAACGGCCAGTTCGACGCGCAAATCAACGCGCAAAGTTCCCGCTAGGACTGTGCGCAGATCACCCGCCCTTCCAGGCCCGGCTCAAAGCTGCATTCACCCCTGCTGGACTTGCCCGGCGCGCCGGCATCCTCCTCGCTCTGCCAGGTGCCGAGCAGGAATTTCAGTGACGTCCAGTCGGCCGGCGCAGCCACTTGCGCCATTGCCGCCAGCGGCCACATCATCACGCCGAACAAAAAATAAGGCATGCCGCCGCGCCATGAATTGTTCCGCAATCGTCCGACGATACCGCAAGCCGTTCGACCATGCATAATCTGCCTGTCCGCTAACAGCGGCGCCGCCCTGTCAACCGGGAACAAACATGAGCAATATCGACGACGCCTTCACCACCATGCGCCGCAATCTGGAAGAGCGCACCGGCAAGACCTTTGCCGCCTGGATCAATATCGCGCGCTCGCTGGGCACCGACAAGCACAGCGATATCGTTGCCTATCTGAAGCAGGAGGGCCCGATGAGTCACGGCTACGCCAATATGATCGCCCATGAGGCGCGCAAGCCCGATACCGTCGCCGAGGAAGATCCGATCGATGCGCTCTATGCCGGCAACAAGGCCGCCTTGCGCCCCATTCACGACGCCATCATCAAGACGGTAAAAACCTTCGGCAAGGACCTCGAGTTCGCCCCCAAGAAGGGCTATCTCAGTCTGCGCCGTGCCAAACAATTCGCCCTGGTGCAACCGTCGACGGCAACGCGCATCGATATCGGCATCAACCTCAAGGGCGTCGCCCCGCAAGGCAAGCTTGAAGCGGCCGGCACCTGGAACGGCATGGTCAGCCATCGTGTGCGCATCGGTGTCGCAGCGGACTTCAGCACCGAGGTGAAAGTGTGGTTGAAGCAGGCCTACGATCAGGCGGGCTAGCTCCCTTCGCCCGCCGTTTTCGTAGCGAAGTTTCCAACGCCTCCGTTTTTTGTATTTGCGCTCCTGAAAGGAATTGTTGCCATGGCTGCATTGCCCCGATTTTCCGCCGTCTCGATTGTCCTGATCGCAATCAGTTGTGTCGTGGCAGCCAATTCAAACCTGGGCAAGTCGCTTCCCGACTTGGCGATGCTGTTCATTTCGGACCCGCGCCACACCGGTTTCACCGACATCATGCAGGGTCAGCTATGGCGCCTGATCACGCCGATCTTCGTTCATTTCGGCGTCCTGCACCTGCTGTTCAACATGATCTGGGTCTGGGATCTGGGCAAGCTGATCGAGGCACGCAAGGGCGTCGTCTTCTATATCGTCTTCGTGCTGATCGCGGGCGTGGCCTCCAATCTGGCGCAATACCTGTTCACCGATTCGCCCTACTTCGGCGGCATGTCCGGCGTGCTCTATGGACTGCTGGGCTATATCTGGATCCAGGGCCGCACCAATCCGGCCTTCGGTTTCATGCTCACGCAGAGCACCGTGATCATGATGGGCGGCTGGTTTGTGCTGTGCTGGACCGGGCTGCTTGGGCCGATCGCCAACTGGGCGCATACGGCGGGCCTCATTATCGGCGTGGTCTGGGGCTTCCTGGACAAAAGCTCGCGCTAAACCGTTGCGGACGCGCTAAGCCTCCAGCGTCGCATCCATGGTGATCTTCGCCTTCATCAGCTTCGATACCGGGCACCCGGCCTTGGCCTTGGCGGCGATCTCCTGAAACTTGGCATTATTCGCGCCCGGAATCTTTGCCGTCATGGTCAGATGACTGGCGGTAATCTCGAAACCCTCGCCGACTTTTTCCAGCGTGACCTCGGCATGCGTCTCGATTTTCTCCGGGACCAGGCCTTCATTGCCGAGCATCAGCGAGAACGCCATTGAAAAACAGGCGGCATGCGCGGCGCCGATCAGCTCTTCGGGATTGGTGCCCTTGCCGTTTTCAAAGCGGGATTTGAATCCATAAGGGGCCTCGCGCAGCACGCCGGTCTCGGTGGAAATGGTGCCGCCACCCTCCTTGAGGCTGCCTTTCCAGACTGCCCATGCTTTCTTGATCATGATCGCCGCTCCTGTTATTGGGGGAAAAATGCTGCGCCGACAACTTTTGGAGTGTGCGCCAGAATCGGCGCAGGCGTCCACCGCTCAGCGCACGCTGCGGAAATCGAACTCGCGCATCAGGAAGCGTTCCAGTTCCTCGTTGTCTTTTTTGCGCGCCGACATGGTGACGACGCGTCCGAGGCGTTGCGACTCCCAGTTGAAGTCGCCGTCATAGTGTTCGCGAATGAGTTCGATCATCCTGCGCACGATGGCAAGCTCGACGTCGCCGCCCAGCCCCGCATCCACTTCGATAATGCGCTGATTGCTGCTGCTGGCATCCGTGGTCCATTCGCGGAAAGAAAAGCGGGCGGTACGCTGCCCCTTCTCGATAATGTTGAAAATGCCGTTGGTGCCCGCCTTCGCATTCAACGAGGCAAGGTTGCTGGCGAGGTTGGCGCTACGTCGTTCTTCCGCCGACGCATCGCCGGCAGCGGCGCGTCCGGCGGCGTTGTAGCGCGCGGCAGCCGCATCCTCGGCGGCACGGCGCGCCTGGTTGCGCGCCACCAGCTCCGCCATGCTTTGCGGCTGGTCCGGCGGTGGCGGCGGAATGGGGCGCGGCTTCTCCGGCGGCTCCACCGGCACCGCAAAGGGTGCGGGCTTGCTGGACGGGACAGCAAGGGTGCGGCGCGGCGGTACCCTGGGTTTCACCGGCGGGGTCGGCTCCGCCCGAGCAAGCGGCGGCGGCGCGGCCGGCGCGCTCAAGCGCACTTCCAGCGGACCAGCGCTGGGGACGCCATCGACCTTGAGCGGCTTGGGGATGAAGATAAACAGCAGGGCGTGCACCAGCAGCGACAGCGCGACGCCGACGGCGATACGCGGCCGCGCACGGGCGCGACCTTCCGTATCGTCATGCGCCCAGGGAGCTGGGCCAATGTATATCGCGTTCTTGGGCATCTAATCGAAATGAATACTATCGGTGCGGATGCCGGTCGCAGCTTGGTTGCGAGTATGGGTGCCGGCATTGCCGGCTGCATGGATTCCGGGCAAGTCTGGCTTAGGCACTACGCAGCAGCGCCAGTTCACCCTCTTCAAGCCAGGTCCAGCGGCCCGGCGCCAGGCTGGCCGGCAAAACGTAGCGGCCGATTGTAACGCGGTGCAGAGCCTCGACCCGATTGCCGGCGGCGGCGACCATACGTTTGACCTGGTGATAGCGGCCCTCGGCAATGGTGAGTTGCAGCAGATGACGATCGAGGCGCCGGCAGTCGCGCGCGAGCACGGGTTTGGGCGCGTCGCGCAACACCACCCCAGCCGCCAGCGCGGCAAGCTGCTCGTCGTCCAGCGGATGTTTGGTGGTGGCCTCATACACTTTCGGTACGTGTTTTTTCGGGGAGGTGAGCGCATGGATGAAATCGCCGTCATCCGACAGCAGCAACAGCCCGGTGGTGTCCTGGTCCAGCCGCCCCACGCACTGCACGCCGCGATTGATCATCGGCGGCGGCAGCAGACTGAGCACGCTGGGATGATGCCGGGGCTGCGTCGAGCATTCGTAGCCGGCCGGCTTGTTGAGCGCGATGTATACGCGTTCGCGGTACCGCCAGGGCTCGCCATCGACCGTGAAGCGCAAGCCGCCGGGCGCAAAGCGGGCGCCCGGGTCGGTGCAGACGCGGAACGCATCATCGCCCGCGACCCTTACGCATACCTGACCCGCCGCGATCATCGCCCCGCAAGCCTTGCGCGTGCCAAAGCCCTGGCGCTGCAACAAACGGTCTAATGCCAACATGGGGGAGAGTTATAGCAGATGAGTGGCGCGAGGGATGTTTCTGCAAAGTAAACAAGGCCGCGATTGCCGCTAAAAAATAAAACACAAGCATTGGCGCGGCTTTCGGAGCAAAAAAGCTTCAAACACCGCGCCAATGCTGGAGTTTCATTTTACATTTCCAGCATTGACACCGCGCCGACTGTCCCCCCGCATCACTCGAGCAGGACCTCAAACCGGTTCGCGCATGGTGACAAATTCTTCCGCCGCCGTGGGATGAATGCCGATGGTGGCGTCGAACTGCGCCTTGGTGGCGCCGCAATTGAGCGCCACCGCGAAGCCCTGGATGATTTCGCCGGCATCCGCGCCGACCATATGCACGCCCAGCACCCGGTCCGAGGCGACATCGACCACCAGCTTCATGAAGGTGCGCTCCTGGCGGCCGGACAGAGTGTGCTTGAGCGCGCGGAAATTGCTCTTGAAGATTTTCACGTCCTCGTAACGCTGGCGCGCCGCTTCCTCCGACAGCCCCACGGTGCCGACATTGGGGTGGCTGAAAATGGTGGTGGGAATATTCTCGTAGCCGATGCTGCGCCGGCCGTCGTTGAACAGCCGGTCGGCCACCACCATACCCTCGGCCAGGGCCACCGGTGTCAGGGCCAGGGTGTCCGTGCAATCGCCGATGGCGTTGATCGACGGCACATTGCTGCGGAATTTCGCATCGACCTTGATCGCGCCGCTTTCGTTCAGCACCACACCGGCCGCCTCCAGCCCCAAGCCGGCGGTATGCGGCGCGCGCCCGGTGGCGAACAGTACGCAATCGACCTCCAGCCGTTCGCCGCCGCCGAGCTGCACGCGGCAGACATCCCCGTGTCGATCGATGCGCTCCATGCTGCTGCGCAGATGCAGGTTGACGCCTTTTTTCACCATTTCGATTTCCAGTATGGTGCCGAGATCGGCATCGAAATTTTTCAGCAGCCGCTCGCCGCGATATACCAGCGAGGTGGCCGCGCCAAGACCATTGAAGATCGACGCCAGTTCGACGGCGATATAACCGCCGCCATACACCAGCACGCGCTTCGGCAACGTCTCGAGATGAAAAAACTCGTTTGAGGTAATCGCATATTCCGCGCCGGGAATATCCGGCTTGACCGGCCAGCCGCCGGTGGCGATGAGGATGTGCTTCGCGGTAATTTGCCGCCCGTTGATCGATACGGTATGGGCGTCCAGCAAGGTGGCGCGGCCGCGCAGGATCTCGACCCCGGCATCGAGCAGCAGACTTTCGTAGACCTGGTTAAGCCGGGCGATTTCCGTATCCTTGTTGGCGCGCAGGGTCGGCCAATCGAACGCGGGTGCGGCGATACGCCAGCCGAAACCGGCCGCATCCTCGACGTCCTCATGCACATGCGCCGCATAGGCGAACAGTTTCTTGGGAATGCAGCCCACATTGACGCAGGTACCGCCCAGATAGGTCGATTCGGCGACGGCCACCCTGGCGCCCAGGCGTGCCGACATGCGGCTGGCGCGCACCCCGGCCGAGCCGCCGCCGATGGTGAACAGATCGTATTGATAATCGGGCATTGGTTTTTCCGCGCTTCAGGCCGACGGTTTTGGCACGCCGACAGCACGCGCCAGCAAGGCTGCCAGGGGAATCACAACGATGACCGCGACGGTGAACCACAGGGGATGCGGCAGCATCAGGATATTCAGCAGCGCGAACACCAGGATCAGGCCGCCGATGCTGCCGGCATAACGCCAGGCGCGGCTGCGCGCCACACGGCCGGCGACCGCGCCGCCGACAAAGGTGCCGGCGGCATAGGCCAGCAGGATCATCAGGAAAGCGCCCACCGGCATGGCGACGATGAGGGCGCGCATCGCCTCCGGATTATTGCGATCCGGGGGCACCGCCGGCGCATACAGCAGATGCGCCAGATATTCGACGAGGCCGACCGCCATCAACGCCGTAACTACCCCGGCAAGCAGTGCAAGAATTTTACGGGCCATGCTGTTCCTTTCTTCTTTGCGATGGGGTCAGGCACGTCGGTTGCCTGTCGCGGCTACCTGTCGCGGTTGCCTAACGCGATTGCCAATTAGCCGAAGCGATTGTTCAGGGCGCCGATGCCGTCGATGACGATGCTTACCGTGCTGCCCGGTTTCATCGAACCGACCCCGAGCGACGTGCCGCAGGCGATCACATCGCCCGGCGCCAAAGGCAGGTCCTGCGAAATCAGGCTGACCAGCCGAGACGGCGAAAACACGATATCCGACAGCGGATAGTTCTGCCGTTCCTGCTCGTTGAGGATGGTCCGGACCGACAGCGTCATCGGGTCGAGGCCGGTGGCGATCACCGGGCCGAACACGCCGAAGGTATCGAAGCTCTTGGCACGCGTCCACTGTGCGAAGCCCGGGTCCTTGTTGAGAATTTCGGCGGCGGTGACATCGTTGACGCAGGTGTAACCGAAAATATGACCGGCCGCCTCCGCCTCGTTCACCCCGCTGGCGCGCTTGCCGATGACGATGCCCAACTCGCCTTCATACACCACCTTGCCGGCATAGGAAGGCGGCACACGGATGGTCTCGCCGTGAGCGAGAAATGAGTTATTGGCCTTCAGGAAATACAGCGGTTCGGCCGGCACCGCATGGTTCAGCTTGGCGACCAGGGCATGATAATTATCGACCAAGGCCACCATTTTGCCGGCCACCACCGGAATCAGGGTCCTGCATTCCGCCAAGGCAAGGATTTCGCCGCTTGGCTGCGGACGCTCAAACATCGGGCCGGTGTGGACCATGATGCTGTCGCCGTCCAGAGTGCCGAAGCACTCGCGGCCACGATGCGAAACGCGTATCCACTTTGCCATTTTGTTCTCCGCTTGCGTCGCGCAATTGCTGCTGTCGATCCTGCTGTTGAGTTGAAATCGCCGGCCCAGTATACGTCTGCACCGAGCCCGTCAGGCCAGCGCACCGCGCGCATCGACTCTGAAAATTCGTTCTACCACGCCATCGTGCAGGCCGCCGCGCACGCCGATCATCACATCATGCAGATTGACGGTCGGGTCGCAATGGCCGGGGACCAGCCACAGGATATCGCCCAGCGCCGGCAAGGCCCCGCCGTCCGCCATCGTCCTGATGACGCCGCTCTCGTCCGAGCAGCCGGTCACTTCCAGGCCCTGTCCTTTCCCTTGTCCTTGTCCCTGACCATGTGCCTGTCCCTGTGGCGCGCCAAAATTCCACACCAGCGGCATGCCGGAATCGACCGCGTGGCTCTTGTGGCCGGCGTCGCACACCACATGGGTGTCGCTGACGCTCATCACCTGGGTCTTGACGAACAGCGCGTGCTCGAAGCGCGGTTGCGCCGGGTCCGGCTCGTTGCGCGCATAGTCGGCATCCATGAACAGATACGATCCGGCCTGCAGTTCGCCATAAATGCCGCTGGCGGCTTCCAGCGCAAAGGTGCCGGTGCCGGCGCCCGTCACCAGTCCGGCCGCGAACCCGGCGCCTTCAATCAGCGCCACGGTATCGGCAACTTCTCGCGTCACCCGACTGATCGCGGCGCGCCGTTCCGCCGCCGTGCGAAAGTGCTGCGCACTGCCGTGATAGGCCTGCAGCCCGGCGAAGCGCAGTGACGGATGCATGGCCAGCTTTCGCACCAGGGCCAGCGCGGGGGCGCCCGGCGCGACCCCGCAACGGCGCTGGCCGACATCGATCTCGACGAAAACGTCGATGATCGCCTCGTTGCCCGCACAGGCCGCCGCGAGGCGCGCGATGCCGATCTCGCTGTCGACCGCAATCGCCAGCCGGCCGCCCCGCGCCGCAAGCTGGCGCGCCAGCGCCGCCACCCGCTGCAATTTCGCCGGCGCGATGACCTCGTTGCTGATGAATATATTGTTCACGCCGCCCGCGGCCAGGCATTCGGCCTCGGCGGTTTTCTGCGCGCAGACGCCGACCGCGCCCGCCGCGATTTGCATATTGGCCAGGGCCGCGCTCTTGTGCATCTTGGCGTGCGGCCGCAGCCGCACGCCGTGCTGCCTGGCGAACACGGCCATGCACTCCAGATTGCGTTCCATGGCGTCGAGATCGATCACCAGCGCCGGGGTATCGATCTCGTCCACGCCGCGTCCCAGCAGCCATTCCTGATCGTGGCGCATGACGCGTCCTGCGCGTGCTAGGTCAGCACCGTCGCCATCAGCCCGACAATGCCGAGGCCCAGCGCCGCCAGCGCATCGCCGGCGATCAGGCCGCCGCCGAACAGCGAGGTGCTGCTCATGTCCTCCGGCAGCGCCTTGGCGCCCGGCGCCGGTTTTTTCTTCGGCAGCGAGTTGATGAAGCTGGACAAAATGCCGCCGCCACCGAACCACAGCGAGGTATGCAGGTTCACAAAGCCGCCGAACGACAACGCATACGGCGACGGCAGCAACACCGAATCCATCACGAAACCGGTGGCAAAACCCTTGCGCCCGCTATGGATGAAGCGCTGGTAGGCGGCATTGGCGTGGATGATCTTGCGCAACAGTTCAATTGCGAACCCGATGCCGATACCCACCAGGATGGCGGTACGCTGATAGGGTTTGTCGTCGGTCAGGCTGCGCAATACGCCGACGAATTTGTAGGTCATGGCCGCACTCCATTCCGAGGGCTGTTCGCCGGCTTTCATGACGGTTTGATCGAGCAGCAACACCGGGTAGGCGGTCATGAACAATTTGGCGAAACCCACGGCCAGAATCGCGCCCACCAATATGCCCACCGCCTGGTAGCGGAACTGCACCACGCGATTGGTGCCCAGCCGCCAGCCGGTGGAGCGATCCTGCTGCATATCGCCGGCCACGCTGGTCGAGATCAGCAGCACGGCACCCGCCATCAGGCCGATGGCCGGGTCCTTGAGTCCCACTGCCGCCATCAGCACCACCGAGACCACGAAGGCGGAGGAAATCGGATTGCTGTCGCTGATTCCCAGCGAAATGCCGTTGACCATGGCGAACACGGAGACCAGGGCCACCGCGAACACCAGGTACCCGACCGGCTGGCCGAGCACGAAATGCCCGGTGGCGACGATGCCCGCCGCCCAGAACAGCACCCACAGCACCAGGCGCAAGGTATTGGTCTGCTTCCATTCATCGCCCGGCACGACTTTCGTCACGCGCGGCGTCTTGTCGGTATAGCGCTTGTAAGCTTCCCAGAAAATCAGCGAAAGATCGATGATCGCCGCTCCCATGATGGTGCCGAGCGCGATCAGGAAAGTGATCTTGCGGTACGGGTCGCCTTCTTTCAGCCAGCCGATCGAAATGAAGTACGGTATCAGTGCCAGGCCCAGCAGCGCGGCCACCACGGCGGGAATACCGATACGTGCACCGACCAGCATGCCCGCACCGAGAGTCGAGGTGGAAAGATCGATGACGCCGACGATCGCCACCTTGGCTGTCGCAATGCCGCCGACGATGCCCACCCCGATGCCGCTGCCCAGCTTGGCCACCGACTGGCGCAACAGGACCGGATCGGTCAGGGCGCGCAGGATATTGGCCACCGCCAGGCCGGAGGGAAAGGTCAGTTGCAGGCGATCGACCAGGATCGGCGTGTACAGCATGCCGACACCGGCGGCGAACATGCCGATGCACAACATGTACAGCACCATCTGCCAGACCGGCGGCTGCGGCAGACCCATCCATACCATCGCCTGGATCAGCACGCCCATGGCGCACATCCCGGCCACCGAGGCCGCAGCGGTCTGCATATAGTTGGCGCCGTGACGGCCTTCGGCACCGTAACCGAAGGTCACGGTCGAGCCGAGAATGCCCGCCAGCACCTGGCCGCCGACGAAAAAACCCAGCGAAAAATTCATGTAGGAGGCGGTCACGCCGCCGAGTGGGCCGAGTACGAAAATACCCAGCGAAACTAGCAACAGATGGTATTTCCAGCTGCCATGCGCCGGCAGCCATGCCCAGCGCGGGTTGCCGACCGTGGCGGAAGTTACGGAAGAAAGGGATGCGCTCATGGTGCGTAAACCCGCGGTACCGGCATCACCCGGCAGGATTGATGGACATCGATCATGGCTTCTCCTGGATTTTTATGGTGCCTTGTGGGCATCAGGCGCGGGCATTTTCGCACGAAGCGCCCCGGTTCAGCGTCAACCGGGTTTCCCATGCCCTCGCGTTCAACCTCGCGCACTGGAAACCTCCGAAAAAATTGAAAGTCCAGCATTGACGCGGGTTTTGAAGCGTTTTTGCCCCAAAACCCGCGTCAAATGGCGTTCTGCGATTTTTTTGCGTCAGCGAGACCGATGGTCGCGATCGCGGCAACGCCGGCAAAAATTGAATGGTCAACGCCTCGTCAGGCGCCGCCCTCGACCGCGCGATAAACCTGCTGGAAACGCGCATTCTCGACCAGTCCGTAATCGCCCGGCGCGTATTGCAGCAACCAGTCGTGGGCCGCGCCTTTGAGCAGATCGCCGCCGGCGGAACGCGCCACCGTGAATGGCTGGGCAATTTGCTTCGCCAGCACCGGCACCGGGCGGGCGCGATAGCGGCCATCCGCACCCGCCGGCAGGGGCGGCAGCGGCTGGTACTTGGCGTCGAAACGGTCGCGCGACACGCTCCAGCGATCACCGGTGGAGCCGGTAATCAGGGCGTCGCCGGCATGGTAGCGGTTGGGACCTTCACGGCTGATCAGCTCGCCATCGCCGGCCGCAAAAGCGACCTCGACAATTTCGTCTTTCACGAACAGCGCGGCATTGGGATCGGTACGGAGATCGATCTGTTTGAATTCGAGCATGGCGTGGACAAATGGGAGCGAAGACAAAGTTTCTCACAACGGCGGGCCTGAAATGGATGGAAAACCCGCGATAACGTCCCGCTGATCGATCTGCCCGCCGCCGGTTCCGCGCCAGCGGGCCGGCTTTGTCCCTTTAGCCCCCCTGCTCGCGTACAATAGCCAGTCGGCGCCCAAGCCGTCCATGCGCGCTCCAGG
>DASWEY010000020.1:0-207741 GCA_036394575.1 Usitatibacteraceae bacterium | reverse complement strand
GCGGGCCATCTGATCGGCCCCGCCGCCGGTGCCCGCCGGAACGACGAACTCCACGGTCTTGGTCGGTTTCCAGTCCTCGGCATGGGCGCCGAAGGCAGTCAGGGCAAAGGCACAACCAGCAGCAGCGGCAAACGCGAGCGTTTTGGTGCGAAATGCAGTTTTCATGACCTTCTCCGAAAGGAAATTGATGGAATTTCCGACGGGCACCTTTATTGGTGACGCCTCGTCGTCAAACGACTGCGATTGGGGTATTTTTAACGATAACGCCTCCAGGCTTTACAACTTGATGCTATCAGGAACGGAGATACACGGCTCCAGACTATCCTTCTGTCGCCGGCTGCCGGGTTGCAAGAAATTTACCAATACCGACCACCAGCAATGCCCCGGCGGTTGCGGCGATATATTCAAACCAGTGCGGGTACGGGGCAGTGAATGGTTTGAGCACCGCTTCATCCCAGGCCATTTCGCCGGCCACCCAACCGATCAGGGCGGCGCCGATCGTGATCACGATCGGGAAACGCTCCATGACCTTGATCAGCAGGGTGCTTGCGTAAATGATCAGGGGAATGCTGATGCCCAGGCCGATCATGACCAGCAGAGTGTCGTTCTTGGCCGCCGCCGCCACGGCAATGACGTTGTCCAGGCTCATCACCAGATCGGCGATCAGGATGGTCTTGATGGCCGCCAGCATCGAGTCGTGGCTCTTCACCCCGTCTTCGCCATCGTCGTCTCCGGTCAATAACTTGATGCCGATCCACAACAACAATACGGCGCCGACCAATTTGAGCCATGGCAGGCTTAACAAGGCAACGGCGAACAATGTGAGCACGATGCGCATCACGATCGCCGCGCCGCTACCCCAGAAAACGGCTTTTTTCTGCTGATTCGGGGGGAGACTGCGCGCGGCCAGGGCAATCACGACGGCATTATCGCCGGACAGGACGATATTGACGCCTATGATCTTGAGCAAGGCAGTCCAGAAGAGGGGGTCGGCAAGGGTCATGGAAATAAATTAGGGTTGGGTACGGGAGGGGCTAGACTATAAAATGATACCTGTGTATCGCACGAAAGACGCACGCAACATCAGGTATACATTAACGAATTGAAGAAGCGAAATATTTTTGGTATGCGCGCCTGGAAATTCCTCCGATCTGTTTTTATTGTTGCACCGCATCGTGCAATAGTTCCCGGCGTGCGCATTTTGTACGCCGCCCTCCTCGCGCTTTCATTGATATCAAACAAGTTTCCGCTGCCCGATGCATTCGCGGCAACCGCGCCGGGCGCCGCCGGCAATATCGCCACGCTGTCCGCGGCGGACCGCGACGTGCTGGCGGCCCGTGACGCATTCGACAGGCACGATATCAAAACGCTGGAAGCCGCGCACGCGCGCCTGGCCGCCGCCAACCATCCGCTGACGCCTTATGCCGGCTACTGGTGGCTGTCGGCCAATCTGGCGCAGGCGGGTGCGTTCGGCATCGCCGAGGCCGAACGGATCCGCGGCTTTCTCGATACGCATGCCGATACCCCTTACGCCGATAATCTGCGGCGTGACTGGTTGAAAATTCTCGGCACCCTGGAGTCATGGGATATGTTCATGACGGCGCTGCCCAAGCTCGCCATCGAGGATAGCGAGGTCACCTGTCATCACTGGCGTTATCGCCTGTCGCGCAACGACCTGGAGGCCTACACCGAGGCCAAGGCATTCTGGAATTCGGCCAGGGCCACGTCCGACAATTGCTATGGCGTATTTCAGGCGCTGCAGCAGGCTCGGCGTCTGTCGAACGATGATATCTGGCTGCGTGTGCGCCGCCTGCTGGAAGCCGGCGCGATCAGCGACGCCAAACGCAGCGCCGCGTTCCTGAACCCGGCGCCGAAAGGATTTGAGGCGGCCGTCGCCACCATCAACCAGGACGCCGCACGCTATCTGGCGCGCGAAAAACCCGATGTCAAATCGCGCGCCTCGGTAGAGTTGTTCCTGTTTGCGATCTCGCGCCTCGCGCGCAGCGATGCCGAGCGTGCAGCCTCAATACTTGACAAGAAAGGCGCCAAGCTCGAGCCCGGGGACAGCGGTTGGGCATGGGCCCAGGCCGGCTATTTCGGCAGCCTGCAGCAGGCGGACGACGCCCTGAAATGGTTCTTGCGTGCGCACACCTTTCCGCTCAGCGATCAACAGGCAGCCTGGAAGGCCCGTGCCGCCTTGCGTACCGCCAACTGGACCATACTCGGCGAGACCATCAATGCCATGTCGGCGCGCGAAAAGCGCGAACCAACCTGGCGTTACTGGCGGGCGCGGGCCTATGGCGCAAGCGCGAATCCCGGATTGATCGAGGCCGCTCGGATCTTGAAGGAAGGGCTGGCGCGGGAGAACAATTTTTACGGCCTGCTCGCCGCCGAGGAGATGGGTGTCGCGCCCATGCCGGACTGGAAAAGCGTCGGCGTCAATGCCGCCGAACTGGACTTGATGCGCGCACGGCCGGGCATGCAGCGTACCGTGGCGCTATATCGCCTCGGCATGCGTGAGGAAGGCCTGCGCGAGTGGCAATATGCGACGCGCAATCTCGACGACCAGCAACTGCTGGCAGTCGCCGAACTGGCACGCGAAAACGGCATCCCGGATCGCGCCATCAGCGCCGCCGACCGCACGGTGACGACGCATGATTTCTCGCGTCGCTATCCGATCCCCTATCGCGACGATTTACAAAGCAACGCGCGTTCGCAAAGCCTCGACCAGGCCTGGATTTACGGCCTCATCCGCCAGGAGAGCCGCTTCATGGCGGACGCAAGATCGCCGGTGGGCGCGATGGGCCTGATGCAGCTGATGCCGACGACAGCGCGCTGGGCCGCCAAGCAGGTTGGGCTCCAGCCTTTCACAACAGAGCGCACCATCGAGATTCCCGTCAACCTGAGCCTGGGCTCGTACTACCTGCGCCATGTTCTCGACAACCTCGGGCACCCGGTGCTGGCCACCGCCGCCTATAATGCCGGGCCCAGCCGCGCCCGCCGCTGGCAGGCCGACAAGCCGCTCGAAGGCACTATTTATGCCGAATGCATTCCCTTCAACGAGACCCGCGACTATGTCAAAAAAGTCATGGTCAATGCCTGGTACTATGCGCGCCGCCTGGATACCGGCAAACCGAGCCTGAAAGAACTGATGGGCACGGTCCCGGCGCGCGGCGACAACAGCGCGGGCGCCATCGCCAGCGCACTGCCGACCGAACCCGTTCTGCCCGTCGCGCCGGCACTCACGGCAACCCCATGACAGCCATGTCTACTGCCGTCCAAAAAGTACTGCTGCTCGGCGGCAGCGGATTCATCGGCAGCGCCGTCGCCGAGCAACTGACCGCGCGCGGCTATTTCGTCACGGTGCCCACGCGCAATCGCGAGCGCGCCAAGCACTTGCTGATCCTGCCGACCGTGGATGTGGTCGACGCCGATGTGCATGATCCGCAGCAGCTGCTCGAGCTGGTCCGCGAGCACGATGCGGTCATCAACCTGATCGGCATTCTGCACGGCGACTTCGCGCGCGAGCATGTCGCCTTGCCCAGACTGGTTGCCGAGACCTGCGTTGCCGCGGGGGTACGGCGTCTGGTGCAAATGAGCGCGCTGAACGCCGGCCTTGACGGACCCAGCGACTACCTGGTCTCGCGCGGCCGCGGCGAAGCGGCGGTGTGGGCGGTGGCCGGGGAAAACCCTTCCTTGCGCATCACCGTCTTTCAGCCCTCGGTAGTGTTTGGCGAGCACGACAGATTTTTCAATATGTTCGCCGATCTGGTGCGGCTGTTTCCGCTGATTCCGCTGGGTTCTCCCGAAGCGCAATTTCAGCCGGTGTGGGTGGAGGATGTGGCCCGCGCGCTCGCCGCCAGCATCACGATGAGCGAGGCTTATGGCAAAACCTTTCCCATGGTCGGCCCCAGGGTGTACACCCTGCGTCAATTGCTGGAGATGACGATCGCGTTCGTCGGCAAAAAACGCCTGGTACTGGGACTGGGGCCGGGACTGTCCAGGTTGCAGGCGACCGCATTCGAATTCCTGCCCGGCAAACTCATCACCCGCGATAATCTGCGCTCGATGAGCCTGCCCAGCACCTCGGCGACCCCGTTCCCGGCGATGTTCGGCGCCGCTTCTTCCATCGACAGCGTGGTCGGCGCTTATCTGCAACGCAGCACCGGGCGGGCGCGCTACCCATCTTTTCGCGACAACGCGGGCCGCTGATCCACCCGCGCCCATCCCGGAGACCGTCATGCCCTTAAGCCTGGTTATCGGCAACAAGAATTATTCATCATGGTCGCTGCGGCCCTGGATCGCGCTGCGGCAGGCCGGAATCGCCTTCAATGAAGTGCTGGTCCCGCTGGATCAGGCCGACACCGGGGCCAATATCGCCGCCTGGTCGCCCGCCGGACGGGTGCCGGTATTGATTCACAACGATCTGCACATCTGGGATTCGCTGGCGATCCTCGAATACCTGGCCGAAATTTTTCCGGACAAGGGCTTGTGGCCGCGCGATGCGCGCGCCCGCGCACGCGCACGCTCGATCGCGGCCGAGATGCATTCCGGCTTTGCCGCGATACGCAGCGCGATGCCGATGAACTGCCGCGCGCGCCTGCCGGGGCTGGGTGCGACCCCGGAAGCAGGCCGCGACATTGCCCGCATCGTCGATATCTGGACAGCGTGTCGTGCAGAGTTCGGCGCCGGCGGGGAGTTTCTGTTCGGCGCATTTTCGAATGCCGACGCCTGTTTCGCGCCGGTGACCTCGCGCTTGCTGACCTATGCCGTCAAGTTGCCACCGGTGGCCGCAAACTATGTCAGCGCCGTGCAGCAGTTGCCGGCGATGCAGGCCTGGGTTGCGGCCGCGCGCGACGAGCTCTGGGTCATCGCGACCGACGAACCCTATGCCGTATCCGCCGCTGCGCGACCGGCCTGAGCGCTGTCTGGACCTGCCCTCATGAAAGTCTATGTCGTCGGTGGCGCGGTACGCGATGAATTGCTCGGCCTGCCGGTGCAGGATCGCGATTACGTCGTGGTCGGCGCCAGTGTGCAGCAAATGCTGGATGCCGGCTACAAGCCGGTGGGCGCGGATTTTCCGGTGTTCCTGCATCCGCAAACGCATGAGGAGTACGCATTGGCGCGCACCGAGCGCAAGACCGCCCCGGGCTACAAGGGATTCGTGTTCCACACTGCCGCCAATGTCACGCTGGAACAGGATCTGCGCCGCCGTGACCTGACCATCAATGCCATGGCGCGCGACCTGCATACGCAGACCCTGGTTGATCCCTACGGCGGCGAGGCCGATCTCAACCACCGCCTGTTGCGCCACGTCAGCGAGGCTTTCGCCGAAGACCCGGTGCGCATCCTGCGCGTGGCGCGCTTTGCCGCCAGATTCGCCGCACTGGGGTTCCGCGTTGCCGATGAAACCATGCAGCTGATGCGCCATATGGTGGACGCCGGCGAGGTCGATCACCTGGTAGCCGAACGCATGTGGCAGGAGCTTGCGCGCGGACTGATGGAGGCCACGCCCTCGGCCATGTTCGCGGTGTTGCGGGAATGCGGCGCCCTGGCGAGAATGCTGCCGGAAGTCGCCGCCCTGTTCGGGGTGCCGCAATCGGCAAAGTCGCACCCGGAAATCGATTGCGGCGTGCATGTGATGATGGTGGTCGATTGCGCCGCCCGCCGGAAATCCGCGTTGCCGGTACGCTACGCCTGCCTGACCCACGATCTCGGCAAGGCGGCCACGCCGCCGCAGTATCTGCCGCATCACCCCGGGCATGAAGCGAAGAGCGTGGAACTGGTGCAGGCCCTGAGCGAGCGTCTGCGCGCGCCCGCGGAGTGCCGCGACCTGGCTGCGACCGCTGCAGGCTGGCACGGTAAAATACACGGCGCGCGCGCGCTCAAAGCCGATGGGCTGCTGGCCTTGTACGAAGGCTGCGACGCCCTGCGGCGCCCGGAACGATTTCATGCTTTACTGGAGGCCGCTGCCTGCGACCACCATGGCCGGCTGGGTTATGAAGACGTCCCTTATTTGCCGGCGCCCTATTTGCTCGCGGGCCTGAGTCGCCTGCAGGCCCTGGACCAGGGCGCCATCGCGAAATCTGCCGGCGATGACGCCGAGGCGAAAGACATCGCCACCGCCATTCGCGACGCCCGGCGCGCGGCGCTGCAAGAATTCATCGATAAACACCCAACAATCTGAGGACGGCAACATGAGTTATGCAATTCGCATCCACGAGCAGGGCGGCCCTGAAAACATGAAGTGGGAAGAAGTCGCGGTGGGCGCCCCTGGCCCCGGCGAGTTACGTATCCGCCACACGGCGATCGGCCTGAACTACATCGACACCTACCATCGCTCCGGCCTCTACAAGTTACCGATGCCGACGGTGCTGGGCCGCGAAGGCGCCGGCGTGGTTGAAGCCGTGGGCCCGAACGTGACCGAGTTCACTGTCGGCGATCGCGTCGCCTACGCGGCGTCGCCGATCGGCTCGTATTCGGAAGAGCGGCTGATGCCGGCCGAACGCGTGGTCAAGGTGCCGGCGAACGTCACCGACCAGCAGGCGGCGTCGATGATGCTGAAGGGCATGACCGCCCAGTACCTGATCCGCCGCACCTATCGTGTCAAGCCGGGCGACACCATCCTGATACATGCCGTGGCCGGCGGCGTCGGCCTGATCGCCTGCCAGTGGGCCAAACACCTCGGCGCCACCGTGATCGGCACGGTCGGCAGCGAAGAGAAAGCGAAGATCGCGCTGGCCAGCGGCTGCGACCATGTCATCAACTATTCGACGGAAGATTTCGTCGCGCGCGTGGCGGCGCTGACCGGCGGCAGGAAATGCGACGTGGCCTATGACGGCGTCGGCAAGGACACCTTCCTGAAGTCGCTGGACTGCGTGCGTCCGCTGGGGATGGTGGTGATTTTCGGCAATGCCTCGGGCGCGCCCGCGCCGCTCGAGCTGGGCATGCTGGCGGCCAAGGGCTCGCTGTACGTCACGCGGCCGACACTGGACACCTATATCGCCAAACGCGAGGATCTGGTGGCCACCACTTCCGAACTATTCGACGTGGTCGGGCGCGGCATTGTCAGGATCGAAATCAACCAGACTTACCCACTGTGCGAAGCGGCGAACGCGCACCGCGACCTGGAAGCGCGCAAGACCACGGGTTCAACCATATTGATTCCTTGAGCCGTAGCGAGTAAGTTGGCGGTCGGGCCGGCAATCAGGGATTTCCCTTGGGTCGGGTTGCGCCGGGGCTGCTTGCGCACCGCCCTTGATCCGTCGAGCGGCAGCAATAAAACCGCATTCACTTCACAAAACAATTTCGAGGAGAAAGTCATGATTCGCAAGACCCTGGTTGTCGCGGCCGCCATACTGGCGCTGGTAAGCAGCACAGCGCATGCACAGTATCCGAACAAGCCGGTCAAACTGATCGTGCCGTTCGCACCCGCCGGCACCACCGATATCGTCGCCCGCATCGTTGCCGACCAGCTTTCCAAGGAACTCGGACAAACCGTCATCGTGGAGAATCGCGCCGGCGGCGGCGGCTCGGTGGGCGCCGATGTGGTCGCCAAATCCGCGCCGGATGGCTATACCCTGGGCGTGGCCACGGTGTCGACCATGGCGGTCAATCCCGCGGCGAATGCGAAGATTCCCTACAACAACTTTGCCGACTTCATCCCGGTCACCAAATTCGTCGCTGTGCCCAATGTGCTCGCGGTTCATCCCTCGGTGCCGGCCAATGACGTCAGGGAGTTCATCGAACTGCTGAAGAAAAATCCGGGCAAGTATTCCTTCGCCACCTCCGGCACCGCCGGCATCGGCCATATGATGGGGGAGCTGTTCATGGCGGCGAGCAATACCGATATGGTGCATATTCCATACAAGGGCGCCGGCCCGGCGGTGATCGATGTCGTCGGCGGCCAGGTGCCAGTGCTGTTCGACAACCTGCCTTCTTCCAAGGCGCAGATCGATGCCGGCAAGATGCGACTGCTGGCGGTCGCAGCGCCGAAACGACTGGCGGCGTACCCCAATATTCCGACCTTTGCCGAGTTGGGCATGGCGGAAGTGAACGATCCCGCCTGGTACGGTCTGGTGGTGCCTGCCAAGACACCCAAGGAAATCGTCGATAAACTGTATGCGGCCTCGGTTCGCGCCGTCAATAACCCGGCAACCAAGGAAAAACTTGCGCAACAGGGCGCCGATCCGGTCGGCAATACCCCCGCCGAGTTCGCCAAGGATATAAAGATCGAATACGACAAAATGAAGGCCATTGTGGTCAAAAAGAACATCAAACTCGACTGATACTGCAGGCGTGTCATTCGTTCGCATCAGAGCCCGGCGCTGCCGGGCTTTTTTGTTCATGTGCACGTACTCTCGCCTGATATGCGGCCCGGTCTCTCATCCCACAAACGGGGGATAGCTGTAGTGCGCACCGGGGGTAGAATGGCTCACCAAAAACCAGAAGAAGAATTTGTGGCCATGACGCGGGTACAGATAGTCGAAGACGATGCCGCTTTTCGCGAACGCTTCGCTGCCATCCTGGCCAAGGACCCCTCTTTCGAAGTGGTTGCCAGCGTGGGCACCGGTGGCGAGGGCATGGCGCTGCTTGAGCTGCGCAAGCCGGATGTATTGCTGATCGACCTGGGCCTGCCGGATATTTCCGGAATCGAAGTCATCCGTCATGCCACGCAGATCCTGCCCAATTGCGAGTGCATGGTCGTCACCGTGTTCGGCGATGAAGAACATGTGCTTGCCTCGATCGAGGCCGGCGCGGCCGGCTATCTGCTGAAGGATGCCTCCGAAGAAAATTTTCTGTCCGGCATCCGCGAATTGATCAATGGCGGTTCCCCGATCAGCCCCATCATTGCCCGTCGCCTGCTGCGGCGCTTCCAGGCGGAGCCGGACGCCTCGCCGCCGCCGACCACTGCCGAGGCTGAGGCGTATGGCGGTTCGGATGTAAGCCTGTCCGAGCGCGAGCGCGAAATCCTGCTGCTGGCATCCAAGGGCTTCAATTACCCGGAGATGGGTAAACTGATGGGAATTTCGCCGCATACCGTCACCAGCCATGTCAAAAAAATCTATCGAAAACTTGCGGTGCATTCGCGTGGTGAGGCGGTGTTCGAGGCGAACCGCATGGGGCTCATCCGCACGCTCTGAGTCCGGCATGGCTGCACCGCCGGACTGTGCAATGCACCGGGTTGTCTTTTTGGCGGTAGCCGCGCTGCTGATCGGCATGCTTTCCCGGGCCGCGCCCATCCAGGCGCAATCGCAGCCGCCGATCGCCGATATCACCGTGTTCTACGACGCCGAGTTTGTCCAGGTGGATTCGGTCACACCGCCGGTCGAGGCCGCCTGGGAACGCGTTGCCTTGCCGGACAGCTGGAGCAAATCGAAACGGCCGCGCAATATATACGGCTGGTACCGTCTGCGTTTTGAACACAATCTGCGCACTGCCGGCCAGCAGGCGCTGTACATCCCGCGCATCACCAACAATGTCGAAGTTTTTCTGAACGGGTCATCGTTCGCGGTCAGCGGCCGACTTGCCCTCGAGCCCGAGGCGACCTGGAACCGCGCGCAATATTTTCTGGTGCCCTCCAGCCTGTTCAAACCAGGCGCCAACGAATTGCTGATCCGCCTGCATCCGGACGGTTACGAGCGCGCCGGCCTGTCGACGGTTTGTCTGGGCGATGCCGCCGTGCTCAATGTGCCCTACCAGAGACGCTTTTTCATCCAGACGGCGGCGCCGCAGCTGATCAGCGGCTTGCTCGGTGTGATGGCGGCATTCTCCCTGGCGATCTGGGCCAGGCGCCGCGATGAGGCCATGTTCCTGTTTTTCGGCTTGATGTCGCTGGTGGCGATACTGCGGCTTTCGCACTACTACCTGCGCGATACGCCGCTGTGGCTGGCATTGACGGCGGTTCCGGCGCTGGCCTGGCTGACCACCCTGCAACTGCAATTCACCCTGCGCTTCGCCGCATATGAAATGCGGCGCTTTGAACGCGCGCTGCTGATTTTTGCGGCAGTCGTCACGGTGGCCTTTGTGGTGATCCCGGTCGTGACACCGTCCGCCTACGGCGCCGCCATCGGCGTTCTCTACGCTGTCCTCACGCTGCTATCCCCGATCCTGCTCGGGGTGGCCGGCTATGCCCTGCTGCGCGCACGCTCGGCCGAAAACTACATCCTGCTGGCCGCGCTGGTGCTGAATACCGTGCTGGGCGCGCATGATTCGCTCGCCTATCGCGAGCTGCTCGGCTTCGATCAGCCCTATCTGCTGCCGCTCGGCATGCCGATGATCCTGTTTGCGGTGGCGGCTTTGCTGGTCAAGCGTTTTGTCGCCACGCTCAGCGGCTACGAAACCCTGAACGCCGATCTCGCCGAGCGCGTAGCGCAGCGCGAGCGCGAACTGCAGGCGAGCTTCGAGCAGGTGCGCCAGCTCGACCAGCAGCGCGCCACCGCCGAGGAGCGCCAGCGCCTGATGCGCGATATGCACGACGGCATCGGCTCGCATCTGATGTCGACCCTGGCGCTGGCGCGCATGGGCACGCTGTCGCAACAGGAGCTCAGCGAAATCCTGGCCGACTGCATCGACGAATTGAAGATGACCATCGATTCCCTGGAGCCGGTCGAAAGCGATCTGCTGGTGGTGCTGGGCAATCTGCGCTACCGCCTGGAACCGCGCCTGAACGCGGCCGGCATCACCCTCGAATGGGCGGTCAACGATCTGCCGCCGCTGCCCTATCTGGATCCGGAAAATGTACGCAGCGTGCTGCGCATCGTGCAAGAGGCGTTCACCAATACGCTCAAGCATTCCCATGCCAAACGCATCACCCTCTCGACCGGTGTCGATATCGCCGGCAATCGCGTGCTGGTGCGCCTGACCGACGACGGCAACGGCAATTGCGCGGCGGAAAACAAGCACGCCGGGCGCGGCATCGACAATATGAAAAACCGCGCCGCCAAGCTGGGCGGGCAGATCGAAGTCATCCCGCTCAGGGGCGGCGGCACCTGCGTGAATCTGTATCTGCCTTTGAGCCGACGCTGACGATCGAATGGGGCTTCTTAAATAGCAAACCCCAGCGTTGGCGCGCCTCTCCAGGCAAAAACGGCTCGAAAAGCGCGCCAAATGGCGTTCTTGCCACTTTCGGAAAAGGCTGAAAGAATGCCAGCCTTCGCGCGCGTGCATCGCATTTGCGCGGCAACCAACGCTGAAAGCAACCATGACTCTCGCCACCTGGCTGGCCTACCTTCTCGCCGTTGTTCTCATCTGCATCTCACCCGGCCCCGGCGTGCTGTCCGCCATGTCAGCCGGCATGAAGTACGGCTGGCGGCGCGGCATGTGGAATTGCCTGGGCATGCAGCTATCCACCGTCATCAATATCACCATCATCGCGATGGGACTGGGCGCGATCTTGACCGCGTCGACCACCGCGTTCGATATCCTGAAATGGGGCGGCGCGCTGTACCTCGTCTATCTCGGCGTGCAGAAGTTTCGCGAGCCCGCCGCCTTGTTCGAGGAAATCGACGCCAAAACAGAATTCAAGGACAGCAGCGCGCGCGGCATCTTCACGCAGGGCCTGCTGGTCAATTTCACCAACCCCAAGGGCCTGGTGTTCCTGCTCGCGGTACTGCCGCAATTCATCGATCCGACCAAGCCCACGGCCATGCAATATGTCGTTCTAGCATTGACCCTGGTCTGCGTCGATCTGATTGTGATGGCCGGCTATACCGGACTGGCGGCCAGGGTGCTGCGCCTGCTCAAGGACCCCGGCCATATCAAGGCGACCAATCGTCTGCTGGGCAGTCTGTTTGTATTTGCGGGCGGGGCGCTGGCGGTGTTCAAACGGGGCACCTGATAAATTCAAGCATGACGTCAGCGCATTCCTGAGGGCAACATTGGGGCAGAAAATGCGGCCCCGCAACTGTTACGACTGACGCAGCCGGAAGTATTCGCTCGATTTGCTCGAAGTACTTTTTCGACACCAAGCGATCATGGCCTGGTCTGATGAACAGCACCGGCAATTCACTTCTTTCCAATACAGCCGGCAAATCGGCAGGGAGCGATAGCAGAATATTCAGGCGCGCCTTGATCAGCGCTGGCGGCACAAGCTGCACAACTTCCCTGATACGCCATGCAGTCTTTTTCCTGGCGCCGCCATTGAGGCAGAGGCAATCCAGCACCAAACCGCTGAACGCACGCATCAATATGGCGGGCAATCGCTTTGCGAATGCCAGCAGCATCGGCGATGGCGTCTGCGCAAAAGTCACCACCAGCACAACCGCCCTCAAGTTGGCGGGGGGCTTGCGCAGGATTTCAATCGCGATCGGGCCGGAAAACGATTCAGCAGCCAGGATGGTATTTTCATCGGCATCCCGGATGGCATCCCTTGCGTACTGAACGTAACCATCGAAATTATTCAGGGACGCTGGATAGGAAACCGGCGATGCCCTGAGATCGGCAGGAAGACTGGCAAGCAGATCGGCGAATAGCACGCCGGTACCATCCAACCCCGGCAGCAGCAAGAGCTTCATGGCCTGCCTATCCAATCATCAGCGATGCTCGCCCGCAATCATCAGGAACAAGAACAGCAAGACAAGGATTCCCATCACCAGGAAGAAAATCTTCCACCCCGACTTCGGCGATTCCCCCTGCACTTCGCCGCTCTGGCCATTGACCACGAAGCGGTAAGTCTTGCCGCCGAACAGATAGGCGGACACCCACATCGGCAGCAGGATGTGCTTGAAGGTGAGATGGCTGTATTGGGTGTTGAGGCTGTCGATACGTTGGTGGTCGCCGCCGATATCGGCACGAACCAGTGACTGCACCTTGCTGTCGATCAGCTGTTTGGCTTCGACGAAGCCTTCCTTGAGACTGACTTGGTAGGCCTCGGCCTGGAAGCCGACGATGTATTCGTCCTGATAAGGCACCAGTTCGCCGGTGTTCCAGAGGCGTAAATTGCCGGCGCCGAATGCATTCAGCATGGGAATATTGCTGCCGCGCGGCGTGGCGGCACCCCAGGCAGTTTTGCTGGCGGCGACCAGCACATCGTCATGAAAAAACGACACCGTGCCCGACACCGGGAACCAGCGCGTCTGGGTGCGCGTTTGCGTGATGCGTTCGCCATTCGAGTTGGTGGTCTGGTAGCTTTCCTGGTAATCCTCGCCGCGCTGGCCGCGGTACGCCGTCCAGGTGTTGGCGTCATAGGTCCAGTACGGCACATAGATGCCCTTGATGCCGGCATCGCCCTGCGCGTATTTCTTCAGCGCTGACGGGGCCAGCCACAGTCCCTTGATCCAGTCGCGCCATTTGTTCTGCGCCTGCTGGCGGGTGATCTTGAACGGCACCAGGGACCTGGGTTTGATCAGGCGCTGCGCATAGCTTTTCGAGGTGATCGGCGAGCCGCAAAAGGTGCAGGCGGTGGCGAACAGATTCGCCGGCAGGGTCTGCTCGCCGCCGCAGTTGCTGCACTTGAGGTGTTCCTGCTCATGCGTCTCGTGCTCGGCTTCCAGCTTGGCCAGCCAGGCATCGAGATTGAGTTCCTCAACGCCTTCATCAGATTCGGGAATCTCGTTGCTGGTGCCGCAGTAGGGGCATTTGAGGGTCTTGCTGCCGGGCTCGAAGGAGAGTTTGGCGCCGCAGGAGGTGCAAGGGAATGCGCGCACCTTGCTGACCATTTCGTCCAGCGTGGTTTGGGAGGGGTTCGGGTTTTCCATTTTTTATTGGGGCGAGGATGCTTGATTGCGCAAGGAAAAAAGAAGGGACGACATCGTCTTTATTGTTTCAGCCTCGCCATCGAGTGCGCATCGACATACTCGCCATTGCGAAAGGCATACATACGCAAGGTGCCTTCGATTTCGAAGCCGAATTTCTTGTAGAGCGCGATCGCGGCGACATTATCGACATACACCTCCAGCTCCAGACGCGTGAGCTGCAGCCAGTTGTCGGCCCGTTGTTGGCCACAGCGAGCCCAGCCTTCAAGAGCGCTGCGCCGATGCCCTTGCCATGCCAGGCATCGTGCACGGTAACGCCGACCATCGCGGCATGCGTCCGGCGACGGCTCTTGGGGATGGCATGCAAGCCCAGGTGGCCGATCACCTGGCTGTCGGCTTCCGCGATCAGCATATGATCGCCCGGCGGCGGATCCGCCAGCCGTTTTTTCCACATCTCCAGCGAGGGGTACGGCACTTGCAGGGTGCCCGCCTGCGCGCGCGGTTGCGACATGATGTCGCGAATGGCTTCGTAATCGGACGGGGTTCGATCGCGCGAACGGTGATCTTCATAGTGTCGAATTAAGGTAGTCCCGCTCTCGCGCGGACGCGAGAGTGGGCGGGTTAGCGGAGATGAGCGGCGAATCAGGCCGAGGGCGGCAGAGGCGGCGGTGTATTGGCGAACAGGCCGGCAAGCTCGGGCATCTCGGCCGCCTTGCCCCACTGCGCCATGCCGATTTTCCACACCAGGGAGTCGCGCTTCAATGCGCCGCTCGCGACCTGGGCCTGCAGGGTGTTCATATCGAAGGGCCCGGTTTGCAGGCCGTTGACCGCGATATGGAAAGCGACTGCGCCCGCACCAGGGATGGGCGGCGACGCCGAGCCGCCGTTGTTTCCAGCGGAATTCCCGCCCATCGCACCCGACATCTGCCCGACCATATTGGCGCCCATTGCAAAGCCGGCGCCGAGCCCCATGCCCGCACCCGCCGCACTGTTCGGCGTGGTGGCCGCATCGCGAATGGCGCTGGCGGTTTCGTATTGCGTATAGGCCTGTAAATTGCCGATGGCGGCAATGGCGCCGCGCTTGTCGATGGCCTTTTCCACTTCTTCCGGCAGGCCGATATCCTGCACCTGTACTTCGACCAGCTCGAGACCCATGGCCTCGAAATCCGGCGCGATCCGCTCGCGCAGCATCTGACCCAGTTGGCCGACCTTGGGTTCGAGATCGATGATGCCGAGCCCCAGCTCGGGCATCACCTCCTTGATGCGCAGGCCGATTTTGCCGCGCAGGTTTTCCTGGATCTCGTCGGTGGTGAAGCGTCCTTCGGTGCCGGAAATGTCGCGAATGAAAATGCCCGGGTCCTTGATGCGGATGGCGTAGATGCCGAATGACGTCACCCGCACAATGCCGAATTCCTTGTCGCGCATCGTCGATGGGCCCGGCGTGCCCCATTTCAAATCGGTGAATTTCCTGGTGTTGACGAAGTACACCTCAGCCTTGAACGGCGATTCGAAGCCGTATTTCCAGCCCTTGAGCGTGGCGAGGATCGGCATGTTCTGCGTGGTCAGCGTGTACATGCCCGGCTTGTACACATCCGCCAGCTGGCCCTCGTTGATGAACACCGCCATCTGCCCCTCGCGCACCGTGAGCTTGGCGCCGTACTTGATTTCATTGTTCATCCGCTCGAAGCGGTATACCAGGGTGTTGGTGGAATCGTCGAGCCATTCGACGATATCAATCAATTCACCGGTGAGTTTTTTCCAGAGATCGACCATGGTTGTAGTGCTCCTGAAGAGTCTTAACTACCCGTTAATGAAACATCGAGATGCGCAGTCCAGGCCTGGCCGATCATCGGTCCGGGGCTACAATGCCTGTTGCGCTGCCATACATTATCACGTCTTCCCGACAGGCTTTTATGACAATCACGCTGAGCGGCATCCACATTTACCCAGTGAAGTCGCTGCGCGGGTTCTCCCTGCCGGCGGCGCAGGTCACGACGCGCGGACTGCGCCACGACCGGCGCTTCATGCTGGTCGATGCCGATCAGGAATTCATCACCCAGCGTGAAGTGCCGCAAATGGCAACCATCGCCACGGCGATCGACGGCGACACCCTGGTGCTGACATCGGCGTTCGGCGATTCGGTTTCCCTGCCGCTGGAGCCGCGGCCGATGCCGACGCGCCGCGTGCGCGTCTGGGAGAGCCAGGTGCAGGCGCATATTGTTTCCGCCGAGGCCGATGAATGGCTGTCGAATCATCTGGGCGTGGACGCGAGGCTGGTCTATATGCCGGATTCGGCGCAGCGGCCCGTCTCCACCGACCACGCCAAAAACGGCGAAATCGTCAGCTTCGCGGATGGCTATCCCCTGCTGATTGCCGCCGAAGAATCGCTGGCCGATTTGAATGCACGCATTATTCGCAACGGCGGCGAGGCGATTACGATGGATCGCTTCCGTCCTAATCTGGTGGTGCGGGGCGATGCCGCATTTGCCGAGGATGCATGGCGAGAGTTCCGCGTCGGCGAGGCCATGTTCCGTGCGGCCAAACTCTGCACCCGCTGCCAGATCACCACCACTGACCAGGCCTCCGGCGAGGTGCGCGGCGCCGAGCCCCTGCGCACGCTGGCGGCGTTCCGCGATTCGCCGGGCGGCGTGCGCTTCGGCATGAATTTGTTGCCGGTGATCCTGGGCAATATCCGTGTGGGCGATGGCATTACGCGGGTCGGATAGCCCTCGCCAGACTGCGGCGCAACCAGAAGTGGGTCAATTCAAAAAGACAAACTCAAGCACTGGCGCGGCGTTCGGAGCAAAAAAGGCTGAAATGCCGCACCAAATGGCGTTCTACGCATTTTCAGCCTTTGCTGTCCTCGCGACGCGACGGCGCTAAGATCAGCAGGGACCAGGCGGCAATAAAGCAGATGCCGCCCAGCGGGGTGATGGCACCCAGGATACGCACGCCGGTGATCGCCAGCAAATAGAGGCTGCCGCTGAACAACAGCACTCCTGCCGCCATCAGCCAGCCCGCCAGCATCAAATGTTTCCATGCCGGTTGCGCGCCGGCGAGAATCGCGACCAGGACAATGCCCAAGGCGTGAACCAGCTGATACTGAACACCGGTCTGGTAGATCGCCAGCATCTCGGCGCCCAAAGAATTTTTCAGCGCATGCGCGCCGAATGCGCCGAGCAGCACGCCCAGCAAGGCCAGTGCCGCGCCGACGCGCAACAGACGCTGTGCGCCCTGGGGCATTACGCTGCCGGCTTGATGTGCGGCTTGAGCAGGAATGCACCCAGCGCCGGCAGCAGGAACACGGTGCCGACCATGTTCAGGAAAAACATGAATGCCAGCAGGATGCCCATGTCCGCCTGGAACTTGAGCGCCGACATCGCCCAGGTGGCCACCCCGAGCGTCATGGTCACCGCGGTGAAAATCATCGCCGTGCCGCGCTCGCGCAGCGCTTCAAAAAACGCCGGTGCGAGACCCAGCCCTTCTTCAAGGTGGCCCTCGATGCGGTCGTAAAGATAAATGCCGTAGTCGACACCGACGCCAACGCCGAGCGCAATGACCGGCAGGGTCGACACTTTCAGGCCGATACCCAGCAGGGGCATCAGCGCCTCGCACAGGATCGATACGATCGCCAGGGGAATGAGAATGCAGAGTGTGGCGCGCAGGCTGCGGAAGGTGGCCATGCACATCAGCAGCAACGCGCCAAAGATGGCGCCGTGCATTTCGAAGCGCGCCTTGTCGACGGCTTCATTGGTGGCCGCCGTCACGCCGATATTGCCGGTGGCCAGCTTGAACTCCAGATTGGGGCCGTTGTAGGCGCCGGCAAAATTTTTCACTTCGGCTACGAGTCGCTTGATGGTGTCGCCTTGCTGGTCCGTGGTATTGACCAATACCTGCATGGCCGAGCAATCCGGGTTGAGCAAGCCGGTACCGGTATCCACCGGGGTCACGCTTTGCGCCATTACCTGCGCATCGCGCGGCAGCTGCCGCCAACGCAGATTGGCTTCGTTGAAGCCGGCATTGATCATCTTGGCCATGCCCGCCAGCGAAACCACCGACTGCGTACCCTCGACGTTCTGCATGTACCAGTCGAATTTTTCGATGATGCTCATGATCTCGTAATTGGTGCAGGCGCCCGGCACATTGGTGGTCTGCGCGACCACGCCGAGGGTGTTGACGCCGATCGCGAATTTTTTCACGATCATGGCGTTATCGGTGTTGTAGCGTGATTCCGGCCGCAGCTCGGGCACGCCCGAACCGTAGTCGCCGACCTTGAGGTGATGGGCCTGGAACAGGCCCGCCACCAGCACCACGCCGCTGACGACGACGATGCGCAGCGCCAGCTTGCGCTCGGCAAACTGCGAGGCCGCGCGCCACAGGCGATCGACGCGGCTCTCCTGATACGCCTCCTTGGTGACGGCCCCCGGCGACATTTTCAGGTACGAGAGCAGGATAGGCAGCAGCATCTTGTTGGTGACGATCATCCACGCCACGCCCAGCGAGGCGGTGATGCCCAGTTCGCGCACGATGTCGATGGGGATCAGCATGATCACGGCAAAGCCGAGCACATTGGTGAGCAATGCCAGGGTGCCGGGAATGAACAGTTTGGCGAAGGAGTTACGCGCCGCGGTCAAGCTGTCGGCCCCGGCGATGATCTCGCGCTCCCAGGTCTTGGTCATTTGCACTGCATGCGACACGCCGATCGAGAATATGAGGAAGGGCACCAGGATCGACAGCGGGTCGATGCCGAAGCCGATGATCGGCAGGGTGCCGAGCAGCCACAGTACCGGCATCATCGCCACCAGCAAGGCAACGGCGGTCAGCTTGAGGTCTTTCACGAACCACAGCATCAGCACCGCGGTAATCGCGAACGCCACGCCGAAAAACATGATCACGCCGCGGGCGCCGTCGGCGATGTCGCCGGTGGCCTTGGCGAAACCGATGATGTGCAAGGTATGGTTGGGGCCCTCATACTTGGCGCGCAAGGCCTCAAGCTGCTTCGCCACTTTGAAATAGTCAAGTTTCTTGCCGGTGCTGGGGTCGATTTCCAGCAGGCCCGCCGCCACCAGCGCGCCGGAAAAATCGGTGGCCACGGTGCGGCCGATTTCGTTCGATTTCTGCACATTGCCGCGCACCACCGCCAGGTCGGCATCGCTACCCTGGAACGTTGCCGGCACCACATTGCCGCCGGAGAAACCTTCTTCGACCACTTCGATGAAGCGCGTATTCGGGGTGAACAATGATTTCACGCTGGGCTTGTCGATGCCGTCGAGATTGAAGACCTCGTCCGAGAGGGCCTTCAGTTTCCCCATGAAAACCTTGTTGTAGATATCGCCGTCCTTCTGCACCAGGGCGATCGCCACGCGGTTGGCGCCGCCGAATACGGTTTCGTATTCCTTGTAGACCTTCATGTACGGGTGCTTCAGCGGCACCATCTTGTTGAAGCCGGCATCGACGCGCAACTGGCTGGCGAAGAAGGCGAACACCGCCGTCATCAGCGCGAAGACGATCAGCCACATCTTTCGGCGGCCGAAGATCAGGGCGGAAAAATTCTCGATAAGTTTTTGCATATTCATGTGCGCTTGCTCGGGTGGCGTCGGCCGGAAGGAGTGGTTTCAGCTTATTTTTTGGCGGGTGTCGCAGGGATATTTGCCGCTGCCGAGGGCAGCAGCACATCGCGCGCGCCGGTTTCGCCCAGCAACAGCAGGGCATTGGGCGCACCCAGCAGGGGCGCTGAAATCGCCTTGGTGGACTTGGTCGGCAGCGGCACGAACGACTGGCCATTGTCGCGTGACACCAGCACCGTGCCGGCGAGTCCGGCGAGAACGAGGGCGCCGTCCGGCAGGCGCGTCGCGCCCATGATCGAGGCCGTCGAGTTGTTGTCGATCTGCGTCCAGCTCTTGAGGTCGATGTCGCGGCTGCGGAAAATGCGCCCGCGCAGGCCGAAGATCAGCACCGCGCCGTCCTGCGCCTGGATGGCGCCGAAGAACGAGCCTTTATATGGCGATACGACTTTATTCCAGGTTTTCCCGGCGTCTTCCGATTTCAGAATGGTGCCGGCTTCGCCGACGATCAGCAGGCGGTTCTCGGCCAGCTTGATGATGCTGTTGAGATGCTTGTCCTCGTCCTGGATCTTGCGCGGGTTCCAGGTCTTGCCGCCGTCGGCGGTTTCATAGAACGCTCCATAGGCGCCGACCGCGAACCCGCGGCCGCCGTCGATGAACAGGATATCCATCAGCGGCTTCTGTTCGGATGGCGCGGAAAAAACCTGTGTCCAGGTCTTGCCTTCATCCACCGAATGCAGGATGACCGCATCATGGCCCACCGCCCAACCGCTGCTGGCATTGCTGAAGAACACGGCATTCAGCATCGGCAGATTGGCCGGCGACTGCGCCCGTTCCCAGGTTTCGCCATTGCTGTCGGACCAGACGATGTAGCCGCGATCGCCCACCGCGACCACGCGGTTGCCGATGCGGGCCGCGTCGGTCAGCATCAGCAGCGACATGGTCTTGGCCGACAGCGGTCCCGCTGCGGGCAGCACCGCCGCATTGAGCTGCGCATGCGCCGCCCATACCGCCGACGCGCAGATCAGCGCCATGCCCACTCTGGCGCACAAGGAAGAGAAAAGAAGTTTCAGATTCATGGCGCGACTTTCTTGCAAGCTGAAATACGGAACGTCCAGGAAACGCAAGGGGAAGCACCGCCCCGAAACGGCTTGGGGACAACCCCGCCAGAATACCAGCGTGGTTGCCCCCAAGGTTGACGGCAAGCCTCGCCGGTTCAGCGCGTACCGGTTCCCCGCAGGTTTTGCGGCGTGTAGTCTGCCGCGGTGCGTTTGATCGGCTCGTAGATCTTGGTTTCTTCCGAACGCAGGCCCATCGCGATATAGCGGCGCGATTGCAGGTCATGGTGCACCTCGACCGTACCGAACCACATCGGGATGTTGTACCAGATCTCGCTGTGCTGCTCGGCGAAGCGCCACAACTGGCCGCGACCGTCGTACTTGTCGATCAACACCACCGCCCAGCTGTCTTCGTCGATGTAGAAGGTGCGCTTCGAATAGATATGGCTGGTGCCCGGCTTGAGCGTGCCCTCGACCACCCAGACGCGGTGCAGTTCATAGCGCGCCAAATCCTGGTTGAGATGGCCCGACTTCAGCAGATCGCTGTACTTCAGCCCCAGTTCGGACAGCTTGTAGGAGTTGTAGGGAATGTACATCTCACGCTTGCCCAGCAGCTGCCAGTCATAACGGTCGGTGGCGCCGTTATACATGCCGAAATCGTCATTGGTGCGCAGGCCGTCTGCCGCCGTGCCGGGGTTGTCATAGGCCACATTCGGCGCCAGGCGCACGCGACGCTGGCCGGGGTTGTAGGTCCATGCGGTGCGCGGCTCCCGCGCCTGATCGACGGTCTCATGCACCAGCAGGATCTGTCCAGCCAGACGCGCCGGCGCCGTGGTCACCTGCAGATAATTGAGCTTTTTGTTTGCTTCGCGATCGGCCGGCCGCTTCGTCAAATTGCCATAGGAAGTATCGTATTCGTACTCGAACTTGACCAGTGCGTAATCGCCGCCGGCGGTCACCGCGGCCTGCGACCAGTTCATCGCGAAGGTGTCACCGACATAGCGCAGCAGGTGATTCCAGATAGCCTCATTGCCGTTCTTCGGGATCGGGAAGGGAATGCCGCCCGCGCAGCCGACCACGCCGTTGCCGCCTGTCGCCAGCTTGGCTTTGGCCGCGCAATCCTTCGTTTCATTGTAGTGGCCCTGCGGGAATGCGGCGCTGCGGCGCGTCGGATAAACAATCATCTTGTAATCCGCATACTGCTTGAACATGGCCATCTGGCCGGGCGACAGGCTGTCTTTGTATTTGTCGACATTGGCCGGCGTAATCGTGAACAGCGGCTTGTCGGCGGAGAAGGGATCCGGATAGGTGCCGCCAGGCTTGAACCCGGGCATGACCTTGGTGACTCCGCCATCCCAGGCCGGAATGGTGCCGGCCGCATTGCCGGCTTTTTCCGCGCCCAGCGGCGTCAGCGTGGTGCCCAGCTTTGCCAGATCAGCGGCGGTCAGTTCTGCATACGCGCCGGTCGACAGCACCAATGCGCCCAGCGTTGCCGACATCATCATTGTCAGTCGTTTCGCTTTCATTTTTCCTCCAGATTTAGGTATGAATCCGTAATGCCAGTTGGGTTCAGCCCAGCCGTGTTCTTGCGCCACGTGCTGTAACTGTTGTTATCGAAGCCCAGGAACTTAACGTCTCCGCCGGCCATACGGCCGATGGAGACGGGACGTCTAGAACGAGAACGTCACCACCAGCGAGTAGAAATCGCGGTCGCGGATCGGATTGGCACTGGAGCAATAGCCGGCACCTTGCGGCGAAGCGAATCCCGGCACGCCGTTGATCTGCGCAGCGAGTGCAGTCTGCCCGGCATTGGTGACAACGTCCGTACCGCAGAAGGTGCGGCCGCCGAAGTAACCGGTGTAGGACAGGTCAAGCGACCAGCGGCGCTGCCAGTCGAAATTGGTACCGAAGGACAGGGATTTCACCCCTTCGTTGAAGGTCTGCGACACCCCCTTGACATCATGATTGAAGGCCAGCCGCGGCGCCACGTTGGCACCGAAGATCAGGTTGGAATATTCCAGGCGGCCAACAAGGCGGTAGCCCCAGGAGTTATCCGTCACAAAACCGTCGGTCTGTACCGAGCCCGCCTGTCCGGCCACCGCACCTTCGACAGTCGCCGGGAGGAACACGCCGGGGCCGTTGAACTTGAGGCCATTCGGCAAACCACTGTAATGCGTGAAACCGATTTCCCCCACCAGTACGGCCTGGTCGGCGCCGAGAATATTCGGGATGCCCTTGGTGGCCGTGGCCTGGAACTGGCTCATCTTCACGCGCCGGTAACCCTGCAGCAGCGTTCCATTGGGTACCGAAATAAAAGCCGATGAAGCGCCAAATGGCGCCGCCGGGCTGACCGTTCCTGGAATAGTCGTGTACCCGGTCACCAAATTCGGCAAGCCCAAGGCCGCAAGCAGGACTTCAGGCGTGGCAATCTGCAAAGGCTGATTCGGGCGATAGGAAAATTCGCCCTGCAACGCCGAGTCCCAGGGACCCCGCGTATTGAAGGACAATCCGATCAGGCGAATATTTTCGGGATATTCGACAAAGTAGTTCGCCGTACTGGTATGGCCGACCGCCGCCGCGAGCGGGCCGCCCGTGACGATCGAAGTCGGCGTGCCCTTGAAGCCGGAGGCAAAGGGAATGCGGCTGTGATAGTTCTGGAAATAAACGCCGAACTCGGTGTTGTTGAAATCGGTGGCGAGATAACGGAAGGCCAGGCCGTACTGGCCATTGTCGCGGGCGGCGCGATCCGGACCGCGCGGCGCCCATACCGCCGCCGCCGGATCGAAGGGGCCATAACCCAGCGCCTGTGTGGTCGGATAGGCCGGCGAGGTCGGCGGCACCACATTGGTGGGGCCACGTCCGGTCAGGTCCTTGCGCCGGCCGAAGCTGAGGAATACCTGATTGGCATCGTCGGAGGCAAAATCGTTATTGCTCCAGTACGAGCCGCGCGGATCGATCTTGGTTTTATCCCAATTGAACAGGTAATAGGCTTCGACGCTGGCGCTCTTGGTCAATTCCAGCGAGCCCCACAGGCTGTGGGTGGGAATGAAAGCTTCCTTCAGTTCCGCGCCGGGCGTGCGCAGCTTGGAAAGATCGACCGGGTTGGCGACGTTGATGCCGTTGGTAATGAAGGTCGATTCGCCCCAGGAGATGACCTGCTGGCCATAGCGGGCGCGCAGGTTATGGCCGCCCAAGTCGAAGCTCTTGGAAATGAACGCGTCGAGAACGCGGTAGTCCTGGCCGAGGCGCTCCTTGGCGATGGGGCCGAGCTTCTTGCTGTTTTGGTTCACGAAGTCGACGAAATAGCTGCCGCGCAGAAACACGCCCCAGTCGCGGTACTTGGCATCGAGATCGTGCGTCACCTTCAGCACACTGGCGAAGGGCACGTTCTTTTTATAGTTGCGATCGCCATCGTCCTCATTGACCGAGCGCGAAGTGCCCCCGTTGGCGATACCGATCAAACTGGGATCGGCAGCCTGGGCCCGCACCGAAATACCGTAGCTGATGGTGGTATCGAAGCTGCCGGTAATTTCATCGTACTTGAACTGGGTGGCGAAGGCATTGCCGGCGAGCGCAAGACCCACCGCCAGGGCGGGCATGCTCAGCGCCGGAATGGCGACGCGACGGCTCTTGTTGAACCTGTTCATTCGTGTTCTCCTCGAGAGATTGATATTTGAACTTAATTATTTTTACCGCCGGCTTTGCAGAATTTCACTCTGAAATTGCCTGCGACTCTGCGCGTTACTCTACAGGAAATCATTCTGTAAAACACCGCTTTTCACGTGCTGCGATGCAACAAAAACAACAGTAAAACGAGGCGCCGCCGATGGTCCGGAAACGTCTGTTTTTTGCCTGCATTGTCTGCCGTTCCGCTACATTTTTTCCCACACCTCCACCAGCTACATTGCTGCAAATTTCCAAGCCCTACAATGCCTCGATCAGGCCGGCGGCACCCATGCCGGTACCGATGCACATGGTCACCATGCCCCACTTCTGTTTGCGCCGGCGCATGCCGTGCACGAGGGTCGCGGTGCGAATCGCGCCGGTCGCGCCCAGCGGATGACCGAGGGCGATGGCTCCGCCCTGCGGATTGATTTTCGACGGGTCGAGACCGAGATCCTTGATCACCGCCAGCGCCTGTGCGGCGAAGGCCTCGTTGAGTTCGATCCAGTCCAGATCCTGCTGCTTGATGCCGGCCTGCTTCAGCACCTTGGGGATTGCCTTGATCGGGCCGATGCCCATGATTTCCGGCGGCACGCCCGCGACCGCGAACGAGACGAATCGCGCCAGCGGCTGCACATTGTATTTTTTCAGGGCGCGCTCGGACATCAGGATGACCGCGCCGGCACCGTCCGACATCTGCGAGGAATTGCCCGCCGTCACACTGCCCTTGGCCGCGAACACCGCGCGCAATTTGCCCAACGACTCCATTGAAGAATCGGGGCGCGGGCCTTCATCGGTATCGGCTGATTTTTTGCGATGTTTGATTTCACCGCTGATCAGATCCGGTGACGCCGTATCAATTTCATATGCCGCGATTTCCGCCTTGAAGCCGCCGGCCGCGATTGCCGCGGCGGCCTTCTGGTGCGAGGCCACCGCAAAGGCGTCCTGCTCTTCGCGCGTCACCTTCCATTGACTGGCCACATTCTCGGCGGTGATGCCCATGCCATAGGCGATGCCGATATTTTCATTGTGCGCGAACACATTCTGGTTGAGCGCAATCTTGTTGCCCATCATCGGCACCATCGACATCGACTCGGTGCCGGCGGCGATCACCACATCGTCGTCGCCCGCGCGAATGCGGTCGGCCGCCATGCTCACCGCCTGGACCCCCGAGGCGCAAAAGCGGTTGATGGTTACCGCCGGGACGCTGTTCGGCAGGCCCGCCAGCAGCACACCGATGCGCGCCACATTCATGCCCTGCTCGCCCTCCGGCATCGCACAGCCGACCACCACGTCGCCGATATCGTGCGGATCGAGCCCCGGTACCTCGGCGATCGCGGCGCGCAACACATGCGCCAGCATATCGTCGGGGCGTACATTCCTGAACATGCCGCGCGGCGCCTTGCCGACCGGGGTGCGGACGGCGGCGACGATATAGACATCCTGAATTTGTTTGCTCATGTTGATTCTCCAGTCCGATTCAGACGTTGCTCAGTGACTTCATTCAGCGACTTCAATTACGCAGCGGTTTGCCGTTCTTCAGCATGAACGCGATGCGCTCCTGCGTCTTCGGCATTTTCGCCAGCGCCAGAAAATGCCTGCGTTCAAGATCGAGCATCCATTGTTCGTCGACCAGCGAGCCCGGCTCGACCATGCCGCCGCACAACACTTCGGCCACGCGCGAGCTGATTTCGTAATCGTGCTCCGATATGAAACCACCCGCCTTCATGTTGATGAGCATCATCTTCAAGGTGGCCACGCCGGTATAGCCGGCCACCGGGAAGGGGGCGGCCGGCAATGGCGGACGATAACCCGATGCCGCCAGCGCGCGCGCCTGTTGCAGGGCGACAAACAGCAGCTCGTCCTTGTTGAACAGCACCGTATCGCCTTCGCGCAGATAACCCATCTCGCGGGCGTTCTCGGCGCTCTTGGAAACTTCGCCCATGGCGATATTCTTGAAGACCTTTTGCAACGCCGGCATCAGGTCGCCGCCCTGGGCCGATTGCGCGACGCGCAGGGCCAGTTCCTTGCAACCGGCCCCGGCCGGCAGCAGGCCCACACCGACTTCGACCAGGCCGATATAGCTTTCAATATGCGCGACCGCGCGCACTGAATGCATCACGAACTCGCAGCCGCCGCCCAGTGCCATGCCATCGACGGCGGCGATGGTCGGCACCAGCGCATGCTTCAGCCGCATCGAGGTCACCTGGAATTTCGCCACCATCGATTCAAAGGCATCGAACTCGCCCGCCTGCAATGCCGCCAGCGCCTTCACCAGATTGGCGCCCACCGCGAACGGTGCTTCGTGCCAGATCACCAGACCTTTATATTCCGCCTCGGCCTTGTCGATAGCCCGGTTCAAGCCATCGAGCACTTCTTCGCCCAGCGAATGCATTTTGGATTTGAAGGAAACGATGGCGATATCTTCGTAACCCTTGATTGTCCACATGCGCACGCCTTCGTTGTCGAGGACGGTGGATCCCGGGTCCGATTTTTCGCCCAGCAGCAATTCCGGGAACAACTGGCGCTGATACACCGGCAGGGTCGAGCGCGCGATCATCTTGCCGGTGGCAGCCGAATAGGAACCTTCGGCCGCGTGCACGCCCTTGACGGTGTCCACCCACGCCGGCAGCGGCGTGTTCGACATGGCCTTGCCGGCGGCGATATCTTCACTGATCCATTTGGCGATCTGCTCCCAGCCGGCCGCTTGCCAGGTTTCAAACGGACCCATCTTCCAGCCGAATCCCCAGCGAATGGCGAAATCGATATCGCGCGCGCTGTTGGTGATGTCCTGCAACTGCACCGCACAGTAATGCCACAGGTCGCGGAAGATCGACCACAGGAATTGCGCCTGCGGATTCTTGCTGGCGCGCAGGGCGGCGAATTTTTCAGCGGGGTTCTTGATCTTCAGGATTTCGCCGACCTCATCATCCATCTTGCCGGTGGAGGGGCGGTAATCCTGCGCGGCCACATCCAGCACCAGGATGTCCTTGCCCTTTTTCATGAAAATGCCGACCTTGGTTTTCTGGCCCAGTGCGCCCTTGGCAATCAGTGCCTGCAACCACGCCGGGCTTTGGTAGTACTGGTGCCAGGGATCGTTCGGCAGCGTGTCGCTCAGCGTCTTGATGGTCAGCGACATGGTATCGAGACCGACCACGTCCGAAGTGCGATAGGTGGCGCTCTTGGCACGGCCGATGGCGGGGCCGGTAAGGCTGTCGACCACATCGAAGGCCAGCTTGAACTGTGCGGTGTGATGCATGGTCGCCGCGATCGAAAACACGCCGATGCGATTGGCGACAAAATTGGGCGTGTCCTTGGCGCGCACCACGCCCTTGCCGACGGTGGTCGTCAGGAACGTTTCCAGCTGATCGAGAATCGAGGGTTCGGTGGCCGCGGTCGGAATCAGTTCCACCAGTTTCATGTAACGCGGCGGATTGAAAAAGTGGATGCCGCAAAAGCGATGGCGCAGCGCTTCCGGAAACACTTTCGATAACTCGGTGATCGACAGGCCCGAGGTGTTGGAAGCGAAGATGGTCTTTTCGCTGATGAACGGCGCCACCTTCTCATACAGCGATTTCTTCCAGTCCATGCGCTCGGAAATCGCCTCGATGATCAGATCGCAATCGCGCAACATCTCCAGATGCTCGTCGTAATTGGCGGCGGTGATCTGCTGCGCCTTGCCCTTCACCGAAAATGGATCGGGCGAAAGCTTCAGCATGCTGTCGATGGCTTTCGTCACCACGCCGTTCTTCGGCCCCTCCTTGGCGGGCAGGTCGAACAGCACGGTCCTGACGTTGGCATTGGTCAGATGCGCCGCGATCTGCGCGCCCATCACGCCGGCGCCCAGCACCGCTACTTTATCGATGTGGAAATTTTTCACGCTCTGCTCCTGGTCCGCTGAATCATTCAACTATCAAAGTTAAAAGTCCAGCATTGGCGCGGTGTTTGAGGCATTTCTGGCCTGGAAACCGCGCCAATGCTGGAGTTTTAAAATTAGGGGGTTCGCTGCACTCAGGGCAAGGCCCTGGGTTTGCCGTCTTCGTCGATGGCCACATAGGTCAGCTGCGCCTCGGTCACCTTCACGATTTCGGAACCAAAGCGCGCGCGCTGTGCATAGACTTCGACATCGATGGTGATCGAGGTGCGCCCGGTCTTGATGACATGCGCATAAAAGCTCACCAGGTCGCCGACGAACACCGGCTCCTTGAACACAAAGGAATTCACCGCCACCGTCGCCACCTTGCCCATGGCGCGCGTCACCGCCGGCACGCTGCCGGCCAGGTCGACCTGGGCCATTACCCAGCCGCCGAAGATGGTGCCGTTGGCATTGGTATCGGCGGGCATCGGGATGATGCGGATGGTCGGCTGACGATCGCGCGGCAGCGCGACGATCTCGCTTGTCGCCGGCTTCATTTCACTGCTGGTTGATCCATTGCTCATTACCGATGCCCCTTGTACATGTCCTCGATTGCCGCTGCGTATTTTTCGAGGATGCGCGCCCGCTTCAACTTCAGCGTCGGCGTCATCAGGCCGTTGTCGATGGTCCACTTCTCGGCCACCACCGCAAGCTTGCGCACCTGCGCGTAGCCGGGAAACCCCTTGATCCGGGCGGCGATACGCTGCAACAGAAATTTTTCCATGCGGTCGCGATTCTTGTCATCGGCATTCGCCGACATCGCCGGCGCCAGCCCGTTGGCCGCCGCAATGCGCGTCCACACTTCGTCGTTCAGCACCAGCAGCGCCGCCAGGAAGGGCCTGCCTTCGCCGTAGATCAGCACCTGCTCGAACAGGGTATCGAGCTGAATGGCCAGCTCCATATCGGCTGGCGGAATTTTCTCGCCATTGCCCATGACGATGATGTCTTTCAGCCGCCCGGTGATGCGCACAACGCCGCGCGCGTCGATCGACACCTGGTCGCCGGTGCTCAGCCAGCCGTCATCGGACAGCACGACGCGGGTGGCGTCAGGATTGTTCCAGTAGCCCCGCATGATATTGGGGCCGCGCGCCTCGAGGCCGCCATTGCCGGCGACGCGCAATTCGACGCCGGGCACCGCGCGGCCAATGGTGGTGGGATCGTTATCGTCCAGCAGGTTGACGGTCAGCAGGGGGCTCGCCTCGGACAGGCCGTAGCCCTGGCAGATCGGCAGGCCGAGGCCGACGAACACTTTGGCCACAGCCGGGGATAGCGCGGCGCCGCCGGAAATCGCGAAGCGCAATTTGCCGCCGAGTCGCGACAATAATTTGTCGGCGACCAGCTTCTTCAGCAAGGGCCACAACAGGAAAGCCGGCTGCCAGGGGCCGCGACCCTGCTCATGCTCGAATTTCGCCCAGCCGGTATCGACCGCAAAACCGAACAGCATGCGTTTGAAGGCGGACGATTTTGCCAGCTGCTCGTTGATCGCCGCGAGAAAGCGTTCATAGATGCGCGGCACCGAAAAAATGATGGTCGGCTGCACTGTGCGGAAATCCTCGGCCAGCTGCGGGATCGAGCGCGCGAACACCACCGTGGCGCCGGATACCAGGTTGAGATAGTAGTCGCAGCTGCGTTCGAACATATGCGACAGCGGCAGGAAGGACAGGAACACATCCTCCGGGTAGACCTCGTAAACGGACAGCCCCGATTGCACATTGGCCAGCATATTGCGATGCGACAGCATCACGCCCTTGGGTTTGCCGGTGGTGCCGCTGGTGTAGACGATGGTGGCCAGATCGTTGCCGCCGGTCGGCGCGCGCGCGAAGCTGGCCGCATCCAGCGCGGAAAATTCCGGCAGCCATTCGCCCAGCGTTTTCAGGCGCGGCTCCTCGGCATCATTGACCGGCTTCACGGTAAGGATCAGCTGCAGCGTGGTGAGCTGCCCGCGCACCGTCTTCAGCCGCTTCCAGTGTTCCTCGCCGTCGATGACGATCACTTTCACGCCGGCATCGGCGAGGATGAAGGCCACGTTATCGGGGCGGTCCTCGACAAATAACGGCACCGGCACCATGCCCTGCGCATAGGCGCCCTGGTCGGCGACCACCCAGTTGACGCTGTTCTTCAGCATGATGGCGATACGCTCGCCGGCCACCAGGCCATCACGCTGCAGGCCGGCGCGCATACGCGCGACCAGTTCGCCGACCTCGCGCCAGGTGGTCTGCTTCCAGGTCTTGGCGACGCCGTCGAACTCGCGATAGGCCGGCGCATTCGGCGAACTGCGGCAACGCAGGGAAAATACATCGGCGATGGTCGCGGCCGCGTCGAACATGAGATAGCGCGTACCGTGCCGGTTCTTCAATTCCAGGGCATTTTTTTCCACAGCCAATTGAGGCCTCCTGCTGCTCGTGTGGCGCGCCGAAGCAGGACGCCCCGGCGGCGTTGCCGCAACCGGCGCGGCAATGAATCCCCATTGGCGCCGGCGGCTGGCATATCGCTCCGGATTATACGTGTTCACCCGCGCGCGCTCGGCGTCGCCAGGGCGGGCAATTGATGCCATGGCGCGCATCTCAGGCCGGCTCCACGGTCGGCTTGCGCGGGCTGAGATACATGACCACATCGACTTGGCAGACGATGCTGCCGTGGCGGTCCCTGATCGCGCAGTTGACGGTCACGTCGCGCGCCGGGCCGTCCGCAATATCGGCAGCAAGGCATTCGGCGACAAGATCGGTTTCGGCCTTTTTCAGATACCGCACCTGCATACCGCGCGGCAGCCAACGCATGCTGCGCGGCAGGCTGGCCTCCATCATGGTGCCCGCACCCAGCTCGGCCAGGTTGCACATGGCGATCGCATGCACAGTGCCGATATGGTTGTGCACCGCATGACGTTTCTTCATGCTCACGCGCGCATATCCCGGCTTCAATTCCTCGAAGCGCGGCTTGATGGTGGCGAAGTATGGCGCTTTCCAGCAAACGAGTTTGCCGAACAGCCAGCTGCCCAGCGGTTTATCGTGCAGCTTCGTCCAGAGAGCGAGTATCCGGGGCATATGCGGCGGCGCCGATCAGATCCCGTCCCAGCCGGGATCGGCCGCGAAACGCGCGCCGTACTTCGCTTCCAGCACTTTCATCTCCGCCAGCAGTTTTTCCTTGCCGGCGCTACGCAAATAATTGAGCGGGCCGCCGCGATGCGGGGCGAAGCCGGTACCAAAAATCACCCCGGCATCGCACAGGTCCGCATCGGCGACGATGCCTTCGCGCACGCAGGCCACCGCCTCGTTCACTGCCGGCAGGGTCATGCGCATCCACAGCGGCGCCAGATCGACCGCAGCGGCTGTCTTGGCCTTCTGCGGTTTGCCGGCGACCCATTTGTAAAAACCTTCGCCGGATTTCTTGCCGAATTTTTTCGCGGCCACCAGCTCCTGGATTTTGCGCGGCTGCGGGCCGCCGGACTTGGCGAGTTCCTTGCCGACGGCGAGACCAACGTCGAGGCCCACCGTATCGGCCAGTTCGATCGGCCCCATCGGCATGCCGAAATCGCGTGCGGCGGCGTCGATCGTTTCCGCGGCAATGCCTTCTTCCAGCATCACCTGCGCCTCGGTCATATAGGGCGTGAGGATGCGATTGACCAGAAAGCCCGGCGCGGATTTCACCGGCAGGGGCAGCTTGTCGATTTTTTTGACGAATGCCTGGGCTGCCTTCATCACCTCGGCCGCGGTCGCAGCACCCCGCACCACTTCCACCAGCATCATCTGCGCAACCGGGTTGAAGAAATGAATGCCGACCAGCCGCTCGGGGCGCGCCAGGCCGCCGGAGAGTTCCTGCAGCGGGATCGACGAGGTGTTGGTGGCGAGGATCGCGCCCGGCTTCAGGCGCGGCTCAATCTGCGCATACAGCTTTTTCTTGATCTCGGCGTTTTCGACGATCGCCTCGATCACCAGATCGCAATGCGCCACGCCGTCGCCTTTGACATCGGGCATCAGGCGATCCAGCGCCGCCTGAATCAGATGCGGCTGCTTGAGACGGCGTTGGTAAAGATCGGCGGCGCGCTTGATGGCCGGCGCCACGCGCGCATGATCGAGATCCTGCAAGGTCACCGATAAACCGCGCAGCGCGCACCAGGCCGCGATGTCGCCGCCCATCACGCCGGCGCCGATCACATGCACATGCCTGATGCCCGATTCCCCTGCGCCGAGCGATTTCAAACGATCCTGCAGTTTGAAAATGCGGATCAGGTTGCCGGCGGTCGGGTGCTTGAACAGGCTGACGATCGAGGTCGGATCGTCGTGCGGCACATTGCGCGGATCGCCGCCGAATTTTTGCCAGAGATCGATGATGGCGTAGGGCGCCGGATACTGATCCTTGCGCACTTTTTTCGCCACCTGCCTGCGCGAAATACCGGCGACGATATCGCGAATGAGCGGCGCATTGCTGAGCGCATCCTTGAAGCCGGGGCGATGCGGCGCCGGCGGCTGCAACAGCAGCAGGCGCGCGGCATTCATGAAGTGGCGGCGCGGCGTAACCACGTCGACCAGGCCCATGCGTTTGGCCTTGCGCGCATCGACGCCGCGCCCGCTCAGCATCAAATCCAGCGCCTGCAGCGCGCCGATCAGGCGCGGCATGCGCTTGGCCCCGCCCCAGCCGGGCACGATGCCGATCATCACTTCGGGCAAGGCCATCTTGGTTTTGGGGCCGTCATCCATCAGGCGATAGCGGCAGGCCAGCGACAGCTCGGTACCGCCGCCCATGCAAAAGCCGTGGATCATCGCCAAGGTGGGAAAGGGCAGGGCCTCGACCTGGTCGAACACATCATTGCCCAGCTTGGTGAAGGCGTAGGCCTCCTCCGCGCTTTTGAGCGTGGTGAATTCATCGATGTCCGCGCCGGCGGCAAAGCCGTTTTCCTTGGCCGACAGGATCGCCAATCCTTTCGGCGCATTCGTTTTCAGCTGTGCACAAATATCGGCCAGTTCGCGCAGCGCCTCGCTGGAGAAAGTATTGGTGCTTTCGCTTTGTTCGGCGTGGGATTTGTCGAAATACAACCAGGCGAGGTTGTCGGCGTCGCGTTCAAGACGCCAGTGTTTCCAGCTTTGCATGAGTGGATCCCTTGAGAGCTACTGCGTGTTGTTGGTATGCGTTTTGAATGGCGGCCAGTGCTATGGCCGGCGGCGTCAGCGACAAAATTTCAATGGGCTGCAAATATGAAACACCAGTATTGGTGCGGGTTTCCGGCCATTTTTGCCCGGAGATGCCCGCCAATGCTGGACTTTGACTTTCTTGCGCCGGCCCGTTGCGGTTCAGCCAGACGGCGGCGATGCCGGCGCCGAGCGCGCCGCCGATATCGGCATGCAGGCTGTCGCCGATCATTACCGCCTGCCGCGGCCCGGCGCCGAGACGCTCGAGCGCAAGAGCGAAAATGCGCGCGTCCGGTTTGCATACGCCGACATCTTCCGAGATCACGATCGCCTCGAAGTAATGCGCGATGTCGAGCTTGCGCAATTTATCGAACTGCTCGGCCACCGCGTTGTTACTGACAAGGCCCATGCGCACTTTGCCATGCAGGGCAGCGAGCAATTCGCGCGCGCCGGGCACCAGGGCGCGATTGCCGCGATGTTCCTGCCGGTAAATATCGGCAATCGCCAGCGATTCGGCGGCCGATAGCTTGCGCCCGAATGTGGCGAAGGCCTCGATCATGCGCGCGGCGCGCGCTTCGTCCAGTGTTAATTCACCCCTGAGGAAACGGCCGTGATACGCCTCGAGCACGCGCGCATGCTCCTGCGAGAAGGCCTCGAAGGGCAGGTCGCCGGCATGCGCCGCATGTATCGCCTGCAGGGCGATATGCGTGGCGCGCTGATGGTCGAACAGCGTGTCGTCGAGATCGAAGAGTACGAATGGAGGCAGCATCGGCTGGTGCAAGTCCTTGCCGTGGATAAAAAACTAAACCCGTTCCAGCAGCATCGCCCCGCCCTGCCCGCCGCCGATGCACAGCGATGCGGCGGCGCGCTTGCCGCCGGTACGTTGCAGGGTTTTCAGGGCATGCAACACCACGCGCGCACCGGATGCGCCGATCGGATGGCCGATCGCAATCGCGCCGCCATCGACATTGAATTTGCGGCGATCCATGGTGCCGAAGGCCCCTTGCAGTCCAAGCTTCTCCTTGCAATACGCTTCGGACTCCCAGGCAGCCAGACAACCCAAGACCTGCGCGGCGAAGGCTTCATTGATTTCGAGACAATCGAGGTCGCCGAGACCCATGTCATTGCGTCGCAGCATCGGGGTGATCGCATGCACCGGACCCAATCCCATTTCGGATGGATCGAGCGCGCTCCATTGCGAATCGACGATGGCGCCCAGCGGCTGCAGATCGTACTTGGCAACCGCCTGCTCGGAAGCCAGGATCAACATGGCCGCGCCGTCGGTGACCTGCGAAGAGTTGCCCGCAGTCACGCTGCCATAGACCTTGTCGAATACCGGGCGCAATTTGGCGAGGCGTTCTGGTGTCGAGTCGGTACGCACGCCATCGTCGTTCTTGTAGACATTGCCGGCAGCGTCGATCAGCGGCTCGATTTCGTCAAAGTGTTTTGCTTCGCGCCCGGCCAGAACCCGCAGATGCGATTCGGCCGCGAAGACGTCCATCATTTGGCGGGTGATGCCGAAACGCTTGGCGACGATTTCCGCCGTCTGCCCCATGGTCAATTTGACGATGGGATCCGTGAGACCTTTCAAAATGGCGATCACCGGCGCGAGATAGGCCGGCCGGAATTGCGCGGCGACGCCGGCGCGCTGGCCGAATGATTTAGCGCCATACCAGTCTGCCAGCCAGTTGACCATCTTCGGCCCGAACAGCAGGGGCGCATGGCTCATGGCGTCGGTGCCGCCGGCCAGCACCAGATTCGATTTGCCGGCGAGAATGTTCATATAGGCCGAGTCCAGCGCCTGCATGCCGGAAGCGCAGTTGCGCATCACCGTCCACGCCGGCACCTTGTCGCCGCAACCAAGGCGCAGTGCAATGACGCGGCCGATATTGGCCTCGTCGGCACTGGGCATGGCGGCGCCGACAATCACTTCGTCGAACGCGGTTGCCGCAAATTTTTGCCGTAGCAACAAAGGACGCCCGCAACCCACGGCCAGGTCGCCGCCCGAGAACGGCCCGGGTTTGCTTTTGGCTTTCAGGAATGGCGTGCGTGCGCCGTCGACCACATAAACCGGTTTTGCCATGATTACTCCGCCGCCATCGTGTGTTGCCAGCTGGCCGGCTCGACCACCGCCAGACCGAAATTTTTGTCGAAGTCATCCACCCGCACCACGTCACGCGTGAGAACGCGCGCGCGCTTCCATTGCGCGAGTTCGGTTTCGGTAATGACGGAGAGCATCATCGCTTCATCGAAGATGGCGTCCTGGCCGCGGGCGCCGATGCGTCCGGCCTTTTGCGCCGTGCGCACTTTGGCTTCGATCGGCTCGGCTGCGATCACCGCGTGCATGGCCGCATTCAGATGACCCATGATGTCCTTCTCGTCATCGGGCAAATACATGCCGGCGATCAGGCGATCGCGCGCGGCCGAAGGCGTGATCAGGATTTTCGCGACCTGGTGGCCCATCTCGTCGCTGGGCTGGATCAGCGTCAGGCCTTTCGGGAACACCAGACGACGCAGAATCCACGCCACCGCGCGATTCGGGAAGTTGGCGATGATGCCGTCCATCGCCACCTGGATCTTGAACGAGCAGTCGTACATGGCCCATTGCAGCAGGGGCAGTTCATCCTTCTGCTGGCCGCGCTCGTCGTAGAACTTGAGCGCGCAGGAGGCCAAGTATAGATACGAGAGCACATCGCCCAACCGCGCGGAGAGTTTTTCCTTGCGTTTCAGCGAGCCGCCGATGACGAACATCGAGGTATCGGCCAGCAGGGCGAAGGCGGATGAGAAGCGCGTCATCTGTTGATAGAAGCGCTTGGTCTCCGCACAGGCCGGCGCCGGCAGGCCGGCGCCGCCGGTCAAGCCCATCCACAGGGCGCGCGCCGCGTTGGAAATCGTGAACTTGATATGTCCCCAGAAGGCTTCGTCGAATTTATCGATCGAATCCTCGCGCGCGGCTTTCATTTCCTTCAGCACCCAGGGATGGCAGCGGATCGCGCCCTGGCCGAAAATGATCAACGAGCGCGTCAGGATATTGGCGCCCTCCACCGTGATCGCGATCGGGATCTGCTGATAGGCGCGGCCCAGGTAATTGTTGGGCCCCATGCAGATGCCCTTGCCGCCGTGGATATCCATGGCGTCATTGATCACCTGGCGCATGCGCTCGGTAGCGTGATACTTCGAGATCGCCGACAGCACCGAGGGCTTTTCACCGAGATCGAGAGCGCCAGCGGTGATGGTGCGGGTGGCGTCCATCAGATAGGTCATCGCGCCGATGCGCGCCAGCGGCTCCTCGATGCCTTCGAACTTGCCGATCTGCGTCTTGAACTGCTGGCGCACGCGCGCATAGGCGCCTGAGGTGAAGCTGGTGACCTTGCCGGCCGCGATCGATTGCGCGGGCAGGGAAATCGAGCGGCCTGCCGCCAGGCATTCCATCAGCATGCGCCAGCCCTGGCCGACCATTTCCTGGCCGCCGATCACCCAGTCGATGGGGATGAACACATCTTTGCCCCAGTTGGGACCGTTCATGAACGCGGCGTTCAAGGTCATATGGCGACGACCGATGTTCACGCCCTTGTGACTGGTCGGAATCAATGCGCAGGTGATGCCGAGATCGGTTTCGCCGTCCAGTAATTTGTCCGGGTCATAGCACTTGAAGGCGAGACCGAGAATGGTCGCGATCGGGCCCAGCGTGATGTAGCGCTTTTCCCAGGTCACGCGCAGTCCCAGGGTCTCCTTGCCTTCGTACATTTCCCGGCAGACGATGCCGACGTCGGGCATCGAGGCGGCATCGGAACCGGCTTCCGGCGCGGTCAGCGCGAAGCAGGGAATCTCCAGGCCTTTGGCGAGACGCGGCAGATAGTAATCCTTCTGCGCCTTGGTGCCGTAGTGCATCAGCAGCTCGCCCGGGCCGAGGGAGTTGGGCACCATTACCGATACCGCCGCGGTCGCCGAGCGTGTGGAAATTTTCATCACCACCTGGCTGTGGCCATAGGCCGAGAAGCCGAGACCACCGTACTCCTTGGGAATGATCATGCCCAGGAAGCCTTTGTCCTTGATGAATTGCCAGACGCGCGGCTCGAGGTCATGCAATTCATGCGTTGTCTTCCACTCATCGACCATGGCGCACAATTCATTGGCCGGGCCGTCGATGAAGGCCTGCTCCTCGGCTGTCAGCTTGGCCTTGGGCACGCTCAGCCATTTGTTCCAGTCCGGCTTGCCGGAGAACAGATCGCCATCCCACCAGACGGTGCCTGCTTCCAGCGCTTCCTGTTCGGTCTGCGACATTTGCGGGAGGACTTTTTTATAGATGCGGAAGATCGGCACGCTGAGCAGGCCGAGCCGCAGCGACCTCACATTGGCGACAACCGCAAATGCGATGAATGCAATCCATGCCAGGCCGATGAGGAGGCCGGGCGCGGCGCCACTGATGGTCAGCACGAACAGGCCTGCGCCGAGAACCAGCGACCAGATCGCCGCGCTGACAGCGTGATAGGCAAGTGTCCATACCACGGCGATCACCAGCAACAGGGACAACAGAATCGTCAACATGATGACGTCTCCTTCAAGGAATAGAGCTGCAAAAAATCAGGCTTCGGAAAACCATTGATGCGCGTCGGACGCCTGCTGCAGCGGCGCGCGCAAACCGGCGGCGAGAAAGGGGGCGAGCCGCTTCAGCAGCAACTCGTCGTTGTTGACTTCTTCGGGATGAAACTGCGCGATCATCTTGAGCGCATCGGTGCCGGCCAGGGTGTATGACAGGGCGCCCAGCACAAAATGCAGGCGCCAGGACACCTCCTCGCGCGGCAAATGCGGCAGGGCGCGGCCAAACGCGGCGCGAAACCGCGCGACCATTTCGGCGTACTGGTTCGACAGGAATTCGCGAATGAACGGCGCCGGATCGGCATAGGCACGTCCGAGCAGGCGCAGGAAATTCTTGCCGCCCTGTTCATGGTCGCGCGCCAGTTTCAGCGCCGGAATGAACATGGCCGAGATGATCTGTTCGCAGGTGAGCGCGGCCTTGCCGCCCTTGCCGTGCCCGGCGGCGCTGCCGGACTCGTATTCGGCCAGCAAACGCAGACGGTCCTGGTTCATGGGATCAAGCCGCCTCGTCAACACCGCCTGGAATAGTTCTTCCTTGGAGCCGAAATGGTAATTGACGGCGGCCAGATTCACCCCCGCCGCTGTGGTGATAAGCCGCAGCGAGGTTGCTTCGAAGCCATGCTCCATAAACAATTCTTCCGCCGCATCGAGAATTCTCGACTTGGTATCGCCACCCTCGGCAGCCTTGTCGGCGATTTTTTCGGCGGCAGACTCCGCAGTGCGGGGCACTCTATGCAATGCGGAATTCGACATATTTCCTTCTGATTCAGTGGATTGATGCAGGCGTGCAGGGATTGTACGGGGTATTTCAAACGAGTGTTTGAATCGAGCGTATTACCCTCACCTGGGCATGTCAATCATTTTTGATGCTGCGGCGCAGCATTCAGCGCGGCGTTTGGGTTGCGAAAAACCGATATGGGCACATGTTGGGCGTTAAAAAGCAAAAGCCGCCGGATTGCTCCGGCGGCTTTGCGTGCAGCCTGACTAAGACTTGACGAGGCTAGATCTTCTTGATCGTCTCGAGCATCTTGAAAATCGACTTGTTGGAGCCGATGAAAAGACGCTTGTAGTATTTGCCCAGGCAACGGCGTTCAAGCGTGTTGCGACGGGTGCGTTTACGTTCTGCCATGTTGTACTCCAACGTTGAATTCGTCTGAATTCGTGATTATAGAGAAGACTAGGCGCCAAGTCACCTGATCCCTGGTTTGCCCGGCCCACTGCGCGGCGCCGGGCAACGCCTTTTTCAGGACTTGCGGCTCCCCCCGGCCCTCCTCGGCCTTTTCAGCCTTTTCGGCCTTTTACACGCCGGCCCGCTGCATTGGCGCCTTCAGGGCCTCGTTGAGCGTATTCAAGCTTTCCGACAGATGCGCCCTGGCTTCCTTGCTCATCGGCTTGGTCATCGCCGTGCGAATCTGGCCGCCGAGAGCGATGGTGTTTTCACGCTGCAGGCTGCGCGCATCGGCCGGCGTGCCGGCCGACGGTTTGATCAAGGCATTGGCTACACGCTTCAGATGCTCGCGCTGCAGGTTGCGGCGCATCGGCGAAATATCGCCGCCGGTACGCAGTTCCGACCAGATGGCGTTTTGCAGGGTGTCGTAAAGGTCCGAAAGTTTCATCAGCGATGCCGGATTGGCGACCTTTTCCTGCGAGTCGAGCAGGCGCTGCGCGACGCTGTCTGCTAGCAGCACATCCAGCACGCCTTTCTGCAGATTGAGCACACTGTTGGCAATCGAGATATCCGGATTGCCGCGGCGCTCGAACTGGTCGATCGACAGCCGCGACACGAATTCCGGCTTGAGCCTGAAGCTGTCGACCTTGAACATGCCCTCGGTGACCAAGGTCAATGCTTCGCGCTGCTTGGCGGCCGGGGTCGGCTCGTACAGCGCATGACCTGTGCCGGCACGGTCGCGCAGATGCCGGACGCCGCCGACATATTTTGCGGCCAGCGGCGCAACCTGCGCGAGCTGGCGGAAGCCTGAGCTGAAGGAGCGCGTCAGGCGTTCATAGCTTTCGCCCGGTTTGAGCTGCAGGGTTTGTATGCGATCCCACAGTTCACGCGTCAGCTTCATGCGCTTTTTGTAATATTCGAGCGGGTCGCCGCCCATATCGAAGCGATTGACGTCGGGATCGATGCCGGGCGCGATTCCACCAGCGTCCTCGTCGGTGGCATAGGCAAGGAGCGGATTGGTGGTGGCCTGCGCGGCCAGCTTAGCCAGTTCCTCGGCCTCGTTCTTCGGGTCGAGGGGCTTATAGGCGTATTCGATGGCCAGGTAATCGTAGGGCCCCAGGGTGGACATCACGTATTCGCCTTGCTTCTCGCCATTCGCCGCGAGGTTGAAGGGGTTGTAATCCATCACCGAACCGGCGAGACCATTGACCCTGGTGAAAGCCTGGTCCTGAATCTGTTTCAGGCTGTAAATGGTCGAGGAGCGGAAGTTGTGGCGCAGTCCCAGGGTGTGACCGACCTCATGCATGATCACGTCCTTGACGTAATCCTGGGCCAATCGCTCCGCCTCAGGCCCACCCATATCCATGCCGCGCGCTTCCAGGATATCGCTGGCGAACTGCAGATCCTGCGACTTTTCCGCCGCGTAGTTACAACTCATGAACAGGTCCTGCTGTTTCAGCGTGGGCGACATGGCGCCGGCAAGCTGGGCATCGAACACCAGCGGCTTGCCGAGATCCTCGACCACCAGACGGCGCGCACCACGCGCGAACACGTCGGACATGCCGATATCGGCATCGAGAATTTCACCGCTGCGCGGGTCCTTGTGCGAGGGCCCGATGGCGAAGCCGACGTCGGCGCCGGTAAACCAGCGCACTGAGGCGTGGCGCGCGTCCATGGTGTCAAAACCGTCTTTTTCGGTCTGCTGTCTGACGACGATTGCATCCTTGAAGCCGATTTTCTCGAACGCCTTGTTCCACTCAAGAATGCCGTCGGCAACGGCTTTGCGATATTTTTCAGGAACGTTTTTGTCGATCCAATAGGTGATCGGCTCCTTCGGCTCGGACAGAGCGGCGGCGGGATCCTTCTTTTCCAGGCGCCAGCGATTGATCAGGTGGGACTTGGGCTTGATGGCGAGATCATCGCTGTAATCGACACGCGAGGTGACAAAATGGCCGACCCGTTCGTCGGCGATGCGGGAAGTCATCGGCTCTTCGGGCAGCTTGGCAAAGCTGTAGTAGAAACTTACGAACAGGCTGCGTGGATCGGGCATTGTCGATGGCGGCGGCGGCATCGGTACCGGCGACGGCACCAGGGGCGGAGCGGACAGTTTGGGCACATTGAAATGCACCTGTACCTGCATACCGGTCAGGACATCGTTATTGTTGACCCGCGAAATGCTGGTGTTGCGCGCGTCGAGCGCGAACGGCAGGCGGTAGGCGTACTCGAGGCGGGTGAGATAACCGGGGATATCGGTAAACAGCAAGCCATTGGCCTCAACCAGCACCGCCTTGTTGTCGGCACTGGGCGTGGAGACAATCGTTGCACTTGACAGCAGGCTATCGGAAAATCCTTCCGCCACAAACTGCGCCTGTGGCGTACCAGGTCTTGCATAGAAATCGGTATTCTTGGCGATCAGTTGCACCAGTCCGCCGATTTTACGGAATACCGCCATTTCCGCGCCACCCATCTGGCTGGCGTAAAGTCCGCGCTCACCTACACTTTGTGGAATGTTGTACGTAAAAAAGAAAGGGATGTCGAACTGCTCAGGCTTGATGGCGATCCAGACTTTCTCGTCTTTCTGGTAAAGGGTGAAAAAGCCCGGGATCTCCTTCGCGTCCTTGATGACGTCCTTGTAAGGTCTCGGCGCGCCCGGCGCGGCGGCAGGCGGACCTCCAACGACGGGGGACGGCGTACCGATGACCGGCGCCGCAGGTACCGGAGCCTGCGCCTCGGCCGTAACTGACATTGCCAGCAGCACACTGGCAGTCAGGACTTTCAGGGCGACGACGCGATCAGGTAAATTCGACATTCGACAATCCTTTCTTGTGGAGGTGGGGTGCGCAGGCTGAATCGCCGGGGGCCGGGATGCAGCAGGCGTAATTCCGGAAGCATGATTGTAAGAAACCGGCGCCGTCCAGTGGGAAGGATTGCGACGAAATGCGGAATTCGGGGATGGACCTGAACATGACCGTCGGGCGCAGACAGGGAGATCAGCCTGATGGGTAGCGTCCAGAAATGAAAAACGGAGGCCGCAGCCTCCGTTTTTGCCAATTAATTTTCCCGTTCAGACCGAGAAGGACGACCCGCATCCGCAGGTGCTGCTGGCATTGGGATTCTTGATGACAAATTGGGCACCTTCCAGACCCTCGCTATAATCGATCTCCGCGCCGACAAGATACTGGTAGCTCATCGGATCGATCAGCAGCTGAACACCATTTTTCTCCATGATGGTGTCGTCTTCATTGGTCACTTCGTCAAATGTGAAGCCATATTGCAGGCCCGAGCAGCCGCCGCCGGTAACGAACACGCGCAGCTTCAGATCGTCATTGCCTTCTTCGACAATAAGGGCCTTCACTTTGTCGGCGGCGCTGTCGGTAAATACCAGCGAAGGGGGAATCATCGACATATCGTTCATGCTAGCTCTCCAGTTCTTTCTTTGATGCCAAATCTGTAAATCCGGGCGACTTCGCGAAAATCAAGCACAACGCATCAACTGCCGGTGGCAGGCTTGAATTCCAGGATTTTTTCATCCTGCTTCAGGACGCCCTCATGGACCAGACGGCCCATTACGATTGCCCCCACGTGAATTTCAATCGTTTTATAGCATACATCCCCTGTGACACGCGCTTTGGGGAGCAGTTCCAGGTATTCCTTGGCACGCACCGGGCCGGCAACCATGCCGTTGATGACGATATGGCCGACATCGATTTCACCCTCGACTTTGGCAAGTTCGGACAGCACCAGGGTTCCAGGCTTGTCACCTACGGCCTTGATATTGCCCCGGACATGACCATCCACCCGCAAACCGCCCGTAAACTGAACATCGCCCGTAATCACCGTTCCTGCACCGATCAGACTATCGATCGGGCTTGGCTTGTTGCTTTTCCCCGCGAACATGGCAACTCCTTAAAAATTAATGCTGCGTTGGCTCCGGACATCATATCCGGGCAGAGCGAGCACGCGAACCTGAACGCTCTTCAACTGGGCGCCTTCAGGGATTTTAAACCTGCCGTCGATCTTTTGATAGTAACGAAACTCCAGCTCGCTGCCAGGACTGCGCAGATCGGCATCCTGAGGGAAGCTGAGTGTGGTCTGCTGCGCACTGTCTTGCACGCGGGCGATGACTTGTATCTTGCCCTTGAAATCCTGCTTTCTCTGCCCGCCCTGCGTGAGCAACAGGCGATAGCGGTATTCATTGGGCAGCGCATCGGGCTCAACCTTGAAGTTGGCGATGGCGAGCCCTTCGGGCACGCTGCCCGAGGACATGATGTTGCGCAGAAAACCCAGGTCCTCTTTCAGGCTGGCATTTTCTTCCTGCAACTGGGCCACACTTCTGGCCAGTTCGGCCTGGGCGGCTTTCTCCACCCTTAGCTGCCCGCCCTGCTCGTTGAGCAGGGAACGGGTGTTCTCATAGGCCTTCTGCAGATTGCGGTTTTCTTCGGTCAGGGTGCCGAGTTGCTGTTGCGCCTCTTCGCGATTGAAGCCGGTGATGCGATAACTGTTGTCGACCACGCCCCAGGCGACGGCGGCGGCGACGCCCATCGCAACACCGTAGCCACTGACTTTGACGTACCAAGGAACATGCGAGCGAATCGCCACGCGCGCGGAACGAATGCCGACCTTGGAGCGGATTTTTCGCCAGGACCCCCGCAGCTTCAGGCGACTAAGCATCGGGAAACTTCCTTGGCGGCGTGCAAATTCGGCAGAATGATTGAAACATCTGCTCATGGGACAATCCCAGCAGATAGCAGCAGCGACAACAACGCCCTGAAGGGTTGTTCCGTGGGGGATGCTGAAATCGAGTCATTTCAATGGTCCTGTTCGAGCTGGAAACGCCGGAAAATCAACCACGAAATACGCACATGAAATGTGCAAAAAGCCGCATCGGCGGCTTTTTGCACATAGACCAATGTTGCCTGTTTAACGCTTGGAGAATTGCTTGCGACGGCGCGCCTTGCGGAGGCCAACTTTCTTGCGTTCAACTTCGCGGGCATCGCGCGTTACCAGACCAGCTTTGGACAATTGCGGTTTCAGGTTTGCATCGTAATCGATCAGCGCGCGCGTAATGCCGTGGCGCACCGCGCCAGCCTGGCCGGATTCACCGCCACCAAACACGGTAACCATGATATCGAATTGATCAACGCTGCCGACCAGTTCGAGGGGCTGGCGCACAATCATGCGACCGGTTTCGCGCGAAAAATAGATGTCCAAGGGCTTGTCGTTGACAACGATATTGCCCTTGCCGGCCTTCATGAACACGCGTGCAACCGAGCTTTTGCGGCGGCCTGTGCCGTAGTTATATTTGCCAACCATGATGCGGTTCCTTAGATGGAGAGTTCTTTGGGCTGCTGCGCAGTATGCGGGTGCGTTGCGCCCGCGTACACCTTGAGTTTTTTGATCATTGCATAGCCCAACGGACCTTTGGGCAGCATGCCTTTGACGGCTTTCTCCAAGACACGCTCAGGGTGCTTCTGCTGAAGCTTGTTGAAGTTCGTCTCATAAATTCCGCCCGGATAGCCGGAATGGCGGAAGTAAGTCTTATCTTCCGCTTTATTGCCGCTCACGCGCAGCTTCTCGACATTGGTCACAACGATGAAATCGCCGGTATCGACGTGCGGGGTGAATTCCGGCTTGTGCTTGCCGCGCAAACGGCGCGCAATTTCGCTGGCAACGCGACCCAGGATTTTGTCTGTGGCATCGACCACATACCAGTCATGCACGACTTCATGTGGTTTGGCGGAAAAGGTTTTCATTTTGTATTGCTCACTAGGTAAATTGGCCAATTGCCCGGCAACATCAATGCGGCTGACCGAGGGCAAAAACGCCGGAACACGTGGCTTGTGGGCTGCCGAAAACCGGCATTTAAAAGAAACCCATCGCGGAACCCGAAATTTTAATGAATTCAAGGCTGTCCTGTCAAATGATTTATCTCGACCATTACCTAGGTTCCGGCCTGAATTATTTCAGGCTTATACTGCCTCGCAAGGAGAAACAAGATGAAAGCACGCATCAAATGGGTTGAAAATGTGGCATTTGTGGGCGAAACCGAAAGCGGTCATGCCCTTGTCATGGATGGCTCACCCGACGCGGGCGGGCGCAATCTCGGGCCCCGTCCGATGGAGACGGTCCTGATCGGCACCGGTGCATGCAGCGCCTTTGACGTCATCCATATTCTCAAAAAAGGCCGCGAACCCGTCAGCGACTGCGTGGTCGAGTTGTCCGCCGATCGTGCCGGCACAGACCCGAAAGTCTTTACTCGCATCCATTTTCACTTTGTGGTGACGGGCAAAGGCCTGGACCCCGGCAAGGTATCGCGCGCTATTTCGCTATCTGCGGAAAAGTACTGTTCCGCCTCGGCAATGCTCGCCAAAACCGCAGAAATTACCCACGATTTCAAAATCATCGAGAGTTGAGAGCGACTGGTCCATTGCGCAGCGTGTGGCACGTGGGCGCACTCTGCAACGACGACTAAACCCAATAGGTCGTCCCGGTCATCACCTTGGAAATACCACGCATAGCGGCTTTGGCGGGCAAAGGCAGCGATATCGCGCCATGGCTCAAGCCGGTTTGTGCATGCTGGACCTCATCTGCCCGCATGGCAACAAGGACGTCCCTGCTGCGCGAATCTGCCGCGGGAAGGCGGTCGAGATGCTCATCCAGATGTGCCTCTACTTGGCGCTCCGTTTCGACCAGAAACCCCATGCTCCAACGATCTCCCAGCAAGCCTGAGGCTACGCCAAGGGTGAACGAGCCCGCATAAAATAACGGCGTCAGTCCGCTGGTGCGCCCACCGAGTTCGCGCAAACGCTCCCCACACCAGGACAGGTGGTCACGCTCTTCATGCGCCGCCCGTTCCAGTAGCTCGCGCGTTTCCTCCTTCCGCGCGACCAGTGCCTGCCCCTGGTAAAGGGCCTGTGCGCAAACCTCTCCTGCATGGTTCACCCGCATGAGTGCGATGGATTGCCGGCGATCGGCCTCGGCCAGCTCGCCGACATGGGTGTCAGTGCTCGCGAAGGGGACAACACGCTGCGCATGTACGGGTGCCAGTACCGTGCGTAAACCTGTGTCCAGTTCGCAAATCAGTCGATCGATGAAATTCATAGGCCAACTATAAAAGAAATCGGGCACCGTTTCCGGTGCCCGATCAATGTAGCTGTTACTTCAAACTTGCTTAGAACAGGTGACGGATACCGAAGCTCACGCCCTTCACGTCCTGACCGCTGGTCAGGCCTGCAACCTTGTTCGCGCCAAAGTTGCCGTTTGCGCCATAGTTGTTGAAGGTTTGGGTATACAGCACATTGGCTTGGGTACGCTTGGTGAAGTTGTACTGATAGCCAACTGAATAGTTCTGAATCTTGTTGTGCGTCGGGTTGTTTACAACTTGGGCAATAGCGTCCTTGGCTTGCATGTACTGCGCCACGAATGCGCCCTTGCCGACATTATAGGTACCGTTTAGCATAAACGCCTTTTGCTTCGGGATATTCACAACAACGGCGCTGGTCTTGGTAATTTGTTCATAAATCGCACCGAACTTGAACGGACCCACCACGACCGAACCGAAAACTGCATGTTCCTTTTCAGTGTAGCCCGCGCAAGTCGCACCAAGGCAAGTGGTCGCGGTTACAGGGGGTTCAGTACCAGTACGGTCTTTATGCTGCTCATATGCATAGCCCGCATAGAAAGGGCCACCCGTATAGGTGCCCGACATGCTGTAAACCAAGGGGTTGACGGCGCCAGCACCAGTAGTTCTGCTTTCCGGGGCCAAGTAATGGAATTTAGCCTGGAAACCATTTACGACAGGCGACCAGTAACCCGCAGTATTGTTGGCGCGCAAGTGAAAATTGCTTTGATCGTTCATAACCGCCTGGATGCCGGCAATCGTCAGATCACCCCAGACGTCGATCGCGACCGTTGCGGTCTTCAGCGGCGTATCCCAACGGCCGAGGAAAACCGTACCGAAGCCGCCTTGCAGGCCGACAGCGCTGTTACGGCCGGCAAGCGTGCCACCTCCGGCATCAACCGGAGCGTTGGATTCGATTTGGAACCAAGCATTCAAACCACCACCCAGATCTTCAACGCCCTTTACGCCCAGATACGACGAGTTATCGTTGACGCGGTTGGTACGCGGTTTGTTTACACCGCCAAGACCGTGACTCGTCTCAACCGATTCAAACGTGCCGTACAGACGACCATAAAGCGTAACGGGGTTTGCGGTTTGCGCCATGACAACAGCTGGCGCCAGCGTGGCAGCAGCTACTGCAAGAGCGATCAATTTCTTGTTCATCAAAAATCTCCTTTGGGGGTTAAGTTGAAGCTTTTTATTGCTATTGAGGTACGTAACTTCAAGCTGCAGAAGACGACGCAGGGGCAAAGCATCCCCGATTCCAAGGGGGGTAACAGCACCCGTATAGCGACTTCTCCGCGCAGCCAGATTGCGAAAGTCTTTTTAAGAAGCCAATACCATATTAGCCAAAATTGGCACTGTTGCTCAAGCAGAGCCTCACAAATTAGCTCTGCACCAGAAAGCCTGTTGCATTTGTACAACAAGCAAAAACTGCCAAATCAGGTCAAATGACGGTTTCCAAATAGCTCCTGTAGCGCCAACCCAGGGTCTGCGCGACTCATCAGGCCCCCCCCGATCAAGAACGTTTTTACCCCGGCTGCATACATGGCCTCAACAATCTGCGGGCTACTGATGCCACTTTCCGAAACGACGGTTCTTGCTGGCGGAACCTTTGGTCGCAGGTCAAGCGTGGTATTGATATCTGTTGAAAATTTTGTCAAGTCCCGATTATTGATACCTATTAACGGCGTGCTCAATGTCAGGGCCTCGGCCAGTTCGGCTTCACAATGAGATTCGGCCAGCACCGCAAGCCCTAACGAATTGGCAAGTATTTCCCACTCCCGGAATTGGGCAATATCGACAGCACCCATAATGAACAAAATGGCGTCCGCGCCCATCGCTCGTGACTCCCATATCTGGTAGGAATCAACGATGAAATCCTTGCGCAACACCGGCAGCCGGCATGCCGCACGCGCCGCCATCAGATCGTCCGTGCTACCACGGAAAAAATCACGGTCGGTCAACACCGACAGGCATGCCGCGCCATGCGCCTCATAGCTGGCAGCAAAACGCGCCGGCTCAAACAGGGCATTGGCCAAGCCAGCACGAAACACACCCGCACTTGGGCTCGCTTGTTTGATTTCGGCGATGACAGCCGGTTTGCCCGCGACATGTTTAGCCGTAATTGCGGCGACAAAATCTCGCGGCGACGCAGCATCGGCGATCCTTGCGCGCAATTCCTTGATTGGCACGACGCTCTTTGCGGCGGCCACCTCGTCATACTTGGTGGCCAGTATTTTCTGCAGGATGTCCGACACAATGCTTCCTAGTTTCTGATCGAGGCAGTAAATTTGACCAGTTCACTCAATTTGTCGCGCGCCCTGCCCGATTCGATCATTTCCCGCGCCTTGGTGACGCCGCCCCACAGATCGTTGGCGAGACCGGAAACATAAATTGCCGCCCCCGCATTAAGCATCACAATGTCTTTTGCGGGTGCTGACTGATTGTCCAGGACCGAGAGCACCATTGCTCTGGAGGCCTCGCCGTCCACCGCCCTGATCGAGTCGAGTGCCGCAACATCGAGGCCGAATTGCCGGGGCTCGATCTTGTACTCGGTGACAAACCCGTGTTTCAGCTCGGCGACATAAGTGGGTCCGGAAATGGAAATCTCGTCTAGGCCATTTTCGCCATGTACCACCATCACATGTTTTGATCCCAGCTGCTTCAGCACCCGCGCCTGGATACCCACGAGATCAGCGTGAAACACGCCCATCAGCTGATTCGGCGCCCCGGCCGGATTGGTCAGCGGACCCAGGATATTGAGGATGGTCCGCATCCCCAGTTCCTTGCGCACGGGTGCCGCATATTTCATCGCAGGATGATGATTGGGCGCAAACATGAAACCGAGGCCCACCTGCCGGATCGACTCCGCAACCTGGGCCGGACTCAAATTCAGATTCACGCCCAGACCCTCAAGCACATCGGCGCTGCCCGATTTTGACGAGACCGAGCGTCCCCCATGTTTGGCCACCTTGGCGCCGGCCGCCGCCGCAACAAATGCAGCCGTAGTCGAAATATTAAAGGTATGCGCCTTGTCGCCACCTGTGCCGCAGGTGTCCACCAGGTTGGCCATGTCGCCGACGTCCACCTTGGTGGCAAATTCGCGCATCACCTGCGCGGCAGCGGCGATTTCGGACACGCTTTCCGTTTTCACATGCAGGCCCATCAAGATCGCCGCCAGTTGCACCGGCGTGACCCCGCCTTCCATCACCTGGCGGAACAGGTCGACCATTTCATCGAAGAAAATCTCGCGTTTATCCGACAATCGGTTGATCGCTTCCTGGGAAGTAAACATCGGCATTAAGCTCCGGGTTGTCGAAATGCGGCCTTAGACCGTCATCTTCAGAAAATTGGCGAGCAAGGCATGCCCGTGTTCGGTCATGATCGACTCGGGGTGAAACTGCACGCCTTCCACAGCCAGCGTCTTGTGGCGCACCCCCATGATTTCACCGTCTTCGGTCCAGGCAGTGACTTCCAGGCAATCCGGACAAGTCTCGCGCTCGATCACCAGCGAGTGATAGCGCGTTGCCCGGTATGGCGAGGGCAGGCCGGCAAACACGCCAACATCGCTATGCGCCACCTGTGAGGTTTTGCCATGCATCAAAGTCTTGGCATGGACAATCCTGCCGCCGAATGCCTGGCCGATACTTTGGTGGCCCAGACATACGCCCAGAATCGGCAATTTGCCGGCCAGTTTTTCGACTGCCGACACCGACACGCCTGCTTCGGTAGGCGAGCAAGGCCCTGGAGAGATGACCAGCCGATCGGGGCGCAACTGCTCGATGCCCGCCACCGAAATTTCGTCATTGCGCTTGACGACAACCTCTTCGCCCAGTTCACCAAAATACTGCACCAGGTTGTAAGTGAAGCTGTCGTAATTGTCGATCATGAGAAGCATACTGTTCCTCTATGCGATCTGCTGCGCTGCACGTTCAAAAAAAGACCTGAACGCGGCAGCCACCTGTTCGATCTGCGCGCGCGACACATCGAGATGCGTGACCAGGCGGGTCTTCGGTCCAATCAGCACATGGATGTCGTGCTGGTGAAGGTGCTGCGCAAGCGCCGCACAATGCGCTGTCGGAACATCCACGAACAGGATATTGGTATCCGGTATGGAAACCTGCAATGGTGGAATCGCCGCCAGAGACGTCGCCAAGTGGGCTGCATTATCGTGGTCCTCGGCAAGGCGGCCGATATTGTGCTCCAGCGCGTAGAGCCCGGCCGCCGCCAATACACCGGCCTGGCGCATACCGCCGCCCAACATCTTGCGCCAGCGGTGACCGGCGCGGATGAAGTCGCGGTTTCCGCACAATACCGAGCCTGCCGGTGTACCCAGTCCTTTGGACAGACACACTGAAACCGAATCGAAATGCCGGCAGATATCCTTCACCTCGCGCCCGGTTTTGACTGCGGCGTTGAACACACGGGCGCCGTCCAAATGGGTACTGAGTTTAGCGCTCACCGCGAAGGCCCTTACCTCGGCGAGATAGCTTTCCGCAACCACCTTGCCACCAATGGTGTTCTCGAGCGCGATCAGGCGGGTGCGCGCGAAGTGAGCATCGTCCGGTTTGACCGCTGCGCGGATCTTGGCGAGCGGGATCGTCCCATCTGGTGCATTTTCCAGCGGCTGCGGCTGGATGCTGCCCAGGACGGCCGCACCGCCGCCCTCGTATTTGTAGGTATGAGCGTCCTGGCCGACGATGTATTCCTCACCGCGCTGGCAATGCGCCATCAGCGCCACCAGATTGCTCTGGGTCCCACTGGGCAGAAACAGTCCGGCTTCCATCCCGACCATTTCCGCGACACGCGCCTGCAGGGCGTTTACCGTGGGATCATCGCCAAAAACATCATCGCCCACTTCGGCGGCAGCCATTGCGGCGCGCATTCCGGCCGAGGGCCTGGTTACCGTGTCGCTACGCAGATCGATCAATTTGTTCATATTCATTTCCTCATCCCGCCGAATCGATTCCCGAGGCAACCATTTCGGCTGCGCGCAGCAGGGCGCGCGCCTTGTTCTCGGTCTCCTGCCACTCCAGTTCGGCCACCGAATCGGCAACGATACCAGCGGCAGCCTGCACATACAGCACGCCATCCTTCACAACGCCGGTACGAATTGAAATGGCCAAATCCATATTGCCGTTAAAGCCGAGATAACCTGCCGCGCCGGCATAGATGCCGCGCTTCGAGGGTTCCAGCTCATCGATGATTTCCATCGCCCGCACTTTGGCCGTACCTGTCACCGTCCCGGCCGGGAAAGTGGCGCGCAGCAGGTCGATGGGGCCGACACCCTCGTTGATTTCGCCATCGACATTCGAGACCAGGTGCATTACGTGCGAATAGCGTTCGACCACGAATTGCTCGCTGACTTTCACGCTGCCGACCTTGGCGATGCGGCCGATATCATTGCGCCCCAAATCGATCAGCATCAGATGCTCGGCGAGTTCTTTGGGGTCATTGCGCAACTCTGCCTCCAGCACCTTGTCCTGCTCGGGGGTGGCACCGCGCTTGCGCGTACCGGCAATCGGCCGCACAGTGACTTTCGTGCCCTCCTGCCGCACCAGGATTTCCGGCGAGGCGCCGACGATATGAAACTCGCCCATATCGAAGTAGAACATATAGGGCGACGGATTGATGGAGCGCAGCGCGCGGTACAGATTGATCGGCGGCGCATCGAAAGCCTGCGAAATGCGCTGCGAGATCTGTACCTGCATGATGTCGCCATCGACGATATAGCGTTTGGCCCTGGCGACTGCCTTGAGGAAGGTCTCTTTACCGATCTCGGATTTTGGCGCGGCGGGCGGGCCGCCCGGGACATACACCGGCAACGGCGCTTGGCTGCGCAACCCGATCCTCAATTCTGTCAGCCGCCGCCGCGCATTGACCAAGGCATCGGGCTGGGACGGATCGGCATAGACGATCAGGTGCAGCTTGCCCGACAGATTGTCGACTACCGCCAATTCATCCGACAGCATCAGCACAATGTCCGGCACCCCTAGGGGATCGTGTTTGACCGCGAATTTATCGTCCAGATGTTTGGCGAGTTTGGCCTCGATATAACGCACCGTGTCGTAGGCAAAATAACCGGCAAGACCGCCGGCAAAGCGCAACGGACCGTCGATTGGTGCCGCCTTGAAGCGGTTGCGATATTTTTCAACAAAAACGAGCGGGTCATCGACAAACTTGTGCTCGGTCTTCTCGCTTGCCCCGCCGATTTTGGCACGGACCACGGCAATCTCGCGGCCGCGAACTTCGAGCCACTCGCGCGCCGGCAGGCCGATGATGGAATAGCGCCCGGAGCGCTCCCCGCCGATCACGGATTCGAGCAGATAGGAATGCGGCCGATTGGCAAGCTTGAGATAAATCGACAGCGGCGTATCGAGATCCGCAAATGTCTCCAAGGTTACCGGGATTCGGTTATAGCCGAGCGTGGCGAGACGCTGGAAGTCGGATTCGGTCATGATGTTTCCTGCAAATACGGTTGGACGGGTACTACCGGGCAAAACAGGGGCGCGCGAGGATCAGCGCCAGTTTTGCCACCGCCACCACGAAACCGCATTTGTGAAAACACACATGATCAAAGGGAGAAAAAGAAAAGAATTGGAAAGGCTTGCTAGGACGCCAGTTTAACGAATTTCAGGGCAGCCGGGATATCGTCGATGAACGCATCACAATCGAGCCCCCGCAATTCGATGCCCTCATTGTAACCATATGGCACGATAAACACGGGGCTGCCGGCGGCGCGCGCCGCTTCCGCATCATTGATCGAGTCGCCGATCATCAGCATTTCTTCGGGTTTGATGTTGAAAAAAGCAGCGGCGTGTTTGAGCGGCAGAGGATGGGGCTTTTTTTCCGCCAGGGTGTCACCGGACACCACGATCTCGAAGTAATCGCGCAACCCGGTCGCGGCCAGCAGGGGCTCGGTGAATTTAGTCGCCTTGTTGGTCACGCAACCCAGCCGGAGGCCGGCCTCCCGGAACGCATCCAGGCCTTCCAGCACCCGCGGATAAGGCTTGCTGGTGGCGGTGAAACAGGTTTCGTATTGACGATCGAAGTTGGCTACCGCCACCTTCAGCGCGGTGGGTCCCACTTCGCCGACGGCGTCCTTCAGTGTCCTGGCCACCAGATTGGCAATGCCTTTGCCGACGAAATTGCGAATGGCAGCGGCCTCAAGCGGCGCAAAACCCAGCGTAGCGCGCATCATATTGGCGGCGGCGATGATGTCGCCCACGGTGTCCAGCAACGTCCCGTCCAGATCGAGCAACACTGCCTTGGCATGCAGCGGAAAGCTGAACTTGGGCTTGGCCCGGTAGCGGATTTTCTTCGGTTCGGCTGCGCCCGGCGCAACTCCCGAAATGGCGTCGGTCGGAGAACCAGCATCCACGGGCATCTCCAAGGCATCCGCCTCGGAAGCCGCGCCAGCGCTTGAGCTTGAGCTTGAAGCATCGGCCTGTTGCGAAACGTTGAGCTCAGTAGCAGCCTGCATGGCGGAATTCATGTGCCCGCCTTTGCCAGTTCGGCACGCATCGTCGCGATTTTCTGCACATAATTGCCACCCCCGAATATGGCCGAGCCGGCGACGAAAGTATCCGCGCCCGCCCGGGCAATTTCGGCAATATTGTCGGTCTTGACACCACCATCGACCTCCAGCCAGATTGGCTTTCCGGATTGCGTAATGCGCTGTTTCGCCTCACGCAATTTCGACAGTGCCGCCGGAATGAATTTCTGCCCGCCAAACCCCGGATTTACCGACATGATCAGGATCAGATCGAGCTTGTCCATCACATGATCGAGATACGACAGCGGCGTTGCCGGATTGAACACCAGTCCCGCCTTGCAACCGCATTCACGAATCAGGCCCAAAGTGCGATCAATGTGCTCGGAGGCTTCCGGATGAAAGGAAATGATGTCGGCACCGGCCTTGGCGAAGTCCGGCACGATGCGATCGACCGGCTTCACCATCAGATGCACATCGATTGGCACCTTTGCACCATCGACGCGTTTGGCATGCGGCCGCACCGCCTCGCAAACCAGGGGGCCGATAGTCAGGTTCGGCACGTAGTGATTGTCCATCACGTCGAAATGAATGACGTCGGCACCGGCCTCGATCACATTGCGCACCTCTTCCCCGAGGCGGGCGAAGTCGGCAGACAAAATGGAGGGGGCTATGCGGAAGGTCATGGTGCCGGATTTTACGCGAACTTGTCCGGCAAGTTTGCATCGCCCCCGAATTCCGCAGTCGCCGGGAACGCATGTTAGGATTCCACCATGAGCGAAGCCAAGAAATACGACGTCAAAGTCACTGCGCAATCGTTTTTTCTGCCCGATCAGTCGGATGAGGAAAACGACCAGTATGTATTCGCCTATACCATCCGCATCGAAAATGTCGGCCAGGTAAGCGCACAGGTGATCAGCCGGCACTGGCTGATCACCGACGCCGACAATCAGGTGCAGGAAGTGCGCGGCATGGGCGTGGTCGGCGAGCAACCCGTGCTCAAGCCTGGCGAGCATTTCGAATACACCAGCGGCTCATCGATCAACACTATTGTCGGCACCATGCGTGGCAGCTACCAAATGCTGGCGGAAGACGGTACCAAATTCGACGCCATGATCCCGGAATTTACACTATCGGTGCCGCGCGTGTTGCATTGATCCACCGTTCTGACACCGACGGCGCCTATTTCTTGTCGCCGGCCGCAGGTTCGGCAGGCTGATCGACATCCTTGTCCCTGCGCGGTTCCCTGTTCTTCGGCCATGTCCACCAGACGATCAGCACGCCCATTCCGAACGCCAGGAACACCTGAAAAAATACCCACCCCATGGGGGTCTCCCGCAAATTTGAAGATGTGTCGATTGTATACTCGGCGCATGCCGTCCTCCATGCCAGCCATCACGTATTTCCGTAACAACTGCAACCGACTTCTCTCGTCACTTGCCCTTGCTGCTGCCATCGCCCTGGGTGGCTGCGCCACCGAAAGAGAAATATCGGTCTCGATGCCATGCGGCGGGCCGTGCAGCGCATGTCCGGTATGCCCGACCCCGGAAACGGCTGAGCCGACAATCGCCCAGCAGCCGGCACCCACCACTCCTGTCACCGAAGCGTCGCGCGGCCGCCTGGAGCTTGGCGAGTGGTCGAAATTGCCCGACTTTGCTGCGGATGACCCCGGCGATGCTTTCGCCGCATTTGTCCAAGGCTGCACGGCACTGGCCGGCAAGCCGGAATGGCAGGACGTATGTAGTCGCGCCACGGTTCTGGCGCAATCAAAGGCAAAAACAGCCGAGATCCGGCAATTTTTTATCGACAACTTTGCGCCGTTCCGCGTTGTCAACGCCGACGAAACCGATACCGGCCTGATCACCGGCTATTACGAGCCGCTGCTGCGCGGCAGCCGCACCCGCACCGCCGAATTTCGCTACCCGCTTTATGGGCCCCCGCAGGATCTGATCACGGTCGATCTGGCCGAGGTCTATCCGGATCTCAAAGGCCGCCGACTGCGCGGAAGACTGGTCGGCAACAAACTGGTGCCCTACCTCGAACGCAGCGCGATCGACAGCGAAGGTGAAACTGCCCCGTTGCGCGGCCTCGAAATTGCCTGGGTGGACAACGCAGTCGAGTCTTTCTTTTTGCAGATCCAGGGTTCGGGACAGATTCAGCTGCCGGATGGCAGCCGTATGCGTGTGGGTTACGCCGATCAAAACGGCCATCCCTTCAAGTCGCTGGGCGGTCTGCTGATCCGTCGCGGCGAGCTCAAGCTGGAACGCGCCTCGATGCAGGGCATCAAGGAATGGGCGCGGCGCAACCCCGATAAGGTGCAGCAATTCATGAACGGCAATCCGAGCTATGTGTTCTTTAAGGAATTGCCGGCCGGTTTGAGCGGCCCCATCGGAACATTGGGGGTACCGCTGACCGCCGAACGTTCGCTCGCGGTCGATGCGCGCGTAATTCCGCTAGGCGCACCGGTTTATTTATCGACCACTTTTCCCAACAGCAAGAACGAATTGAATCGCCTGATGGTGGCCCAGGATACAGGTGGCGCCATTGCGGGCACAGTGCGAGCCGACTTCTTCTGGGGTTTCGGCGATGCCGGAGGCAACCAGGCGGGCAAGATGAAACAGCAGGGCCGCATGTGGGTTCTGCTGCCCAGAGGCTACGACCCTAATGCGGCAACGGCGGCGGCCGCTGCCGCGCCCCAGCCGACCACACAGGCTGCACCCCAGGCGCGATAAGCTTGCACCACCCAAGGGGCCCAGCCATGACCATCGCCTTCTGGTGCCGCGCCGGCCCGAACATTGCTATTCATCGTGCCCGCCTTGGTCAGGACCGCCTGAAACAGCACAGCCATGGCAACAGGACAATAAAAAGGGCGCCGCAGCGCCCTTTTACGGAATGATCGCCGCCGAAAGCGGCAATCATTTGATCGTCGGTGTCCCCGGCGCAGCGGGACCTGCGGCGATCAGCCGGGCTTCGATCTGATCCTTGGGGATCGCTCCGGAAATCCGGTCGCCACTTTCAAAGAAGGTCGTCGGCGTACCGTTGATGCGCAGGCGCTGGCCCAGCGCCACCAGTCTATCCACCGGCGTATCACAGGTGCCGGCGGCCGTCGGCGCCTGCGCGCGCAACATCTGGTCCTGCCATGCCTTCAGGCGATCCGGCGAGCACCAGATCGATTTCGATTTGGTGATCGAATCAGGCGACAGGATCGGGTAAGTAAAAATATAGGCTGTGACGTTTTCGAGCTGATTGACATCCTGTTCGAAGCGCTTGCAGTAGCCGCAGTTCGGATCCTCAAAAATCGCCAGGCGGCGCGAACCGTTGCCGCGCACCAGCTTGATTGCCTGATCGAACGGCAGATCGTCGAATTTGATCGCCGTCAGTTTCTGCATGCGGGCTTCGGTGATATTGCTGCGCGTCTGCGTATCGATCAGGCTGCCGAGCACCAGAAACGTCACCTTCTCATCGGCATACAGAATTTCGTTTCCTGCAAAGATCTCGTAAAGGCCGCCATAGTTCGTCTTGGTCACGCGCTCTATTTTGACTTCGGGAAATTTTTTCTCGACTTCTTTCCTGACCTGATCAGCATCGGCGAACACGGCACCGGCCGCCATCAGGCCGGCAAGCGCGAGCAATGCGGCTGGTTTCGAAAATTTCACGGGATATCCTTCGCGATTGGGGCAGCAGGGTATTGGGAGCAGTATTGTCTGATTACCGTGGATGTCGTTGGTTCACCAGCTTTGCATACTATTTTATGGCACGGGCGATCAGCATCGCCTTCGTCGCCGACAAACGGTTGACCAGATTGAGGCCATCGCGCCGCACTACCTTTGCGAGGATGGCATCACTCAGATACAGAGAACGCAGCCCATCGGTAATTTCTCCCATGGCGAGCGCGTCTTCGCGACGGGCACGCTCATAGCGGCGCAACAGGGCAAGGTCACCCGGGCGCGACAACGGCACGCGGTCACGCAGCACTTTAAACAGCATCGCGACATCGGCAAAACCGAGGTTTGCACCCTGGCCAGCCAGCGGGTGAATCGAATGCGCGGCATCGCCAATCAGCACTAGGCCCGGCCGCACCCATTGCGCGGCCGACACCCGTTTAAGCGGGATGCGCGCACGCGATGAACTCAGGCTGAACCCGCCCAGAGCATGGTTTCCTGCATCGGCGACCGCTACAGAGAACGCGGCATCATCCAGTCCTTCCAGCTCCTTGGCGCGGCCTGCCGTGACCGACCAGACAATCGACACCTGATTCCCCGGCAATGGCAGCCAGGCCAGTACCCCCTGCGCGGAAAACCATTGCCGTGCCACTCCACCATGACCGTGTTCGGTATGGAAATTGGCGACCACGCCATCGCTATCGTAGTCCTTGACCCGTGCGCCGATGCCAGCCATGGCACGCACACGCGACATACCACCATCGGCGGCTACCAGCAGTTCCGCCTCAAGCCGGGCATGACCGGCCAAGCTGACTTCCACTGTACCGGCAACACCTATAAAATCGATCGCGGCGACTTCCGTCTTGTCGATTACCTTGATGTGTTCGCATTTTGCGCTCACTGCCGCATACAGGGCATTCATCAGCGCCGCATGCTCAACAATAAAAGCAAGCGGACTGCCTTGGCTGAAATCGATCTCGCCGCCATCGCCATCTTGATTGGCGTCGCCAAACACCTGCATGGCGCGGACCGGGGTGATGCGCTTGCTGTCGAGCAGTTTCCAAACATCCAATTCCTGCAGCAAGGCACGTGAGCCCGGAGATAACGCATAGACCCGATGATCGAATTTGTCTCCCAGTGTGTGGGACACCAGCGCCTGACGCTCGACCACGGTGATTTCGCAATCGCGCAGGCGCGATGCCGCCAGCGCGAAAGCCAGCCCGACCGGGCCTGCGCCGACGATGACGATACGGTCGAGAGGACTGGTCATGGACAAAGTTCAGCGCACTGCGCCAAACAACATGCGCCGGGCCAAGGCGCGGCGCACGGACGGCAGCAAGTCGACAGCTGCCAGAGCCAAGCCGCGCGGCACGCGCAGCAGCGCATCGTCGCGCGAAAAAGCGCCTACCAAAAAATCCGTGAAACCGACGCTGCGCGACACGTCCTGCGAGCGCGTCGCCGCATAACGCTGCAGACGCATATCCACGGACTGGGGCTCATGTCCGGCAAGACCTCGCGCAAGATCGATGGCGTCACGCAGGCCCAGATTGAACCCCTGGCCGGCAACCGGATGCAAGGCCTGGGCAGCATTGCCGATCACCACCACACGCCCGGCCACCGGAGAGGAAACGGTGCGCAATCTCAGCGGATAGCTGCGCCGGTTTTTGACCTGCAGGAACCTGCCGGCGCGGTAGCCGAAGTGGTCCTGGAACGCCGCACAAAATGCGCCGGCATCCAGCGCTTTCAAGCTCTCGATGCGTACGGGCGAAGCAACCCAGACCATCGAGTAATCGCATTCGCCGCGCTTCGGCAACAGGGCGGCCGGTCCTTCGCCGGTAAATCGCTCGAAAGCGCGATGTCGATGCGGACTATCCGCAAGGATATGGGCGAGCAAGGCAGACTGGCCATAGTCTTTCTCGGCAATCCTAATCGCCGGCACCTTGCCGAGATTCGCGCCGCCATCGGCGAGCACCACGACATCTGTCGCCAGCCGCTGTTCGCCGCCGCGAAATGCATAGCTAATCCCGGCGTGTTCTCCGGACCGATCAATCGCCGATACTACGGCGCCGCGAATGACGGCAATGCCCTGACGCTCAAGTTCCGCGTCCAGCGCTGCCTGCAACTCCGCATAGTTCAGCACATAGCCGAGGGCTTCCACACCACCGTCCTCGCGCGACAGATCGACACGGCCGAAGCCGCCCTTCTGCGAGGTATGGATCGAGTGAATCGCAGTCGCCTGCAAGGCCTCAATCCAGACGCCGGCTTCATCGAGGATCTCGCGGCTGCCCCAGGAAAGCGCCAGGGTACGCGACTCGCGCGATGGCCCTTCGCGGGCCTCCAGCAGCGCCACGTCCAGGCCAGCCTGTCTGGCGTGCAGGGCGAACGTGGCCCCTACCGGTCCGGCACCGATAACCGTTACGTTCATGATGTCCGGTGCCCGGCCGATATCAGCCTGCCGTCAGCGCTTCGATGTCCTTGACGGATTTCGGGCAGCTGGCCGTGAGGACGCGGTTGCCGGTTTTGGTAATCAGCACATCATCCTCGATGCGCACGCCGATATCCCAGAAATGCTTGGGCACATTATCCGCAGGCCGGATGTACAAGCCGGGCTCCACGGTCAGCACCATGCCGGGTTCCAGTCCCACCCATTTGCCATTGCGCTTGTAGTCGCCCGCATCATGCACATCCAGCCCCAGCCAGTGGCCGGCGCGATGCATATAAAACTGTTTGTAGGCCTCGGTTTCGATCACTTTGGCGAGGCTGCCCCGGCACAGTTTCAGGTCGATCAGCCCCTGTGCCAGCACATTGACGGCCACTTCGTGATATTTGCCGAACGGCGCCCCCGGCTTCACCGCCTTGATGCAGGCCAGCTGGGATTCGAGCACCAGCTCATAAATATCCTTTTGCGGACCGCTGAATTTCGACGCAATCGGAAAAGTGCGGGTGATATCGGCGGCATAGCTTTCCAGTTCGCAGCCGGCGTCAATCAACATCAACTCGCCTTTCCTGAGCGGCGCGGAGTTTTCGCGGTAGTGCAGCACACAGGCATTGGCGCCGGCTGCAACGATGCTGCCATAGGCGGGCTGACGCGCGCCGTTGCGGATGAATTCGTGCAGCACCTCGGCCTCAACCTGATACTCGAACATGCCGGGCTTGGCGAGTCTCATCGCGCGCGCATGCGCGTCCGAAGAAATTTTACCGGCGCGGGCCATGATGTCGATCTCGACCTCATCCTTGATCAGACGCATCGCATTCAGGGTGTGGCGCGCGTCCTTCAATTCCACCGGCGCGGTAATCCCGGTGCGTATCTTGGCGCGCACCACGTTCAACCAGCGGCTGATCGACTGATCCCATTCCGCATCGGCGCCCAGCGGGGTGTGCACCACGTCGCAGTTGGTCATCAAGTCCGGGATGCGTGATTCCAGCTCCGTGATGGAATAGGCTTCATCGAATCCGAAGATCTCCTTGGCCATGGCCGGACCAAAGCGGAAACCGTCCCAGATTTCGCGCTCCAGGTTTTTATCGCGGCAGAACAGGATATGACGAGGCTTCTTGCCCAGGGTGATGGCGATCACGGCCTCAGGTTCGCGAAAGCCGGTCAGGTAGTAAAAATAACTGTCCCAGCGATAGTCGTAGTGCGCGTCGGCATTGCGCGCGCGTTCATGCGAGGTCGGCACCAGCAGCAATCCCTCGTTCAGGATCTTCGTCAGCCGCGCACGGCGCTTGGCGTGCGCTTTGACATTGGGGACGACAACCGGGACCGGCGGCAATTCGCGTTTCATATTCAGCCTTTCGGGGAAGATTCGTGTGCCCTCGCGGGGGCAACGCTTCGTTAAAGAGAAACCTTCAAGCCGTCATTTTACGGCTTAGTGCTGCCAATTGCTGCGGGGTACCGATGTTTTCCCACAGGCCATGATAATGCTCGGCGGAAACCCTGCCGGCATCCACCAACGCGTTCGCCCAGGGAAACAGTTTTTTCTTCTCGCCTGCAACCATACCGGCAAACAGCCGGGGATGCCAGCAGGCAATACCCGAGTAATTGAGTTTTTGCCCGCTGCGGCTGGCCAGGCCGTTCCGGAGCGCGAAATCCCCCTCCGGATGAAATGGCGGGTTGTCGGCCAGCACAAAATGCGCATCGACTTCGCCACACGCAATACGTGCCAGTACCGGCACCAATCTGCCGTAATCGAAGTCGGTATAGACGTCGCCACTGGTGGTGACAAATGGCCCGGAGCCCAGCATTGGGGCGGCTTTCACGATGCCCCCCACGGTTTCCAGCGCCTCGCCCTCATGCGAATAGGCGATAGTCAGGCCATACTTGGCGCCATCGCCCAGAGCCGACTCGAACTGCGCCCCCAGCCAGGCGGTATTGATCACGACCTGACCAAAGCCGGCACGCGCCAGGGCATACAGCGGATATTCGATCAGGCGTTTGTCGGCCAGTCGAAGCAGCGGCTTGGGTGTGACATCGCTCAGCGGACGCATACGCTCACCGCGCCCGGCCGCAAAAATCATTGCCTTGTAATCATTCATGACAGGAGACGGACGCGCCCCACATTAAAATGTGTAGCCGGTGATTTTTGCCCTGCCATCGTCGATCTTCAACTTGTCGAACAGCCTGATCAGGGGAAACAGGGCGGTATAGCGCTCGCCGGTGCGGCGGACATAATTCACAAAACGGGGCGTATCGGCCAGGTATTTCGGCTTGCCGTCGCGATAGTTGATACGCGCAAAAATGCCCAGCACCTTGAGATGGCGTTGCAGGCCCATCCACTCCACATCGCGATAGAAGTCGCCAAAGTCCGGCGGCACCGGCAGGGCGGCCTTTTTGGCCTTTTCCCAGTAGCGAATGGTGCCGTCAAGCACGCGCTCCTCGTCCCAGGAAATGAACGCGTCCTTGTACAGGCAGGCAATGTCGTAGCTGATCGGCCCGTACACCGCATCCTGGAAATCGAGGACGGCAGGCACATTCGCCGGCAATTCCGGGCTGACCATCAAATTACGCGGCATGTAATCGCGATGCACATAAACGTTCGCCTGCGCCAGATTGGCGTTGACGATCGCGGTGAAGACATCCTGCAGGCTGCTTTGCTGCTCTGCCGACAGTTCAGTCTGCATATGTTTGTCGATGTACCAATCCGGGAACAGGCGCAGCTCGCGCTCCAGCAGGGCGCGGTCGTAGACGGGCAGCACCGCCGGCTTTGAGGCCAGTTGCCATTTGATCAGCGTGTCGCCGGCCCCGCGCAGCAGCGGATCGACATTGTCCTCGTCAAGGATATCCAGATAAGTCTGTCTGCCCACATCGCTCAGCAGTAAAAATCCCTGCGCCAGATCCTGGGCAAGCACCCGCGGCACCGCCACACCCGCGTCCGCCAGCAGTGCCGCCACCCTGACAAAGGGGCGGCAGTCTTCCTGCTCGGGAGGTGCGTCCATGACGATGCTCGTTTGCCCCGCCAGCGTTATGCGAAAATAGCGCCGGAAGCTGGCATCTGCGGAAGCGGGTTCGATGCGATAGTCGGTCCTGCCAAGCTCCGCGTTAAGCCAGGCAACAAGAGCCGTCATGCGAGCGGCAGCATTCACATCGTTCATTTGATTTCATTGTTGGGTCTTGGTCGCCCGATATTATCACTCGCGGTCCGACTGCCTCCAACTCCTCCCGCGCTCTCACATTTTTTGATGGACCCGATACCTTTCGTGCGACGCCCTTTTCGCGATATTCCCCCGGTCCGCCGCTGCCGCCTCGCGCTGGCGCTGGCGCCACTGCTGGCCGGCGCAGTGGCCCTGCCCCCGGCCGCATACGCCCAGCAATCGAATGCACCGAGCCAGGCCGAACTTGACCGGGCAATCAACGAGGGGCGCAAAGCCAATACCGTGATCCCGACACCGGGCGCCCTGCTGATGCGTCGCAAAGACGGCCCGCGCTCGATCGAGGCGGATGAAATTTCCGGCACCAACCAGAAAACCTTGTCCGCCAAGGGAAGCGTGGTGTTGCGCCAGGACAACATCGAAGTGTTCGCCGAGCGCATCGACTACGACCAGGAGACTGACACCGCATCCGCACCCGGCAATCTGCGCCTGCGGCGCGACGGCGACACCATCACCGGCAGCAACCTCAAATTGCGCATCGACGCCGAAGTCGGCAACCTGCTGACCCCGACCTTTCTTTTCGGCAAGAGCCCGACCCGCCCGACCCAGCGTTACGAGGCCCGCGGCGCGGCCGACAGCATGAACTTTGAAGGACCGGACAAGGAACGCCTGTTCGGCGCCTCCTACACCACCTGCAAGGTCGGCGAGGAAGACTGGTTCCTGCGTGTTTCCGAGCTGTTGCTGGATCGCGCCAGCAATATCGGCACCGGCTACAACGGCCGGATCGAATTCAAGGGGGTGCCGATACTGTATGTCCCATACATGAATTTTCCGCTGGACAACGAGCGCAAATCGGGGTTGCTGGCGCCGACCTTCGGCTCGTCTTCGAATAGCGGTCTCGAACTGGCGGTGCCGTTTTACTGGAATATCGCGCCCAATCACGACGCCACGATCACGCCAAAGATTTTCAGCAAGCGCGGCGTCCAAGTCAGCACCGAGGCCCGCTACCTCGGCGAGCAATATATCGGCCAGTTCGATTCCGAGTATCTGCCTAACGACCGCAAAACCAACACCGACCGCTACCTGTTTTCGCTGCGGCATTACCAGAACCTGACAGGCGCATTTGGCGGCCTGATCGGCAATGGCCTTTCCGACCGCTGGAGCAGCAGCATCAATGCGCAGAAGGTCTCGGACGACGGCTATTTCCGCGACCTGTCGACACGCATCTCCAACACCGCGCAAACCAATCTGCCGCGCGACTTTGCGCTCAACTACAACTCCGACTTTGGCAACCTCAGCGTTCGCCATTTGAGTTTTCAGACTCTGCAGGATCCGCTGGCGCCGGTGGTCACTCCCTATCGCCTGGCGCCGCAGATCACCTTCAATGCGCGCCCGGCACGCGCACAGGGCCTGGAATTCAACGCCACCGGCGAGTTCACCGATTTTCTGCACCCATCCCTGGTGAGCGGCAGACGTCTGCTGCTCAACCCCTCGGTCGCGTATTCGCTGACCCAGCCGTATGGCTATCTGACGCCGAAAATCGGCTATCACATGACGCGTTACGACCTGACCGAGAACACCAGCGGCTATGAAAGCCAAACGCGCACCCTGCCGATCCTGAGCCTGGACGGCGGTCTTGCTTTCGAGCGACCGACCAGCTTCGGCGGGCAGGGCTTTACGCAGACCCTGGAGCCGCGCCTGTTTTTTCTGTATGTCCCCTACCGCGACCAGTCCACGATCCCGATCTTTTCCACTTCCGAAACCGACTTCAATTTCACGCAGATCTTCAGCGACAATCGGTTCATCGGCGGAGACCGCATTTCGGACGCCAAGCAACTGACCGCCGCCATAACCACGCGCTTCATCGAAAACCTGACCGGTATCGAGCGCCTGCGCGCCGCCATCGGCCAGCGTTACTCCTACCAGGCGCAGCGGGTTTCTCTCTCCAATAGCACGGCCACCGCGGAAACTGTAGGCAGCGTCGGGCGCTCGGACCTGCTGGCGGCGGTATCGGGCCAGGTTTCGGACCAGTGGTTCCTGGACTCCAGTTTCCAGTACGGCGCTTCGCAAAGCCAGTTCCAGAAAACGAATGTCGCCGCCCGCTACAACGGCGAGGGCGGGCGCATTCTCAATTTCAGCTATCGCTTCACGCGCGACTCCCTGAAGCAGATCGATATTTCCACGCAGTGGCCGTTTGGGCGCGCGGCGCCGGGCTGGACGATGCTGGCGCGCGTCAATCACTCGCTTTCCGACCGGCGCTTGATCGAGGGTCTGTTGGGGGTCGAGTATAATAAGGGGTGTTGGGAATTCAGGCTGGTTGCGCATCGTTTCGCCACGGCAACCCAGCAATATTCCAATTCCGTCCAGTTCCAGCTTGAACTCAAAGGGCTGTCCAAACTGGGGATCAATCCGTTTGAAACGCTCAAACAGAACATTGCTGGCTATAAGCGGTCGGAAGATCGCGACAGCGATGCCGCCCAGTAACGCCGCAAGGTGGCGGGATCGAATTTGTTACCGCCCCGATCTAATGTGAGATGTCCGCCATGAAACTTCCGATTTCCCTGCTACGCATCGGCGCCATCGCCTTCTGCCTGACCGCGGCATTGCCGGCCGCGGCACAGCTCGCGGCACCGGCGGCGCCGAACCCGCTGTTTCCCGCGCTGACGCCGGCCACATCGGCAGCCCCGCGTCCGGATATGAAGCCGACTCCAGCCAAGCCTGGCGGTATCGCTCAGCTCGACCGCATTGTCGCCGTGGTCAACAATGATGTGATCACCATGAACGCCCTGAACGAACGCATGTCGACGATCGTCAAGCAGCTGCAGAAGCAGGGCACTTCATTGCCGCCCCAGGACACGCTGCAAAAGCAGCTGCTGGAACGCATGATCAATGATCTCCTGCAGGTGCAGGAAGCCGACGATACCGGCGTGCGCGTCAGCGACGGCGACCTGGACAAGATATTGCAGCGCATCGCCGATGAAAACAATCTGTCGATGACCGACTTCCGCCGTGTGTTGGAACAGGACGGCATGTCCTGGAAGCGTTTCCGCGAGGAAATCCGCAACGAAGCGATCATCGGCCGTTTGCGCGAGCGCGAAGTGGAAAGCAGCATTGCCGTCACCGAGGCCGAGATCGATACCCAACTCGCGCTCGAAACCCGCGAAGCCAGCAATGACCAGGAGTTTCGCCTCGCCCATATTCTGGTGCAGGTCCCCGAACAGGCCACCACGGCGCAGATTGAGGGACGCCGCAAACGCGCTGCGCAGGCACTGGCGGCATTGCGGGGCGGTGCTGAATTCGCCCAGATTTCGGCGCAGTTTTCGGACGCGCCCGACGCCTTGCAGGGTGGCGATCTCGGCTGGCGTCCCTCCGGTCGGCTGCCCGGTATTTTCCTCGAAGCCCTGAATTCGATGAAAGCCGGCCAGGTCAGCGACATTTTGCGCAGCGCCAACGGCTTCCATATCGTCAAGCTGCTCGACAAGCGCGGGCGCAGTGCCACACCGACCATCCAGCAGACGCATGTGCGCCATATCCTGATTCGCCTGAAGGACGGCGTGGTCAGCGACAACGAAGCACGCGAACGTTTGGCGCGCCTGCGCGAGCGCATCGTCGCCGGCGCCGACTTTGCCGAGCTGGCCAAGGTCCATTCCGATGACCCATCTTCCTCCAAGGGCGGCGACCTGGGCTGGCTGTCGCCGGGCGACACCGTACCCGAGTTCGAGCGCACCATGAACGCCTTGCGCGACAACGAGATCAGTGCGCCGATCCAGTCCCAGTTCGGCTGGCATCTGGTGCAGGTCATCGAACGCCGCACCGAGGGCGTCTCGGAAGAGCGCCGCCGTGCCGTGGCGCGCAACACGATCCGCGCGCGCAAGGCCGACGAGGCCTACCAGGACTGGCTGCGCCAAACCCGTGATCGCGCCTTCGTCGAATATCGGCTCGAAGAAAAATAACGGGCCGGTTGCGCGGCGGGCCTGTGCATGCAGGCTCGGGCCGCCGGACCGGTTCCGCCTTCTGCCACCTTTGCGCACCGCGTCGTCATGAAACCCACCCTGGTCATCACCTCCGGCGAACCGGCGGGCATCGGTCCCGATCTTTGCGCCCTGCTGGCGGCCGGCGATGCGCCGGCACGATTCAATGCGCACCTGGTCATTCTCGGCGACCGCAATTTGATCGTCGAACGCGCCGCTGCCCATGGAGTAGACGCCTCAAGATTGTCGATCGAACATATTCCGCTGCGTATCCGCGCGTGCGCCGGGCAACTCAATACTGCCAATAGCCCCTATGTGCTGGCCTTGCTGGATCATGCAATGGACGGTTGTCTCACAGGCCGTTATCAGGCCATGGTCACCGCACCGATCCACAAGGGCGTGATCAACGATACGCACATCGCCGGCTTGGGCAAGTTCCAGGGCCATACCGAATATCTCGCCGAGAAAACCGGCACACCCCAAGTGGTGATGATGCTGGCCGGCGGCAAGCCGATGCTGCGCGTGGCGCTGGCCACCACGCATTTGGCGCTGAAAGACGTGCCGGCCGCCATCACGCGCGAAAGTTTGACGGCCACCCTGCGCATCCTCGATGCCGAACTACGTCGCAAGTTCGGCTTCGCCGCGCCGCGCATCCTGGTGTCCGGCCTCAATCCACATGCCGGCGAATCGGGACATCTGGGTGACGAGGAGATCAAGGTCATCGCCCCCGTGGTCGAGGCGCTCAAACGCGAGGGCCTGCGGCTCGCCGGGCCCCTGCCTGCGGACACCCTGTTCACGCCGCAGCATCTGCAGCATGCCGATGCGGTGCTGGCCATGTATCACGACCAGGGGCTCGCGGTACTCAAGTTCGCGAGCTTCGGCGAGGGCGTCAATATCACCCTGGGCCTGCCGATCATTCGCACCTCGGTCGATCACGGCACGGCGCTCGACCTCGCCGGCAAGCCCGGCATCGACGGCGGCAGCATGCGGGCCGCGATCGCGTTGGCCGCAGAATTGGCCGCACAGTCCAACGCGGACGCATGATGGCCCCAGTCCCGAAGAAGCGGCTGGGACAGCACTTTCTCACCGACCGGCACTACATAGACCGCATCATCAAGGCAATCGCCCCCAAAGTTGGCGAGCTGATGGTCGAAATCGGTCCCGGGCTGGGCGCCATCACCGAACCGCTCATTGGGGAATTAGGACATTTGCAGGTCGTTGAAATCGACCGTGAACTGGCCGCGGCATTGCGCGAACGCTTCGATGAAACGCAGATCACGGTGCACGACAGCGATGCGCTGGAATTCGACTTCGGCCGCATCGGCGCGCGCTTTCGCATCGCCGGCAACCTGCCCTACAACATCTCCACGCCGCTGCTGTTTCATCTCGCCGATTACGCCGGGCATATTATCGACGCGACTTTCATGCTGCAGAAGGAAGTCGTCGATCGCATGGTCGCCGCGCCGGATACCGAGGCCTACGGGCGCCTGTCGGTGATGCTGCAGTATCGCTTTGCGATGAAGCGCCTGTTCGACGTGCCGCCCGGTGCGTTCTATCCGCCGCCCAAGGTCGACTCCGCGATCGTGCGCATGGTGCCGTTACCGGCTGATCGCCCGCGTGCGCGCAACGACAAGCGGCTGGCGGAAATCGTCACGGCAGGCTTCGGTCAGCGCCGCAAAACGCTTTCCAACACGTTGAAGCCGTTCATGCCGGCGGCGGCCATTGAAGCCCAGGGCATCGACCCCAAACGTCGCGCGGAGACGCTGTCACTGGCGGAATTCATGCGCCTGGCCGACGCCAGCGAGTCCGCAGCAAAATAGCAAAGTCCAGCATTGGCGCGGCTTCCCGAGAAAAAATGGCCGGAAAGCCGCGCCAGTCGGTCACTTTGATTTTTCGGCCTTAAGCCTTCGCCATCTGGATGAACTCGATTTTGTAGCCATCCGGGTCCTGCACAAAAGCGATTACGCTGCCGCCGAACTTCATCGGCCCCGGCTCGCGCGTCACTGTACCGCCCTTGGCCTTGACCGCCGCACAGGCAGCATAGACATCGGGCAAGCCGATGGCGATATGGCCGAAGCCATTGCCCAGGTCATAACTTTTGGTTTCCCAGTTATGCGTGAGTTCGATCGCCGCCGTCTGCGACTCATCGTCATAACCGACGAAGGCCAGGGTAAATTTTCCCTCGGGATAATCCCGGCGGCGCAGCAGCTTCATGCCCAGCACCTTGGTATAGAAGTCGATCGATTTGTCGAGATCGCCGACGCGGATCATGGTGTGCAGCAGTCGCATGGTTTCCTCTCGTTCAAAACGCGCGAAACTTGTGATCGTTGCGATCCAGTTCGGCTTTCAGTGCTTCGTAGCCGGGGCACATGCGTTCCACCTCTGACCAGAACGCGGCGGAGTGGTTCATATGGCGCAAATGGGCGAGTTCATGGCAGACCACGTAGTCGATCAGCGCCGGACGCGCCTTCATCAGGCGCCAGGAGAAGCGCACCTCGCGCCGCGAATTGCAGCTGCCCCAACGATTGTTGGCGCTGGACAGGAACACCCGCGGCGGCGTCAGGCCGTGCAGCTTCGCATAAAAAAAAGCGCGCTGGGCGAGGTGCGGCAAAGCCTGTTTCCTGATCCAGGCGACGACGGCCTTTTCCACTTCGGCCGCGTCATTCGACTTCACGCGAACGAACAGATGCGATTGCGCCAACTCGGCGCCGGAACGGCCGGCACCGGCATCGATCATCAAGGTTATCGGCTCACCCAGATAGTAGAACGTGCTGCCGGTCATCCACAGTTGCGGCGTGATCCGGCGGTGCGACCACTCGCCGAGCTTTTTCAATACCCAGGATTCGTTCTTGCCGATCATGTCCTCGATCAGGTTGATCGGCGTGGTCAGCGAGGCGGCCACCGTCATGCCGCTGCCGTCGATCTTCAAGCCGATGCCGCGGCGCCCGCGGCGGCGCACCAGTTTGTAATCGACGCGCCTGCCGTCCAGCGCGATGCTGCGCTCGGCTTCCTCGGCGCTATTGCGTGCCTTGCCTGCGCGCGGCTTGGCGGCAACCCTGGCGGGAATTTCCGCAGGCGCTGCCGAAAAATCAAGCAGAGGCTGGAGGAAGCCGGGCCATTTCATCTTCGATCCAGTTTTCGGTCAGCCTGAGCACCGCCAGCGATTCCTTGCCGGTGGTGTCGATCAAGGGACCGATGCTCATCGTCACCTTGCCGGGATATTTGAGGAAGGCATTGCGCCGCCAGCACTCGCCGGCATTGTGCGCGATCGGCAGGATCGGCGCGCCGACGCCCGCCGCCAGCCAGGCACCGCCGATGCCGTAACGTCCGCGCTTGCCCGGCGCCACGCGCGTGCCTTCGGGAAAAATAATCACATCGTAGCCGCGCGCCAATCGGTCGCGTCCCTGCTCGAGAATCTGGTCGCGCGCGGTCTTGCCGCTTTTGCGGTCGATTGCGATCGACTGCAATCCGCCCAGCACCCAGCCGATGATGGGCAGCAGCAGCAGCTCACGCTTGATGATCCACACCGAATGCGGCACCGTCACCAGGATCGCCACCGTCTCCCAGGCCGACTGGTGCTTGGCCATCACCACGCAGGGCTGCTTGGGAATATTTTCAATGCCGCGGATTTCGTAATCGATGCCGCAAACATATTTGGCCAGGCGCAGAATCTGCCGGCCCCAGGAGCGCGCGCACTCATAGCCCCAGTCGTGATAGAGAATCGCCAGCGGCACCGTGAATGCGCCATAGAAAATCGTCACCGCAATGCCCGAAAGCAGGAACGCCACCGAACGAATATAAATCATGCCGCCGCTCCGGAAATGCGCGATGGCTCCGTCACCAGATAGCGCACCGCCTCGGCCAGATCGGCGAACGCCCTGGTGCCTTCGGGCAGACCGCCATCCTTTTGCGTTTTCTTGCCCTTGCCGGTCAGCACCAGAATTGGCGCACAACCCACATTTGCGCCGGCCTGGAGGTCGCGCAGCGAATCGCCAATGGCCGGCACGCCATTGAGGCTGACGTGAAAGCGTGTGGCGATATCTTCAAACATGCCGCTCTTGGGCTTGCGGCAGCGGCAGTTCTGCTCGGCCGTGTGCGCGCAGAAAAAAACCGCGTCGATGCGTCCGCCCTGACGGAACACCATTTCCATCATCTTGTCGTTGATGGCGTTGAGCGTGGCCATGTCGAACAGACCGCGGCCGATGCCGGACTGGTTGGTCGCCACCGCCACTCGATAACCGCCCTGGTTCAGGCGCGCGATCGCCTCGATGGACCCGGGAATCGGCTTCCATTCATCGGGCGATTTGATGAACTGCGCGCTGTCATGGTTGATGACACCGTCGCGGTCGAGGATGACGAGTTTGGCCGGAGCGTTCATGAAAATATTCTAGGCCGCGAGTTTGGACAAGTCAGCGATTTTGTTCATCACTTCGTGCAAATCGTGCAGCAATGCAAGACGGTTTTCACGCAGTTTCGAGTCTTCAGTATTGACCATGACATGTTCAAAGAACGCGTCCACGGGCACCTTCAGCGGAGCTAGTGATTTGAGTGCGCCGGTAAAGTCCTTTATCGCATAAAGCTTATCGAACACCGGTCCCGCGGCGTTAAGTGCATCAAACAGCAAGCGCTCTGCCGGCTCCACCATTACGCTCGCCTCTGCTCCGCTAAATCGCCGTCCGGACTTCGCCAGAATATTGCCAATACGTTTATTGGCTGCCGCGAGACTTGCCGCCTCCGGCATTTCACCAAATGCACGTACCGCAGCAAGCAATTTCGGAGCAATATGCGCACCCTCGCCAAGTCTGGTAATTACTGCCTCGACTTCATTCGCTGTATAGCCTTGCTCTCGCAAAATACCGCGCAGACGTTCATTCATAAACGATTCGAGATCGGTGTGCGCGTGCTGGACCATGCCTTCGGGAAATGCTTCGAACGAAGCGTTAACCAGTTTGTGCAAGGGAATCACCAGCTGCTTTTCCATCAACATGCGCAGCACGCCAAGCGCATGGCGACGCAGCGCGAACGGATCTTTGTCGCCAGTCGGTTGCTGGCCGATACCGAACAGCCCCATCAGCGTTTCCATTTTGTCGGCCAGCGCGACCGATAACGCTACAGTGGATTCCGGCAACTTGTCGCCCGCGAAGCGCGGTTGATAATGCTGGGCGATGGCATCGGCAACAATCGGCGATTCGCCATCATGCAAGGCGTAATAGCGCCCCATGGTGCCCTGCAATTCCGGAAATTCACCAACCATATCTGTCAGCAAATCGGCCTTGGCTAGATAGGCGGCGCGTTCCGCCTGCGCTTTGTCAGCGCCTATCAACACCGCTATATCGCCGGCCAACTTCTTCACGCGTTCCGTGCGCTCCAGCTGGTTGCCGAGCTTATTGTGATAGACCACATTGGCCAACCTGGGCACGCGCGCTTCCAGCCTGGTCTTCTTGTCGGTCTCGAAAAAGAAGCGCGCATCCGACAGCCGCGGCCGCACCACGCGCTGATTGCCTTCGATCACATTGTGCGGATTGTTGAGCCGCATATTGCTGACGATCAAGAAACGACTGGACAGGCTGCCATCGCTGAAAAACAGCGGGAAGTATTTCTGGTTGAGTTTCATCGTCAGAATCAGACATTCCGGCGGCACGCTCAGGAATTCAGCCTCGAAGGCGCCCGAATAGACTGCCGGGCGTTCGACCAGGGCGGTGACTTCATCGAGCAAGGCCAGATAGTCCTCGCGTTCGCCCAACGTGGAGCCATGTTCCTCGGCACGCTCGAACAGCAGGCGTTCTATTTCATGCCGACGCTTATCGAAGCTGGCGATCACCGCGCCGTCTTTTTCGAGACGCTCTTCGTATTCGTCAGCATGCGCAAGTTCAATATCTGTCATCCCCTGGAAACGATGACCATGGGTAATTCGTCCGGCATCAAGGCCAAGCACGTTAACGGGCACGATATTGGCGCCGCGCAGCGCCACAAGCCCATGCGCCGGGCGCACGAATTGCACCGAAGTCTGTCCATCAGCGAGCTGATATGTCATCACCTTGGGGACGGGTAACGACTTAATCGCGTCATTTAATGCCGCTTGCAATGCTTCAGCGAGACCAATAGACCTTGTCCAGCCTTGCGCGTATAAGCATACTTGCTTCCCGTCTGATTCACGTTTTAAATCAGCCAGTGTTAATTTACCCAAGCCTCGAGAGTTCAGTTTTTTCAAAAGCGCTTGTGTAGCATTTCCCTCAGCGTCTATGCCCACAGAAACAGGCAAAAGTTTTTCCAACTGGAAATCTGATTTACTTTTCTCGGGTATTCCCAAAATAGTAACTGCGAGTCTGCGCGGTGTTGCAAAGATCTTTCCCATCTTTGAGCCATCGGTAAATAGCCCTTTTTCGGACAAGCTATTTTGCAATACCGACGCAAAAGCCCCGCCTAATTTTTCTAAAGCCTTCGGTGGCAATTCTTCCGTAAACAACTCAACCAGCAGAGTAGCGACACTCATGCGGCCACCTTGTTCACGCCATGCAGCATCGGAAAGCCAAGCCGCTCGCGCGATTCAAAATAACTTTGCGCCACCGCGCGCGCCAGGTTGCGGATACGACCAATATAGGCCGCGCGCTCGGTCACCGAAATCGCGCCGTGCGCATCGAGCAGATTGAAAGTGTGCGCGGCTTTCAGCACTTGCTCATAAGCCGGCAGCGCCAGCTGTGCTTCCATCAGGCGTTTGGCGGCCGCCTCATAATCCGCGAAATGCCGCAAGAGGCTGGCGACATCGGAGTACTCGAAGTTGTAAGTCGATTGTTCGACCTCATTCTGGTGGAACACATCGCCATAGGTCAGGACACGGTCGACACCGTTCTCTTTCCAGGTGGTCCAGATCAGGTCGTAGACGTTTTCCTTGTTCTGCAGATACATGGCGAGGCGCTCAAGGCCGTAGGTGATTTCGCCGCTGATCGGTTTGCACTCGATGCCGCCGACCTGCTGGAAGTAAGTGAACTGCGTGACTTCCATGCCGTTCAACCATACTTCCCAGCCGAGACCCCATGCGCCGAGGGTGGGGTTTTCCCAGTCGTCCTCGACGAAGCGCACATCGTTTTGTTTCAGATCGAGTCCCAGGGCCTCGAGGGAACCCAGATACAGGGCAAGAATGTCCGGCGGGGACGGCTTCAGAACGACCTGATACTGGTAATAGTGCTGCAGGCGGTTCGGATTTTCGCCATAGCGTCCGTCCTTGGGTCGGCGCGAAGGCTGCACATAGGCGGCGCGCCAGGGCTCCGGGCCTAACGCGCGCAAAAAGGTGGCGGTATGCGAGGTGCCGGCACCGACTTCCATATCGTAAGGTTGCAGCAGGGCGCAGCCCTGATCGTTCCAGTACTTCTGGAGACGCAGGATGACTTCCTGGAAGGTGGGTGGGGCTTGATGAACTGGGGACATAAAGGGTGCGCCGCAAAATGCTGAACAATCCGCAATTTTACGGGGTATACCCCGCCAAGGCAAAGCTAAGGACGGCTTTTGCGAGCGAAAAACGCCGTGGCGATCAGGACAAGCGCGATTCCCAGCAGCACCGGCCAGTCGCCCCAACGCACAAAGGGCGTGAGCCCGTTGCGCGGTTGCGCCTCGATTTCCAAGGTGCCGCGGGTGAATTGCGGCAGTTCCTTGACGATTTCGCCATGTTCGTTGATCGCTGCGGTGACGCCGGTATTGGTTGCGCGCAGCATCCAGCGCGAGGTCTCGAGCGCGCGCATTTGCGAGAATTGCGCATGCTGGTCGGCGGCCAGTGAACGGCCGTACCAGGCCATGTTCGATACATTCACCAGCAGTTCTGCCTCGGGCAGCGGGCGCCGGATTTCATCGCCGAAGGTATCCTCGTAGCAGATGTTGACTGCAACTCTGTGGCCGGAAACCCGCATGGCGGCCTGTTCCCGGGCCCCCGGGGTAAATCCGGCGAGGGGAATTTTCAGCCATTGGTAGACCCAGGAAAAAGTGGGGGGCATGAATTCGCCGAACGCGACCAGATGCTGCTTGTCGTAACGTTGCCCCGGCGAGACGCCGAGCGAGATGGCGGAGTTGTAATAGGTGTACTGCGAGCTGGACTGCGGCTCGTTCGGCAACGCACGCTGGGCGATGGGCACACCGACAATCAGATCGCCGCCATTCTGCACAGCTTGCTGTTTGAGCGCATCGAGATATTCACCCGGAACTTCGTCGATGAATGTCGGCAAAGCGGTTTCCGGCAGCACAATCAGCCTGGCCTTGCTGGTTTTCACCATCGCCAGATAATCTGCCAGCGTGGCCGCGCGCTGGTCTTCGCGCCACTTCATCTCCTGTTCGATATTGCCCTGCAACAGCGCGACCGCGAGCGGCGCACCGGCGGGCGCACTCCAGCCTATCCACTGCATGCCGAAGCCGCCCGCCCACAGGACCGCGGTGACTGCGACAACCGCTATTCTGCGCGGACGGACAATTTCCAGACCGGACAAACGCGGAATGCAGACCAGCAGCGCGCCGGCGGTAAACGCCAGCATCCATGACACCCCGAACACCCCGAATACCGGCGCATAACCGGACAATGGCGCAGCCAGCGGTGCTCCGAACAGTCCGCCCGGCGTTTGCGAGTAGCCCACAATGAGCCAGGGGAATCCGCTCATGAACCAGCCGCGCAAATACTCGGTCAATACAAACAGCGCCGGTATCGCCGCCAGCGCGATCACCAGGGGAAAATCATGCAGTTGCGCGTGCAGGCGGCGAACCAGCATGCCGGCCAGCAGCGGGAACAGCGACAGATAGGCGCAGAAAATCAGTATGGCGAACGCGGCCATTGGCGCCGGCATATTGCCGTAGACGTGCAGGCTCACATACAGCCAGGAAACACCGCACAGAAAAAATCCAAGCCCCCAGAGGAATCCGTGCCACGCAGCCTGTCGCTTCGTTCCGGCGCGGAACCAGAGCGCAAACAGGCCGGCCAGCGAAACGATCAGCAGCGGCCACAGATGAAACGGCGCGAAGCCCGCCACCCCGATGGCGCCCAGGACAGCTGCCGACAATGCGCGCACTACGCTAGACCGCATGCTTCGCGGCTCGGTCTCGTCTGTTTGCGCTGTCTCCGGCGAACAGTTTCATCGCCCGGCGGCTAGACGGTCTGCGCATTTTCCGCCTGCACCATCGGCAGCCTTTCCACCAGCAGCGAATGCACCATGCGGCTATCGGCGCGCAGCACCGCGAATTTGAATCCGTTGAAGGTGACCACGTCGCCGCGCTTGGGTACGCGACCGAACTGATTGGTCACCAGGCCGCCGACGGTATCGAAATCCTGATCGGAAAATGTGACGCCGAAGTGCTCGTTGAAATCCCCGATCTCCGTCACCGCCTTGACGCGGAAGCGGCCGGCCTTGTCGGGAATGATGTTGTCCTCGGTTTCATCGAAATCGTATTCATCCTCGATGTCGCCGACAATCTGTTCAAGCACGTCTTCAATGGTGACCAGGCCGGCCACGCCGCCGTATTCGTCAACCACGATGGCGATGTGGTTGCGGTTTTCCTTGAATTCGCGCAGCAGGATGTTAAGCCGCTTCGATTCGGGCACAAACACGGCCGGGCGCAACATATCGCGCACATCGAAGGCCTCGGCATTGGCGTAGTAGCCCAGCAAATCCTTGGCCAGCAAAATGCCGATCACATTGTCCTTGCCGTTTTCGTAAACCGGGAAGCGCGAGTGCGCGGTTTCCATGACGAATGGAATGAACACGTCCGGTGCATCTTCGACATTGATCATGTCCATTTGCGAGCGCGGGATCATCACATCGCGCGCCTGCATTTCCGAGACCTGCATGACGCCCTCGATCATCGACAGCGCCTCGGCGTCCAGCAATTGTTTTTCGTGTGCGCCGTGCAGCAGTTCGACCAGTTGGTCGCGGTCTTCCGGCTTGCGCAGCAACAGGGAAGACAGGCGCTCTAGCAGCGAGCGCTTGGGGGAATCGTCCATGGAGTTAAATCAGAATTGCGAGAAGTTCACTTTATCACATCGCTGTTTTTGACCGCGTTTCAGCGGCATTACAGCGCATTGATACTGGCCTGACAGATTATAGATAAGGATTCGGATAGCCCAGCGCGGCCAGCAATTTCACTTCGCGGGCTTCCATGATCCCGGCCTCTCTTGCCTTCTCATGATCGTAGCCCGCAAGGTGCAAGGCGCCGTGGATGGTCATGTGCGCATAGTGTGCTTTCAGCGGCTTCCCTTGCTCGCGCGCTTCGCGGGCCACCACGGGCGCGCACAGGATGATATCGCCCAGTAACGGCGGGGCCCGGGTTTTGCCCTCATGGTAGACAAAGGTCAGTACATTGGTTGCGTAGTCCTTGCCGCGAAACGCGGAATTGAGATTGCGTCCTTCGGCAGCATTGACGATGCGCAGAGCCAGCTCGGCATCGCGGTCAAGCGCCGCCGCAATCCATTTGCGGAACGCCCGGGCATCGGGGATATTCGGCAGGCGACTCACGATCTGAATATCGAGACTGATATTGGCGGGCATGGCTGTCTACACCTTGATCGATGCGTCGCGCGCCAACGCAAGCAGCTTTGCGTATTGGGCGACAACATAGTCGTCGCTCAGCGCCATCAGATTTTCGCCGACATAAATTTCCAACGCGCTCCAGCCGGGCAGGTCGGTCGCGCGCGGCGCGCCCAGCCAGCACTTTTCTTCCGCCGCAATGTGGTCGCGCGCAGCTTCAAGCGCAGCGACTGCAACGGGGAAATGCAGATGCAGCATATTTGCCTGCGGCACATCCGGATTCACGCCCACTTGTTCCATGCCTGTCATGGCCTTGGCAAATGCCTGGGCGCGCCCGAAATAGGCCGGCATGCGTGCGAGGCGCTCATCAAACCGCATCGCCGCACTGGCCACAAAGGGCAGCATTTGCACCAGATTGCCGCCATGGCGGCGCTGCCAGATACGCGCCTCGGCGATGAAACCCGCATCGCCTAGCAAGATGGCGCCGGCCATTCCGCCGATACCCTTGTAAAACGAAACATAAACCGAGTCGAAGCCCGCACAAATTTCCGCATAGCTCCTGTTTTCATAAAACGCGCGGCTTTCCCAAAGGCGCGCGCCATCAAGACAGAGCTTGATCCCGCGCTCGCGGCACGCTTGCTTGATCGACTCCAGCTCATCCCAGACTGGCAGCTGTCCGCCGATCTCGCGCGCCGGCAGCTCGACGATAAGTGCTGAAATGGTCTGCGCAAGTTCGACAATGTGCCGGCCGGCGAGCGGGGCACTTCGGGGGCCGATTTGCACCCCTTTGAGCTGGTGCAGAAAGGCATAGCCCTGTTGTTCATGCAACTCGAGGTGGCAAGTCGGATGCATGCCGAACACGGGCGTCTTCGCTCGCTCAGACCAGATGCGCAGCGCAATCTGCTGGGCCATGGTGCCGCTGGGCATGAATACAGCCGCCGGTTTGCCGAGCAGCGATGCGATCTTCTGCTCGAATTCGTTGATGAGCCTGCCACTGCCATAAACATCGGCGTCGTAGCCTTGGGCGCGACACCACTCGCCGACGGCGATCAGTTCGACGCCGGGAGAAGCGGACGGATGACCCGGGATGACGGTAGTACAGTTCCGCCTCAGTGCGGCGCCGGGTGCCGGAGCATAAGCCATGGCCTAGCGCAGATTCCGGTTGTGCGCCTCGTAGGCGGTGACGATCGACTGCACCAGCGGGTGCCGCACCACATCATTGGCCTGGAAAATCGTGAAGCCGATGTCGCGAATGCCGTGCAGCACATTGCGCGCATCGATCAGGCCGCTTTGCGTGCCGTGGCGCAGATCGACCTGGGTGACGTCGCCGGTAATCACGGCCTTGCTGCCGAAGCCGATGCGGGTCAGGAACATTTTCATCTGCTCGGGCGTGGTGTTCTGCGCCTCGTCGAGAATGATGAAGGAATGGTTCAGGGTACGGCCGCGCATGAAGGCCAAGGGGGCGATCTCGATCTGGCTGCGGTCGAACATGCGCTGCACCTTGTCGAAGCCGAGCAGATCGTAAAGCGCGTCATACAGCGGGCGCAGATAGGGATCGACCTTCTGCGAAAGATCGCCGGGCAGAAAACCCAGGCGCTCGCCCGCCTCCACCGTTGGGCGGGTCAGCAGAATGCGTTTGACCTGATCGCGCTCGAAAGCGTCGACCGCGCACGCGACGGCCAGATAGGTCTTGCCGGTACCGGCGGGGCCGACGCCAAAGGTGATGTCATTGGTCTGCATTTGCCGGATGTATTGCGCTTGGCGGTCAGTGCGCGCGCGCAGGTCGGGACGGCGAGTATGCAGGGCAAAATTGTCCGGCGCGTTCTCCGGATCTTCAGCGGCCTGGTTTTGCGTGCGCGCGGGACGCGCTCCTGCGGCATCTGCGCTGGCACGCTGGCGACTCAATTCAAGCAATCCCAGTTGAATTTCTTCAAGGCTCAAACTGCGGCTGGCGCGTGCATAGAACTTGTTGAGCGCCTTGGCCGCAAGGTCGATTTTTTCACGCTCGCCTGAAATGCTGAATTTTTCCCCGCGGCGCGCAATCGACACCTCAAGTGTCGCCTCGATCTGGCGCAGATTGGCATCCAGGGAACCGCACAGTGTCGCAAGCTTGCGATTGTCGACAGGAGTCAGGCTGAATTCCAGCGACGGCGATTTCATGCGCGTCATGCCGCAATCGTTTCTGCAGTGACGATTTCACCGCGCAAGGTGAAGTGCATCGCCTGGGTGATGGCGACATCCACAAAACTGCCGATCAACCGCCGGTTGCCCGGAAAATTCACCACGCGATTGTTGCCGGTGCGGCCCATCAGTTCGGTTTCGTCTTTGCGCGAAACGCCTTCGACCAGCACGCGCTGGGTGCCGCCGATCATGGCATTGGAAATCGCCGTCGCCTGCCCTTCAAGCACCTGCTGCAGGCGCTGCAGGCGCTTAAGCTTGATTTCGTAGGGCGTGTCGTCATGCAGGCTGGCCGCCGGCGTGCCGGGACGACGCGAATAGATGAAGGAAAAGCTGCCGTCGAAGCCGATGTCTCCCACCAGTTTGAGCGTTCTCGCAAAATCTTCATCGGTCTCACCGGGAAAGCCGATGATGAAATCGCTGCTGATCGAGATATCCGGGCGTACCGCGCGCAGGCGCCGGATGATCGACTTGTATTCCATCACGGTGTAATTGCGCTTCATCGCCGCCAGGATCCGGTCGCTGCCGGCCTGAACCGGCAGGTGCAATTGCGAAACCAGCTTGGGCAGTTTGCCGTAAGCATCGATCAGCCGTTGCGTGAATTCCAGAGGATGCGAGGTGGTGTAACGAATGCGCCCGATCTGCGGTATGGCGTGGATGGCGCCCAGCAGCAGGGCAAAGTCGGCGCGCTCGCCGTCCGCCATTTCACCGATGTAGGCATTGACGTTCTGGCCGAGCAGGGTGACTTCCTTGACGCCCCTGGCGACCAGATCCTTGATTTCTGCCATTACGCCGTCGAACGAGCGCGAAATTTCCTCGCCGCGGGTATAGGGCACGACGCAGAAACTGCAGTATTTGGAGCAGCCTTCCATGATCGAAACAAAGGCGGTAACGCCCTCGATTCGCGCCGGCGGCATATGGTCGAATTTTTCGACTTCGGGAAACGAGATGTCGACCTGCGAGATACCGGAAGCGCGCTTGGCCGCGATCATCTGCGGCAGGCGATGCAAGGTCTGCGGGCCGAACACCAGGTCGACATAAGGCGCGCGCTTGACGATCACCTCGCCCTCCTGCGAGGCCACGCAGCCGCCGACACCGATCATGAGGCCTGGTTTGGCATCCTTGAGCTCGCGCAGGCGGCCCAGATCCGAAAATACCTTCTCCTGCGCTTTTTCACGCACCGAGCAGGTGTTGAGCAGGATCATGTCCGCGTCCTCGGCCCGGTCGGCTTTCTCGTAGCCCTCGAAAGCATTAAGGACATCGGCCATCTTGTCCGAGTCGTACTCATTCATCTGGCACCCGAAGGTCTTGATGAACAATTTCTTGGCAGGCGCTTTGATTGATGCGGTCATGCGAGGCTCCTGGATCACGGGGAATAGCCCGGGCAGGTGGTGCGGTTAAATTCGGTGAAAGCCTTCAGAAGCGGAGCGAGAGGCCTGAAGTTGGCAAGGAGCAACGGAATCGGACTTGTGCCCGATGAGTAGCGCAGTTGACAAATTCGGGCCTCGCAGCCCGCTTATGATGGCTTAACGAACAAAAGGCCGCGTCAAGCGGCCTTTTGGAGTGTTCTGGTGGCCAATCCCTGATTCGAACAGGGGACCTGCGGATTATGATTCCGTCGCTCTAACCGGCTGAGCTAATTGGCCATGCTGGCTACGGCAAGCAGTGCACCGCAACAAGGGGGCGAATTCTGGCATCCACCCATGGGTTTGTCAACCGATAGTGTCGATTTTACCACCGGAATGAATGCATTAACTCAATGTTTAATATACACATTCTATGAAAACATCGGTGCTCGAAAAAATTACTTGACCCAAGGTCTTGACTTTCATGTTGCGCCGCAGCATAGTTTGCGCCGCGCGGGATCCTGGATCCTGCATCATCCCCGCGCAGATGTCGCGAAGCCGGCAAAGCATCCAATACAAGCGCGCCTCCGATCATCCGACCGCTCATCGTGCATTCATTCCTACTTCGCGGCGCACCTCGAACCGCCTGTACCTCGACACCGACTCCCCTGTCGGCATCACTGATTTTGTCTCGCGCACCGGCAAAGATGACAGCCGCGGACGCCCGCCGATACGGTATGCACAAAAGCGCATACTTGCCGCGGTTGCAAACCACGCACGCCACTGCCCGCTGATTGCCACGAATTGCAAAGGCAACTTTCCGTTATGAAGAACAACTCCAATAAAAAACTTGGCGCACTTACCATTGGCGCCATCGGCGTCGTGTTCGGCGACATCGGCACCAGCCCGCTGTATGCCCTGAAGGAATCATTCAATCCCGCGCACGGCATCCCGCTGAATGAGTCGACAGTGCTGGGCATTCTCTCGCTGATGTTCTGGTCGTTGATGACTCTGGTAACCGTCAAGTATCTGGTGTTCATGATGCGGGCGGACAACAAGGGCGAAGGCGGAATCCTGGCCCTGACCGCGCTGGCGCAGCGATGCTACCGGGCCAGTTCGCGCGGCCGCTGGGTCGTATCCGTGCTGGCGATCTTCGGCGCATCCATGTTCTATGGCGACGGCGTGATCACGCCGGCCATCTCGGTGCTGTCCGCCGTCGAGGGCCTGAAAGTGGTTTCGCCGGCGCTGGATAAGTTCGTCCTGCCGCTGTCGATCGGCATCCTGATCGCACTGTTTGCAATCCAGCGCCACGGCACCGGCACCATCGGCAAATTCTTCGGTCCGACGATGGTCGTGTGGTTTTTCATTCTCGCTACCGCCGGGCTCGTGCAGATCGCGCAAAACCCGCATGTGATCAAGGCCATCAACCCCTATTACAGCTTCGAATTCCTGTTCGAGCATCGCTTCGCCGCGTTTGTCACCCTGGGGTCGGTAGTGCTGTGCGTGACCGGCGGTGAGGCGCTGTATGCGGACATGGGTCACTTCGGCAAACGACCGATTCGCATCGGCTGGTTTTCGCTGGTATGGCCGGCCTTGCTGCTGAATTATTTCGGCCAAGGCGCCCTGCTGCTCGACAACCCGCAGGCGGTGTCGAATCCCTTCTATCTGATGTTCCCGAACTGGGCCCTGCTGCCGATGATCTGCCTCGCCACGGCAGCGACGGTGATCGCCTCGCAGGCCGTGATTTCGGGCGCCTTCAGCCTGACCAAGCAGGCGATCCAGTTGGGCTACCTGCCGCGTTTTGCCATCCTGCATACCAGCGACAAGGAGGCCGGCCAGATTTACGTGCCTTTCATCAACTGGATCATGTTGGTCGCCATTATTGTGCTCGTGGTCAGTTTCAAGACCTCGGATGCCCTGGCCAGTGCCTACGGCATTGCAGTCACCCTGACCATGCTGATCGACACCCTGCTGCTGTTCATCGTGATGAAGCGCATCTGGCGCTGGAATCCGACCTTCGCGCTGGTGCTGACGACCATCGTGGTCGGCAACGATGTGATGTTCCTGGGTGCCTGCCTGCTGAAAGTGGCCGACGGCGGCTGGTTCCCGCTGCTGATGGGCGCCACCATGTTTACCATCATGAGCACCTGGCACCGGGGACGCGCCATCGTCCGCAAGATCACCAAGGACAGCGCCATGCCGCTGAAGCTGTTCGTAGATTCCATTGCCTTGAGTCCGCCGCACAAGGTGCCCGGCACCGGCGTTTTCCTGACGGTGAATCCCGATGGCGTGCCCAATGCGATGCTGCACAACCTGAAGCACAACAAGGTGCTGCATGAGCGGGTGATCATTCTCTCGGTGGTCACCGAGGACATTCCCTATGTGCCTAAGGAAGACTATGTGTGGATCGAGGACCTGGGACACGGCTTCTGGAAAATCACCGGGCACTACGGCTTCAAAGAGCAGCCCGATATTCCTTCCATGCTCGGCGCCTGCAAGCTGCAGTCGATGAGCTTCGACATGATGGAAACCAGCTTCTTCATCAACCGCGAAACCCTGATTGCCACGCCGAACAACGGCGGCATGGCGATGTGGCGTGAGCATCTGTTCGTGTGGATGTCGCACCTTGCCGGCAAGGCTTCGGATTATTTCCGCATCCCGACCAATCGCGTGGTGGAGCTGGGTACCCAGGTCGAGATCTAGCTCGGAATCGATTTTGAAACTCTAGCATTGGCGCGGATTTCGGAGCGTTTTTGCCCCGGAAGCCGCGCCAAATGGCGTCCTACGTTTTCATCTCGTGGCGTCCGCGGTCCGCCGAGGTCTATTAACGCCTTAGACGTTGAAGCGGAAATGCATGACATCGCCGTCCTTGACGATATATTCCTTGCCTTCCAGACGCATCTTGCCGGCTTCCTTGGCCCTGGCTTCGCCGCCCAAAGTAACAAAGTCGTTGAACGCGATCACCTCGGCGCGAATGAAGCCGCGCTCGAAATCGGTGTGAATCACACCGGCCGCCTGCGGGGCGGTTGAGCCCTTGTGGATGGTCCAGGCGCGCACTTCCTGCACGCCGGCGGTGAAATAGGTTTCGAGGCCCAGCAGGGTATAGGCCGAGCGGATCAGGCGGTTGAGACCCGGCTCGGTCATGCCGATGTCCGTCAGGAAGACGGCCTTGTCTTCGTCGCTGAGGTCCGAGATTTCCGATTCGATCTTGGCGCAAATCGCCACCACCGGCGCGCCTTCAGCCGCCGCATGCTCAAGCACTTTGCTCAGCAAGGGATTATTCTCGAAACCGCCTTCAATCACATTGGCCACATACAGCACCGGTTTGGCGGTGATGAAGCAGAGCTGCTTGATCAGCGCCTGCTGATCGCGATCGAGGCCCATGCTGCGCACCGGTTTGCCCTGATCGAGATGCTTCATCAGCGGCTCCAGAATCGCCACCATCTTGATCGCTTCCTTGTCGCCGGCGCGCGCCTGTTTCTGAAAGCGGTGCAAGGCCTTCTCACCGGTACCCATATCGGCGAGCGCCAGCTCGGTATCGATCACGGCGATATCCGACAACGGGTCGACCCTGCCGGCGACGTGAATCACATTCGGATCATCGAAGCAGCGCACCACGTGCGCAATCGCGTCGGTCTCGCGGATATTGGCCAGGAACTGGTTGCCAAGGCCTTCTCCTTTCGAGGCGCCTGCCACAAGGCCGGCGATATCGACAAACTCGACGATTGCCGACTGGATTTTCTTCGGGCTGACTATTGCCGCCAGTTGCGCGAGGCGCGGGTCTGGCACCTCGACGATGCCGATATTGGGCTCGATCGTGCAGAAGGGATAGTTTTCCGCCGCGATTCCCGCCTTGGTGAGCGCATTGAACAGGGTTGATTTGCCCACATTGGGCAGGCCGACAATTCCACACTTCATTTCGGTTCTTTCTTTTCGCTGATGTCGTTCGAGGCTGCGTTCGGTTTGGTGCTTGGCCTGGTCTCCGGTTTCTCGCCGGATTTGGCCTTGGCAGGCGCGTCCTTCGTATGCAGCCTGAGCATGGCGGCCTCCATATCGCCATTGGCCATCGCAGGCCATACGTCGAGCGCGCGCTTCATGGCGTCTTCAATAGCGCGTGCATCCGCCGCATCCGGCCGATGCAACACATAATCAACCACTTCGGGACGGTCCATGCTGCCGCCAAGCTTGCCGGCCAACTCGCGCGGATGGCCGATACCCAGGCGCAGGCGCCAGAAGTCGCGGGTGCCCAGATGGCCGACGATATCCTTGATGCCATTGCTGCCGGCGGCGCCGCCGATTTTCATTTTCACCCCGCCCGGCGGTAGGTCCATTTCATCATGCGCCACCAGAATTTCCTCGGGCTCGATCTGGTAGAACTTGGCGAGTGCGCCCACCGACTGACCGGAGCGGTTCATGAAGGTCGATGGCTTCAGCAGCCACACGCTGCCCGCCTTGGCAACATCGCCATGAAACTTCGATTCCTTGCCAAACGTGGTGCCAAGCTCGCGTGCGAGCGCATCCAGCCACCAGAAGCCGGCGTTGTGGCGGGTCCGTTCATATTCACGGCCGGGATTACCCAGGCCAACTACGAGTTTGATAGGAGCGCTCATCATATTTCTGACGCAATTTTTCCAGGACCATCAATGGAGGCGGCGAAGAGGCCCCGCGGGAACAGGCGGATGCAATCGACGACAGCATCGCCGCTTGTCGGCACAAATAAAAATGCCCGCCGCACCGCGACGGGCATTTCGAATATGCAACGCGACAGCAAAGCGGATTACTTTTTGTCTTTCCCGCCCTTGTCGTCTTTTTTCTCCTCTTCCTTGACCTTTTGGTTCGCAGCCGGCACATCGGCGGCAGACACGGCCGGCGCGGCTACTTCCTCGGCAGCGACGGCGCGCGGGATGATGATCGTCGCCACGGCAGGATCATCGCCACGCTTGGTCACGGCCTCAACGCCGGCCGGCAGCTTCAGGTTCGAGATGTGGATCGAGTGCCCGGCGGCGAGGTCCTTCAGATCGACTTCGATGAATTCCGGCAGGTCTTTCGGCAGACAGGCGATATCGAGCTCGTTCAGGACATGGGAAACCATGCCGCTGGAAATCTTGACGCCCGGGGCGATGTCGGCGTTGATGAAATGCAGAGGCACTTTCATGTGAATCTTGCGATCCGCCGCCACGCGCTGGAAATCGACGTGCATGACGATCTGCCGGAACGCGTGCATTTGCACGTCGCGCAGCAGCACCTGTTGCTTCTTGCCGTCGAGTTCCATGTCCAGAATGGAGGCGTGAAACGCTTCCGAACGGAGCTTGTGGTAAATATCGTTATGGTCGAGTTCGATGACGGTGGCGTCGGTGCCGCCGCCGTAAACGATGCCCGGTACCTTGTCCGCGCGACGCAGGCGGCGGCTCGCACCAGTGCCCTGTACTTTGCGCGTTTCAGCTTTGATGGTGATTTTCATGATGACTCCAATTACATGCCGCAGACTGCGCGGCGGTTAAGGGCAATTCGCGACCAAATTGCCCGGGATGCCTGTTGATTCAATATCGGACAGTGAAACACAGGCAGGTTTGCAACAGCTTCAAAATCGTTAATCCGTAAACAGCGAACTTACCGACCCGCCCTCGGCAATGCGGCGTATCGTTTCCGCCAGCAATTCGGCGGTGCCAATCTGGCGAATCTTCTTGCAGGCCACCGCTTCCGGTTTCAGCGGAATCGTATCGGTCACCACCAGCTCGTCGATCACCGAGGCTTCAAGCCGCTCGATCGCCGGGCCCGACAGCACCGGATGCGTACAGTAAGCCAGCACCTTCGAGGCGCCGCGCTCCTTCAATGCCCGCGCCGCTTCCGACAGGGTACCCGCCGTATCCACAATGTCGTCCATGATGAGGCAAGTACGGCCTTCCACATCACCGATGATATTCATCACCATCGACACATTCGCCCGCGGACGACGCTTGTCGATGATCGCCAGATCCGCATCGAGCTGCTTGGCGATCGCCCTGGCGCGCACCACGCCGCCCACATCGGGTGAGACCACAATCAGATTCGGGTAGTCATGTTTCCACACATCGCCCAACAAGATCGGCGTGGCGTAGATATTGTCCACAGGTATGTCGAAAAACCCTTGGATCTGGTCCGCGTGCAAATCCATTGTCAGCACACGGTCCACCCCCACGCCGGTCAGCATGTTTGCCACCACCTTGGCCGAAATCGCCACCCGCGCCGAGCGCGGCCGGCGGTCCTGCCGGGCATAACCAAAATAAGGGATCGCCGCCGTGATGCGCGCCGCACTGGAACGCTTCAGGGCATCGGCCATCACCATGATTTCCATCAAATTGTCATTGGTCGGCGCGCAGGTCGATTGCAATATGTAGGCGTCCTTGCCGCGGACGTTCTCCATGATCTCGACCATCACTTCACCATCGCTGAACTTTGCGACCTTGGCGCGACCCAGTTGCGTCCCCAGCAGCTTGGCCACTTCCTTGGCCAGCTTCGGGTTCGCGCTACCTGCAAACACACTTAAGTTATCAAAGGACACGCCGGATCCCGCTGAGCCAATCGATTTAAGTTCTATTGGCAAACCCGGGCCTTGCGCTAACTGCTGCGCCGAGCCGGGCGGTTGCCATCGTTAAGTGGCTGGGGAGGTAGGGATCGAACCTACGAATGCCGGAATCAAAATCCGGTGCCTTACCACTTGGCGACTCCCCAAACTCTTCCATTGCGCCAAGGGTGCGTCAAATTGAGCACTCGCTAGGCGGCAACGCTATTGCCACGGATGTCGGTCAAGTCCGCGTGCAATGAATCCCTGGTATTCCGGCGAAAGTTTGTCGAAAGCGTCGCGGGCATCAGCCTCGGATTGGAAGGCGGCGAAAACGCTTGCCCCCGATCCAGTCATGCGTGCGCCAAAAACCGATTTGGCACTCGCGGATTGCAGCGCAGCGAAATAGCGCGCAACCACCGGAAACGCTTTCAAAACAACGGGTTGCAGATCGTTTCGATAATCCGCCAGCCGCATCGCTGAAAAGTCCGCTATTTTGAGGGGGATCGTGTCTCTTGTCAATTCTGGCGAGGCAAAAACAGCCGGGGTGGGCACGCTGACGGGTGGGGTCAGCACCAGATACCACCATGCCGGTAAGGAGATCGTACTGAGCTTCTCGCCCACGCCTTCGGCAAGGGCGTTGTGGCCAAACAGGAAAAACGGCACATCGGCCCCCAGCGCCAGACCCAACTCGCTCAGTCTGGCGCGCGACATGCCGAGGCCCCAGAGATGATTGAGTGCCAGCAGTGTCGTGGCCGCATCCGAGCTGCCGCCCCCGAGCCCGCCCCCCATCGGGATGCGCTTCGCCACCGAAATCCCGCAGCCGCGGCGAGTGCCGGCTTCATGTTGCAACAGCTTGGCGGCGCGGACCACCAGATCATCCGCCTCGGCGACACCGGTCAGCGTGGATATCCTCCGCACCTGCCCGTCGTCGCGCAACGCAAACTGCAACGTATCGGCATAGTCAATCAAGGCGAACGCGGATTGCAGCAAATGGTAGCCATCCGCCCGGCGGCCGATGACTTGCAGGAACAGATTGAGCTTGGCCGGCGCGCTGACGGACAGGATGGGGCCTGCATTCATGTTCACAGAGCCCGCCATTCATCGACGACGAGACGGATGGTGATGTCGCCCTTCACCGCCGTCAGCCGCGCCGCATAGCGAAAAACAGTGTCCGGTCGCTCGGGAACGGCGGCACTTTGCATGCGCTCGGCAGTCACCCGCCAGATACTGCCGTCGCGCAAGCGCAATTCACGTGGCTCGCCGTCGTTAAGTCCCACGCCCTGAACCCATTGCCCGATCTCGCCAGTATCAAGCGCGATGCCCAAAAACGATTCGGTAAGTATGCCCAACGACTCCGCGGTGAGGACGTCCTTCCCCTGACGCAAGGTGGCAATACCGCCGTCGATCTGGGACACCTCTGCAAGCTGCGAGCCGAATGGCGTGAAGAATTGCAGCCGCTCTTCATGCTGATCTTTCCGCCAAACCAGTTTGACTGAATCGAGCCGCTCACCCGCGCGTATGCTGAGGCGGCCGCTCAGCAAAAATCGGGATGTGACGGAGGCATTCGCGATGGACGCGGTATTCGCCGGCGGCAACGTCTCGCAGGCATTCAGCAGCCACGCCATCAGCACCAGACTCATCGCGGCAAGCGCCCGCTTGCCGCTCAAAATCGCCGGCGGTTGCATTACGGCCGATATTTTTCGAGCAACACCGTCAGGGAATCGTTGCCGGGACTTTCCAGCAATGCGGCGCGCCACAGTTTCTGCGCCTCCTCGCGCTGCCCGCTCACCCACAGAACCTCGCCCAGATGCGCGGCAATTTCCGGATCGCGCCGCGACTGGTAGGCCTTCCTGAGTGTGGCCAGGGCCGCCTCGGTGTTGCCCAGACGAAACTGCACCCAGCCCATGCTGTCCTGAATGAAGGGATCATCGGGGGCCAGCGAGAGCGCCTTCTGGATCAACGTCTGCGCTTCACCGAGCCTTTTATTGCGTTCGGCAAAGGTATAGCCCAATGCGTTATAGGCGTGCGCATAATCCGGCTTGAGCTTGATCACCTGCTGCAGATCCGATTCAAGCACGTCCAGCCGGTCCAGCTTGTCGGCCACCATGGCGCGATCATAAAGCAGTTCCACAGAATCGGGCGTCTTGTCCAGCGCGCTGCTGAGCACCGCATAGGCCTCGCTGAACGCCTTGGCGTCGCGCAGCAACTGCGACTCCGCCAGAATCAACTGGGTGCGCACTTCGGGCGAATCATCTTCAGATTCTTGTGCGTCTTGCAGGAATCTCCGGCCAGTCGCCATGCCGTCACGCCTGGCCAACAGTGTCGCGGTCTTCAGCTTGGCGCTGACAAAGTATTCGCCCTCGCCCACACGTCGGTACCAACCCAGTGCGGCCTCTTCCTCCTTGCGCGCTTCCGCCACCACACCGAGATTGAACAGCACCGGGTTGGGGTCGCGCGGCTTCAATTCAAGCGTACGTTTCAGCTGTTTGTCCGCTTCCACATAGTCTTCAAGCTGCTGCGAAATCAACGCAATGGCATAAGGGATTTCCGCATCATTCACGGCATCGCGCAGATTATCGCGGTCGATGCGCCTGAATTCCTCGCGTGCCTGTTGATAGGCCTTCTTCGCCACCAGCAGACGCGCGTAGGCGAGACGCACGTCCTTGGCGTCATCATGCGCATTCAGAAAGTCGCCAAGCACCCGCATCGCAGACGCATCGGACGACTCGCGCAAAATCTGCGCCTTCAATAGCGCCGCTTTCGACCATCCCGCCTTGAGCCGGATCGCTTCGTCAATCTCAGTCAGTGCGCGCTTGTTGTCGGCTACAAATAGCGCCACCTGCGCCAGCGCAAAATGCGATTCGGCAAGCCGCGGATACGGCTTCGCCAATTCCTGCATGGCGGCATCGAGTTTTGCCTTGTCGGGGAAACGCGCCAGCACCGGCGGAATCTGCATGAACAGCATTGCGGCCTTGCCTGGTTCGGCAAGCCAGCGTGCAAATGTCGCCTTGGTGCTTTCGAGGTCAACGCCCGCCAGGCGGCTCAGCACCTGCCTCGCCAACTGCGAATCCGGCTCCAGCTGCAGCCACAACTCGGTCGCCTCCCGGGCCTGTTCCATATTCCGGGACTGAAACGCCAGTTCGGTCGCGCGCCTGGCGAGACGGGGGTCATGAGCCTTCCTGGCCAGATCGAGCATGCCGTCAAAGGCGAGCGCAAATTCGCCCCGCTGGCTGGCGATTTCCGACAGGAAATACTCGCACAGGAATTGCTCGCTCTTATCCCTGCTGGCACAAGACTCGTTGCCTGCTACGGGCTGTCCCTGACTGCGGCTGGCCACGTGAGCCGGCAATTGCTGCGTTTTCACGGCAGAAGGGGCCGGCGGCGATTGCGCCATTGTCCCCACGGGCGAGATAGCAAGTACGGCCAGGCAGGCAGTCCGGATCAAACGTTTCATTGGGTGTGAACCATCAGGTAAAGGGAATTGGACGGTTATGATAGCCCTCGGTTCCCGCTTCGTCACCACGGCAACGTGCGGCCCATGGCGCACCATGTCACAATTTGTACCCATTCCTGCTCGGTTGGCCTGTTCATGCCTGAACTTCCTGAAGTCGAAACCACGCGCCTGGGTCTGCTGCCACATGTGCAAGGAAAGCGCGTGGCGGAGGTAACTGTGCGCGAGCACCGCCTGCGCTGGCCGGTACCGCCCGATTTGACAAAAAACCTGTTCGGTTCAACGATAGAAACCATTTCGCGGCGTGGCAAATACCTGCTTTGGACCTGCGAGAAAGGCCGCAGTAGCGGTTTTCTGTTGAGTCACCTGGGCATGTCCGGAACCCTGCGCGCGCTGGCTGTCAGCGAGTCAGCCGCCAGACACGATCATATCGACATTCGTCTCGACGGCGGACCGCTGATCCGCTACACCGATCCGCGCCGCTTCGGCGCCATGCTCTGGATCGCCGGTCGCCAACCGCACCATCCGCTGCTGGACATGCTTGGACCGGAACCGCTTTCCGAGCAATTCACCGCGACGCATCTGTACACCATGTCTCGCGGGCGTTCGGTCAGCATCAAGGAGTTCGTGATGAATGGCCGCATCGTGGTAGGCGTTGGCAATATCTACGCCGCCGAGTCGCTCTATCGCGCCGGAATTCACCCGGCCCGGGCCGCCGGCAAGATTTCGCTGGCCCGCTATCAACGTCTGGTTGACGCTATCCGCGACACCCTGGGCGCCGCGTTGCGTGCCGGCGGCTCCAGTCTGCGGGATTACGTAAAGACCGATGGCGAGTTGGGCTACTTCCAGATTGACGCCTTCGTTTATGGGCGTGAGGGCCTGGCATGCCGCGTATGCGCCACACCCATCCGCTCGATCGTGCAGGGGCAGCGCACTACATTTTTCTGTCCCGCTTGCCAGCATTGATTGAGATAATAGCGGAATGAATCAAAAGCACGCCATCACCGAGCGCCTAGCCAGCTTGCAGTCCTGGCGTTATGGACTGGAGACGCAGTTGGCACGCATTGCCGACGCCCTGCGCGAGGCGGGCTTCATGACGCGAGATGCACAGCTGAGGCTTGACGAGCTGCAGCTTCGCGTCAAGCATGAACGCGTCACCATCGCGTTCGTGGCCGAGATTGCGCGCGGCAAATCGGAATTGATCAATGGCCTGTTCTTTTCGGACCTGGGCCGCCGATTGCTGCCCGCCGGTCTCGGACGCACCACCTGCTGCGTGACCGAGCTGCGTTTCGACCGCGATATGGCAACCGGTATCCGGTTGCTACCGATCGAGACGCGCGAAAGCCCGCGCCGGTTTTCAGACTTGTACGCCGACGCCGGTCAGTGGCGTTCGGTCGGATTCTCCGCCGACGATGCGGCTTCCGTAGCGCGGGCGCTTGCCGCCATGTCGGAAACCAAGCGCATTTCGCTGGCGGAAGCGGTCGCCTGGGGATTGCATGGGCAGGGCATGGGCACATCGGCGGGGCCCAGCGGGGCGACATTTGTAGAGGTGCCGCGCTGGCGCTATGCCATTATCAATTTCCCGCATCCGCTGCTTGACGCAGGGCTGGTCATTATCGATACCCCCGGACTCGCGGCGCTTTCCGCCGAGCCGGAATTGGCGCGCGAGCGGATTCCGCGTGCAGATGCGTTGCTGCTGGTGCTCGACGCGACTGAAGGTGTGACCAAGCCGGATCTGGCCATCTGGAAGGAACATCTTGGCGGCGCCCGCAATATTCGCGAGCGCGAGCTGGACGAAAGCACGCAGGCTCGCATGATCGTACTTAACAAGATTGACGAGCTGCAGCTTGAGACGCAACACGACCCGGCCGATACAAATCGCGAATGGTTGCGCGCACTTGACAAGCGCGTCAAGGATGCTGCCGACCTGCTGCGGGTGGATCCTATTCGGGTGATCCCGGTTTCTGCAAAACTGGGCTTGCTGGGCAAATTGGCCGATGATACCGACAAGATCCTGAAGAGCCGCCTCTATCAACTGGAACGCAGCCTGGTCAGCAATTTGCCGGAGGGTCAACAGGAGGCGCTAACCAAGGAAATAATCTCCACGCTATCCGCCTTGATCGAGTCCGCTCAGGCACAGCTTGATCAGCAGCGCTTCCAGGCCGTAAAAGGCTTGAGCGAGTTGGGCGCAATACGGGCAAAAAACGAAAAGCTGATGGCCGCTCTGGCCACTCACTCCACCGCGACCCAAGATCGCCTCGATGCCACTTTTCACGATCTGCGCGGCGTCAAGGCGATTCACACACGGCTGGCCGAAGAGCTGGCAGCCATCGTGGATATTTCGACCGCCAAAAAGGACATCGAGCGCACCAGACTCGCGATCGCCGGCAGCGTATTGCCAAGCAGCGCGCTCGACAGCTGTAATAAATATTTCGCCCTGACCGAGGAAAAACTCGATGCGATCGAGTTGAAGGTCAACGAAATTCGCACCTTGTTCGGCAGCATCGGCAACAAGATTAGACGGGATTTCGACTTGAGCGGCGTTTATCAGCACGACGCTCATCCTTTCGCGACGCAGCGTTTCCAGACTGAATTATTGAAGGCCCGGGAAAAGGCTGAAACCGAGTTTGGCAAAACAAGCAATCTGTTCATTCGCCGCGGCAGTGCGCTGGCCGACCAGTTTGAGGAAGTGATTGCCAGCCGCGTGTTGCGCATTTTCGAAATCGCCAGTCGCGAGACGGCCACTTGGATGCGCGGCCTGTACGCGACGCTGGAACAGCCCCTGGAGGCATTAAAAGTACGTGAGGAGCAGCGCGCAGAGAGCACCGAAAGGGTCAAGGCAGCCGAACTGGATCTCGCAGAACGCATATCGGAGTTGCAGGCTTATATCGACGTCATCAAGCAAAAGCATGTGATGCTGGCCGATACCAGACAGGGCCTTGAACGTTTTATCGGCTCAAATCTGCAGCGCCACGTACCGGCCGATGTGGATTAAGGCGTCAGATCAGCTGTCGCCCTGGGTCGCGGCATCTATCTTTTTGGCGGCTGCCAAGTCGAGGAATTTAGCGAACAGCTGTTCCTTGGACTCGACAAAGTCCGGGTCAAGCGGGATGCAATCGACCGGGCACACCTCCTGGCATTGCGGCTTGTCAAAGTGTCCGACACATTCGGTGCATTTAACCGGATTGATCTCGTAAATCTCGATGCCCTGATAAATGGCACCATTCGGGCATTCCGGCTCACAGACATCGCAATTGATGCATTCGTCGGTAATTTTCAGTGCCATTTTCGGCCACCGCGATCGACGAATACCCTACGCGCTTGCATGCTCCTCGCCGTCCCGAAAGGGGAAGCAATCTTCAACGGGGCCATTACTTGCCCACCTTGGCGTTGAGTGCAGAGACAACCAGGGGGTGAACGAAATCGCTGACATCGCCGCCCAAAGTGGCGATTTCCCGGACAATGGTTGCAGAGATGAACATGTATTTGTCCGAAGGCGTCAGAAACATCGTCTCCACCCCCGGGTTCAAGCGACGATTCATGCCTGCCATTTGAAATTCATACTCGAAATCCGATACTGCCCGTAAGCCGCGCAAAATCACGCTGGCGCCTTCCGCCTTCAGGAATTCGGAGAGAAGTCCGCCAAAACCGGTAACCTTGACATTCGGGTACGCCGATAGCACGTCCTTGGCTAAACCGACCCGTTCCTCCAATGTAAAGAACGGGCGCTTGGACTGGCTGTGCGCGACGGCGACAATCACTTCACCAAACAGTTTCGCGGCACGCGCAACTAGATCTTCGTGCCCCTTGGTCAGGGGATCGAATGTGCCAGGATAGACGGCGCGAATCATGTGGCTACCTCGTTTGGAATCGACGGAATTTCTGCTCGCGATAGTAGCGCAAAATGTACGGCACCGGCCTGTCCGGCGCGCAGTACTGTCCATCCGCTGCCGGGAAATTGGGCAATAACCTTGACCAGCGGTTCCCTCCACTCGGCGTACACGCGGCCCCCGGGATTCAGGCAATCGCCAAGTTTTGACAGGACCGCCGGCATATAGTCAGACGAAAATGGCGGATCGATGAAGATAACGTCAAACTTGCCATTCAGGATTTCAAGCATCTTGATGGCGTCCTGCGCGATGACTTGGCACTGCGAGGCCCCAAGGCGTTCCTGATTGCGACGCAACGCCTCAATCGCCGAATGCGCACTTTCAACCAGCGTCACCGAATGTGCGCCCCGGGATGCCGCCTCGAAACCCAGCACACCACTGCCTGCAAACAAATCCAGGCAGTGTTTTTCCACCATGGTCTGACCAAGCCAGTTAAACAACGTCTCCCTGACACGGTCCGGTGTGGGCCGCAGTCCAGGGACAGCAGGAAATTCAATGATGCGGCTTCGCCATAAGCCGCCGATAATGCGGACGCGGTTCTGGCTGCGCGAATTGGAAGAGTTGGCTTGTTGCACGCGGCCATGCATTTGAAGTGGTTGCAATCGTGATGTCGGGAGGCTTCATCATACCGCCCCAGGACTTCACCGGACTGTTCCACCCCTGGCTGAATGGGCTGAATTTTGGCTTGCCCCGGGATTGCCGGGCCTATGCCTTAAAATGCAGCATTCCTGATTGCATGAAAGTTTGGCGTGTTTTCGATATTCGGTCCCAAAAAACAGCCGCAGCGAAACGCGGCCGTCCCGCTCACGATAACTGACGCAGCCAAGTCTGAGCAGCCCACGAGCCAGTCGAGCTGGTTATGGCGCCTTAAGGATGGGCTTTCCAAAACACGTGCTTTGCTTGCCAGCGATGTTACGGATCTGTTCCTCGGTCATGACCGGGTGGAGGAATCGCTTTTTGTGGAGTTGGAAGCCATATTGATTTCGTCGGATGTCGGAATTCGGGCGACGACACAACTGATCGGGCGGCTTCGACAGGCCGCCAGCCAAAAAAAAATTGTTGGCGGCCCCGCGCTGCAGGCCGAATTCAAGGCACTGCTGCTTGACCTCGTGCTGCCGCTTGAGCAACCGTTGAATGCCGGTGCCGCCAACCCTTTTGTGATCATGATCGCCGGCGTAAATGGGGCAGGAAAAACCACGACCATCGGCAAACTGGCCAAGTATTTTCAATCTCAGGGCTTGAGTGTGATGCTTGCCGCCGGCGATACTTTCAGGGCAGCTGCGCGCGAGCAGCTCGTAAGCTGGGGCGAACGCAACAATGTCACGGTCATAGCGCAGGATGGGGGTGATTCTGCGGCCGTCATTTTTGATGCCATTCAATCGGCCCGGGCCCGAAAAATCGATGTGGTACTGGCCGACACGGCTGGCCGACTGCCTACGCAATTGCATTTGATGGAAGAGATCAGGAAAGTTAAGCGGGTTATCGCCAAGGCAGATGAGAGTGCCCCGCATGAAATCCTGCTGGTACTTGATGCCAATACGGGGCAAAACGCGGTGACTCAGGTGACGGCCTTTGATGAGGCTTTGCATTTGTCGGGCCTGGTTGTCACCAAGCTGGATGGCACGGCTAAGGGTGGCATGATTGCCGCGTTGGCGGCTGAACGACCCGACCGAATCATCCCGGTGCGCTTTATCGGCATTGGTGAGGCGATCGATGACCTCAGACCCTTTAACGCCCGCGATTTTGTTGATGCACTTTTCTAATCGATTTCAATGATCAGGTTTTCCAATACGGTCAAACGGTACCCCAGCGGCTTCGAAGCGCTAAAGGGTATCTCCATGGGTATCGAGAAAGGCGAGATGGTCGCCATCACCGGCCATTCCGGAGCTGGCAAGTCCACCCTACTGAAACTCGCCGCAGGTATTGAAGTCGCATCACAGGGGAGCGTGCTGGTTGGCAACCAGAATCTGAGCCAACTCAAGGATGCGGGCCTCGCGGTGTTGCGCAGGAATCTGGGCCTGGTGTTTCAGGACCATAAGCTGCTGTTCGATCGCAATGTTTATGATAACGTTGCCCTGCCGTTGTCCATTGCCACCTTCCCACGCGGAGAGATCGGCAAGCGGGTCCGTGCGGCGCTGGACAAGGTAGGCTTGCTTTCACGGGAGAAATCGAATCCCGTCACCCTTTCAGGCGGCGAGCAGCAGCGTCTGTGCATAGCCCGCGCAATCGTCAACCGGCCGGCAATTCTGATTGCTGATGAGCCAACCGGCAATCTTGATCTGGCGTACGCGGCGACGATCATGGACCTGTTCAAATCTTTCAACCAGGTGGGAGTGACCGTTTTGCTGTCGACCCATGATGAGGCCGGTCTGGCGCGCCTCAACTGCAGGCGCGTGCACCTCGATCAGGGGAGACTGGTTGTATGATTTCTTCCTGGTTGGCATCTCATATTCAGGCGGGTGAGCGGGCATTTCGACGTTTGCTGTCGCAACCGCTGGTCAGCGCCTTATCAATTGCGGTCATCGGCATCGCCATCATGTTGCCCCTGGGTCTTTACGTCATTTTCAGTAACGTAAAGGCAGCCACTGCCCGGCTCAACACCGAGCCCAATATCAATGTTTATCTGCAGGTTAGCGCCAAGGATGAAGATACGCACGAGGTGGAAAAGCGCCTTAGGGCGCTGCCCAATGCGGCAAACGTCAAGTTCATTCCACGCGAGTCCGCACTGGCGGAAATGCGGCAGTTGACGGTCGTCTCCGACCTGCTGGCAGGATTGGAAACCAACCCCCTGCCCAACGCATTTGCCATTCAGCCCCAATCACCTGACTTTGTCCTGCTGGAGGCCATGCGCAGCGAGATTTCCGCTATCCCCAAGGTTGATACCGTCGTCATGGACTTCGAATGGGCTCAAAAACTGCAGCGTTTTGCCAGCTTTGCCGAACGAGTGGTCGGCCTGCTGGCTTTAGTGCTTTCATTGGCGGTCATCTTCGTCACCGGAAACACGATTCGACTGCAAATGCTGACCCAGAAGGACGAGATAGAAGTAAGCCTTCTGATCGGTGCAACCAATCGATTCGTGCGACGTCCATTTCTTTACTACGGCGCGGCACAGGGGTTTCTGGCTGGAGTCCTGGCAATCCTTGTGCTAACTGTGCTGATCTGGTGGTCAAGCCAAGAGGTGCATGCACTCACAATCTCATATCACTCTGATTTTTCATTGAAATATTTTACTCTCTCACAGATGCTTGCGGTTGTTATCGCAGCGATAACACTGGGATGGATCGGGGCATTTGTGTCCGTATCCCTTTATCTGAGGCAGCGCACGAACCGTTAGTGCCTTCTAAGGAACTTTTTCATCTATTAGCACTCGAATGTGCCGAGTGCTAAAATTCCCCTGTCGTGCCCGTAGCTCTTCTCGTTTGTGGGAGCAAGGTACAGTTTTGTGGAGGCAAAGGATATATGACCACCGCTACTATCAACTTGCCCGCGCTGAATGTCGCGAGCTTGGAAAACTATATTTCGGCCGTCAACCGAATCCCCTTGTTGACGCCGGAACGAGAACACGAGCTTGGCGTTGCGCTGAAGGAGAGGGGTGACCTCACCGCTGCATCGGAAATGGTGATGTCACATTTGCGCTTGGTGGTATCGATCGCACGCAATTACGCAGGCTATGGCCTGCCGCAAGCGGACCTGATCCAAGAGGGCAATATTGGCTTGATGAAGGCGGTAAAGCGCTTCGATCCCGATCGAGGTGTACGCTTGGTTTCGTTTGCCATGCACTGGATCAAGGCTGAAATTCATGAGTACATCCTGAGGAACTGGCGCATCGTCAAAGTCGCCACCACCAAGGCACAACGCAAACTCTTCTTCAATCTGCGCAGCATGAAACCGAACTTTGGAACACTTTCGCCTTCCGAGGTCAAAGCAGTCGCGCGCCAGCTGAACGTAAAAGAGACGGATGTTTCTGAAATGGAACAACGCCTGTCTGGCCAGGAGATTTCGCTAGAGCCCTTGAATGACGACGATGAAAGCTGGATAAGTCCGATCGCATATCTGCAGGACGCCACCGTGAATCCCCTTGATCGGCTAACCGACATGCAAAAGGATGCCGCGGCAACGGATGGGCTCAAGGCAGCTCTGGATAGCTTGGATGAGCGCAGCCGTCGCATCGTGGAGGCACGCTGGCTGCGTGAAGGCGAGGAGTTGACTTTGCACCAGCTGGCCGATGAATTCGGCGTTTCAGCTGAACGCATTCGTCAAATCGAAGCAAAAGCCATGCAGAAAATGAAGACCTCTCTGGATGGCTACGTGGCAACCCGCTAGTTGCCGCCGGTCAGGTGTCCGTCTACCCAATTGCCAGCAAAGAAAAGGGCGCCTCAGGCGCCTTTTTTTATACTCAAACACCGTCGTTATTGTGCAGCCACAACCTGTATTTCCACTTTATAAGCGGGCTTGGCGAGTTTCGCTTCGACTGTCGCCCGTGGCGGCGCATGGCCTTGCGCTACCCAGGCATCCCAGACCGCATTCATGGCAGGGAAATTCACCATATCGGTAATATAAATGGTGGCGGACAAAATTCTGGTCCTGTCGCTGCCCGCTTCAGCGAGCAACCTGTCGATGGCCGCCAACACCTGTTGCGTCTGGCCTGTAATATCCTGCGCCGGATCATCCGCAACCTGCCCCGCCAAATAAATAGTGCCGTTGTGGACTGCCATTTCAGACAGGCGTTTGCCGACGTGGAAACGTTGAATGGTCATACTCAATCCCCTGGTTAACTAAAGCAGCCGTTGGATATCCGCAGCTATTTTATTCGCCTCCAGCCCGTAATTCACAAACAGGCGGATGCGGCCCTGTGCATCGAATATCAGCGTACCTGCAGTGTGATCTACCGTATAACTGTCGGCCGTTTTGCCCGACACTTTGCGATAGATGATCTTGAAATCCCTGGCAACCTGCGCAGTAGCGGCCTCGTCCCCGGACAAACCCAGAAAAGCTGGATTGAACGAGGGCACGTATTGACTCAGAACTGCCGGTGTGTCCCGCTGGGGATCCACCGTAATAAACAATACCTGAAGGCGCTCGGCATCCTTGCCAAGGAGCTCCATTACCCGCTTCATATCGGATAGTGTGGTCGGACAGACATCGGGACAATGGGTATAGCCGAAAAATATCGCAACCACCTTGCCGTGAAAATCCGCCATTGTGCGCACTTTGCCAGTGTGGTCGACGAGGCGGAAATCTGCACCATAGCCTTGCGCCCCGGTGATGTCCACGGCATTGAAAGGCGATTTTGCGGGCTCGCAGCCTGTAAACAGAAAAATACAGGCAAAGGAAATTGCAGACAGTGCGCGCAGCATGATCGGCATCATTTGGGTAAACGGCTACGGCAACACCAGCACGGCATAATGGTCAATCAGGAGGGCTGCAAACAGGGCCGCCAGATAAAATATCGAATAGGCGAAAGTCTTCTTGGCCAGCGCATCGCTATATGCGATGAGGAGCTTGATGGCGAGAAAAAGAAAATAGGCATTCAGCACCAACACTGACGCCAAGTAGATCATTCCGGCCATGCCTGCGGCCACCGGTAACAAGGTGCATGCGATCAGAATGACGGTATACAGCAGAAGTTGCAGCTTGGTGTAGGCAGCGCCATGAGTTACCGGCAGCATCGGCACTCCTGCCTTGGCGTATTCCTTGGTACGGTAGAGCGCCAATGCCCAAAAGTGCGGCGGCGTCCAGGCAAAAATGATCAGGAAAAGCAACATGGATTCCGGCGACACCATGTTGCTCACTGCCGCCCAGCCCAATATCGGCGGCATAGCGCCGGACGCGCCGCCGATGACGATATTTTGCGGTGTTGCCGGTTTGAGAATGATCGTATAAATCACGGCATATCCGACAAAGGTCGCAAGCGTCAGCCACATGGTGAGCGGATTGACGAACCGGTGAAGCACTACCATGCCAATACCACCGATACTCCCCGCAAGCAGCAAAATCTGCCAGGTTCTGATTGAACCCGTCACGGTGGGCCGCGCACGCGTGCGCGCCATCTTGCGGTCGATCTGCTGCTCGACCAGGCAATTGAACGCCGCCGCGGCTCCGGCCACCAGCCAGATACCAATGGTGGCCATCAGCATGAGGCCCAAGTCCCAGGGCAGACCGGCCGGATACGCCAGCATCATGCCGATGATTGCAGTAAATACAATCAAGGCGTTTACGCGCGGCTTGGTCAACTCCAGGAATTGCACCAGGATATTTGGCTGATTTTGCGCTAATAGTTCCTGCGGCATGCTCAATGACTCATTTCGCCAATCGTAAATTGATAATCAGCAGCCATGCAAACAATATTGCGGCGACCCCGTTATGCGCGACCGCAACGACCAGCGGCAGGCTGAACCAGACATTGCTTACCCCCAATGCAAGCTGGGTCGCGAGTAACACAAACAATACGCGCGCGGCCTTTCTGCCCCCTTGAATGGCATACAAACGCCAGGCGAATCCTCCCACGACCAAGGCAGTGGCGACAGCTCCAACGCGATGGGTCCAGTGGATCGCCGTCAGTGCATCGAGTGTCAATAAAGCGCCGGCCGGCCCCATCCCGAGAGGCCGGATGATATGAAACGCATTGGCGAAATCCATATTGGGCAACCATAAACCATGGCAGGCAGGCAAATCTCCACAAGCCAGCGCTGCATAATTGGTGCTGACCCAACCGCCCAGCATGATCTGCGCAAACAAGACCGCCAGCGCGACTAGCGCGAACTTCTTTGCGCTAGCTGGCGCCATTATACCTTCTGCCCATTGCCCGCCTCCCGGTTGCCGGGAAAGCTGCCAGACCAGCAAGGAGAGAATAACAATGCCCCCAAGCAGATGTGACGTCACGATGGCCGGCTTTAGCAGCAGGGTGACCGTCCATGCGCCAAGTGCGGCTTGGAGAACAACCGCAGCAGTAGTCACCGTCGGAATGAACGGGGATTGGCTCCATTCACGCCGATTTCGCCATGCGATCAGCATGATCGACGCTATCAGAGAACCAACGATCATTGCCAGATAACGGTGAACCATCTCTTTCCAAGCCTTGGCCATACTGACGGCGCCGCCGGGCTTCGCAACCTCGGCAGCCATGATTTCAGCAGCAGAATGCTGCGGCGTAAGGTTGCCGTAGCATCCTGGCCAGTCGGGGCAGCCCAGGCCCGCATCCGAGAGGCGCACAAAGGCGCCGAGTATTAGCAGAACCAGTGTCGCCAGTGCCGTAGCGGCAATTAGCCGGCGATACCTGAACAAGTCTTTCTTCGTCCACAGGAATATGCCGGCAATGACGACCAGTGGCACCAAGCCCACCATGCCGTGTTCGAGAGCGCTTAATTTCATGATTCGGAAGTTTTCCCCATTATCCGATCTGCGATGCTTTCAGCACGCGCTGGAAATCCTGGTTCATACGTCTGATATCAGGATCAGCGCCATAGCGGATGAACACATTGCCCAGTGGGTCGATACCGTAGATATATGCCCGGCCAGTGTCCGGCCCCATCCCGGCGTGAGGTAATATTTTCAACCACAGTTGCGTTTTTGCAGAAACCCAGACCGTACCCGCAAATTTTTGGCGCAGGCCCTCTCCGGGAATCACATCGTCTTCAAGCAGCACCACGCGCAGAACCCGATCCTGCTCGCGCCCAAGCATCAATCTCGACTGGCGCATGGCATACAATTTCTTTTGACAGGGGGGGTCGCATGCGCCGCTGTCGTGTGTGAGCATCAGCCATTTGCCGCGCAGCGATTTGGTCAGGTCATCCGTATAGGCTGAGCCTGCATCAAGCACCTCGAGCTTTGTCTCAGGAAGGGACACGGTGGGAGACAGCAATTCGCCATAGTTGTTCGTCGCGGTGGGCTTCCAGAAAACGAAGGCGATAGTTGAACCGACAAACGGGATGGAGAACAATAAAAAAATAAGGACGAATTTGGTACGCGAACTCATGGTGCATTTCCTGCATTGCGGTTAGAAAGATTGTCGAGGGGCTTGATTTTCAGATTGAGCACAATCCAGAGAACAAGTATTGTCGTGGCAAGGGAATACCAAGTCAGCATGTACTCAATATGTTTGTCTACACCGGCATCGGGGCGCTCCGTCAGCATAAGCAAGCTGGACTCTGAATCAGGCTTGACCCCGCTCACCAGAAGGACAAAGGGCAGGATATCCAATCCCAAATGTTGGCGATACCTTGCAATGGTCAGATTTTGCCAAATATTGCCTTGCACCCCCGCGGCAGACAGCTCAAGAAACTTGGCGGTTGGCACAGTGACTGTACCAACAACTTCCACTATCCCGGCCGGTACCGGTACAAGGGGCGGCTCTGGATACGCCGGGCTACGCGCGGCCCAGCCCCGGTTGACGAGTACAAATTTGTCGGTGCCGGCAAGCTTCAGCGGGGTAATGATATGGTAGCCCGCTGTGCCGCCGTCGGTTTTGTTATCCAGATAGATTTGCCCCTGTGCGAACCATTCACCGCGTGCGAACGCACGACGATAGCGAAGCGCATCGGCATCTTGTGTACTTGCACCCAGGGTTGCCGGCGCCGCGGCGATGCGATGTTCGAATTCGGTCTGCAGCCCGCGCTTTTCTGCAGCCCGCTCACGCTGCCAATCCGCGAGATGCAAGGTGAGCCCAACCATTACCGTGGCGGCCAGCGTTGGCCATATGCGCGGCTTGAAGCTTATTTGACAATTCGCAATACGCATGGGTTAACCGGGATCAGCGCGCCAGCGGGGCATTACAATGAATGGCGTATGACCAACTGTGGCGCAATTGATTCACGCTTTCGAAACGAGGCACAATGAAAATTCTTATCGGAGTCCTGCTACTACTAGTGGTATTGAGCCTGTTCAGTGGCCTGTACTTTATGTACAAGGACAAGGGCAATTCCAGGCGCGTTGTCAGAGCACTGACGATACGTGTTGCCCTGTCGATCACGATCATCGTCATTGTGATCTTGAGTTATCTCTTTGGCTCCTTTCCGCCCAGGTAGGCCGGCTGAATTTCGCCGGCAAACAATCAGGCATCAGCAAAAGGGCCACACACTGGTGCGGCCCTTTTCATGCGTGCTGCCATGCCTTGCTATCCGGGTTGCGACCTATACGAATACGTAGACGAACAAAAACAAGCCAAGCCAGACCACATCAACAAAATGCCAGTACCAGGCAACCGCCTCAAACCCGAAGTGATGGTCGGGCTTGAAATGCCCTTTCATTGAACGGAACATGATTACCGTCAACATGATTGCGCCTAAAGTGACATGAAAACCGTGAAAGCCAGTCAGCATGAAAAAAGTGGAGCCAAATACGCCAGACGTCAGCTTCAGATTCAGCTCGCTATAGGCGTGCATATATTCCTGAATCTGGAAGCCCAGAAACGTGAAGCCGAGCACCACAGTCAGGAACAGTCCGGCAACCAATTGGCCGCGTTTATTAGCCTTGAGTGCATGGTGCGCCCAGGTAACAGTAACCCCCGAAGACAGCAGCAGCACGGTATTGAGCAATGGAACCCCCCATGGCCCCATCGCCGTGAACTGATACGCAGGATTTTGCTCGAAATATGGCCCTACTGTCGGCCATCTTGCATCATAGCCCTGCCAGATAAGCGAATTATCCAAGTCCGCAAGCCATGGCACCGAAAACACACGTGCATAAAAAAGGGCCCCGAAAAAGGCAGCAAAAAACATGACTTCAGAAAAGATGAACCAACTCATGCTCCAGCGGAACGAGGTATCCACCTGCTCGTTAAACAAGCCGGATTCGCTTTCACGGATCACCTGGCCAAACCAGCCGAACAGCATGTACAGCAAAATCGCAAAACCGATTGCAAGCGAGATTGAGCCAACAGGCTGAATCTGGTTCACCCACATCGCCGTGCCGGCACCCATGAAAAACAGTGCGGTAGCGCCTACGACGGGCCATTTCGAGGGGGGGGCGAAGTAATATCCGCCGGTTGTTGTGCTCACGTGATCACTCCCGGTATCAGGCTAATTCCTGTGTCTTATTTTGACGTCAGAAATTTCACCAAAAAAAACAAACACAAAATAAATATCAATGCGCAGAAAAAACCTGCCGCAACAATTTGCCACGGCTTCAGCTTGTTCCGGTCCTGTTCATAACCCTTGCTGCTACGGATTCCGAAAAACGACCAGAGCACCGCCTTGATCGCATTAAACATCAGGACTTCTTGGCATCATTCACAACATTGAAAAACGTATATGACAAGGCAATGGCGCCAATTTCTTTTGGCAACTTTGGGTCCACATAAAAAGTAACCGGCATATCGCGCGTTTCACCCGCCTGCAGGGTTTGATTGCTGAAACAAAAGCACTCGATTTTGTTGAAATAGAGCCCAGCCTCCATGGGAGCGAAGCTCGGCACAGCGCGACCGGTGGTCGCATAGGGCAGCGTATTGGTTACACGATAGTTGATCGTGGTAACGGCGCCAGGATGAACATCGACATGCTTTTGCACCGGCTCAAACTTCCACGCGAAGGTATTGTTGAGATGCGCAACAAAATCCACATTTACGAGGCGGGCGATATCGACCTGGGTATTGGGCAACACCGCTCTAGTCGAGGTAATGCCCAAGACTTGGCAAATTTGCCGGTAAAGCGGAACCAGCGATGCACAAAAGGCCAACATCACGGGAATGATAAGCAAAAGCTTGAACAACATCACCCGGTTCTGGGCACGCAACTCTGTTGCCGGCAGATTGGCGCCCGCCGTGCTCATTTTCCACTCCCGGAAAATTTAAATACAGTGAACAGAAAAAGTCCGATAACCCAAACGACAAGGACCGCAGCCGTAATGTACTTGGCGCGCGTTTTGTCTGTCGCGTGATCGGGCGAGCGGTTATCTGTCATGCGAAAACTTCCTGTTCTTGCCTATTTGAGTACCGGAGCTGTTTCAAATGAGTGATATGGCGCTGGCGAAGGAAGATGGGTCCACTCGAGCGACTCGGCTGCCTCCCACTGCCTGTCCTTGGCTTTTTCGCCGGAGCGGATACAGCTCACCACGTTCCATACGAACAACAACTGACTGAAGCCCAGAATAAAGGCGCCAATCGAAGAAATCATGTTCCATTCTGCAAATTGCAGGGCGTAATCAGGAATGCGCCGCGGCATGCCGGCCAGCCCGAGGAAATGCTGTGGGAAGAAAGTGATATTGAAGGAAATTGCAGACAACCAGAAATGCCATTTCCCAAGCGTTTCGTTGTACATGCGGCCGGTGAACTTCGGCAGCCAAAAGTAAACCCCGGCCATCAGGCCCCAAATGGCGCCCGGAAACAATACGTAATGGAAATGCGCCACAACGTAGTAGGTGTTGTGCAAGGTGATGTCAACCGGCACGATGGAAAGCACCAGCCCGGAGAAACCGCCCAAGGTAAACATGCACAGGAAGCCGATACAAAACAGCATCGGCGTTTCAAAGGTGATGGAGCCGCGCCACATGGTGGCGATCCAGTTGAATATTTTCACGCCGGTGGGTACCGCGATCAGCATCGTGGCATACATGAAGAACAGCTGACCAGCCGCTGGCATGCCCACCGTAAACATATGATGTCCCCAGACGATGAAGGACAACATCGCGATGGAAGCCGTCGCATAAACCATTGAGGCATAGCCGAACAGCGGTTTGCGTGCGAATGTCGGAATGATTTGCGAGACTATGCCGAACGCCGGCAGGATCAGGATGTAAACCTCGGGATGGCCGAAGAACCAGAAGATATGCATGAACATGGTCGGATCACCGCCGCCGGCCGCATTGAAGAAGGACGTGCCGAAATGCCGATCTGTCAACAGCATGGTGATGGCGCCGGCGAGAACCGGCATGGTCGCGATCAGCAGATAGGCAGTAATCAGCCAAGTCCAGCAGAACATGGGCATTTTCATCAACGTCATGCCCGGTGCACGCATATTGAGCAGCGTGGTGATAATGTTGATCGACCCCATGATCGAGGACGCACCAAGAATATGGATCGCCAGAATGGTCATGTCGACTCCGATGCCGCCCTGGGTGACCAGCGGGGGATACAAGGTCCAGCCAGAAGCAGCCGCGCCACCCGGAACGAAGAAAGAGGCGAACAGTAATATGGAGGCCGGGATCATCAGCCAGAAAGACCAGTTGTTCATGCGTGGGAACGCCATGTCGGCAGCGCCGATCTGCATCGGAATCAGCCAGTTGGCAAAGCCCACAAAGGCCGGCATCACCGCGCCGAAAATCATGATCAGCGCGTGCACGGTAGTCAGCGAGTTGAAAATTTCGGGCTGAACAATTTGCAACCCAGGTTGGAACAGTTCGGCGCGAATCATCAACGCCATGCCACCGCCAACAAAGAACATGAAAAGCGAGAACCACAGGTACATCGTGCCGATGTCCTTGTGGTTGGTCGTGGTGAAGTAGCGCGTCCAGCCACCGTGGCCATGAGCATCATGCGCGTGGTCGTGGCCGTGGTCGTGTGTGGTTGCAGTTGCCATTGCTTTCTCCTGAATCTTATCTTGCGTATTCACTGACGGCATCCCGAACCATATCGGAATGCGGATTGCAGCGATCTGGATTTAAGACTTGCGGGCTGCCCGAACATCTCCGGGTTGCACCACTTTGCCCGTATTATTCACCCAGGAATTTCGGGTATAGGTGATCACTGCAGCAATGTCACTGTCCGGCAATCGCGCAAAGGACTGCATCGCCGTACCCGGTCTTCCGTTCAGTACAACAGCAAGCTGGCCCTCGGCGGGCCCCTGTACAACCTTCGAACCGCTAAGAGGCGGAAAGGCCGGGGGCATACCCTTGCCGTTAAGCTGATGACAGGCTGCGCAATTAGCACCAAAAATCTTTTCGCCAGCCGCTTTTGCCTCGGCCATCGTGAATTTCTTGTCCGGATCTTCCACCGGTGCGGCCGGCGCCGCGGCCGTCAAAGGTTTGGTCCCCCACTTGCCCTTGGAACCCTCTACCCATTTGGCATAGTCCGCCTCGGATTTGACCTCAACGGTAATCGGCATGTAACCATGCAACTTGCCGCAAATCTGGCTGCACTGCCCTTTGAAGGTGCCGACCTTCTCCGCCTTGAACCAGACGTCCTTGATGAACCCCGGGATACCGTACTGATTCACGCCAAGCTGCGGGACATACCAACCATGAATGACGTCGTTGGAGGTAATGAGCAGGCGGACTCGCTTGCCGACAGGTACAACCATAGGATTATCGACCTCCAGCAGATAGTCTTTCTCCTTGGCTGCGGCCGCCGGCGTACCCGGTTGGCCGATCTGCTCCCAAGGCGTGGAAAGATTCGAGTAGTACCCGAAGTCGTCTGCGCTGTAATCGTATTTCCAGCCCCATTGATAGCCGGTAATCTTGACCGTCACATCCGGATTGCTGGTGTCTTTCATATCAAGCACGGTCCTGGTAGCCGGGATCGCCATAAACAACAGGATGACGAAGGGAATGATCGTCCAGATAATTTCGATCAATGTACTTTCGTGGAAATTAACATCGGGTTTGGCGCCGGTCGATTTGCGGAATTTGTAAATCGAGTAAAACATTACGCTGAACACCACGACGAAAATTACCGCGCAAAACCCGAGGATATACATATGCAGACCATAAATCTGCTGCGAAATCGGTGTTGCCGGCGGAGCAATATTTACCTCAAATCCTGCCCAGACGGAAGTTGCACTTGCCGCGCCTAAACCCGCCACGCCGATAAAGATTCGGTTCCATTGCGCCCGCAGCAAATTTGCCAGAAATGTGATCTTAGTTTGCATGCTCGATTACTCATCCTGTTGAAACGACCGCGATGGATCGTCAATTTACCTAACGGAGCCCCGCACCGAGGCACGGGATCGCCACTTTACCGTCAATGCAGACTTACCCTGATACGGAAATACGACTAAAAAATTGTCCGAGTTGCGCAGAAAGCCTCTCCCGCTGCTCGCACGACATCAACTGACCAAGTTCCACGCACCTTCCGCCGTAGTGGAGGTGAAGTTCGCATCCCCAGCCCTTGTCCTGTCGAACAACCCTCGCCCAGTGGCGACTACCGCTCAATCGCTCAATCCGCTTGCCATAGCGGTACACCCAACTAAATTCCTGCTCATTTACTGTCAGCACTTCGTAATCAGCGTCATGGCGCCCGATGACATCGAACGCCAGCCAGACCAGCCCTAGCTCCAGGCCGGCAAACGGGGCAATCATCCACGCTCCGATTGCTGCCGCCGCGAGTGTCATCAAGACAATTGTTGCTGCAATGAGCGCCAACCACGACCAGCGTCCTTTATTGCTCAACGAACGGTTCGGCCGCGAGAAAAACAGCGCGGAATCAAGAGGTTCGATGACTGCATCACAATTTGTTTCCGGCATTTGACTCGCCACGGCAACCTGAGGCACTGGCCAAGGCCGAAATTTTATCGTAGTGCAGTGCGCTGTGGCAAGGAAACCCTGCTTGCGGCCGGTCAATTTTGCGCCAAAGCAATCCAGGGCCCCCCAGCGGGCCGCCAGAATACAGATCAATCAATGGCTGGATGTGTCAGGAGCCTCCGCGTGCGACTGGGGATCGCCCCCGAGGATCTGGAAATCGTCACCTTCCAGCGGCTTCCCGGGTACGGCATACTGGTCCGACGCCCAAGCTCCCAAATCGATCATCTTGCAGCGTTCGGAGCAGAAAGGACGGAACGCATTGACGGGAGAATATTCAGCGAGCGCCCCGCATTGGGGGCAGCGGATTTTTGGTGGGGGCATGGGGTCAGAGGTTGCAGTAGGTCAGTTCAAATTCGACATCATGCTCAAAAAGTTTGGTGCGCTGTACACTTCCGGGAAGGATGAACCGGATATTAAGCGCGTATTTGTTGGCACTGATTTCCGGCACGCAAAGCAACGCCTCATCCACGCTGAGACGGAGCATATGCGCCGATCGCTCCATCGGCATCTGCTGGAATACGCCGCGGTACGCCACCTGGGACGCGGATCTGCCGCTCTCCCGCAATACGCGCAGCACAATCCGCAGGCCGGCGGCAATTCCGCTCAATGGTTGCAGCCAATCCTGGATATCCACGCGCCGTGCTTCATCGGAACGATGCAACCAATGATGGTAGGAGGGTAAATCAAATTCGCAAATGCCCCCCGGTATCGATGCGCGCTGCTTGATGGTCATCAGCCACTCATTCTCGCGCAGGTGCTGGCCGGTCTTGCCCGCAGATGCCAGCAGATGCGCGAACGCAGTTTCGATTTCGGCAACAACCGCATCAAGTTTTTCTTCGGAGATCGCAGGATTGGAGCGTAGCGCCTCGAGGACCAGGCGCTGCCGATCGAGTTCCTGGAGAAGATCCGATTTGAGGTCGCCGCGACTCGATACTTCAAGGATCTCGAAAATGCCTATCAGCGCAGCCTGATGGTCCAGCGCTGAATTTTGCGCGATAAAAAACGACACCCGATCAAACAGGTCTTCGAGTCGCAACAAGGTGCGGACTCGTTCATTGAGCGGATATTCGTAGATGATCACGCAATGGTTTCCAAGGATGCGCAGGATTGTGACCGATTGGAGTCCGGTTTACAAATTCGGTTTACAAATTCATTACACCGCCATACCGCCCTCGACGCGTCGCCGGGCAAGCGCGCAATAGTGCGTATGGAGCCCATGTGCAGCCTCTTGCAATGTTTCGGTTGTACTGGTATTGCACAAAATGTCATCCGCCAACTGGAGTCGCAGGGCTCGCGGTATCTGTGCCGCCATGATGCGCCTTACCTCATCGACAGCAATGGCGGAACGATGGACAACCTGCCTGATCTGCCTGGATTCGGGGCAATCGACCACCAGAACGCGACTCAGCAGCCGGGTATAGGCGTTGGTTTCAAATAGCAACGGCAATACCAGCACCGCATAGACGGGTGCGCGCTCAGCATGGCCGACTCCTGTCGGCTGTATCCCCTTCTCCGTCGCCACCGCAGCGAGCGCACGGCTGATTTCAACGCGAATCCGGGGGTGCAAGATCGACTCAAGACGCGCCTTGATCGATGGATCGCCGAATGCTTTTTCCCTCATCAGTTGCCTGTTCAGGGCACCGCGCGCATCGACAAATTTTTCGCCGAATGCCAGACGAATCTCGTCCATCGCCCCTCCGTCCGGCACGGTTAGCTGATGTGCGATCAAATCGGCATCGATGACTGCCGCGCCCAGCTCCCCCAGAATGCTCGCAACGGTCGATTTGCCAGAACCTATGCCACCCGTCAACCCGACGGTCAAGAGCTGGTTTATATCCATGGGCGAGCCGTCAAGCTGCGCCGCGTCCCAGATACCAGGCATTCAGCTGCGCCCCCCAGATCAGCGCAATCCAGCCGGCGGCGGCGAGATATGGCCCGAACGGCAACTTCGAACCTTTATCGCGTCCCTTCAGGATGATGCCGGCGACACCAACCACTGTCCCCACGACGGCAGAGAGAAGAATAACCAGCGGCAACATCTGCCACCCCAGCCAGGCACCGATGGCCGCAAGCAATTTGAAATCGCCGTAACCCATCCCTTCCTTGCCGGTAAACAGCTTGAAAGCCCAGAACACTGACCAGAGCAACAAATAACCCGCCGCCGCACCGATGATCGCCGTTGAAACCGGGACAAACAGGCCACCGACGTTGACCAGCAAACCCAGCCATAACAGGGGGAGGGTAATATCGTCCGGCAGCAAGGTGGTATCCGCATCGATAAAGGCCAGTGCGATCATGGCCCAGGTAAACAGCACGGCAAATGCGGCGCCCCAGGTCACCCCGAAATGCCAGGCCACAAACGCCGTGAGCACACCGGCCAGCATTTCAACCGCCGGATAGCGAATACCGATCGGAGCCCGGCAGGCAGCGCATTTGCCACGCAAAAACAGGTAGCTCAGGAGCGGTATGTTCTCGATGGCAGTGATCTTGTGACCGCAGGACGGGCATGCTGACCGGGGCACAACCAGGGAATATCTGGGTTTGATTGCATCTTTCCCGACTTGCTCCGGATGCATATACTCCAGACACTGCTGACGCCAATCCGCCTCCATCATTTTCGGCAGGCGATGGATGACGACGTTCAGAAAACTGCCAACCAGCAATCCCATAACCAGCATGGTGCCGATGTAAAGCCCGGGCAGGGCACGAAAAGTATCGAACAAGTCCATTTATCAGTTGTTGTTATTGAACCGGCGGGATGCCACCGGCCGTCAGCGACTTCTCCGGACTTAGACCACTTGGCCCATTTTGAAGATCGGCAAATACATCGCGATCACGAGACCGCCGATGACCACGCCCAGCACGGCCATAATCATGGGTTCCATCAAACTCGAAAGCGCATCCACCGCATCATCGACTTCTCGCTCGAAGAAGTCGGCCACCTTGCCGAGCATGCCATCCAGCGAGCCGGACTCTTCACCGATAGCGCACATCTGCGTGACCATACTGGGGAATACACCGCTATTCTGCATCGACACCGTCAGGCTTGAGCCAGTACTGACCTCGGACTGGATACGTTTGGTAGCGTTGTAATACACGCGATTGCCGGCGGCGCCAGCGACCGAGTCCAGAGCCTCGACCAAGGGCACGCCAGCGGCGAACATGGTCGACAGCGTCCGCGTCCAGCGCGCGATCGTCGCCTTGCGTATCAGGTCGCCAAACACCGGCAGCTTGAGCATGTAGCGGTCCATGAAAAACTGCATCTTCTCGCTGCGCCGCCAAGTATTGAAGAAGAACCAGATGCTGCCGCCAATGCTCGGGAAGATGATCCACCAATAGGACGTAAATATGTCCGACATCTGCATGACAATAACTGTCGGCGCCGGCAGGCTGGCCCCGAATCCCTCAAACAATTTCTTGAATTGGGGAATCACAAATATCATGATTACGGCCGTCACAATGAAGGCGACCACAAGAATGGAAATAGGGTAAAACAACGCTTTCTTGATCTTGCCCTTGATCGCCATGATCTTTTCCTGATAGGTGGCCAGACGATCAAGCAAGGCATCCAGAATACCGGCCTGTTCGCCAGCGCCGACCAGATTGCAATAAAGCGCATCGAAGTACAGCGGATACTTGCGAAACGCCTGGGTAAGACTGCTCCCGGTCTCAACATCGGTCTTGATATCCAGCAGCAGCTTGGTAACCGACGGATTGCTATGCCCCTTGGCGACAATATCAAAAGCTTGCAGCAGGGGCACACCGGCTTTCATCATGGTCGCCAGCTGGCGGGTAAAAAATGCGATGTCCTGCGGGGTAATCCTTTTGCCGCCTTTACCCGAAACCTTTTTCACCTTGGGGCTAATGATGCCTTGACGCCGCAAGGTGGCGTTGACGATGCTCTCGCCCGACGCACGCATCTCGCCCTTGACGAGTTTCCCCGATTTGTCCTTGCCTTCCCAAACGAAGGTGTAGGCTTTGACGCCCTTTGCATCTTTTCCCTGAACCGCTGTAGTAGCCATCGCCACTCCTTGATTGATCATGCCCGCATGCTGGCAGAATGTGCTCGACGTTACTCGTTGGTGACTGCCTCGATTTCTTCCAGCGACGTGAGACCTGACTTCACTTTGCGCAGACCGGACTGGCGAAGATCGGATACGCCTTCACGATCGGCCTGATCCGCAATATCTATCGACGTACCGTTTTTCATGATGATGCGCTGCATTTCTTCGGACACCGGCATTACCTGATAAATGCCGCAGCGTCCCTTGTACCCCGTATTCTTGCATATGTCGCAGCCTACGGGCCCATATGGCTGCCAGGTGCCATCAAGTTGATCTTCGCTGAAACCGGCGCGCAACAATGCTTCCCTTGGAATCTCGATCGGCCGTTTGCAGGAACACAACTTGCGCGCCAGCCGTTGTGCCGTAATCAAAATGACGCTGGTCGCAATATTGAACGGGGCGATTCCCATGTTCATCAAGCGGGTCAGCGTGGTGGGCGCATCGTTGGTGTGCAGTGTAGACATCACCATATGTCCGGTCTGCGCGGCCTTGATGGCGATTTCACCGGTTTCCATATCGCGAATCTCACCGACCATGATGATATCGGGATCCTGCCGCAGGAAAGACTTGAGCGCGGCCGAGAAAGTCAGGCCCGCTTTGTCATTGACGTTCACCTGATTGATGCCAGGCAGGTTGATCTCGGCGGGATCTTCGGCTGTGGAAATATTGATGCCCGGTTTGTTAAGTATATTCAGGCAGGTATAAAGAGAAACCGTCTTGCCCGAGCCAGTCGGGCCGGTGACCAGCACCATGCCGTATGGCCGGGCGATGGCCTTCAGCAAGGCCTCTTTCTGCTCGGGATCGTAGCCCAACGCTTCGATGCCCAGCGTTGCGCTCGACGGGTCGAGAATACGCATGACGATCTTTTCGCCAAACAGGGTCGGCAACGTGGACACGCGAAAATCGATCGCCCGGCTCGCCGACAGTTTCAGCTTCATGCGTCCATCCTGAGGGACGCGTTTTTCCGAAATGTCCAGGCGAGAAATCACCTTGATGCGCGAAGCAATCTTTTCCTTGATGGCCAGCGGCGGCTGCGCGACATCGTACAAAATGCCGTCAATGCGATAACGGATGCGGTAGAACTTCTCATAAGGCTCGAAGTGAATATCCGAGGCCCCGCCATTGATGGCATCAAGCAATACCTTCTGCACATACTTGACCACGGGCGCATCGTCGATTTCTTCGACGACCCCGCCGGCGGCTTGCGCTTCTTCGGAAGCGCCACCGTCGTCTCCCAGGTCGATATTTTCCAGCGCCGTCTCGTCCCCCAGCATCTGATCCAGGGCCTTGGCACCCGATTCGCCGAACTTCTTCAGCATCAGGGCAAGCTTGTCCTCCTCGACAACTACCGGCTCAACCGTGGTGCCGGTGGCGAATTTCAGCTCCGACAGCAATTGATCGTTAGTCGGGTCGGACGTGGCAACGAACAGGCGATTGCCGCGCTTTTGCAGGGGTATTACGCGTTTGGTGCCAATCAGCTTGGAATCGAGCAAATTGGTGGGCAGCTGCTCAGGATCGACAGACTGAAGATCCAATAACGGCATACCGAAAGTCTGCGCCGCAAACAAGGCGACATCCTTGGGTGAAATCTTCTTGGAGGCGACCAATTGCTCAATGAACGACACGCCCATTTTCTTGGCTTCTGCCTGAATCGCGTTGGCATCCCCCTGGACGAGCTTGCCCTGCTGCACCAAGGCGCGGCCCAGCGGACTAAAAGTGGTAGCGACAGCAGCGGCCATAAAAATGCAATCCGATCCGGAGAAATTACATCATGCTCTTACGGTAACACATTGTAAAGTCTGGTTTATTTGTTTGCCAATAACTTTTCTATTTGTGCAAGCAATTCACTCGACTCAGGTGCAACCCGGCTGGGAAAGCTGCTCACCGTTTTTCCATCGCGGGCCACCAGATACTTATGGAAATTCCATTTGGGCCGCTCCCCGGTGATCTTGAATAGCTGCTCAAACAATGGGTTGGCCCGCCCTTCCAATACCGAGGTCTTTTCGATCATCGGAAACTTGACCTTGTAGGTACGCTCACAGAAATCGGCAACCTCGGCGTTCGATCCCGGCTCCTGTTTGCCAAAGTCGTTGGCGGGAAAACCGATGACCACCAGACCGCGATCCCGGTATTTGTCATAAATCGCCTGCAAACCTTTGTATTGCTCGGTGTAACCGCAATAGCTGGCGGTATTGACCACCAACACCACCTTGCCGCTATATTGGCAAAGGTTTTGCGGTTTGCCTTGCAGGGAATTGAACTGTTGATTGAGCAGCGGTGGACAAGAAACGTCGCTTGCGGGAGTCGCCGCGTCGCCTTCCGGCGACAGTATGCCGAGCGCAATGGCCGGTGTAAAAATGCAGAAAGCCGAGTACCAGGAGGAAAAACGCATGACCCTATCCTTTAATTAACAATCAAGCGAAGCAAAGTCTACGCCAAGCAGTTCATGAATGCGGGGGCAATTGCCGGGTCGGCCAATTCACGATACCCGATGAGAAAAATTTTTACCGGCAACCAATCTTTTGCTGCCGAACGAAACGGCCCGGTCTTCAGCCCACACTGAAGCGACGAACATTGGGGAAAAACCCGGAGGATCTGGACGCCATGTGAGCGAGGCTCGCAGGGCCGGCCGAAGGTCCACTGTTATAATCCGGCATTAACGTCACTGCTGCGCGGTGATGCCAATCGCAAGAAACCAATGATGTTGCCCCGGCAAGGTATTGTTCGCTCCCTTGAGCCCGGGCAACGGAACTATTCCGCTCCATGCCGCTTTTCGCCCTGGGACTCAATTACCGCACCGCACCCATCGAGGTGCGCGAACTTGTCGCCTTCCCGCTGGAAGTGCTGCGCGATGCGATCGACGCACTGCGGACGGAAACCGACGCACAGGAAGTGGCGCTGGTATCGACCTGCAACCGCACCGAAATCTACCTGCGCGCCAGCGATGACTCTGCTCTCAAGCTTGCGGCACGCTGGCTATCGGCGGCGCCTTCAGTGCAAGGGCTGGATCTGGCGCCGCATTTTTACACCCTGTCCGAAGCCGAGGTGCCGCGCCACGCCTTCCGCGTCGCCAGCGGCCTCGATTCGATGATCCTGGGCGAGCCGCAAATCCTCGGCCAGGTGAAGCTGGCGGTAAAGGTTGCGGCCGACGCCAAGGCACTGGCCGGGCCGCTGGATCGCCTGTTCCAGGATACGTTCAAAGTCGCCAAGGAAGTTCGCAGTCAGACCGATATCGGCGCCACCTCCGTGAGCATGGCGGCGGCCTCGCTGAAGCTTGCGCAGCAGTTGTTCGGCGACATCGGCGACATCCGGCTGCTGCTCGTCGGCGCCGGTGAAATGATCGAGCTGGCCGCCACTCACTTTGCCGCGCAGTCGCCCAGGCAGATCGTGGTGGCGAACCGCACCCTGGAACGCGGCCAGGAATTGGCAAAGCGCTTCAATGCCGGCGCCATCACCCTGCAGCAGTTGCCGGAGCGGATTCACGAATTCGACGCCATCATCACTTCCACCGCTTCGACACTGCCGATCATCGGCAAAGGCATGATCGAGCGCGCCCTGAAACTGCGGCGCCACAAACCGATCTTCATGGTCGATCTCGCCGTGCCGCGCGATGTGGAAGCCGAAGTCGGCGACATGGACGATGTATTCCTGTACACACTCGACAGTCTCGGCAAGATCATCCAGCAAAACCTTGAAAAACGCGAGGCCGCGATCGCCGAGGCGGACACCATCATCGATACCCGCACCAATGAGTTCATGCACTGGCTGGCCTCGCGCAGCTCGGTGCCGGTCATCCAGCAGCTGCGCAGCAAGGCCGATCGCTATCGGCAGATCGAACTGGAGCGCGCGCGCAAGCTGCTCGCCAAAGGCGAAGACCCGGCCAAGGTGCTGGAGGCGCTGGCCAATGGCCTCGCCAACAAATTCCTGCACCATCCGCTGGCCGCCCTCAACCGTTCCACCGGCAACGAACGCGAAGCGCTGTCCGACGCATTGGAGAAGCTCTATTCCGACCCGGAATAAGCCGCGCCCCGAATGAAAGAATCCATCAGCAAAAAATTGACGTCGCTGGCCGAACGTCTGGTCGAGCTGGACCGCCTCCTGTCGGAACCCGGCGTGGTCAACGATATGGACAGCTATCGCAAGATCACCCGCGAACATGCCGAGATCGCACCAGTCGTCGGCCTGTTCGCGCAATATCAGAAGAGCGAGGCCGACATCGCCGCCGCCCAGGAAATGGGCAGCGACCCGGAAATGCGCGAGTTTGCCGACGAAGAGGTCAAAGCCGGCCGCGCACGTCTGGAGCAGCTTGACCTCGACCTGCAGAAGGCACTGCTGCCCAAGGACCCGAACGACGACAAAAATATTTTCCTGGAAATACGCGCCGGCACCGGCGGGGATGAATCCGCCCTGTTCGCCGGCAATCTGTTTCGCATGTATACCCGCTATGCCGAGCGCAATCGCTGGCAGGTGGAAGTCATTTCCGAATCGCCCGGTGAAGTCGGCGGCTACAAGGAGATCATCGCGCGCATCGTCGGCCAGGGTGCCTATTCGCGTCTCAAGTTCGAGTCCGGCGGCCACCGCGTGCAGCGCGTGCCCGACACCGAGACGCAGGGACGTATCCATACCTCGGCCGCCACGGTGGCGGTGATGCCGGAGGCGGACGACGTCAGCGATGTGGTGATCAATCCCGGCGATGTGCGCGTCGACACTTTCCGCGCCTCCGGCGCCGGCGGGCAGCACATCAACAAGACCGATTCGGCGGTGCGCCTGACCCATTTGCCCACCGGCATCGTCGTCGAATGCCAGGACGGCCGCAGCCAGCACAAAAACAAGGAGCAGGCGTTTCGCGTACTGGCCGCGCGCATCAAGGACAAACAAACCCGCGAGGCACAGGCCAAGGAAGCCGCCGAGCGCAAATCCCTGATCGGCTCCGGCGACCGTAGCGAGCGCATCCGCACCTACAATTTCCCGCAGGGCCGTGTCACCGACCATCGCATCAATCTGACGTTGTACAAGATCGACTTCATCATGGACGGAGACTTGAGCGAGCTTACCGACGCCCTGATGGCCGAGCACCAGGCCGAGCAGTTGGCGGCGCTGGGCGCCTGAGCGCCGGCCGGATCGCAAGACAAGGCATGTCCGCCAGCATCAACACGCTGATCAAGCAGAGCCCGCTCATCCGTCGCGAGTCGGAAATGATCATCGAACATGTGCTCGGTATCTCGCGTGCCGCGGTGATCGCTCATTCCGGGCGCGTCCTGGACGACAGCCAGGAGCAGCAGGCCCTGCAAATGATCGCGCGCCGCGCGGGCGGTGAGCCGATGGCCTATATCCTCGGCAGCCGCGAATTTTACGGGCTCGACTTCATGGTGACGCCGGATGTGTTGATTCCGCGCCCGGAAACCGAGTTGCTTGTAGAACAAGCACTGGCGCGGCTTTCCAGCCTGCCTGCCCCGGAAGGCGCGCGGATGCTGGACCTTGGGACCGGCAGCGGCGCGATTGCGATCAGCGTGGCCCGGCATTTCCCGGCGGTCAATGTGACGGCCACGGATGTTTCCCGCCGGGCACTCGCCGTCGCGCAGCGCAATGCCGCGGCGCAGGGCGTCAAGGTGAATTTCATCGACAGCGACTGGTACTCGGCGCTGGGTAACAAGACTTTCGACCTGATCGTCGCCAACCCGCCCTATATCGCCGCCGGCGACAAACACCTGGCCGAGGGCGATCTTCGCTTCGAGCCGATAACCGCGCTCACCGACGGTGTCGCCGGCGGAAACGGCCTGGCCTGCATTCGCCACATCGTCAACGATGCCCCGCCGCACTTGAATAACGGCGGTTGGCTCCTATTTGAACATGGCTACGACCAATCTTCCGTCTGCGCCGGGTTGCTCGATGCACGCGGCTTTGCGGATGTATGCAGCTTCAATGATCTTGCCGGCATTCCGCGCGTGGCCGGCGGCCGCTGGAACGATCGATGAGAGGCACGGCAGCCAGCCCCGAATCCGATAAAATTGCCTTAACCACAACCCGTTTACCCCAAGGAATCACCATGGATACCCAAGAACGCATTCGCGAAGCCGTTACCAACCACCCGGTTGTCCTGTTCATGAAAGGCTCGCCGCAATTCCCGCAGTGCGGATTTTCCGCCAGCGCCGTGCAAATCCTGAAAGCCTGCGGTGCGGACAAGCCCTTCACTGTCGATGTGCTGCAGGACGATGAAATCCGCCAGGGCATCAAGGAATATGCCAACTGGCCGACCATTCCGCAGCTGTATGTGAACGGGGAATTCGTCGGCGGCGCGGACATCATGCGCGAAATGTACCAGTCGGGCGAATTGCAGACCATGATCGGCACCGTCAAATAACTGCGCATGATGTCTCGTTCGCCGCTGCGCGCTCACGACGGTTTTGCCTGCAGGCAAAACCGGCCGAAACGGGTCGAAGCCAAGCAGTTGGCTTCGACAATTCCCGTCTCGACTATGCGCGAAATGTACCAATCCGGCGAATTGCAGACCATGTTCGGTTCGGCCAAGTAATACCTGTCTGCCGTGGCGCATGCCATTGCCGCCACCAAGTTCCGCATCCATTTCGGAGACGAAATCGCGATCGGCCCCGGCAAGGCCGATCTGCTTGAGGCGATCCGCGACACCGGCTCCATTTCATCGGCCGCGCGTCGGCTGAAGATGTCGTACAAGCGAGCCTGGAATCTCACCGATACCATGAACCGCTGTTTCCGCGAGCCCCTGGTCGATACTGCCACCGGCGGCGGCGGCGGCGGCGGCGCGCAACTTACCCCGTTCGGCGTAAAGGTGCTGCATCGCTACCGATTGATGGAAAAACGCACCGATACGGCCATCCGCAAGGATCTCGCCCTGTTCGCCGCCCTGCTGGCGGACACGCCGCGCGACTGATGCCGCCAATATTTTTTGCCCGGCGTTATGTCTGACGGTATATTACGCCTTCAATGTGCGTCCCCGATGCACCGCCCCGGAGCCCTGCGGCCATGCGCAAATTTGTTCTGTTGATGATTGCCCTGCTGTTGCCGCCTGGCGCCGCTGCAGCCGATGTCACCGTGTTCGCCGCTGCCAGCCTCAAGGAATCGCTGGATGCAGTCGCCAGGGAATTCGAGGCCGGCAGCGGCCACAAGGTCACCGTTTCCTATGCGGCTTCGTCGGCATTGGCCAAGCAGATTGAAAACGGTGCGCCCGCCGATCTGTTCATTTCGGCCGATCTGGACTGGGCCGACTACCTGGACGCCCGCAAACTGCTGGCGCCATCCACCCGCATCAACCTGCTGCGCAACGAATTGGTATTGATTGCCCCCACCGGCAGCAGCGGTACGCTGAAATTGGCACCGGGACTCGATCTGGCCGCGATGCTGGGCAAGGATCGCCTCGCCATCGCCAACCCTGAGGCGGTTCCGGCGGGCAAATACGGCAAGGCGGCGCTGATCGCGCTGGGCGCCTGGGCCGGCGTCGAGAACAAGCTGGCGCGTGCCGAGAATGTGCGTGCCGCCCTGCTGCTGGTATCGCGCGGCGAGGCGCCATACGGCATCGTCTACCGGACGGATGCCCTGGCCGACAAGGGTGTGCGCATCGTCGGCATGTTCCCGCCGGGCGGCTATCCGCCCGTCGTCTACCCGGCTGCCCTGACCGCGTCATGCAAATCGCCGGCTGCGCTGGCATTGCTGCAATTCCTGTCGCAACCGCCGGCGCGCGCCATCTGGGCGCGTTTCGGATTCACCGCCGCGAATTGATATGGACCTCATCGCCGGTATCGATGCCGGCATCATTGTCCTCAGCCTGAAAGTGGCGTTCTGGAGCGTCATCATCAGCCTGCCGCCGGCGATCGCGGTGGCGCATCTGTTGGCCCGCAAATCCTTCCCCGGCAAAACCCTGTTCGATGCCATCGTCCATCTACCCCTGGTGCTGCCGCCGGTGGTGGTCGGCTTTGCCTTGCTGCTCCTGCTGGGCCGCCACGGTCCGGTAGGCGCCCTGCTGGAGCAGATGTTCGGCATCGTCGTGGCGTTCCGCTGGACCGGTGCCGCCCTGGCCTCGGCCATCATGGGTTTTCCGCTGATGGTGCGCGCCATCCGTTTGTCGTTTGCGGCCATCGATCCCAAGCTCGAAAATGCCGCGCGCACCCTCGGCGCCAGCCGCCTGCGCGTGTTCGCCACCATCACCCTGCCGCTGGCGGCGAACGGCATCATCTCCGGCACCTTGCTGGCCTTTGCCCGCAGCCTCGGCGAGTTCGGCGCCACCATCACCTTCGTCTCGAATATCCCGGGCGAAACGCAGACCCTGCCGCTGGCGATTTACACCTACACCCAGGTGCCGGGCGGCGAAAGCGCGGCGCTGAAACTGTGCATCGTCGCCGTGCTGCTGTCGATCGCGGCACTGGCCGCCTCCGAGTGGCTGACGCGGCGCACCGGATCGGAAGTGCGCCGGCATGCTTGAAGTCGATGTAGAACAGCGCCTCGGCGAATTCGAACTGCGCGCGACCTTCGCCAGCGAAGCGCCGGTGGTCGCGCTGTTCGGCCGTTCCGGTTCGGGCAAATCCAGCCTGATCAATCTGCTGGCGGGTATCGCCAGGGCCGGCCGCGGGCGTATCGTATTCAATAACGAGGTACTGCTCGACACCGCCGCCGGCATCGAGGTGCCGCCCGAGGCGCGGCGCATCGGCTATGTGTTCCAGGACGGCATGCTGTTTCCACACCTCAACGTGCGGCACAACCTGGAATACGGTGAAAAACGGGTCGCCACGAGCGACCGCTATATCGACCGCGATAAAGTCATCACCCTGCTCGGCCTGGAAGAATTGCTCGAGCGCAAACCCGTCAATTTATCCGGCGGCGAAAAACAACGCGTCGCCATCGGCCGCGCCCTGCTCGCCAGCCCGCGCCTGCTGCTGCTGGATGAGCCGCTGGCTTCACTGGACAGCATCCGCAAGAGCGAGATTCTGCAATACATCGAATTGCTGCGCGACGAGTTCCGCATCCCCATCGTCTTCGTCAGCCATGCGGTGGAAGAAGTCACCCGCCTTGCCGATGAAATCGTGCTGCTCGATCGCGGCCGGGTCACTGCAACCGGCAGCGTGGAAGCGATCATGGGCCGCCTCGATCTGAAGCCGCTCACCGGGCGCTACGAGGCCGGCGCCGTGATCGAAGCCATGGTCGCCTCGCACGACATGGCCAACGACCTGGTCTCGCTGTCGTTCAACGGCGGCAGCTTCGTCGTCCCGGGCGTCGGCGCCCTGGTCGGCGAGCGGGTGCGCCTGCGGGTGCGCGCGCGCGATGTCTCGATCGCCACCAGCCAGCCGCGCGGCATCAGCATTCTTAACACCTTGCCCGGCAGGGTAATTGAAATCAGCGATGAGACCGGGCCGATCGTCGATGTGCGCATCCGCATCGGCGAGGCGGTGCTGATCGCGCGCATCACCCGCTACTCGGCCCGGCAGTTGTCGCTCGCCGTTGGTTTGCCGGTGTATGCGCTGGTGAAGGCGATTTCGCTTGATCGGCATAGTGTGGGATTTGCCTGAAGGCAGGAATTGCCGCGAAATGAAAAACGCAGAACGCCATTTGGCGCGGTGTCTGGGGCAAAAATGGCTGAGGAGGCGCGCCAATACTGGAGTTTTTAATTGGGGACGTGAGCAACGTTGGCTTCCACGCCGCAAGGCCCGGTACGCTGCCGACATAAATCCATCTTGGTATTTCGACGCGCGTTGACGCGTTTCATTGCGCCTCGACATTCAACGAGCCGAAAAACTCCACGACTTGCGCCTTGAGTCCTTCACACGTCGCGACCGGCGCCTCAACCGCCATCATGATCATATCGGCCTGCAGCAGGACATATCTGAGGACCCCGCAGCGCTCGGCATTTTTCACGGTGACATCGACCGCCGGCTTGCCCTTGAACGTGAGCTTCTTCAATTCGGCGTCTTTGCCCCAGCCCTCGCCGCTCGCGTTGCGGTCGAAGTATTCTTTCGCCGCCTTCGCGCCATTCCGATACTGAAATCGGGTCGCGGAAAACTTTCGCTGGTCCTGCCGCAGGCATCCGACAGTGTGGCTTTTCAGCACGATGGAGTTGGCAGCGGACTGGTCCATCGTGAAATCGTTGAAGGTGCACGGGATCTTCAATGAGAAGCCGCCGCCAGTCGAGCTGGCCGGGGCCCAGCCATTGGCGTCCAGCGTCCCGGCCTGAATTCGATGCATGGTCATGCCGGCCGGCAATTGCCCTTGCTGAGCCGACGCCGCGACACTTCCCAATGCCAGCGAGATACCTAAAAAAAGCAGCAATGCACGCATGGTTAACCCCGATCCAATCAGCAACGTTTAATGACGCGGCGCCGCCGGCGCCTGACAGCCCGCCGCCTGCCCGAGTCCCTTGAGGAACGACCGGCGCACGATGCCTGCCGCGATGGCCGCCGAAACTTCCCGCGAATAGCGCTCGGCGCCGCTCAGTTTACGCACCCAGCTGCGATAGGGAATGAGACCCTCGGCCGCGCCGCGCAACGCGCCAACGGCGGATTTGGTCGCCGCTTCCTGGCCGCGCGGAATGAGGCCGGGGTTTGAATCGGTGGACGCAACATCCAGATCCGCACCGAGCGCCGCATCGATCGCCTCGACTTGCACGGTGAGACTCGCGCAGCTTTGATCGGCCGGTACCTGATAGGGCGCCTTTTGCGCGGCGGCCAGCACCGGCGGAATATCGGCGCGTACCAGATTCAAGTCCGTCAACGGCGAGGTCGCCGCGTCGGCGACCTGTGTTTGCAGACCGGGTTTCGCAGCGGGGCCGATGACGGTGGATTCGGGCTGGGTGGACGGCGCATGCGACGCGCATGCCGTCAATGTCAGTGAGAGCGTGAGCAGGATTGTATTTTTCATGCGCCGAAGCGTAGCAGGCAATCCTGCTATTGCACAACGGGATGATGTGTTCCGCATAACGCAGACAGGGCTGGCGAGCCAGGCCGCAGTTGTCGGGAAATCCGGTGGCAGAAAATTGCAGAACGTCATTTGGCGCGCCTTTCGGGGCAAAAGTGCCCCGAACGCCGCGCCAGTCGCTGAGTTTACTTTTCCGCTTAGCCGGTTTTCTTGTAGTTCGGGAAGAACAGTTGCTGCCCTTCAATCTTGTAACCCGCGATCGCCGCCTGCCCTGCGGGCGAGGTCAGCCACTCGATGAATTGCATGCCGAGTTCTTTTTTCACATGCGGGTGCTTGGCAGGGTTCACCAGCATCACGCCGTATTGATTGAACAATCTGGTATCGCCTTCGACAACGATGACGAGATCGCCGCGATTCTTGAATGACAGCCAGGTGCCGCGGTCGGTAAAGGCATAGGCGTCCATCGCCGAGGCGGTGTTGAGCGTCGGTCCCATGCCGGAACCGGTTTCGCGATACCAGCTGCTCCGGCCGGTTTGCGGATCGATTTCAGCCTGCTTCCAGTAGCGCAGTTCGGCGGCATGCGTGCCGCTTTTGTCGCCGCGCGAGGTGAAGGGCGCGGCGCCGGCGGCGATTTTTTTCAGGGCCTCCAGCACATCCTTGCCACCGGCGATTTTCGCCGGGTCCGCCTGCGGCCCGACGATGACGAAATCGTTGTACATCACTTCGCGGCGATCGATGCCGAAGCCTTCATCGACAAATTTTTGCTCGGCCACGCGGTCGTGCACGAACACCACATCGGCATCGCCCTTTCTGGCGGTGGCCAGCGCCTGCCCGGTGCCTTGCGCGACCACGCGCACGTCGATGCCGGTTTTGGCCTTGAAGATGGGCAGCAGGTATTTGAACAGGCCCGAGTCTTCGGTCGACGTGGTGGAGGCGACGACGATGAATTTTTCCTGCGCGAAGACCGGCAGGCCCGGTGCACCGGCTAGCACCGACGTTGCGATGCCGCCAATGATGAAACGACGAGTCAGATTTGCGAAATGCTTCACCATAGTAATTCCCCTTTCATGAACGCCGCCGCTTCGGGCGACTGCGGTTGCCGAAAAAAATCGGCGGCAGCGGCGTCCTCGACAAGACGCCCCTGGTGTAAAAACAGCACGCGCTCGGCCAGCCGCTTCGCCTGACCGAGATCGTGCGTGGTCATGACGATGGTGGTGCCAGCGGCGTGCATGGCGCGAATGATTTCCTCGATCGCGCGCGTGGCGGCGGGGTCAAGGCTGGCGCTCGGTTCATCCAGAAACAGCAATTCGGGCTGCAGCGCCCAGGCGCGCGCCAGCGCAATGCGCTGCTGCTCGCCGCCGGAACACAGCCGCGCAGGGCGCTCGGCCAATGCCGCCAGCCCGACGCGTTGCAACGCGTCCCCGGCCTTGCGACGTATTTGGCGTATCTCGCCGGCGGCGAATTGGCCGCTGACCTGCAACGCAAACTCGATATTGGCGCGCGCGCTGCGGCGCAGCATCACCGGACGCTGGAACACCATGGCCTGCGCGCGCCGCACATTCGAATCGGACCAAAGGAAACTCCCGCCCGATGGCGTGAGCAGGCCGTGCAGCAGACGCAGCAGCACGCTCTTGCCGGCGCCATTGGGGCCGAGGACGATATTGCGCGTGCCGGCTTCGACGCGAAAACTCACATCGCGCAGCACCGTGGCTTCGCCGGCGCGATACGCCAGACCTTCCACATGTAGGGGCAGAATCGCCTTAGCCATATTGCTTCATCGCCCGCGCCTTGATCAGTTGCGCGACGCCGTTGATGATCATCACCAGCGCGATCAACACCATGCCCAGCGCCAGCGCCAGGGCCAGATCGCCCTTGCTGGTTTCGAGCGCGATGGCGGTGGTCATGACGCGGGTGACGCCGTCGATATTGCCGCCGACAATCATCACCGCGCCCACCTCGGCAATGGCGCGACCGAACCCCGCCAGCACCGCAGTCAGCAAGGTGAAACGCATGTCCCAAAGCAATGCCTTGGCGGACTGCCACTGGCTGGCATTCAGCGATACCAGTTGTTCGCGATATTCAACCCAGGCATCCTCGATCACCTGCCGCGCCAATGCCGCAATGATCGGAAAGGTCAGCAGCGCCTGCGCCAGCATCATCGCCGCCGGTGTAAACAGAATGCCCAGCGGCCCCAATGGTCCAGCACGCGACAGCAACAAATATATCAGCAGGCCGATCACCACCGGCGGCAGGCCCATCATGCCGTTCAGCAATGCGATCAACGATTGCCGCCCCGGGAAACGCGCCAGCGCCAGCCATGCACCGAACGGCAGGGCGAACAGCGCCGCGACCATTACGGCGGTGCCACTGACGGCAAGGCTGAGCCAGATGATCGACAGCAGTTGCGGATCGGCGGCGGCGACCAGGCCAAACGCCTGGGCCAGCCCTTGAGAGATTTCTGACATGGCGCGCAGTATAGGCGGCTGCCTGCGTTTATTCCCGATCTCCGGAATTGCTGCAGGATAATGCAATAGAATGCGGGGATTCCCGGGAGGGTTCCCACCATGCGCCAACTGATGAGCACCAAGGAAGTTGCCGAATACCTGCGGCTTCGCGAACGCAAGATTTACGATCTGGTCAGCCGCGACGAAATTCCGCATTCGCGTGTCTCCGGCAAACTGCTGTTTCCGCGCGCGCAGATTGATCAATGGGTGAATGCCGGCATGGGTAATAGTGCGGCGGCAAATCCGTCGCGGAATACGGCGCGCGCCGCCCCGGTCATCGCCGGCAGCCACGATCCGCTGCTGGATTGGGCGGTGCGTGAATCGCGCTGCGGGCTGGCGACGCTGACCTATGGCAGCCTCGACGGCATAGACCGCATGGTTTCCGGCGAGGCCTGCGCAGCCGCGATCCATTTGCCGCCGACACGCGACTCGGCGCGCAATATCGGCGTGGTCAGCGAGCGCCTTGGCCATCTCGATGTGGTGCTGATCAATTGGGCGCGGCGCGAACAGGGTCTGGTGGTGGCGCCGGGCAACCCACTGAAACTCAAAAAACTCGCCGATCTACCGGGCAAGCAGGCGCGCACGATCCTGCGCCAGCCGCATGCCGGCAGCTATCTGCTGCTATTGCAACAGCTGGCCGAGGCGCGCATGACCCTGGCCGATCTCAAGGTCGTCAAGACCATCGCGCAAAGCGAAAGCGATATCGCCGCCGCCATCCTCGATGGCAAGGCCGACACCGGACTTGCGGTGCGGGCAGTGGCGCGGCAGTTCCATCTCGACTTCATTCCCGTCACCAGCGAGCAGCTCGACCTCGCCGTGCTGCGACGCGCCTACTTCGATCCGCCGATGCAGGCCCTGTTGCGCTTCAGCCAGGAAAAATTGTTTCGCGACTACGCGGGCGAGATGTCCGGCTACGATGTCGGCGAGTTGGGCAAGGTAGTATGGAACGCCTGAAATCAACCCCCGTCGCCACCACCTTCTGTTGAGTCTTGCTTGAATCATTCGCCCCGTACTGCCGCCATTTACCTTGCCGCCATCATCGCCGCCGTAACGGTATTGCTGATCGCACTGGCGGTCGGTCGCTTCCCGATATCGCCCGCGGAAATTCTCAAGTTGCTGTGGGGCAGCCTCGGCGGTTCGCCCGCACCGGCGGCGCCGAATGCCGATATTGTCCTGTTCGATATTCGCGGCCCGCGCGTACTGGCTGCCTTCACGGTCGGCGCCGCGCTGGCTGCGGCGGGTGCGGCATATCAGAATCTGTTTCGCAACCCGCTGGTATCTCCCGACATTCTCGGCGTGTCCTCGGGCGCCGCGCTGGGTGCGGTGCTGGGGATTTTCCTGGCGCTGCCGATTGTGGCTATTCAGGGACTCGCGTTCGGCGGCGGCTTGGTGGCCGTAGCCTGCATCTACTTCATCGGCGATCGCCTGTCCGCCAAACATGGCGGCCATGATCCGGTACTGACCCTGGTGCTGGCCGGGGTGGTGATCGGCTCGCTGCTGGGTTCGGGCATCGCGCTGACCAAATATCTGGCCGACCCCTACAACCAGTTGCCGGCCATCACCTACTGGTTGCTCGGCAGTTTTGCCGGCGTCGCCCGTAAAGAGCTCGCGGTCGCCCTGCCGGTGATGGTCATCGCCATGCTGCCCTTATATTTGCTGCGCTGGCGCGTCAATCTTCTGGCTCTGCCGGATGATGAGGCGCGCAGTCTCGGTCTGAATGTGCGACGCACGCGCGTCATCATCATTGTTGCCGCCACCCTGATGACGGCGGCGTCAGTGGCCATTTGCGGCATCATCGGCTGGATCGGCCTGGTCGTGCCGCATGCGGTGCGCCTGCTGGTGGGTGCGGAGTTTTCACGCCTGCTGCCGCTGGCGATGCTGATCGGCGGCACCTTCATGGTGGCGATCGACACTCTCGGGCGCAGCATGGCGCAAGTCGAAATCCCGCCAGGGGTGCTGACGGCGGCGATCGGCACCCCGGTGTTCGTCTGGCTGATGGCGGCCACCTTCCGCAGGCGCGACTGATGCTGGCCGCACGACAACTTGCGATCGGTTTTCCGCGACGCGAACTCGCGACGGATATTTCTTTCACCCTCAATGCCGGTGAAGCCATTGCCATCCTCGGTCCCAATGGCAGCGGCAAGACCACATTGTTCCGCACCCTGCTCGGCCTGTTGCCCGCACGCGCGGGCGAGGTATCGTTGAATGGACGATCGATCGCGACACTGGGCCCAGCCAGAATCGCCCGTGCCATGGCGCACGTACCGCAGGCCGCCGCCGGTTTTTTCAATTTCAGCGTGATTGAAGTGGTGGAAATGGCGCGCGCGGCGCATCTGCGCTGGTATGCACAGCCCGGCGCGGGGGACCGGGCGATTGCCGAACGGGCTCTGAGAGATTTGAACATCGCCGATTTTGCCGGCCGCGAGTTCACAGAACTCTCGGGCGGCGAGCGGCAGCTGGTGATGATCGCGCGCGCGCTGGCCGCGGAGGCGCCGATTCTGCTGCTGGACGAGCCGACGGCCAGCCTCGATTACGGCAACCAGTTCATGATTCTCGATGAGATCGCCAGGCTCAAGCTGCGCGGTGCGACCATTCTGTTCACCACCCACGACCCGAATCAGGCAATGCGCATTGCCGACCGCACGCTCACCATCTCGCGCGAGGGCCGGGTGCGGATAGGTGCAACCCGCGAAGTGCTAACGCGTGATTCGCTTGCTTCGCTTTACGGCATCGATGTGCAACTGGCTTCAGGGCCGGCGGGGCCATGGTTCACGGCCGCGAACCGCAACGCCTGAACGGCAACTTACCAGACAAGGATGATGCCGCCGGTCACGGCCAGGGCCATGCCGACGGACAGCCAGACCGCCGAGCGCGACAGTTGACGCAGCGCGCCCGCCAGATAACGCGTGTATTTCTCGGCGTCGCCGAGTTCATCGTCTCCGGCGCCCGTATCCTTGTGACCCACGCCCGCGCCAAAGCCGGCCCGCGACAGGGTACGCAGGGCCAGCAGCGCCTCCGTGAGCGCGATCACCAGAATAATGCTGGCCAAGTTGACCATGAGATGGGCGTAATGAAACGAGCTTTGACCGGTGTCGGCCGTCGGCGCGGCCAGACTGCGCCCGAAGGTGACCACGCCGATGATCGCCACCAGTGAAGTGGAGGCAATGACGCTGGCACCCATCAGGGAATTGCGGATGGTCTGCACCAGCAGGATCTCATATCCGCTTTCTTTCTTGATGGCATGCAGCCAATTGAGCAGACTTTGTTGGGTCATGATCATTTGCTCCCGGTCTTGTGCGCGCGAAATTGCAAGGCCAGCCACATCCCGGCCAGCATTGCGGGGATGAAAACCAGCATCGCCGGCGACAGCATACCGATATTGGCAAGCGCCGGGCCCGGGCAATAACCGGCGAGGCCCCAGCCGACCCCGAACAGCGCGGCGCCGATCAGCAAGCGCGCATCAATTTCTTTCGCGGTCGGCCAATGGAATTTTTCGGCAAGGCGTGGACGCGCGCGGCGCATCAGCCAGGGGTAAGCCAGCCCGGTCACCACCACCGCGCCGCCCATCACGAACAGCAGCCGCGGATCCCAGCTTCCCGCCAGATCGAGGAAGTTGAGCACGTTGCCGGCATTGCTCATGCCTGACAATAGGAGGCCGGCACCGAACAGGGCGCCGATCAACAGGGCAGACAATAGTTTCATGATCCCTCCTCAACCCCGCACATGACGCGCGATGAACACGGTGATGAGTCCCGCCAGCATGAACACCACCGTCGCCACCAGCGAACGCAGCGAACGACGGCCCAGCCCGCAGACGCCGTGGCCGCTGGTGCAACCGCTACCCAGCACGCTGCCGAAGCCGACCAGCAGGCCCGCGGCAACCAGCAGCAGCAGCGAAGCGGCCGGCGCCGCCGTGGCGGACGCGAGCGGTTTCAGCAGGAAACCCGCGGCGACCAGGCCGAGCAAAAAGGCAAGGCGCCAGCCGCGATCGCCCTGCGCCGTGCGCGACAGCAGTCCGGCTGCAATGCCGCTGATGCCGGCAATGCGGCCCAACAGGTACATCAGCAGCACAGCCGCGGCGCCGATCAGCACACCGCCGGCGGCCGCGGCCAGCCAGGGGGAAGTATCGCCGAAGTTCATTGCAGGCTCCTTGAAAATTTATACTCCCGGTAGTATATTTACGATGAGCCGATTTTTCAAGGATCATCATGAGCAAACTCCGCGACAGCGACAAGAAGACCGCCCTGATCATGCGCCTGCGCCGCGTCGAGGGCCAGCTGCGCGGCGTGCAAAAGCTGATCGACGAGGAAGCGGATTGCGAGAAAATCGCTCAGCAACTCGCCGCCAGCCGCAAGGCGCTGGACAAGACCTTCTTTGCCATGGTCGGCTGTATCATCGAGCAGGAGGATGCCGTCGCCCCCGCGAAGCGCGGCCGGACAGGCAAAACGCCGTCTGCTGCCGCCTCGCGCGGCGCCTACGTGTCCGCGATGCTGTCGCGCTTCGCCTAGGAGAAAGCCATGGAAAAAATCATTCAATTGTTCGACCCCCAATCCAGCACGTTCACCTACATCCTGTATGACGACAGCAGCGGTGAAGCGGCCCTCATCGATGCAGTTGATGCGCAAATCGGCCGCGACCTCGCCGCCATCGCCGGAAAAGGGCTGAAGCTGAAATGGGTGGTCGAGACCCATGCGCATGCCGATCACATCACCGCTGCCGGCGAGATCGCGCGGCGCACAGGCGCCGCCACGGCGGCGCCTGCGCAATGCGGCATCGCCGCGGCGCAGAAACAGTTGCAGGACGGCGATACCCTGATGTTGGGAAGGCTTCCGATCCGCGCCATCCACACACCAGGCCATACTGCCGGGAGCATGTGTTACCTCTGGGGCGATGCCGTGCTGAGCGGCGATACCCTGCTGATCAGCGGCTGCGGACGCACCGATTTCCAGTCGGGCGATGCCGCCACCATGTACGACAGCATCACGCAGCAACTGTTTACCCTGCCGGATGCGACCCGCGTATTACCGGGCCACGATTATCATGGCCGCACCGAAAGCACCATCGGCGCCGAAAAACAAGGCAACCCGCGCCTGGCCGGAAAATCGAAAGAAGAATTCATTGCGATCATGGGCGCCCTCGACCTGGCGCCGCCGAAGATGATCGATACCGCGGTGCCGGCCAATCAGCTGCTTGGCGAGACGCCGCCGCCCTCGGCGGAAGCGGTGTTGCCGGCGCAGGGTTACGCCGGCGATATCCCGCCGACGCTGGCGCAGCGGTGGTGGCAAGGCGGCTATGCCATCCTGATCGATGTACGCACCCAGGCCGAGCGCGACTGGGTCGGCTATATCCCCGGTACCTCGCTGATTCCCTGGAAGCAATATCCCGGAATGGCCGTGAATCCGCGCTTCGGCGATATGCTCCAATCCGAAGTTCCGCTGGAAACGCCGGTCATGTTCCTGTGCCGCTCGGGCGTGCGCTCGATCGATGCCGCCAAGCAAGCCACCGCGCTGGGTTATCGCAAGGCCTACAACATCCTCGAAGGCTTCGAAGGCGACCCCGACGCCAGCAAGCAACGCGGTCATCTGAATGGCTGGCGCCATGCCGGCCTGCCCTGGGCGCAGGGCTAAGCGGGCAATGAGGGCTGCGCGCATCCGCGCAGCGCGGAATGCGCATTGCCGTTCTAGACGGGTACGCCGGTACCGATAGATTCTCCCTATCCCCGGCATCCGATTCCAGCTGCGTTGACACTGCCTGGCGCAGGTGGCACAGGCGCACGCCAATGCCGGGCATCACTCACGCACGGGACGTCAATAGATTTTGTCTATCGAATGCATGTGAACAAACGATTTTTCAAATGGTTGTGGCGCCGCTAACCTGCATGCATTGAATTATTTCCGGCCCAAAGGACATGAACCTTCAAATGCCCTCAGCAACAGATTCAGCAAGCGGCTGGGCGTGCTTTGCAATATTGCCGCCATTCACCACGCTGCCGTACTGAAATTCCATTCCCCCATCGTTAATCAAAGGAGAAAATCTTGTCAGCCGAAAAAATGTGCCCGTTCCCGAGCGGTGCTCGCAAACAAGCAACTGCAGGTGCCACCACGAACGCAGATTGGTGGCCCAATCAACTGAACCTCAAGATGCTTAACCAGAACTCCCCGCTGTCGAATCCCATGGGCGAGGCGTTCAACTATGCCGAGGAATTCAAGAGCCTCGATCTGAATGCCGTGGTCAAGGACCTCCACGCATTGATGACGGATTCACAGGACTGGTGGCCCGCAGACTACGGCCATTACGGGCCGCTCTTCATCCGCATGGCCTGGCATAGCGCAGGCACCTACCGTATCGCCGATGGTCGCGGCGGTGCGGGCTCCGGCACACAACGCTTTGCGCCGCTCAACAGCTGGCCGGACAATGGCAACCTCGACAAAGCCCGCCGCTTGCTGTGGCCCATCAAGCAGAAGTATGGCCGCAAACTCTCCTGGGCCGACCTGATGATTCTCGCCGGTACCGTCGCGCTGGATTCCATGGGATTCAAGACCTTCGGTTTCGCCGGCGGGCGCGCGGACGTGTTTGAGCCGGAGGAAATTTACTGGGGACCCGAGGCCGAATGGCTGGGCGACAAGCGCTACTCCGGTGACCGCGAACTCGAAAATCCGCTTGGCGCGGTGCAGATGGGCCTGATTTACGTGAATCCGGAAGGGCCGAATGGCAAGCCGGATCCGCTCGGCTCGGCACGGGACATCCGCGAGACCTTTGCGCGCATGGCCATGAACGATGAGGAAACCGTGGCGCTCACCGCTGGTGGCCACACATTTGGCAAGACCCACGGCGCGGCCGACCCGGGCAAGTATGTCGGCCCCGAGCCGGAGGGCGCGAACATTGAGGAGCAGGGTCTCGGCTGGAAGAACAGTTTCGGCACCGGCAAGGGCGTGCACGCGATCACCAGCGGCCTGGAAGGCGCCTGGACCCCCAACCCCATCAAGTGGGACAACGGCTACTTCGAGACCCTGTTCGGCTACGAGTGGGAACTGACCAGGAGTCCGGCCGGCGCACAACAGTGGAAGCCCAAGGGCGACGCGGGCGCCGGCACGGTACCGGATGCCCACGATCCGGGCAAGCGCCATGCGCCGATGATGTCCACCGCGGACATGGCCATGCGCATGGACCCGGACTACGAGAAAATCTCGCGGCGGTTCATGCAGAATCCGAAAGAGTTTGCCGATGCGTTTGCTCGCGCCTGGTACAAGCTAACGCACCGCGATATGGGGCCACGGGCACGCTATCTCGGCCCGCTGGTACCGAAGGAAGTGCTGATTTGGCAGGACCCGATCCCCGCCGTGAATCACAAGCTGGTCGATGAGCAGGACGTTGCTGCGCTGAAGGCCAAGATACTCGCTTCCGGGCTTTCGATTTCCCAGCTGGTGACAACGGCCTGGGCATCGGCGTCAACCTTCCGCGGCAGCGATAAGCGTGGCGGCGCCAACGGGGCGCGCATTCGCCTGGCACCGCAAAAGAATTGGGACGTAAACCAGCCGGCCGAACTGGCGAAGGTCCTGCAAAAACTGGAAGCGATCCAGAAGGATTTCAACGGCACGCAATCCGGCGGGAAGAAAGTGTCGCTGGCTGATCTGATCGTTCTGGGCGGCTCTGCAGCCGTCGAGGCCGCAGCGAAAAAGGCCGGGCAGGACGTGAAGGTTCCCTTCGCACCGGGCCGCATGGATGCATCGCAGGAACAGACCGACGTGGACTCGTTCGCCGTACTGGAACCGGCCGCAGACGGATTCCGCAACTACGTCCGCAAGGGTCTGGAAACATCAGCGGCTGCGCTGCTGCTGGATCGTGCCAACCTGCTGACGCTGACCGCGCCCGAGATGACGGTTCTGGTCGGCGGCATGCGCGCCCTGAATGCGAATGTCGGGCAGGCCAAGCACGGTGTTTTCACCAAGCGGCCCGAGACTTTGACCAACGATTTTTTCGTGAATCTCCTCGACATGAACACGACGTGGCAGAAGTCCGCCACATCCGAAGGCGTGCTGGAGGGACGCGATAGGACGACGGGCGAGATCAAGTGGACCGGCACCATCGTCGATCTCGTCTTTGGTTCGAACTCGCAGCTTCGCGCACTGGTGGAAGTCTATGCGGCCAGTGACTCGCAGCAGCTGTTCGTGCGTGACTTTGTGGCAGCCTGGAGCAAAGTGATGAATCTCGATCGCTACGACCTTGCATGATGGCTGGGTCAAGCATCTCAATGCCTCAATCAGCACACATAGGCAGCAAACGTAGAAACACGTAGACCCAATATCCACGCGGCTTCCCGGGCAAAAATGGCCTGGGACGCCCGTGGATATTGCACTTCGGCTTGCCGATTTTGTGCTCTTGAGGACTGCTGCGATAATGCGGGCTTCCCTCCCCGGAGCGCGCCGCATGTCTTCCATCGTTTTCCTGCTTCGCCTGGCGATTCTGCCGCTCGGCATGTTCAGCCTGTTCGTAATGCCGCCCGATACGCTGGCGCAGTCGCTCACGTTCCGGCAAGTGCTGGACCGGCCCGACCGTCCGACGCCGGACGTCAAGGTTCAATACGACAGCGGCCCCAACCAATACGGCGAGCTGTGGCTGCCGAAGACTGCGTCGTCCACTGCGCTGCCGGTAGTGGTGCTGATTCACGGCGGCTGCTGGCTGTCGGAATATCCCGGTCCGGAACTGATCGCATTCCTGTCCGATGAATTGCGCAAGCATGGCGTGGCGGTGTGGAGCCTCACCTACCGCCGCGTCGGCATGAAGGAAAACGTGATGGGCGGCGGCTATCCGGCGACTTTCCTCGACATCGCGCATGGCATCGACCATCTGCGCAGCATCGCACCGAAATACAATCTCGACTTGAATCGCGTCATCACCTCGGGCCATTCCGCCGGCGGGCACCTCGCCCTGTGGGCGGCCGCGCGTCCCAGGCTGCCCGCCAACAGCGCGCTGAAAATCGCCAACCCGCTGCCGATCAAAAGCGTCGTCGCCATCGCCGGCATGCCCGATCTCGCCTACTCCGCCGTTGCCGTCGCCCATGCATGCGAGCGCGATACGGTCGACAAGCTGGTCGATACCGCGGGGCGGGGCGAGACGGCCGCCTTCCTCGACACTTCGCCCATCGAGCTGCTGCCGCTGGGCGTGAAACAGCTGATGATCAGTGGCGTCTACGATGGCGTGATCGCGCCGGCGCTGGCCTGGCGCTACCAGAACAGCGCCAAGGCCAAAGGCGAAACCATCGACCTGTTGACCATCGACAACGCCGGGCATTTTGAATTGATTTCGCCATGGACGGCGCCGGGCAAGCTGGTGGTGGAGAAAATCATTGCCGCCGCGAAAGCCACGCCATGAAACATTTCCTGCTGTTCTACGAGGTGGTCGAAAATTACGCCGAGCGTAGAGTCCCGTTTCGCAAGCTGCATTTGCAGCATGCGCTCGACGCCAAGGCACGCGGTGAACTGGTACTGGCGGGCGCCTTGGCTGATCCGGCCGATGGTGCGGTGCTGATGTTTCAGGGCGAATCGCCTGCGGCCGCCGAAGCGTTTGCGCGCAACGATCCCTATGTGAAAAACGATCTGGTCACCACGTGGCGGGTGCGCGAGTGGACCACCGTAGTAGGCGATGCGGCGACCGTGAAAGTCGATATCGTGAAATTGTAGAACGCCATTTGGTGCGGGTTTCGAGGCATTTTTGCTTCAAACACCGCGCCAATGCTTGACTTTTACACTTCTCATGAGGAAAAACTAAGCGATCTTTCCGATCTTTCCGATCTTTCCGATCTTGCCTTCTGTCGGCGAACTCGGACTGGCCTGATAAATCTTCTTCGGCATGCGCCCGGCACGCCAGGCCTCGCGCCCCGCCTCGACTGCCTTCCTCATCGCGCTGGCCATCAGCACCGGATTTTTCGCCTTGGCGATGGCAGTGTTCATCAACACGCCATCGCAGCCTAGTTCCATGGCGATGGTCGCGTCCGAGGCGGTGCCGATGCCCGCATCGACAATCACCGGTACAGTGGCGCGATCGAGAATGATTTCCAGATTCCAGGGATTCAGGATGCCCATGCCCGAGCCGATCAGGGAGGCCAGCGGCATCACCGCCACGCAGCCGATTTCTTCCAGCGCCTTTGCCTGCAGCGGATCATCCGAGCAATAGACCATCACCTGAAAACCATCGGCGACCAGTTCCTGCGCGGCAATCAAGGTCTCTGGCATGTTCGGGAACAGGGTGGACTCATCGCCAAGCACCTCGAGCTTGACCAAGGCGTGACCGTCGAGCAGCTCGCGCGCGAGACGCAGGGTGCGCACCGCGTCCTTGGCGTTATAGCAGCCCGCGGTATTCGGCAAAATGGTGAACCGCGATGGCGGCAGCACCTCGAGCAGACTGGGCTCATTGGCGTTCTGGCCAATGTTGACGCGGCGGATCGCCACGGTGACGATCTCGGCGCCGCTGGCGACGATGGCATCGCGGGTTTCATTGAAATCGCGGTACTTGCCGGTGCCGACCATCAGGCGCGAGGCGTAACGTTTGCCGGCGATGACCAGGCTATCAGCGGTGTCGGACTTGGGGGACATGAAATGCTTTCAGGAAACTGCGAAATAAACGTGCTTCAGCCGCCGCCAACCGCAACCACGATTTCAAGACGGTCGCCGTCGTTCAACTCGGTTCCCGCCAGCGCGCTTTTGGGAACGATTTCGCCATTGCGCTCGATCGCATAGCGCCTGCCCGCCAGGGACAGCTCGGCAACGAGTGCCGCCAGCCGGGTGCCGGACGCGATATGCTTAGCTTCGCCATTGAGGGTGACGCTGATGCTCATGCGGAACAAGAGATGGGTGCAGTAAATCGACGTGAAAATGGTAGCACGCAAGCGCGCGCGCAAAATTGACGCAAACCAATCATGGAAACCCCGATATGCAACCCGACCTTCGCCCGACACCCCGTATGCCGATCCTGCTGGCCGTATTGTGGTCGGCCGGACTCGGCGTTTCCCTGTGGATCGCCAAGGACCGCCTGACCTGGCTGATGGAAATTTTTCCGGCGCTGATCGCGTTCATCCTGATCTGGCGCTCGCGGCATACCTTTGCGCTGACGCCGCTGCTGTATTGGCTGATCGCCCTGCACGGCCTGATCCTGATGCTGGGCGGCGCCTACACCTATGCGCATGTGCCGCTGGGCTTCTGGATGCAGGACTGGTTCGGCTTTGCACGCAACAACTACGACAAGATCGGCCACTTTGCGCAGGGCTTTGTGCCGGCCATGGCGGCGCGGGAGTTGCTGGTCCGCAAATTCGGCGTGCGCGGCGATGGACTCATCGCCTTTCTGTGCGTCTGTATCTGCCTCGCGGTATCGGCGTCTTATGAAATCGTCGAATGGTGGAGCGCCCTGCTGCTCGGCCAGGGCGCCGACGAATTCCTCGGCACCCAGGGCGACCCCTGGGACACGCAGTCCGATATGCTGTTTGCCCTGATCGGCGCGCTGACGGCGATGTTATTGCTGCGCCGCTGGCACGACCGGCAGATGCGCAAGCTGGGCGCTCCCTGAAGCCGGCTTGCCGTTCGCCTTGGCGGGTTGCCCTGGCGTTACATGCCCTTGAACAAATGCGCGTAACCGCGGCTGACCGGCAGCTCCGCCTTCACATTCGTCAGCTTGACCAGGGTATGGCCCATCAGGTCGCGGCGGGTGGCGACAATGCGATTCACATTGACGATGGTCGAGCGATGAATCTGCCAGAACTCATCGGGATTCAGCTGCACCTGCAACTCCGCCAACGGCGTGCGAATCAACGCCTCGCCTTCCCGGGTATAGACGCTCACATATTTGTCCTGCGCCTGGAAATAAAGCACCTCTTCGATGGGAATCTGCCGCGTCAGTTCGCCCACCGCCGCGCGGATCCAGCGCAGATACGCGGCCTTCGCCGAGGGCAATACCCTGGCAAGGGTTTTCATCAGGGCGCTCACGTCTTGCGGCAGTTCCGCACCGGCGGTCTTGTCCTTCAGGCGCGCAATCGTTTTCTGCAGACGCTCGTCGCTCACCGGTTTCAGCAAATAGTCGACGGCCTCGCGTTCAAAGGCATCGACCGCATACTGGTCAAACGCGGTGACGAACACGATGCGCGTTTTCGCATCGATCCGGCCCGCCACTTCCAGCCCGGTAAGACCGGGCATGCGGATATCGAGAAACACCATATCGGGCACATGATCGTCGATGAGCCGCAGCGCCTCGGGGCCGTTGGCGGCAATGGCAATGACCTCGAGCTCCGGCCACAGCGCCGCCAGGCGGTCCTTCAGGAATTGCGCCAGATGCGGCTCGTCGTCGGCAATGATTGCCCTGGGTTTACTGTTCATATTGATCACACGCGATAGGGAATGGAGACCGTGATGCGCGTACCGCCGGGGAGATTGTCCTCGATCCGCAGGACACCCGCGCCGGCATAGAGATGTTGCAGGCGTTCGCGAACATTGCGCAGGCCGATGCCGTTCGATTTCGAATCACGGAAGCCGAGCCCGGTATCCGCCACGGTGATGTCCAGCCGGTCGTCGCGGCGCACGGCCGACAGAGCGATTTCCCCGCCCTCGATTTTCGGCTCGAGGCCATGCTTGAGCGCGTTCTCGACGATCGGCTGCAACAACATCGGCGGCACCTGTGCATCCGACAGCGTAGGCGGCAGCTCGAGGCGCACCTGCAGGCGCTCGCCCATGCGAATCTGCAGGATCGACAGAAAATTCCGCATGGTCTCGAATTCCTGGCCGAGCGTGGTTTGCTGTTCGCGGGTCGAGGCCAGCGTGGCGCGCAGATAGCCGATGAACTGCTCCAGCATCAGCTTCGCCTGGTCGGGTTGCGGATGGATCAGCCCGACCACATTGGCCAGGGTGTTGAACAGGAAATGCGGCTCGATCTGCGCCTGCAAAGCACGCAAATTAGCCTGCGCCGCCTCGCGTTCGATCGCCTGCAGGCGCTCGTTTTCGCGCGCCAGGGCCGCCTCGCGCTCCAGCGCGCCGAAGCGGGCGCGCCAGGAAAGCCCGATGACAAGCGAAATGAAAAACGACAGCGCCAGCGTTACCGCGATCATCTGCGGCTGCTTGAACCAGCCCCGGACGCCTTCGGACTCGGCGCGCATGTCTTCAAAACCGGGCAGAAAGGAAATGCCGAAAAATGCACTCTGCGTCACGACGAACCCCATCGCCGTATAGCAGGCAACTATTCCCGCAAACGGCAGCATATTGATGCGGCGCAGCAGGGGTTTGCTCACCGATATGACCAGCGCCCAGATAAAACCGATGACGTTGGAAAAAAACAGGGTGCTCAAGGCCATCACGCCGAATTCGGCCCAACTGTGAAAGCGGCGGAAGATGACGGCCATGAAAATGAAAAACGCAGCGATCATGCAACTGAAGATGAAGGTATAAATGATCGTGCGCAGCGGGCTGGGGCGATAGCGCCGAAAAAAGGCGAACATCTCCAGCGGATGCATGCTGACATATTTTTCGCGGCCGCCTGGCTGAGGGTTTTCTCGGCAATCCATGATCATGGAATTTTTCTGTTTTGCATCGGATGGGAGGCTGCGAACGGCTCAGGCCTTCACTGCAGGAGCGACCTGGTGACGCCGCAACCAACGATACACTAGGCAGGCAATCCCGGCGGTCAGTGCTGCAAAGCCAAACCCCCACAAGGCCCGAACCCAAGCCACCAACAGCCCGATGCCCATGCCGAACGCCACCCATTGAAACCACCCGTGTCCGGGACTGGTGAGGTAATTGATGGGAAGCACAATCCGGCCACAAAGATCATGCGGAAGGGATAGAAGAGGGCTTTGCGGATATCGTCGATGGCGCTGAACGGGGTCATGTCGAGCTCCAGGTTCGCGATTCGGATGAATCGCCCGGGTTAACATGAAAACCAGTCTGCGGCCATTCGCCGCCGCTGACAGCGCGCCTGCGACGAATTCAGTGAAAAGCGACGCGAACGGCATCCTGGCGGCGTGTACGGCGCCGGTTTGAGCGCAGCGAAGTCCGGGCGGGTATATCATCGCCTGACTGGATGTGTCGCCACCTGGGCTCCCGCGGTTCCCACTCTACGAGGATAGTCGCCATGAAACTTTGCCCCGTTTCCATCGCCATAGGCTGTGCAAAATGCCCTATCTTCAAACCCTGCCCGCTGAAAGGCGTGATCGGCGACTATGTCAAACCGGATGCGGCGGCCAAGACAACCAAGGCCAAGGACGGCGGCAAAACCGCGAAAAAATAAAAAGGCCCGTCGGGCGCATTGCCGGACGGGCCCAAAGCCGGGCTTCCCCGGCTCCTCAGGGACGACAGTCCGCGCCAAAAGATTTTTGCCGACCCCTCAGGGCGTGGTCGCCAAGCACGCCTTTAGCGGGCAATGCGGGACAGTCGATGATCTTACGTTTGCGCAGGCAAAACGGATTCGTGACAAGGGCGAGTCTTGCGCCATACGCTTATATTTGGAAATATGCCGATAAGCCGATAAAATCGGCGGCAAGCGCGGAGAAATAAATGCAGCTGAGCAACGCGCTTTTCGCTCCTGGCGGGCGTCGTATAATGGTAATACCCTAGCTTCCCAAGCTAGAGCCGAGGGTTCGATTCCCTTCGCCCGCTCCAGATTCCCCTTTATTTTTCCAACGTGGCAAACGGACAAGATTTCCGCGTGGCCAGGTCTGCGATAAGGGACCAGGGGGGGACCAAGGGATCAGAGAATTAGCGCAAATCCCTGACCAGCGCGCTACGGGTCTCCGCACTGATCGCGTCGACCTTTGCGCTGTAATTCGGGTGATCCACGCCCATCGACAGCGCGACGCCGTACTTCAAGGCCGCCGCCATTTCTTCGCTCAGTTCGAAGCGCAGAAAATGGACCGCCGAGGTCTTGGTTTCATTTTCACGCTCGAGATCCTCGTCGGCGATGGCGTAGACTTTCTTCGAGCCCTCGACCTGGACCCAAGTCCGGTCTTCGATGCCCTTCAGCCGGGTCAGCGCGACACGGCGTGCCGCTTCGTCCTCGTACTCGATCAGCATCGTCGCCTTGAAATTGCGGCCGTCCGGAATCAGCGGGTTGTAGGCTTCAAGCTCTTCCAGGATGCCCTGCTCTTCGAACTGTTTTTCGACGCGCAGGATTTCCTGGATTTGATAGCGGATGGTGGTTTCATCCTCGAACAACAAGGTGACATGTTCACCGATATGCACAGTGCGCAGGCGTTTGTGGGCGATCGCCTTGCTGCGAAATTCGGGGCGCGCCCTGGCATAGGCTTCGAGGGACATCAATGATTCGCGGGAAATGGCTGGCATGGCTTGACTCGTTTTCGTGGTCATATTCCTACTCGGGCAAACCGTACGCTTTGCGTACGAGCGTAATGGGGTGTGCCGTTTTCGCGCCTGACGGCTGATCCTTGCCAAGCTGGGCGATGCCCTGCTCGATATGGTGCGCGGCCAGCTGGCAATCGGAACTGATGTAATCCGGCTCGGCATCGGACATCTGGCGAAACACCGGCTTGCCGATTTTCAGCGCGGTTTCGTGGAATTCCTTTTTAACACCCCAGGTGCCCGCATGTCCGGAGCAGCGTTCCACTGTCGTCACCCGGGTGTCCGGCACCATCTCCAGCATCTCGCGGGTTTTCTGTCCGACGTTCTGCACGCGCGAGTGACAGGGGATGTGATACGACACCTTGCCCAGCGGCTGCTTGAAATCGGTCTTCAGCAAGCCATCCTTCTGGCGCGCAACCAGATATTCAAATGGGTCAAACATCGCTGCCTTGACCGCCTGCACATCAGCATCGTTCGGGAACATCAGCGGCAGTTCCTGCTTGAACATCAGCGTGCAGCTCGGGATCGGCGTGAGGATGGCGTAGCCTTCTTTCGCCAATTTTGCCAACGGCGGAATGTTTTTTGCCTTCAGCGCCGCCACCGATTCAAGGTCGCCCAGTTCCAGTTTTGGCATGCCGCAGCAGGCCTCTTTTTCGACGATCACATAGGGGATTTCATTGTGATCCAGAATCTTCAGCAAATCGTGGCCGATGCCCGGCTCGTTGTAGTTGACGTAACAGGTCGAAAAAATCGCCACCTTGCCGGCAGTGCGTCGGCCATCCTTTGGCGCATACGCCGTACTTGCCGCCGCGTTGGGCCGAAAAGTTTTCGAGGTATATTCGGGCACCCAGGCGTTTCTATCGACGCCGAGCATTTTTTCGCCCAGCGATCGCAGCGCCGGCGACTTGGCGGCGGCATTCACGAAGGTGACCACCACGGGGATCGACGCCAGCTTGCCGTTTCGATCTGTCGAGGACATGTTGACGTCGCGGAATTGGGTCGGCGTGCCCCGCTTGAACTGGATGGCCTTGGCGCGCAGCATCAGGTGCGGGAAATCCACATTCCACGCATGCGGCGGCACATAAGGACACTTGGTCATGTAGCAGACGTCGCAGAGATAGCATTGATCGACAACTTCCCAATACTTGTCCTTCGGCACGCCGTCGACCTCCAGCGTCGGGCTGTCGTCGATCAGGTCAAACAGCCTGGGGAAGGTATTGCACAACGAGACACAGCGACGGCAACCGTGGCAAATATCGAATACGCGCTCCATCTCCCGGATGGTCGCGTCGATGTTGTAAAACTCGGGGTTTTGCCAGTCAATCGGGTGACGGGTGGGGGCTTCGAGCGAGCCTTCACGTTGGGTCATGGCGTGATTTCATTGTTGATATTTAACGGCAGACAAAACGGCGAACGACGCTGTACGACGAAATGCAGCGCGACAAGAGGGGCCAAGGCAACACTTCCGCTTTTGCCCCCTCTTGCTTCACGATGCTTTCAACTTCAATTACGCGTTAGTGGCCAGGACTTCCAGGGCCTTCTGGAACCGGTTGGCGTGCGAACGCTCGGCTTTTGCCAGGGTCTCAAACCAGTCGGCGATTTCATCGAACTTTTCGTCGCGCGCGGCCTTGGCCATACCGGGATACATATCGGTGTACTCATGGGTCTCGCCGGCGACAGCGGACCTCAGGTTGTCGGCGGAGGAGCCGATCGGCATATCCGTTGCGGGATCGCCCACATGCGCCAGATAGTCCAGATGGCCATGGGCATGGCCGGTTTCGCCTTCTGCGGTATTGCGGAACAGCGCGGCAACTTCGGGATTGCCTTCAACGTCGGCCTTGTTTGCGAAATAGAGGTAACGACGGTTGGCCTGCGATTCACCGGCAAATGCGGCCTTCAGGTTGTCATGGGTTTTGGTGCCTTTGAGTTTCATGTGAATCTCCTCGTTAAAAAAACAAAAAACGGTCTGCGCGCATCACAGCCTCGTCATGATAGGCTCGCAAAAGCGATTTCACCAATTGATTGAAATTATTCTTTTGATAGCAATAAACTATCAATTCGCAGAATCGGCGTCGTGCCGATCAAACCGCAGCATTGTGCGCGAGGTCATCATTGGATCGCGCCCCGCGCACATCGTTTCCCGAGGATCGCGGCTTGCAGTTGCACAACGGATACCGCGTGCTAACATCCGCCCGGATCAACGAACGCCCTCATGAGCCAATTCTCCACCCGCATCACCAACTGGCAGCGACGCGAAGGCCGCCACGATCTGCCCTGGCAAAATACGCGCGACCCCTATCGCGTCTGGCTGTCGGAAATCATGCTGCAGCAGACCCAGGTCGCTGCGGTCATTCCCTATTACGAACGTTTCCTGCAGCGCTTTCCCGATATCGCAACGCTCGCGTATGCGGACGAGGACGCCGTGATGCAGCTCTGGGCGGGCCTGGGCTACTACGCGCGCGCGCGCAATCTGCACAAGGCCGCCAGGCAAATCATGGCATGTCACGATGGCAAATTTCCGCATGGATTTGACGAGGTGCTTGCCTTGCCGGGTATCGGGCGTTCCACCGCGGCAGCGATTTGCGCTTTCTCCTTCGGTACACGTGGCGCGATCCTGGACGGAAACGTGAAGCGCGTTTTTGCACGTCACTTCGGCGTCGACGGCGATATCAGGTCCAAGCCGGTGGAAGATAAGTTGTGGACGCTCGTACAGGAGATGTTGCCGCAAAAAAATATCGAGGCATATACCCAGGGCCTGATGGATTTGGGCGCTTCCCTGTGCGCACGTCGCGAACCGGGATGTCTGTCATGCCCGGTAATGAGCAGCTGCGTTGCCTATCAAACCGGCCGCATCGACGAACTCCCGGGCAGGGGATTGAAGCGCGAAACGCCGCACAAGGAAACGCAGATGCTGGTGTTGATTGCGAGCGGGGAAGTGCTGCTGGAGAAACGACCGCCGACCGGCATTTGGGGCAGCCTGTGGTCGCTTCCGGAGGTGCCCGTCGACATCGACGGCATGCAATTCGCCAAAGCACATTTCGGGGTAACCGCAGGCAAAATCAAAAAATGCGCACCGCTTGAACATGGCTTTACGCATTATTCGCTGACCATTCATCCGCTTGAAATCGCGGTTTCCCGGCGCACACCGCTGGCGATGCAGTCCACAGCAATGTGGCTCAATCTTGCCGATGCACTGGCCGCCGCATTACCGGCGCCGGTCAGAAAAATACTAGCTGAGGCCGGCAAACGCTAAGGCAAGCCGGCGCCGGATTTCACGCCGCGAGTTTTTGTTCGCGCAAGAAGCGGTACAGCACCTCCAGGCGCATTCGCGCGTCGGTCAACTCCAGCATTTTCTGCTTGATGGTATTGCTGAAAGGCAGCAGTTCGGTGATGCGAAAACTCACCCAGGATGCGTCGTCAAATTTCCTGTCCTCGTGTTCCCGGCCGACCTGCAGCAGCACCTTCTTCAGGAAATTGGCGCAGGGGGCCAGTTCCGGACAGTCGCTGACGGAGTCGGGCGCCACCATTTCAACCGTACCGATAATCAATCCTGATTTCTGGACAGCCTGCGACCGGATGCGAAAACGTCCTTCGCCGCGGACCTGCACCTGCAGCACGCCAAGCTCGGGCATGTCCCAGTCACCGATGCGCGCCATAGTCCCGACCGGATGCGGTGACGCCGGCGCGCCTACTTCCTCCCCTTCACGGATCAAGACGATGCCAAACGGGGCCGCGGCCTTCAGTGCCGCCTTCGCCATATCCATATAACGCGCTTCGAAAATTTTCAGCGCCATGGCGCCTTCAGGGAACAGAATTGAGCCGAGCGGGAACAACGGGATCTCCATGGTGGACGGGGCGCTGCGCTGCCGTATCGAATCGGATACGGACTCGAGAAGGGATTTAATCAAAACGCACTTTCTGGGATTGGGGAAGGAAGTCAGTGGCAAGTTTGCCTATTCAATATCCCGGTGTCTCGCCAGCACCTGCTGGTTCGCGCCGAAACGATGAGCAAGCTCTTCAACGATATAGACGGAACGATGCTGTCCGCCGGTACAGCCGATCGCGATCGTCAACGCGGCCCGGTTGTCGCGCACAAAAGAGGGCAGCCAGCGCAGAATGAAACTGGCGATGTCGTCGATAAAATGGGCCACATTCAGATCCGCCTCAAGAAATGCTTTGACGGCGGCGTCCTTGCCGGATAGCGGACGCAATTTCGGATCGTAAAACGGGTTGGGCAGAAAACGGGCGTCGAACACCAGATCGGCGTCCATTGGAATGCCGTGTTTGAATCCGAACGACTGGAACGCGAGGGTAATGCGTGAACGGTCGAGTTTCAGCCAGTCCTTGATCCACCCGCGCAGGGTGTTCGGGCTGACGTCCGAAGTATCGATGCGGTGCCCCAGTTCGGCAATATCCGCCAGCATGCGCCGCTCTTCCGCGACACAGGCGGCAACCCCGCCGGTAACACGTTCTGCCAATGGGTGCGGGCGCCGCGTCTCGGAAAAGCGGCGTGCCAGCGCGTCATCGCTGGCTTCCAGGAAAATGACGCGGCAATCGAGCTGGCGCTCATTCATGCCGGCGACAATCGCGGGCAATGCATCAAGCGTATCGCCGGTGCGCGCATCGATGCTGATGGCGATTTTGCTGCTCGTGCTCCGCAGGGACTCCAGCAGCGCCGGGATCAACGTTGCCGGCAGGTTGTCGACTGCGAAATAACCTGCATCCTCCAACACTTTGAGGGCAACACTTTTACCGGAGCCGGACAAGCCGCTCAACAGAACCAATTGCATTGGCGGGGTCATTCGGTGCCGAAGGCGCGAAACACGCCGGTTTCTTCCAGACCGGCGCCCGCATCTTCATCGGCATCCACGCCCTGTTGCCGCATGGCGGCTTCATGACGATCGAGAAAATCCTTGGTTGAATCGTACCCGCGCGTCTGCAGGATGTAATGACGCACCGCCGCCTCGACCAGAACCGCGAGGTTGCGGCCGGCGACAACCGCCAGCGTGACCGTCGGAATCTCGACGCCGAGAATGGACGTGCTGCTGGACTTGGTCTGCAAGCGATCCAGCCCGCGGAAATAATCCTCGGTCGGCCGCTCCAGGTGAACGATAAGGCGCAGTGTCTTGCGCGGCCGCACAGCCGTTTCGCCGAAGATGGCCTTGATATTCAGCACCCCGATGCCGCGAACTTCAAGAAAATCGCGCAACAGTGCGGGGCAACGCCCCTGGATGGTTTCCGGTCCGATCTGGAACAATTCGACCGCATCGTCGGCCACCAACCCCGCTCCGCGCGAAATGAGTTCCAGCGCCAGCTCGCTTTTGCCGATTTGCGAATCGCCGGTAATCAGTATCCCGAAGCCGAGCACATCGAGAAACACGCCGTGAGTGGTGGATATTTCGGACAACTCACGCTGCAAATATGGCCGCAAGAGATTGACAAAGACACGACTTTTTTTCTGCGAAAGAAACAGCGGTGTGGCGAATCGGTCGCAGGCGTCGATCAGATAATCGGGCGCATCGGCGCCATCGCACAGGAATACAGCAAGCGTCTCGCCGGTGCAGAGCATTTTCAGGCTTGCCGCCCGCGCCACTTCGTCCAGGCTGTTGAAATAATCCAGATCCGACTCACCCAGTGCCTGGATCAGGATCGGATGGATCAGGTTCAAATGCCCGACCAGACCGACGCCGGGCCGGTTCAGTGCATCGCGCGGCAGACTGCGCGACGCGCCGTTCTGGCCCGCTATCCAGGTCAGTTGCAGCTTGTCGCGCCGCTCCTCAAAGAGCTGCTGTAGATTGAGCTGGGGCATAGGTGGAATATGGCGTCCATTCCGTCAGCAGCCGGTGAACCTCGCCCGGAGCGTCTTCGGCCAGCAGGCGCTCTCGCAGGACGGAATCGCTGAATAGCTGCGCCAGCTCGGACAGCATATTGAGGTGCTGCTCGGTGGCATGTTCCGGCACCAGCATCGCGAACACCAGGCGGACAGGAGCCCCATCCGGCGATTCGAACGGCACCCCTTCCCTGGCGCGAATGAATGCGACCAGTGTGTCGCGCAGTCCTTTCAGGCGGCCATGCGGAATGGCGACGCCGAGACCAAGACCGGTCGAGCCCAGCTTTTCACGGGCAAACAGCGCATCGAAAACATTGGCGCGTCCAACGCGATTCTCGTTTTCAAACAGCAGTCCGATTTGTTCAAATAGCCGCTTCTTGCTCGTAACGTCCATATCGAGCGAGACATGCGAGAGCGGGAGCAGCTTGGCGAGGAGGGTCATATTTGCAGCGATGGAATACACCGGACTGGCTCAACCGGGCATCGGTCCACCAACATCCGCAGGCGCCCAATTGGGCAGGACCGTATTGTATGGCAAAACCCCGGCATGTTACTTCCGGGCGACCGATTGCAGAAATCGGTCACCCGGACTGAATTCGCTCAGGATTCCAGCGTGCGTTTCGGCAAGCCGCCGAGATGTTTATTCTTGATTTTTTCCTTGTGCTTCACGATCTGGCGGTCAAGCTTGTCGACCAGCAGATCGATTGCGGCATACATATCGTCGTCCTCACTCTCGACAAATATGTCCTTGCCTGACAAATGCACGTTTGCCTCGATCTTCTGTCGGAGCTTTTCGACGGTGAGAATCATGTTGACGTCGATCACGTGATCGAAATGGCGGTTGATACGAATCATCTTGGACGATACGTAATCGCGCATTGATGGCGTGATTTCGAGGTGATGGCCGGTCATGTGCAAGTTCATTTGCCGATCTCCTTTCTGAATTTGGAAATGAATCCCCTACCTTCGGCTCTCTGCAGGCAATCATGTTTCAGTCTCAACTGCATTGTCTTTTGGTGCCTGTGTCGCCTGTTGCCGCACTTACAGGGACTTGCGCAAATTAGCCGGCTGGATATTCATACCCTCACGATATTTTGCAACGGTACGACGTGCAACCAGAATGCCCTGTTGAGCCAGAATATCGGAAATACGGTTGTCCGACAGCGGTTTTTTTTGATCTTCCGCCTGAACCAATTGCTTTATCAAGGCACGGATGGCCGTGGCCGAACAGGCACCGCCCGTATCGGTGGATACCGATGAGCCAAAGAAATACTTCAGCTCGAATATCCCCCTGGGGGTAAGCATATACTTCTGCGTAGTAACGCGAGAAACGGTCGATTCATGCAGGCCAACCTGGTCGGCAATTTCGCGCAGAACGAGCGGCCGCATGGCCACTTCACCATGATCGAAAAAGTGCTTTTGCCGTTCGACAATTGCCTCGGTCACCCGCAATATGGTATCGAACCGCTGCTGAACGTTTTTGATCAGCCAGCGCGCCTCCTGCAATTGCCCGGCAAGATTCTTGCCGTCGGCGTCCCGGCTTTTGTGCAATAAATCTGCGTAAAGTTTGTTGACGCGCAACTTGGGCATCGCTTCCTGGTTCAGCAACGCCTGCCATTTGCCATTCAGCTTCTTGACGACCACATCCGCAACCACATAGCGAACATCTTCGCCGCCAAAACTGCGGCCCGGCTTGGGATCCAATGTCAGCACCAACTCACGAATGCGCTTGAGCTCTTCGTCAGCAACCCGCAACAGGCGTTTCAACTTGCCAAAATCGCGCGCGGCGAGAACATCGAGATGTTGTTCGACCAGAAGCAGGGCCTTGTCGCGCTCCGGCACGGCTTTGGGCAGCAATTTCAATTGCAACGCCAGACATTCTCCCAGCGACCGGGCACCGACGCCTGCGGGTTCAAGATTCTGCAGGTGCCGCAGCGCAATCTGCAGATCGTCCGGCTCGATCTCGATGTGCTCGGCAATCATGGTCAGCAGATCGTCGAGGTCATAGGTCAGATAGCCGTCTTCATCCAGATGCGCGATCAGGGTCAGCACGAGTTTGCGGTCGCGTTCCGGCAGGGACATCAGTCCGACCTGGTTTATCAGGTGCTCCTGCAGCGTCGGTTCGGCCGCAGCCACTTGCGCAACCTCTCCGCCATCATCATCGCCATCATCGTTGTTGCGCCGCGTCGAGGCGCTGTACGCCGGGCTGTCGTCGAAGCTGAAGTCGGCTTCGTCGCGGCGCACCTCCGATACTTCGCTGCCCGGCGTTTCGGCGCGCGCAGGGGCCGTAAACTCGGTTTGCCCGTTAAAGGGCATGGCCGGCGATTCGTCGGTATCGCCGGCCAGATCGACGCGTTCCAGCAACGGATTCTCGAGGAGATAGCGCTCCAGTTCCTGGTTCAGTTCCACCGTCGATAACTGCAGAAGCTTGATTGACTGCTGCAGTTGCGGCGTCAGTGTCAGGTGCTGCGACAGCTTGAGCTGAAGGGATGTCTTCATGGTGGTGCGGTACCGCCCAGCCTACAGACGGAAGTTTTCTCCCAGGTAAACCTTGCGCACCGTTTCGTTATAAATGATTTCTTCGGGGGCGCCTTCGGCAAGAACCGAGCCCTGGTTGATGATGTAGGCATGGTCGCAGATACCGAGGGTCTCGCGGACGTTATGGTCGGTAATCAGCACACCGATACCGCGATTTTTCAGGAACTTGATGATTTCCTGGATATCGATCACGGCAATCGGATCGACACCCGCAAAAGGTTCGTCCAGAAGAATGAAGCGCGGATCCACCGCCAGTGCCCGGGCGATTTCAACGCGCCTGCGTTCGCCGCCGGAAAGGCTGATGGCAGGATTGTTTCGCAGGTGCGATATATGCAACTCCTCCATTAGGGCATCGCGTCGCGATTCGATTTCTTCTGGGGAAAGATCGCGCAATTCCAGCACGGCCTGAATGTTCTCGGCGACTGTCAGCTTGCGAAAGATGGACGCCTCTTGCGGCAGATACGCAACCCCCAGCCGGGAACGCCGGAAAATCGGCATGCGCGATAAATCTTCGCCATCAAGGTAGATGGCGCCACCGTCAACCGGGACCAAGCCAACGATCATGTAAAAGCAAGTCGTCTTGCCGGCCCCGTTCGGGCCGAGCAGGCCGACCACCTCGCCGCTTTCAACCTGCATCGATACATCGCTGACGACCACACGTTTTTTATATTGCTTACGCAGGCCTTCGGCGCGAAGGATGCTCCTGGTACCCAGGGCCGGCGCGGCACTGGCATTGAGTTCGGTGGGCTGGTTCATGGTCCGGAGATCTCGGGGCGGCCTAGTTTGCGGGGGCAGGCTCGGATGCAGGATCCGGCGCCTTGGCAGGTGTGCCGTCCTTTGCCCCCGGATAGAGAACGCCGGTTACCCGGCCGGTACTTTGCGGCAATCTGGTTCCAGGTGGAGCGCCTGCGACTTCATATTTTTCGGTGGTCGTGTTGTACACAATATATTCGGCTGTCAATTCGTCTTTGCCGATTTTCAGTTTTGCCTTTGAAAACAGTTTCACATTATCCGTGCGCTCATCAAATTCAACCCGTTCGCCATAGGCTTCGAAAAAGTCGGTGCGCCCCTCCTGCTTTTGCGTGAAAAAAACCGGCGCGCCGAAGCCTTCGCCGAAGCGCAGGCCGTCCTTGTCCTGACGCAGGATGAGCTTGTTGGCGGCGATCCGCATGGTCCCCTGCGTGATGACCACATTGCCTTCGAGCACACGGCTGTCGGCGCTGTCTTTTTCCGCCACGTTATACGATCGGTCCGCTTCAAACATGAGCGGTTTTTCCCGGTCGCTACGATCTGCCTGCGCAGCGGCAGAAACCAGACAGAGCGCGACAGCTGCGCACCAACTCACCGGCCTGGATGATCCATGACTGCGATTCATTGTGGAATCCTTTCGAGCACGCCCTTGACGCGGTTGAGCACCAGCACCCGGGTCTGACTATTCAATTCAAAGCTGGCCGCATTGATACGGGTCGTCGGACTTTCCATCAACACACCATCTTTTGAGCTCGCGATATTTTTCTTTGTCAGAATGGTGAGTTTTGGGGTGCTCAGCTTGATCGGCGGCAGTTTTCCGCTGGCCTCCGTCTGGATGACAACGCCGCCTTCCAGCAAAATCTCGTCTTCGGCGCCCAGCAACCTGCCTTGCGGGGCATTGGCCGTCAACGGCGGCTTGCCGATCTCGGTAGCGGTAAACAGGACCGTTTTCAGCATTGAGGAGTCGTCATCAGGGTAGTGCATCATGCTATCCGCGCGCAAAATGTATTGTACGTCTCCCACCGGGCTCAGTTTTTGCGCAACGAACTTGTCTACGACCAGATCGGGATCGTGGCGCGATTTTCCATCAGCCCTGAAATTGTGTGGCTGCACAAAGCGCGACAACCAGAAGGTCAGAATCACCAGTACCGCAAGTGCCGACAGCGGCAGCAGCGGCAACCCGCGCCCATTCATGAACAAACCTCCCCATCGGGGCGACAAAAGCCGCGACCGGTTCGTGTTCGCCCGCCGGGAAAAACCCGTGGCGACAGCAACAATGGAAGACGAGAAATCAAGATCAGAAGCGCTGGATAGGTCACACATCATAGCGCGTCAGGCGGGCTTGGACAAATTTCATGCCAACTTTTATACCGCCCCGACATCCATGGGACAAATAAGTCACGCGCCAGGAAGCCTGCTTAATTACGGGCCGCGTTTATGCCCGCATTGCTGTCAATAGCCGACAGGATGATCGATGGTGTCAGCACTTCGGGCAGCACCAAGGGTTCGCCCGTCTGCGGATAAAACACATAAAGCGGCACGCCGTTGCGGCCGAATTCCGCCAAGGCCTCGGTTATCGCCGGATCCTGCACCGTCCAATCCGCCTTCATGCGAACGATTTTAAGTTCGCCAAACCGTTTCACCACGTCGCGCTGATTCAATGCAATGCGCTTATTGACCTGGCAGGTAATGCACCAGCTTGCGGTGAAATCAACAAAGACCGCCTTGCCCTCCCTACGCAGTTCGGCAATCTTCTGTTTGGAAAACAGCACCCAGACATCTTCCGCATGCCCGTTCTCGGTCACCGAAGGCGCAATAGCGGGTCCGGGCCACGCCAGACCCAATCCACATATGGCGATCGCGCCGCCAAGCAGCATCGCCAGCAGAGGCTTGCGCACTTGCCAATGACCATAAAGCCATGCCGCCATGGCAATCAGGACCAGTCCGAACAGCAATTTTGCGATGCCGTCATTACCCTGCTGCGTACCCAATACCCAAATCAGCCACACGACCGTGGCCAGCAGAGGGAAAGCCATGAACTGCTTGAACGTCACCATCCAGGCACCCGGCCGGGGAAGATAGGCCAGCCAGCGGGGCATCAGCGACAGCAAGGTGACCGGCAGTGCCATGCCGACCGCAACTGCGGAGAAAACCAACATGGATACATGGGCCGGTTGGGACAGCGTAAACCCAAGCGCCGCGCCCATAAATGGCGCGGTACAGGGCGTGGCGACAATGGTAGCCAGCACGCCGGACAAAAAGGCGTCGACCAGTTTGCTGCGGCCGGCTCGCGCCTCCAGTCCCCCCGCCGCCGATTGAAGACTCAAGCCCATTTCAAACAGGCCGGACAGGTTGAGCGCCATCAACAGAAACAGTATCGCGAGGAAGGTGACGAATACCGGAGACTGTAGCTGGAAACCCCAGCCAATCGCCTCCCCCGCGGCGCGCAGCGCGATCAACAGCCCCGCCAGCACCCAGAATGCAAGCAGCACCCCGGCAAAGAATGCCAACCCCTGCTGTCGCAGCAAGGCGCGATGACTCTGCGCATGTTCAACAAAATTCATCACCTTGATGCCCAGCACCGGAAACACACAGGGCATCAGGTTCAGGATGAGACCGCCGATGAACGCAAAAAAAATCGCCGCCAGCAAACCCAGATCGGCCGGCGCTCCCGCTGCCGCTGTCTTCGTCGCGACTGCGCCGCCCTGCGATTCATAACTCACAGCCGCCGCCAGTACGGCGGCATTCCCGGCGAGCGTTTTGCCCCAGCCATCGCGGGACACCAGGACGCCGTCCAGCGTTTTCAGCCCGGTATTGACCGGATCAGCCATCGGCACGCTCAAGCGGAATCCCCCAGGGATCGGCGAAAGCGTCTGTTTGCCCGCATTGGCAATGATGTCTTCACGATAGGGATAGAAGGCGACTTCGCCCGGTCCGGCGGTTTCGCCGGCCGGCGCCAGCAGTTCAATTTGCAGCGTTTTGCCGGCAACCAAGGCCTTCGATTTCCATCCCCCAAGCGACTTCGGCAAGGCATTGCGCGCGACGGCAAAACTGCCCTTCCAGCGCGAGTCTTCGGTCAGCTGCCCGCTGCGGACCGGGAGCGTCAGCGACAATTGCGCATCTTCGGGAATACACACATCCCTGCACACCAGCCAATCGGCTTTGGCCTTGAAGGTAACTATGGTTCCCGGTTTGATATTGGCGGCGGGCCTGAGGGTAACCAGATGCAGCACCTCGCCTTCATAGCCGAAATTCATCAGCGGTCCGAGTGGCAGCTTGTGCGGATACGGCCACTCAATTGGATCGGCGGCAAATCCATCCGGCAATGTCCAGGTCAGCCGCGTGGGCAGGCCTGAATCACCCGGGTTCTGCCAATAGGTATGCCAATGATCGACGATCTTGAGGTGCAGGGCCGCCTCGATCGGCTGCCCCGGGACAACCGCGATATGCCGCGCAATCAACTCGGCCTCCACATGCGGCGTCCGGACGGGCCCCGCCGCGATGGCGGCACCGGCGCCGACGAAGACGAGGCAGGCCATGAGGGCCAACCCCGCTGGACGCAACACGTTATGGAGAATCATGGTCAGGGCTTCTCATCAAAGAACATTCGACGGGCGAATATCGGCAATGTTCACTCGCGGACAAGAATAATTGCAAAGTGAAATTCGCCCCACAGAAGGATGGTGCCCACAGTCTGGATTGAACAGACGACCTACCGCTTACAAGGCGGTTGCTCTACCACTGAGCTATGCGGGCATGCGAAGGACAAAAAAGCCGCGCTGTGGAGCGCGGCTTCAGAAAGCATGGTGCCGAAAAGAGGAGTCGAACCCCCGACCTTCGCATTACGAATGCGCTGCTCTACCAACTGAGCTATTTCGGCAATTGGCTCTAATGAAATCAGCCACAAATCCAAGCCCAATATGGTAACAGCCTCGCGAGTTTTTTTCTACTGCCATACAACACCGTTGCTTAACCAACGAAATCGATCATCGGTTAATTATCGCCCTTGATGGACTTGTAGGTACGCGTGCGAACCTGCGTAATCGGCGGAACAATTTTTTCCGGCTTGATCGGCGAGCTATAACCGCTGCTGCTGTCACGCTGCACGGCGCCGATCAGGACGGCAGTCGGTACGCCATCGATGGGCACGATACCGATTACAGGCGACGGGGGCAGGCCACCGCCGGCAAATACTGACGAGCGATCGCCACCGCAGGAGGAGTTATTCGCCGTGCCGATGGAGCCGGAGGCATTGAACAGATTGACGAAATAACCTCTTGCCTCACCAAGCACGCTGCCGCAGGACTGGCTTTGCACGATCGGCCGGTTGGTGCTGAATGTAACCATACCCGCCACAATGACCGCAGAGGTAACACCCTGCTCACCAGTGCCATTGGCTGTCAGGCTCATGTACCAGCCCTGTTTGCCAGAATTGGATGCCGTTAACAGCGAATTGGAGGTAACCGTTGCACAGGTCGAACCGGCAGGGTCGGTGAAATCAAGCATTGTCGAGCCATCGAGATTGATGGCTGCCGTTGACGATGCCGCCGTCAAATCATCCTTGTATACATAGGCCTTGTTAACTACTGGAGTTGTATACGGATAATTGGTAATCAATGGTCGCTCGCGGTCACCTGAAACCAGGGCAACATAAGTCGTTGTGCCGGTCGGGAACACGCCCGGCGCAAACAGGAATTTCCTGCTCCCGCCATTCGTATAAGCCACTTTGCGCATCGTCCAGCTCGAACTGGCGAGGGGTACCAGCGTGACCGGGCCATCGACAAAGTCGATGCGATAGACATTGCCGCCGGTATCCGCCGCATAGGCATAGTCGGCCGAGCCATCGTTATTCAGGTCGATAAAGGAAATATCCGCCACCACGCTTCGATCGGTCGCAAACGAACGAATGATATCGCCAGTATCCGCATTGATCAGATAAATTACCCGCCCTTTTGCCGAACCGCAGGACTTGGTCGCTGAATCGACGTCTTCGCAATTGTCATAGCCACCACCAACCAAAACCACCGGTGTTGTCGTCGAAAATCCACGGATAAACCCGACGTTTGGAGTGGACCAGGTTTGCCCGATGGCGGAATAGCTGGAGCCTCCGGTGGTGCAGCCGGTGTCATCGGTCAAATCGGGACAGCCATGGCGCCATTTCAGGATCGGGTTGACGGTCGGATCGCTGACATCGAAACTGTAAATCATGCGACCACCCCGGCGCTGTGTCGGATAAATCCAAACCTTGCTGTTGTCCCGGTTCTGGTAAATGCCGACCGAGCCGTCGAAGAAATAGTCCTTGGGTGCACTGGTAATGCCGAGCGAAACGATACTCGGATAACTGACTAGCGGGGTATTGTCTTTGAGCCTTTGCAGCTTCGAAAAGAACTCGGGCGCAACAAAAGACCAGCGTTCTTTGCCTTGGCTGCCCACTGTAGTCGCATCGACCGCGCGGAACGTACCGTCGTTAGAACCATAGTACACGGTGACGCCGGCAGCGCCATAGTTGATCGGTAGCGGCCGCGAATGCACGACGTCGCCATGAATCGATGGCCGTGTAACGTTGGTTGTGGGACCTCCGGTGCCAGTATCGTTATTGACGTCCTTGCCCTGTGTGAAACCCACCACATTGTTGAACGATTGATCGGACAGCCCGCTGGATGTCGCGTTAAAGGTGACCAGCGAGCCGCTACTGAAGGTCAGCATATTGCGGTTAAAAGTGTACGAAGGCGTTGTCGCGCTTGGGTTATTCCCTTTTCGCAGCACCTCGGCAACAGCGCCCTTCTCCACCTCGGGTCCGTCCGGCAAATCAGAATAACGAGCGCTTGCCGCAATCGTTCCACAATTCGATGCGGGGTCAGGATTGATCGGCGTCAGCAAATTCGTCCAATAGGTGCCTGAGTCCGTCGTCCAGAAGCTGGTGGCGCAGTCGTCCACGAAACCGGTCAAGGCATTCGTTGCCGGTTTGCCGTCCTTGTCGACCAGATCAAGGACGCCATTAACCCGGCCGATCGCATACTGCTTGAGATTGCCGAACCAGCGCGGGTTGGCATCGGGATCGGGACGGAAAGTTCCGATGAATACCTGGTTGGCGTTCTGGGTGCGGTTGGTGGCGTTCACCGGCAAGCTTGCCGATGCGAAGGTGCTGTTGACCGACTGGATTTCCGCCAGAATTTTCTGCAATGCGGCCAGGATTTGCGCCTCATTGTTCGCCACGAAATACTTGCCCCCGCCAGCATGGGCCATGCTTTGCAGCAAAGCGGATACATTCGGATTTTGCTGCGCATTGAAAACGTCGATCGTATAGGTTGTAATGGCTTGCTTGATCTGATCGGTGCTGCTGGCCGCATTCTTGGCCTTGGCTTGGTGCATGAAACGCGCCCATTCATCCGCATAAGCACCGTCGCTCGGAATATAGGTCGTTCCGGTCGGGGTACTGACCGTCGAAATCACATTGCCGGTCACCATGTAGCGGGCACCAGACGTGCACAACCCCGCGCTGGCTGTGGCAGCTCCACCAGTGCAGCCGCCGTTATAGCTGGAACACGTTGAGGAAAACTGGCTGGAAACTGCAGCATCAGTCGCGCTCGCATAGCACAGGCTGGTATTGCCCAGAAAGGTCTGGGTTGTGGTCACCCCACTCTTGGTGGTGGTGCTGACCGAGGGCGTCGCCGCTTGCTGCACATCGTATTTGTAGTTCGGGGACGTGGTTACAGTCGATGCGGAGGGAAACGCCGTTTGCGTTACATTTATCTTGTTTGTGCTTTGACCACAAGACGCACCCAATACACCGGAATATGTGCAGGTATAGGTCGTGGTGACCGTCTGATTACCCGTGGTTACAACCGTGGTCGCAGGGCAGCTCAGACCGGCATGGTCGCCTGAAGCCGCCCAGTTGCCGTTACCCTGGTCGAGGCTTTTATAACAGGCTGTTGTCACGGCCGAGGTGCTGGAAGCAGCCGGGCTGCTCAGCACTGGCGAGCCAGCTGTTCCCGCACAGTTTTGGGTGGCCGTCAAACTGGGGTTGGTACTGACCAGTGAATAGGTGCAACTGTAGGTGGTCGTGGTGGTAGTGCCCCCAACAGTGACAGTCGATCCGCCCGGGCAGTTTAAGCCGCCCTTGTCAGTAGTAGAGGTTACTGCTGAACTTGCGAGCGTGGAATTGGTGTAGCAGGAGGAAACGCCGCCGGCAATAGTCACGGGTGTGCCTGTGGTGGGCCCCGTCGTTGTGATCGTGCCACCCGAATTGGTGTTTCCATAAACCGCGAAGCGATTCTGGCCGGCTGAACAGGTATCCATGGATGTGGTGGTATTGCTGGAACTGCAACTACAACTATCATAAGCGCCACCAGTCGCACACTGGGTGGCAAAGTCCGCGGTGGAACAAGCCGACAAGCTGGAATAGCACTGTGATGTATAGCCGAGGTTGGTTGTCGACGTGCTGGTAGTGGTCGTGTAATTCTGGTACGGCAGCTGCGGACTGATACTGCCCCCGAGATTCACCAGCGCAGTTCCGTTCGTCGTGGTGTCGCTAGGCACTGCACCTTGTGCATTGTTGGCGATGAAAACGACGAAATTTCTGCCGCAGGAATTGTCATCCGACAGAGGGGATTTGAACGTGGTGTAGTTGGCCGTATAACCATTCGAATCCGCGATGCTGGAAACCACAGAAGAACTTGGCGCTACTGTACTGGTACCGGAAAAGTAGTTGAAGGCCGAGTACATCAGGTCGCCATAACCAAAACTCGATGATACTTTTTCGTTCGGGGCGTTGATGTTGTTATAGATCGTATCCATTGAGCCGGCGAATACGGTCTTGTTTGTACTGTCCAAGGCAGCAATCGCCTTGCGAATGAAGCCACCACTATTGCCGTTACCCGATGTCGCGTATTCCATCAACCCCAAATTCACGTTTATGCCAGATCCATTTACAAGAGTCTTGATTGCACTGGCTTCGGATTGACCCTGAACGCTGCCCCCGGGCCATTTTTGCGAGGCCCTAGACCAGTTTGAATCGTTTTCAAGAATGATCAGGATTTTCGGGTTTTGGGCGGCCCCGGCGCTCGAGCCCACGAAAATATCGATGTCCTCGGCCCGGGTATGAAGCGACGCGAGGGTCAACATCGAACCCACCAGCAACAGCAGCAATTTGTTTGTCGTCGAGCGTTTCATGGCGGTGTTCCTTTAAAGCGGTATTTATATTTGAACAATTCAGCAAGGCACCAGCGAACAAACGGAGTCCGCAGGAACCTGAATGGCGACACCCTGGTGCAATTCCACCTTGGCGTTGGTGGCCGCCTCGGTAGCGACCACAGTCAGATCGTAAAGTGCAGCGGCGCACAGGGAATTACCGGTAGCTGCGCCTTCGACGCCGAACACCTGGGCGGTGCCGAGTGTGCAGCCAAGTTGTCCTGGATCATTCAGGTTGATCACGCTGTTTTTCTTGACGTAAGCCTGAACCAGGGTAGGCGTGACTGTGACGGCGACATCCGGGTTGGCGTTCTGAGTGATGCCACCGTTGAAATTGAGACCGCCTATCCAGGGGCTGACCACATTGGTAGGCGTGCTGACACGGGCCTCGATAATCTCCTCCGCCACGCGCAAGGTCTCGTTGCGAAACTGCATATTGCCGACAATCTGCAAATTGCCCTTGCCGAGCTTGAAGCTGGTGACTGCCATCAGTGTCAGCAGGATCAGCATGATCATGCCGACGATGAGCGTGACGCCCTGTTGTTTACGCAAATTGGCGTTCATGGCGTTCTCCGGCCGGCAGGGTTATCGAGTCTGACGACGCTGTTGTAGACATGTCGCTTGTAAGCATCGCCAAATGGGCCGAATGTATTGTCGCTGCCGTTGTCGAGCTGGCCGAGGGCATACGTTTTGCTGTCCGTGAAGCCCTGCGACGCCTGGGTATTTTTGGCCAGAACATTGATCTTGACCGCATAAACGCTCAACCAATTGGCAACGCAGGCCGCGCCCGCGCAGCTGTTATAGGTTCCCGGGTCGGTGGTGAAGCCATTGATGACGCCGTCGTTATCAGTATCGACGCCATAGGAAAGCTGCAGGTTCTCAATACCTTCGACCAAAGGCACGATGGTGAATGCGCCGGCGCCAAGCTCCGCGCGCTTGAGCGTCGGCACACCATCGGTACCCACATTGTTGTTGGCGACAAAATAGATATGCACCAGATAACGGTTGTAGCTGGCGCGCGCGGTGCAATCGATCGCATGTTTGTTCATGGTCGTTGCACTGGTGTCGGTGCTCAGCACGAAATACGAAAGATAATCGGACGTTGAGCCGGTATTCGTGGCCAGTTCGCCTGCCTGATAGCAATTGGAAGCCTGGAAGTAAGGGGCCCCGCTGATTGCCGCATCACAGTTTGCGCCGGCAGTCGGCCCCGCAACGCAGGTGCTGGTCCGGCGAATAACAACGATATCCGAGCCGACTTTGACATCGCTCAGGCAGCTCGGAATGGTTGCCGTGACCACATTGTCGATGCCCTGGATATGAAAGAAATAAGAATTGACCCAGCTGCTGGCGTTTCCGCTAAGCGTGGCATTGCAGGGGTCGGGCATGGCGGTAATCGGCGTTCCACCACCCAAGGGCGCGCTGCCGGGCTTGATGATCGCCTGGTAAGGGTCAAACGAAGAAAGGTAGCCGGCCATGCGCAGATCTTCAGTCAGGAGCGACACCGCATAACGCCCGCTTTCGATCTGGCGATTGTTGCGTTCAATTTCGTTGCGTGTCTGACTGCTCTGCACAAATACGGTAATCAAGCCGGCAAGGACCAGCAGACCCAGCGTCATGCCGATCATCAATTCGATCAGCGAAAAGCCGCCTTGTAAATTTGCCCGAAGCCTGTTTTTCAACGATGCATTCTTCATGATTGTTTTTCTTTTATTGGCACGACGGCAGGCCGACGGAAACCCGGGTCGCGATGGCGCGACGGTAGCGATCGTCGCCATAGTAATTCTGGCCACAGGTCGCGCTAGGGGCAGTGGTCATGTTTGAACCCTGCCAGACAACGCTGACCAGATAGATGCCGGGCGTGCAAACGCCGGCAGCGGCATTTTCCGCCTGGATCAGTTGTATGCATCCACGCGCATCGACCATCCCGCCCGCGCTGGCGGTCCCCTTTCGCTCGGAAGCCCCGATCAGGGCATTGCTCCATTCGCACTGATCTTTCGCGACGCCGGCCGCGGTGGGGCAGGTTGCCGGGGCGGCAGGTGTCGACGGTGTTGGATAGGCCGTGCCGAGAGCTGACGCCGTCACATAGGTTGCCGCCGCGGCGCGATTGGTAGTGATCTTGTCAACCATGTCATTCATCAGCAGCACCGCCTGCGCCCGCTGATAGGACTCAAGTTCGGCAAACAGAATCTGGCCCTGCAATCCGGCCAAACCGAGGAGACCAATCGCGAGGATCACAATGGTCACCAGCACTTCAATGATGGTGGCGCCCTTCTGCAAGCGGCCGGCATGCCTTTGTGCGAGTTTTTGCATACAGCGACTCGAATTGGATATCAACATGCCGCCGCCTTTATGTAGGGCCGCCCGCTCAGATCAACGGAGACGCACTGATGCGCCGAAGAATTGGGCGCGCCGATGTCGAATGTCGGCGCCGTGGAGCCGGAGATTCGTCCCGAACTTTGATAAACCACACTGGCGGGTCCGGCGATGGTCACGCCCGAAAACGAGGAGCGCACTTCAATATTGCTGCCCGAATTATCGGGATCGGGAATGGTCCAGCCACTGGTCCAGTCGGTAGACGTATTGGGTGACAGGGTGACATTGCGATTGCGTTTCACCGCTTCGCTGCGCGCCTTGACCAAGGCCAGTTGAATGTCGGTGCCCATATTCTTCACCTTCTGGCTCTTGATCACATCGATGAATGAGGGCGTGGCAACCGCAGTCAAGATGCCGAGTACGGTAATGGTCAACAGCAATTCCATCAACGTGAAACCCCGCTGATGGTTATGAAAGCCGGCACAATATTGGCGCAAGGTATCCATGTCTGCCCTTACCACGCCCCGTATGCCGTGCCGGTCGGCGTTTTTGCACCGGTCTGGTTAATGCTGAGGGTCGGCTCGTTATTGCGGTTTTGCGTTCCGATGGGGGTCGCAGTTAGCGTAAATCCAGGTGGCGGGAGGGTCGAGGTAGCGATGGCGAGGGAGTAATAGGGGGACACCGTCGAAGGCAGCGCCACATTCAAGGTGGCCAGGTCGGGGGCATAAGCGCGGTTGTCCAGGAAATACTGCTGCTGGCGTTGCGCCGCATTCATCAAGAATGACTGTGCATCAGCGCGATGCGCCTTCAATACGAAATTCGTATAGTTGGGGTAACCGATGGCCGCGAGCACGGCGATGATAGCAACAACAATCATCAACTCAATCAGCGTAAAGCCCCTGCTGGGCTGCTGCGGCCGACTCCTGTTTTCCAGAAAATTTTGCATTTTTCTTTCCCTTTTGTTGATCGAACTCTAATTTAACGCTTTTTCGATAGCGAAGTCGTCCGACAAGCGGGGGCATGCCCGGAACAAGTGGCAACCGCAGCGCGAGCCGGGAAAAGACGGCCGCGAGGCAATACGGGCGTGCTGCGAGACGGCAAACGCCAAGAAGTGCGCGGCGGATAACTAGGCGCCGGCGGGTACGGTGCCCAGGCCCTTGGGCAGGGGAAAGGTGATGTTCTCGGTGATGCCGTCCAGCTCGCGGACGCTTTGCGCGCCCAGGGATTTGAGTTTGGCGATGACGTCTTTCACCAGCACCTCCGGGGCGGAAGCGCCGGAGGTCACGCCGATGCGTTTTTTGCCCATCACCCATTCGATCCTGAGCTCATCTGCGCTGTCGACCTGGTGGGTTTCGCAGCCCAGCAAATCGGCGAGCTCGCGCAGGCGGTTGGTGTTGGAGCTGGTGCGCGAGCCGACGACGATGACCACCTCGACCTGCGGGGCCATGAATTTCACCGCGTCCTGGCGATTCTGCGTGGCGTAGCAGATATCGTCATGCTTGGGCCCGATGATGCCGGGGAATTTTCTTTTCAGCGCATCGATCACTTTCTGCGCGTCGTCAACGGACAGCGTGGTTTGCGTCACATAGGTGAGCCTGCTGCTGTCGGCAATTTCCAGCCCGGCGACATCGTCTTCGGTCTCGACCAGGTACATGCCCGCTTCGGACTGCCCCATGGTGCCTTCGACTTCGGGGTGCCCGTCGTGACCGATCATCACCACCTGGTAGCCTTCGATACGTTTCTTGGCGACTTCGATATGCACCTTCTTCACCAATGGGCAGGTGGCGTCGAACACACGGAAGCCGCGCGCATCGGCCTCATGGCGGATCGCCTTGGACACGCCGTGCGCGCTGAAAATCAACGTGGCGCCTTTCGGCACATCGGCCAAGTCCTCGATGAAAATCGCGCCCTTGCTGCGCAGGTCGTCGACCACGAATTTGTTGTGGACGATTTCGTGGCGCACATAGATCGGCGCGCCGTGCATCTTGAGCGCGCGCTCGACGATTTCGATGGCGCGATCAACCCCGGCGCAAAAACCGCGGGGATTGGCGAGCAGAATTTCAGTGTCGTTCATGATCAAACCTCTGTCCAATCCTCAGGCAATCCGCTCAAAATCGGATTTTCAAACCCCAGCATTGGCGCGCCTCATGGAGCATTTTTGCCTCAAAAGGCGCGCCAATGCTGGAGTTTCATTATTCTACTATCTACAACTATTCGGGCTCGGCGCCGTCTTCCGGATAGCCGAAGCGCTCCTCTTTCCAGGGGTCGGCATCGTTGTGATAGCCGCGCACTTCCCAGAAACCGGGGCGATCTTTCGCATGAAACTCGATACCGGAAATCCATTTTGCACCCTTCCAGGCATAACGTTTGGGCACCACCATGCGCGCGGGCCAACCGTGCTCCATCGACAGCGGCTCGCCGAATACGCGGTGCGCGATCAGCACATCGTCATCGAGCAGGGCTTCCAGCGGCAAATTGGTGGTGTAGCCGTCGAAGCCGTGCAGGGTGACGAACTGCGCCGCATCGGTCGGCTGGGCCAGCATCGCCAATTCGCGCGCCAACACGCCTTCCCAGTCCATATCGAGCTGTGACCAGCGTGTGACGCAGTGCATATCGGCATTGACCTTGGTCTGCGGCAGCGCCATGAAAGCTTGCCAGTCGAGCGTGGTTTCATTCTTCACCAGCCCGAAGAGTTTGAGTTTCCAGGTGGCGCGATCAACCGAAGGGCGCACGCCCATATCGAGCACTGGAAAATCCGTGACCCGCTTCTGCCCCGCCGGAATGCGCGCGTCTGCCGAAACCTTTCCCGGTTTCATGCCCTGCTCGAGATTGCGTTTGGCCAACGCGATCTTGCCGCCAATGATCTTGGCCCAGTTGCTCATGCCGCTTCCTTCTTGGCGGGATCGGCTTTCGGCTTGCGGAACGAATCCCAGATCAGCAGGCCCGCGCCGAGACAGATGGCCGAGTCGGCAATATTGAACGCCGGCCAGTAAACCCCCGCGACATGCCACTGGATGAAATCGATCACGTGGCCATACATGACGCGGTCATGGAGATTGCCGAAGGCGCCACCGATCACCAGCGCCAGCGCCGCGCACAGCAGGACATTGCGCTGGTTATGCTTCATCATCCATAGCAGCACCGCCGTAATCACCACGGTAACCGCGATGAAAAATTCGCGCTGCCAGCCCGAGGCATTGGCCAGGAAACTGAACGCCGCGCCCTTGTTATAGGCCAGCACCAGATTGAAAAACGGCAACAGATATTTCGACTCACCATACTGGAAATTGGCAACGATCAGGTTCTTGCTGATCTGGTCGAGCACAATCACCAGCATGCTCAGCGCCAGCCAGCGCAGCCAGCCGAATCGGGAGCGTTGGCTAGGCATGGAATCGCTTCTCGCCGTCGCCGAACAGATTGCTGACGCAGCGCCCGCAAATGGTCGGGTGCGCCGCGCTCGATCCAACGTCGCCGCGGTAATGCCAGCAACGTTCACATTTGGGGTGCGGGCTGGCCTCAACCTTCACGTCGACGCCATCGACTACCGTCGATTCAGCCACCCTGGCCTGCGAGGTGATGAAAACGAAACGCAAATCATCCTCGAAAGAGCGCAGCAAGGGCAGCTCGGCGCCCGAAGTCGTCAGCACCACCTCCGCCTGCAACGAGGAGCCGATCTTGCCGGCAGTGCGCGCCTCTTCGAGCTGTTTGGATACCGCGGCGCGAACTTCGCGCAGCCCCGTCCAGCGCGCCTTCAAGGCTTCGGCGCCGGCGATATTCGGCATGTTGTAGTAGGCGCGCAGGAACACGCTGTCCTCGCTGCCCGGATGCAGCACCGCCCAGATTTCCTCGGCGGTAAAGGACAGCACCGGCGCGATCAGGCGCGTCAGCATTTGCAGGATATGGTGCAGTGCCGTCTGTGCGGCGCGACGCGATTTCGAACCGGCGCCGGTGGTGTAGAGGCGGTCTTTCAAAATATCGAGATAGAAACCACCCAGGTCCTCCGAACAGAAATTCTGGATCACTTGCATCGCCGGCTGGAATTCATAGCGATCATAATGGCCGAGAACGCGCTGCTGCAGCTCGTGACCGAGCACCAGGGCGTAACGGTCGATCTCCAGCAGCTCTGTAATCGGCAGCGCATCCTTGGTCGCATCGAAATCGGCGGTATTGGCGAGCAGGAAACGCAAGGTGTTGCGAATGCGTCGATAGCTTTCCACCACACGCTTCAGGATCTCATCCGAGATCGACAGCTCGCCCGAGTAATCCGTGGTGCCGACCCAGAGGCGCAGGATTTCCGCGCCGAGGGTATCCGACACCTTCTGCGGCAACACTACATTGCCCAGTGATTTCGACATTTTCTTGCCCTGGCCGTCGACCGCGAAGCCGTGCGTCAGCAGGCTCTTGTAGGGCGCGCGGTCATTGAGCGCGCAGCTCACCAGCAGGGAGGAATGAAACCAGCCGCGATGCTGGTCCGAGCCTTCGAGATACAAATCCGCCTGCGACGGTCTGCCGTCCGCATCGTTGTGCATCAGCGAAGGCGTGGTCGCCATCACGGTGTTGAAAGTCGAGCCCGAATCCAGCCACACATCGAGGGTGTCGCCGATCTTGTCGTAGTATCTGGCGTCGTCACCGAGCAGTTCTTCGACAGTGATGCGCTGCCAGGCCTCGATGCCTTCCTTTTCCACGCGCGCCGCCACCTGTCCGAGCAATTCCAGGGTACGCGGATGCAATTCACCAGTTTCCTTGTGCAGGAAAAACGGGATCGGCGTGCCCCAGTTGCGCTGCCGCGAAATGCACCAGTCCGGCCGGTGCGCGATCATGCCGTGCAGGCGCGCCTTGCCCCACTCCGGATAGAAATGCGTCGCATCGATTGCCGCCAGCGCCAGTTCGCGCAGGGTCTGCGCTTCGCCTTTGGCACGCAGGTCCATGCCGATGAACCATTGCGCGGTGGCGCGGAACACCGTCGGCGTTTTATGGCGCCAGCAATGCGGATAGGAATGCCTGACGTTGTTGGCGTGAAACAGCGCGCCGGCCGCCTCGATGGCCTTGACGATCTCCGGCTGCGCCTTCCAGATATTGAGCCCGCCAAACAGCGGCAGGCTGGAGACATACTGGCCATTGCCCATCACTGGATTGAGAATCTCCTCGTTCTTCATGCCGTAACGCTTGCAGGTCTTGAAGTCGTCTTCGCCATAAGCCGGCGAGGAGTGGACGATGCCGGTGCCGGTGTCGAGGGTGACGTAGTCGGCGAGGTATGCCGGCGATTCGCGATCATAGAAGGGGTGCCTGAACCGAATTCTTTCAAGCGCCTTACCCGTTGCCAGCCCGATAACCCTCGCCTGCGTAATTCCGTATCTGGTTAGCAGCGGCGAAGCGAGGGAATTGATTTCCGTAGCCCCCTGCATGAGAATTTCATTGGCGACGATGAGCGAACCGCGCTCCGAAGAGACCAAGGCGTACTGAAAATCGGGGTGAAAATTCAGCGCCTGATTTGCCGGGATGGTCCAGGGCGTGGTGGTCCAGATGGCCGCATAAACCGGCCCCTCCGGCAACGCGCTTAACCCGAATGCGCCGGCCAGTTTGCCGCGGTCGCCTTCGGCCAATGGAAAGCCAACGTCGATGGCGGTCGAGTTTTTATCCTCGTATTCCACTTCCGCTTCGGCCAGCGCCGACTGGCAATCGAAGCACCAGTTGACCGGCTTCAAGCCGCGATAGACATAACCGCGTTCGAACAGTTTGCCGAGAGTACGGATTTCGGCCGCCTCGGTGGCGAAGTTCATGGTCTTGTAGGGATGGTCCCAGTCGCCGAGCACGCCGAGACGCATGAAATCCGCCTTCTGCAATTCGATCTGCGACTCGGCATGCGCGCGTGCATAGCTCTGCACTTTCTCCACCGGCAGGTTCTTGCCATGCTGCTTTTCGACAAAGATTTCGATCGGCATGCCGTGACAATCCCAGCCCGGCACATAGACGGCATCGAATCCCGCCAGCTGACGCGATTTGACCACCACATCCTTGAGAATCTTGTTGACCGCGTGGCCGATATGAATCGCCGCATTGGCATACGGCGGGCCATCGTGCAGGATGAACTTGGGCCTGCCCGCAGAAGCCGCGCGGATCTTTTCGTAGAGCTTTTGCCGCTGCCACTGCCCGACCCAGCCCGGTTCGCGCTTGGCGAGATCGCCGCGCATCGGGAATGGCGTATCGGGGAGATTCAGGGTGGATTTGTAATCCGTTTTGCTGTCCATCGGGTCCGTTCCTCAAGTGCCGCGCAAAATACGTTTGGCCTCACTGCAGTCATCGTGCATTTGCACGACCAGCGCATCGAGGCTCGCAAAATTCTGTTCGTCGCGGACTTTTTCGAAAAACTCGACTTCCACGCGCCTGCCGTAGAGATCGCCTGAATAATCGAAGAGGAAGACTTCCAAATGGTGACGGCCGTCGTATGCAGTTTGGTTCCTGACAGCCGGATTGGTGCCAAGGTTTGCCACACCCGACAGCGTGTCGCCGACCCTGCTCGCCACTCCCTCGAGCCCGCGAGTTACAAGCCGCAATTTTACCGCAAACACCCCCGCCAGTGCGGGTTTTCGCCCGCCAAGGCTTACATTGGCGGTCGGAAAGCCCAGGGTGCGCCCCAGTTTCTTGCCGTGCGTGACGCGGCCGGTGATCGCATAGCGGCGGCCCAGCATGCGCGCGGCCTCGGCAAGCCGACCGGCCGCCAGCGCCTCCCGCACCGCGGTCGAGGACACGCGCACCGCGACGCCATCCGCTACATCGACGATATCGGCCATGGTCTCGACCGCAAAACCGTGTTGCAGTCCGGCAGCCCGCAGGGCGGCGGTATCGCCGGCACGCCTGGCGCCAAAGCGGAAATCCTCGCCGACCATCAGCCAGCGCACTTTCATTTCCACCAGCCGGGCGATGAAATCGGCGGGAGATTGCGCCGCAAAGCCGGCATTGAAGGCCGGCAGAAAGGCGTGGTGGATGCCGGCGCGATGAAACGCCGCCAGTTTTTCGGTGCTGCTCATCAGTCGCGGCGGCGCCAGCGATTCGTCGCCACGCACCTTGGCGAAATACTCGCGCGGCAGCGGATGAAAAGACAGCGCAGCGGCCGTCAGCCCGCCACGCCGCGATGCCTCCACCGTGGCTTGCAGGATCGCCTGATGGCCGCGATGCACGCCATCGAAATTGCCGATCGCCAGCGCCAGTCCCTGGTCTTGTCCAAGGGGATCAAGGCTGCGGTACAGCCGCAATGAAAACGATCGGTCGCCGCCCATGGTCATGCCCGCTTGGCAAAATCGCGCACGCGGAAACCCATGATCCACAAACTCGCGAAATAAACGAATGCGCCGGCAACAATCAGCCATGCCAGGCGCAGGCAACGCACACCGTTCGGCATCGTCAGCCAGCTCGCATTGTCGCCCGCCAGCAGGTACAAGGTAACCGCCATCAGGTATAACGCGACGAACAGCTTCAGCAGGAATACCAGCCATTCCGGTTGCGGCATAAAAATCTGCTGGCGGCGCATAAAAGCATAAAGGAGCCCGGCATTGACGCAGGCGCCCAGCCCGATCGACAGCGCCAGTCCGGCATGCTGGAAAAGCGGCACGAACAGCAGATTGAAAACCTGCGTCACCACCAGGGTGAAAATGGCGATTTTGACCGGAGTTTTGATGTTCTGGCGGGCGTAATAGCCGGGCGCCAGGATTTTCACCAGGATGATGCCGGTGAGTCCCAGCGAATAGGCGATCAGGGCCGCACGCGACATCATCACATCCCGGGCGCCGAATTGCCCGTGCTGCAAAATGGTTGAAATCAGCGGCGCCGCCAGCAGGGCCAGGGCCACCGCCGCCGGCAGGGTCAGCATCAAGGTCACGCGCAGGCCCCAATCCAGCAGGCGCGAATATTCGGCGGCGTTTTCCCGCGCCTGCTGCTTGACCAGGGATGGCAGCAGCACGGTTCCCAGCGCCACGCCCAGCATCGCCGAGGGGAACTCCATCAATCGGTCAGCCGCTGTCAGCCAGGACACCGAGCCGGTCGGCAGGAACGAGGCGATTTGCGTGTTCAGCAGCAGCGAGATCTGCGCCACCGAAACGCCCAGGACGGCCGGCGCCATCAGCCCGAGGATGCGGCGCACGCCGCTGTCCTGCCGGAGCCGCCAGGCGCTTAAGGAAACTCGCGGCAGCATGCCGATACGCCGCAGTGCAGGCACCTGGAACAGCAGTTGCACAACGCCGCCCAGCAAGGTGCCCCAGGCCAGCGCCATCACCGGCTGGTCCAAGTGTGGGGCCAGCAACAGCGCGGCCGCGATCACCGACAGATTGAGCAGCACCGGGGAAAACGCCGGGGTCTTGAAGGCGCCGAAGCTGTTCAGCATGCCCGCCGCCAGCGACACCAGCGAAATGAAGAAAATATAGGGAAAGGTGATGCGGACCAGTTGCACCGTCAATGCGAATTTATCGGGATCGGCAGTGAAGCCGGAGGCGGTGAGATAGACCAGCAGCGGCGCGGCCAACACCCCGATCATGGTGACAAAAAACAGGACCAGGGCCAGCAGGCTGGCGACGCGGTCGGCCAGCGCCTTGGTCTCAGCCGGCCCCCGGGTGGTCTTGTATTCGGCGAAGACCGGCACGAACGCCTGGCTGAAGGCGCCCTCGGCAAACAGGCGGCGCAGCAGATTGGGAATGCGCCAGGCCACCTGGAAAGCATCCATGGCAGCGCCGGCGCCGAACAGATTGAAGCCGATAATTTCCCTGGCGAGGCCGGTGATGCGCGACAGGAAAGTCATCGCCGAGACGGAAAGTGCTGCCCTGAGCAGATTCATGGGGGATCGCGTTGCTTTGGCCGGTACGGAAAGGCGCCTCGACGGGCGCCGGTATCGTTTGCCGGGTGTCCCAGGAACCCTGGCGACCCGGAAAACCCAATCAAAACAAACAGTTTGCTTTTTTAATCGGAGGCGCTATAATACAAGGCTTCCCGCAAAATTTACGACCAGATTCTGGAATAACGGATTAAATAACATGGCAAATACCAAACAAGCTGCTAAGCGTGCCCGTCAGGCAGTCAAAGCCCGCTCGCACAATATGGCCCAGCGTTCGGAACTGCGCACCGCCATCAAGAAGGTGACTGCAGCCGTTGCCGCCGGCGACAAGGCGGCCGCCGAAGCGGTATTCAAGTCTTCCGTGTCGACGATCGATTCGATCGCGGACAAGAACATCATTCACAAGAACAAGGCTGCTCGTCACAAGAGCCGTCTTTCTGCCGCCATCAAGGCAATCGGTAGCCAGGCAGCAGCGTAAGTCGTATTTCAGCGTCGTACCAAGAATCAAGCGCTGTCAGCAAGTCGCAACGCCGTGTGGAGTCTTCCACGCGGCGTTTTCTTTTGGGTTTTCCATTTCCAATTTCCGCCGGAACGCGCAGGCCAACAGCGGCAGCCGGATTCAGGATGCCGCGAGCTTTTCCAGTGCGTTGCCCGGCACCGGGCAGAAGTCGTCGCCGACCGCCTGTGTGGGATCGATCACCACCAGCTCATTGTCGCCGGCGAAGTCGAGCAGGAACCGATAGGCGCGCGGCTCGACCTCGCTAAGCGAGGGCTCTACCACCACGCAACGCACGCCATCCATCATCACCGGGCGAACATAGGGGGAATAGCGCATCTGCTGGTCGCCGCCAAAGGTGCACATGATGCCGCAGAGGCGCTCGGCCCAGTCGCTGGGACGGAAGGCGCGCCCCTTTTTGGTAACGCCCTGGATCACAATCCGGTGCGCATTTCCGGCGCCATGGCCGGTGGCCGGGGTGGGGGCGGGCGAGTTCATGCGGTCGTTGCGAACGGGAGAATTACGGAGGGTGGCGTCGAAGGGCACGGCGATGAAGGTGTCATGAACGATGGGACGCTGTGCCGGACCGGCAGAGCATGAGCAATTATATCTTGTACAAGACTGGCGACGTCACCAAATAAACGCATGTTTCACAGCCTTTTCCGGTTGTTGGCGCCGCCATAAGCGCAAACCTTTGTTCGCGGGACAGGGCCGATCGCCTTCTGCCAAGCAGGACCCGTACCATCACGGCGCCCGTGGCCTCGTATTGCACTAGGAGATGGATTACCCTAGTATTGGCAGCGATGTTTCAGGCGCAATATATTTCCGGCGGCTTCGCGTAAGCCGCCTTTGTCTTTATGGCGTCCCCGCTTGCGGCAAGCCTTGCACCGCAATCCAGAGAACCGCTCAAGGAGCTGACCGTGTTGTCACCTCATCAAATGAACACCTACAAACCGCTGTCGGTCGCGTTTTCCCACGGTGAAGGCGCCTGGCTGCACACCACCGACGGGCGCCGTATCCTGGACGGACTGGCCGGCATCGCGGTATCCGGTCTGGGCCATGCCCACCCCAAGCTCACGCGGGCGCTCGCGGAACAGGCCGGCAAACTGATTCATACCTCGAACCTGGTCGATATCCCCGAGCAGGCCGCGCTGGCCGACAAGCTGTGCGCGCTGGCCGATATGGACAATGTGTTTTTCGGCAACTCCGGCGCCGAGGCCAATGAATGCGCGATCAAGCTGGCGCGCCTGTACGGACACCAGCGCGGCGTCGGCAATCCGCAGATCGTGGTGATGGAGCACGCCTGGCATGGGCGTACGCTGGCGACCCTGGCCGCCACCGGTTCGCGCAAGGCGCAGGCCGGTTTCGAGCCCCTGGTTACCGGCTTCATTCGCGTGCCCTATAACGACATCGAGGCGGTGCGCAATATCGCCCAGCACAATCCGGACGTGGTCGCGGTGCTGGCCGAAGTGCTGCAGGGCGAGGGGGGGATTGTCGCCGCGCGCATCGATTATCTGCAGGCCCTGCGCCGGCTGTGCACCGAAAAAAACTGGTTCATGATGATCGACGAGGTGCAGTCCGGCATCGGCCGCACCGGCAAATGGTTTGCGCACCAGTGGGCAGGCATCGTTCCGGACGTGATGCCCCTGGCCAAGGGCCTGGGTTCGGGGGTGCCGATCGGCGCCTGCCTGGCGAAAGGCGCGGCGGCAAGCGTGTTCAAGCCCGGCAACCACGGCACCACCTTCGGTGGCGGTCCGCTGGTGTCGGTGGCCGCCCTGCGCACCCTGGAAATCATGGAAGAAGAAGGCCTTCTCGCCAACGCCGCGAAGATGGGCGAATTGCTCAGGAATGAGTTTACCCAGGCGCTGAACAATGTTGCCGGCGTGAAGGAGGTTCGCGGCATGGGCCTGATGATGGGTATCGAACTCGACCGTCCCTGCGCCGAGGTGGTGAACCTGGCGCTGGATGCCGGGGTGTTCATCAATGTCACGCAGGACAGCGTGATCCGGCTGCTGCCGCCGCTGATCATCGACGCCGCCGAGGCGCGCGAACTGGTCGCGCGCGTCAGCACCGCCATCAAGGCATTCCTGGCCCTGCCGCAGCAAGCGGCGGCCTGAACCATTGCTACCGCGACAGGGGCGCATGCGACACTTTCTGCAATTCAAAGACTTTACGCGCGACGAATTCGAGCATCTCATCGAGCGCACCAAGATCCTGAAACACCGTTTCAAGAACTACATTCCCTACCAGCCGCTGACCGATCGCATGCTGGCGATGGTGTTCGAGAAAAGCTCGACCCGCACCCGTGTCTCTTTCGAAGCCGGTATCTTCCAGCTGGGCGGATCGTCGATCGTGCTCAATACCTCGGAAAGCCAACTCGGCCGCGGCGAGCCGATCGAGGATGTGGCGCGGGTCATTTCGCGCATGGTCGACATCGTCATGATCCGCACCTTCGAGCAGTCGATCCTGGAACGCTTCGCGGCGCATTCGCGGGTCCCGGTCATCAACGGCCTGACCAATGAGTACCATCCCTGCCAAGTGCTCGCCGACATTTTCACCTTCATCGAGCATCGCAATTCCATCAGCGGCAAGACCGTGGCATGGATCGGCGACGCCAACAACATGAGCTACACCTGGCTGGAAGCCGCGCGCATCTTCGATTTCAAGCTGCACGTCGCCACGCCGCCGGGATATGAAATGAAATCCCAGCGCGGCGAGCGGCTCGACGAGGCGCATCTCGCTGTGTTCAACGATCCGATGGCGGCGGCCAAGGGCGCGCACCTGGTCACCACGGATGTGTGGACCAGCATGGGCTATGAGGCCGAGACCGAGATGCGTAAAAAGGCGTTTGCCGATTTCACCGTCGATGCGAAGATGATGAAGGCGGCCGCAAAGGATGCGCTGTTCATGCACTGCCTGCCCGCCCATCGCGGTGAGGAAGTCGCCGCCGAGGTCCTGGAAGGTCCGCAAAGCGTGGTCTGGGACGAGGCGGAAAACCGCCTGCATGTGCAGAAGGCGCTGATGGAATATCTGCTGCTGGGCCGCATCAATTCCTGAGGTGCCAAATGCATGATCTGAAACAGATGTCCCGGCAATATTTGAGATCGCAGGCAAAATTCCTCGCGACCGCCTTGTTTGCAATCAACGCTTGCGCGCAGGCTGCGCCGGATGAAGTCCCCAACCCGCTGCCGCCGACTCTCACCATAAGCAATGCGAAGATCGTGGTGATTTCCCTGACCGGCAGCAAGGTGCTGAAGGTGACGCGCCGCTTTGAACAGGCCAGCGAGGCCGACAGCAATTACGGCCCGAATGACAGCGGCCGCAGTTTCAATGAATCCCGCACCGCGCGCAGCGCCGAATTCGCCATTGCACTCAGCAAACTGAAAAGCCAGCCCAACCCGCTCACGGGCACGCCGACGCCGGAGCTGACCGCCATACAGTCGGTTGATTGGGTCAGCGCACCCAATGCCAAGGTCGGCAGCGACCGCATGATCGAGCTCGAAATCGCCCGCACCATCAAGAGCAATTTGCCCGACGCCACCATCGGTTTTGTGTCACGCGGCAAGGATCGCCTGGCCAAATCGGCGGAGGACTTGCCGTCTGACGCTGCCGTCAAAAAGGTTGCAGGCGACCTGCGCCTGCTGGCGGAAATTTCGCCGGCGGACCGCTATATCCTGATCACGCCCTATTTATCGCAGGACTGGACCGGATTGAACGGCGCGGCCACCTCGGGCACCGGCTGGTTCGTCAATCGCGGCGTTCGCTTCGTCGATATCGACGAACCCGAAGAAGACCTCGATGTGCTCGATACCCATCTGGCGTCATTCATCTATGTCCGCACCTCGGTATTCGACGGCAAGACCTTTGCCCTGCTCGATTCGACCGCCACCACCGTCAACCGCAAGCAGCCGACCAAGGCCAGCGACGGCTTCGATCCCTGGAGCGGCACCAGCGAGGCAGACCGCAATAATCTGTTGAAAGGGCTGATGGCCGATACCATGAAGCGCATCGCCAAGCGCTCGCTGGGCATGGACCCGAACATCGAGGTCGGTGAGATCAAGGTGGTATCGCCGACACCGGCATCCACGCCGACGCCTGCCCCGACACCCGTCCGGCCATCCGCTTCAGCGCCCGAACCCGCCAAATAGGGCAACTCCGGCGCCCCGGCGCTTTCGCCGCCGCCAGCCAGCACGTATAATCCGGGAGCGCCGGATGCCGGCCAGCGCATGCACGATCCCGTTTCGCCACTTCCGCAGCTGCCGCCCGGCTCCCCCGCCGGCGCCAGCTACCCCCCGCGAACGGTGACCTTTCCGGTAGCATCAGCGCGCTTCGAGACTCGGCGGAACAAGTGCGCGCATCTGAAAGTCAGATCATCATGAGCGAAGCAACCGGCCGCAAATCGGCCAAAAAATCCGCCAAGGCAAGCGCCAGCGCGCCATCCGCCAAAGCCGACAGCAAAATCAACAAGGTAGTACTCGCCTATTCAGGCGGCCTCGACACCTCGGTCATTCTCAAATGGCTGCAGGACGTCTACCAGTGCGAAGTCGTTACCTTCACCGCCGATATCGGCCAAGGCGAGGAGCTTGAGCCGGCGCGCAAGAAAGCGCTGCAGTTGGGCATCAAGAAACAGAATATTTTCATCGAGGACCTGCGCGAGGAATTCGTCCGCGACTATGTGTTCCCGATGTTCCGCGCCAACGCGGTATACGAGGGCGAATACCTGCTCGGCACCTCGATCGCGCGCCCGCTGATCGCCAAGCAGATGATCGAGATCGCGCGCAAGACCGGCGCCGATGCGATTTCCCACGGCGCCACCGGCAAGGGCAATGACCAGGTGCGCTTCGAGCTCGGCGCCTATGCGCTGATGCCGAATGTGAAGATCATCGCGCCCTGGCGCGAATGGGATCTGTTGTCGCGCGAAAAGCTGCTGGCCTATGCAGATAAACACAAGATTCCGGTCGACTTCAAGAAACGCTCAGTTGGCAAACGCGGCGGCGGCGCGCCCTATTCCATGGACGCCAACCTGCTGCACATCTCCTACGAAGGCGGCATTCTCGAGGATCCGAACTTCGAGCCGGAAGACTCGATGTGGCGCATCACCAATTCGCCCGAAAAAGCACCCGGCAAGCCGGAATTCGTGGAACTCGGTTACGAACGCGGCGACATCGTCGCCATCAACGGCAAGAAGCTCTCGCCGGCAAAAGTATTGACGGAACTGAACCGCCTCGGCGGCAAGCACGGCATCGGCCGCCTCGACATGGTCGAGAACCGCTACGTCGGCATGAAGTCGCGCGGCTGCTATGAAACCCCCGGCGGCACGATCATGCTGCGCGCGCACCGCGCCATGGAATCGATCACCCTCGACCGCGAAGTGCTGGCGCTGAAGGACGATCTGATGCCGCGCTATGCGCGCATGGTTTACAACGGCTACTGGTTCTCGCCCGAGCGCACCCTGCTGCAAAGCCTGATCGACGAATCGCAAAAGCCGGTCAACGGCACCGTCAAGCTGAAGCTGTACAAGGGCACGGTGCTGGTGGTGGGTCGCGAATCGAAAACCGACTCCCTGTTCGACCAGACCATCTCCACCTTTGACGATGACGGCGGGGCGTACAATCAGGCCGACGCGGCCGGCTTCATCAAGCTTAACGCCCTGCGCATGCGCATTGCGGCAAACAAGGCGGCGGCAAAAGCGAAGCGTAAAAAGTAATTCACCAGCAGCCAGTCCGCGGATGGCGATCCGTCGCGCCGTCTGCGGCGATGTTCCCCGACAGGTTCAGGAAAACAACATGCCCTCATTCGATATCGTTTCCGAAGTCAACAAGGTCGAACTCAAGAATGCCATCGAGCAGGCCAACAAGGAAGTGTCGACGCGCTTCGACTTCAAGGGCTCGGATGCGCGCATCGAGCAAAAGGAGCTGGAACTCACGCTGTTCGCCGACGACGACTTCAAGCTCGGCCAGGTGAAGGACGTGATGATGAACAAGATGGCCAAGCGCGGGGTCGATTCGCGCCTGCTCGATGAAAAGAAAAAGGAAAAGATCGGCGGCGACAAGGTCAAGCAGGTCATCACCGTCAAGAACGGCATCGAGTCCGATCTGGCCAAGCGCATCGTCAAGCTGATCAAGGATTCCAAGATCAAGGTGCAGGCCTCGATCCAGGGCGAGACGGTGCGCGTCACCGGCAAGGATCGCGACGATTTGCAGGAAGCGATTGCGCTGTGCAAAAAGCAGATCGAAGATGTGCCCCTGCAGTTCAACAACTTCCGCGACTAGCCAAGGCACAAAAGCTAAACCCCAGCATTGACGCGCTTTTTCAGGCATTTTTGCCCTGAAATGTGCGCCAATGCTGGGGTTTCGTTTTCAAAAAATTTAAATCTAGCAATTCAGCAAGGATTTTCAAAAGACCATTTTGAACTGCAATAAGCAGCCAGATACGTGGCTTGCACCTATACGAAATTTCTCGTGGTCGGTACTAGCAGGTAAGGAATTTTTGCTATTTGAGCGAGCGGCCATAACGCAGGTTCGATATATGAACGTCGATCGATTGGATCAACAACTCTAAGCCCATTTAATTTATCCGCTAGGGCTTGGAGAGCCGCACAATCTAACTGCGGCTGGCTTCGAAAGCCAAACTCATTAAATAGTATGTAACCCTCTGGACTCTCTTCGCATTTAAACATTCTCGGCCTCTTAATGTAAGCGCACGCTATTGAAAAAATCTACGCCCATAAAGGCGCCAAGTCAATAACGACGTTACATACACATACGGAAGCTGGCTGCTTAGGTAGTTAGTACATTTGTTGGGCGGCCCATGGAAAGTGCACCTCATAGGCCAGTAATCCAACGCGCATAAAGCCGGTCGGCCACGCGATTCAAGGTCCGCAGATTGCCAGCCATCGCGCCCTGAATTTCCGCCGGCGTCTGCACACTGGGCAGCTGCGGATCGGCGCCCTCCTTGGCCCAATCGCGGCACCAGGCTTCGATCATCTCGGGCGTCATCTCCACATGGCATTGCATGCCCAGCGATTTGCCGACGACATAGGCCTGATTGGCGCAGGCCTCGCCGCTAAGAATGCGCGTGGCGCCCGGCGGGATGGTGAAGGTTTCGCCGTGCCACTGGAAGGTGGTCCACTCGCCGAGGTCCGCCCCCAGCCAGTCGCGGGCAATGGCAGAATCCTCGACGCGCACCGGGTTCCAGCCGATTTCTTTCACTGCATTTTTGCTGACCACGCCGCCCAGCGCTTTGGACATCAATTGCCCGCCCAGGCAATGACCGAGGCAGGGCTGATCGGCGGCGATCGCGCGGCGAATCAGTTCCATGATGGGCGGGATCCACGGCAGGTCATCATTGACGCTCATCGGCCCGCCCATGAACACGAAGCCCGCATAGGCGTCCAGATCCTGCGGCACCGCATCGCCCGCATCAAGGCGGAACAGCCGCGAGGGAATCTGCCGCGAATCCAGAAAGGTGGCAAAATGGCCCGGACCTTCAGTCGGAGAAAAGCGAAAAATGGCGACGGGCTTCATCAGGAGAATGTTGTGCCGGAAGTTTGCGAAGCCCGATTCTAGCCGCTTGGCGCATCGACTGGCGTTTGTTGGCCTGCTGTGCGCGCTGTTGCCGGCTTCCGTACTGGCCGCAACGGCGGTCACCGTGGTCGGCCTGTTTCCCGGCAAGGCCGTGGTGGTGATCAACGGCCAGGCACCGCGCACCTTGAGTGTCGGCCAAAAGACCCCGGAAGGCATTACCCTGCTCGCCACCGCGACGGACAATGCCACCTTCGACATCGACGGCAAGCGCGTCACCCTGGACGTCGGCCAGCATTTCGCGCCGCCGCGCGCAGCTTCGGCCGGACAGACCGTCAATCTATCGGCCGATTCGGGCGGACATTTCTATTCCATGGGACAAATCAATGGTCGCGCCGTACGCTTCCTGGTCGACACCGGCGCCACCGCGATTACATTTTCCTCCGGCTTCGCGCAAAGCGCCGGCATCGATTACCGCAAGGGCGAGCGCATGCAGACGCAAACGGCCAATGGCATTGCCAATGCCTATCGGGTGATGCTCGATCAGGCCACCGTCGGCGAGATTACGCTATACCAGGTTGAAGGGGTGGTGATCGAGGGTGAAGGCCCGAATATCGCCCTGCTGGGCATGAGTTTTCTGAATCGCATGGAAATGCGCCGCGACGGCGCTTCGATGGTGCTGACGAAGCGCTATTGAGTTGGCGGGCCTATCCTTCGACGGCGGCCAGTACCTGGGCCACGCGTTCGATATCGTTGCCGGTCATCTTGCGCCGCCAGGCGCGCGCGCCCGACAGGCCTTTGTAGAGGCCGACGATATGGCGCATCACCGCATGGCGGGTGGAACCCAGGGCAACTTGCGCATCGGCATAGACATTCATAATGGCCTCGATCTGCTCGCGGGTGGGTTCGGCGTGTTCATCGCCGTAAAACGTGCGGTCCCATGAGGCCAGCCAGTACGGATTGTGGTAGGCCTCGCGGCCGATCATCACGCCGTCCACATGTTCAAGATGGCGGTGAACATCGGCCGAGGTATTGACGCCGCCATTGAGGACGATGGTGAGCTGCGGGAAATCCTGCTTGAGGCGATACACATACTCGTATTTGAGCGGCGGGATCTCGCGGTTTTCCTTGGGCGAAAGGCCTTTCAGCACCGCATTGCGCGCATGGGCGATGAACACCGTGCAACCGGCCGCGGCTACGGTGCCGACAAAATCGCGCACGAAGTCGTAGTTCTCGACATCATCGATGCCGACGCGATGCTTGACCGTGACTGGAATTGATACCGCATCGACCATGGCCTTGACGCAGTCGGCCACCAGTTTCGGCTCGGCCATCAGGCAAGCGCCAAAGCTGCCGCGCTGCACGCGTTCCGATGGACAGCCGCAGTTGAGATTGATTTCGTCATAGCCCCATTGCGCGCCAAGTTTGGCGCAGATGGCCAGGTCCGCAGGCTCGCTGCCGCCCAGTTGCAAGGCAAGGGCATGTTCCCCGGTATTGAAATCGAGGTGACGCGGCTGGTTGCCATGAATCAGTGCGCCGGTGGTGACCATTTCGGTGTACAGGCGCGCACGGCGTGTCAGCAGGCGATGAAAATAGCGGCAGTGCCGGTCGGTCCAGTCCATCATCGGCGCCACGCTCAGGCGATGGCTGTCGGGCGGCAGGGCGGGAACGGACGGGGGAACGGACCGGGGAACGGAAGACATACGGGGATTTTAACAGCCGGCGCGTAGCCGCCCGCCCGATTGCGGCAAAATGTCGCATGCCCAGAAAATCCAGCGTCAATCATGTGGCTGAAGCCGCCGCCGCCTTGCAGCGCGGCGACCTCGTCGCCCTGCCGACCGAAACCGTGTACGGGCTGGGCGCCGACGCCTGCAACCCCGAGGCGGTGCTGAAAATTTTCGCTGCCAAGGGCCGCCCCGCCGACCATCCCCTGATCGTGCATATCGCCAGCCATGACACGCTGGAATCGCTGGCCATCGACGTGCCGGTGGCAGCGCACCAGTTGGCGGCGAAATTCTGGCCGGGGCCGCTGACCCTGATCCTGAAACGCTCGGCGCGCATCCCCCTGGTGGTCACCGGTGGCCAGGAGACCGTCGGCATCCGCTGCCCTTCGCATCCGCTGGCGCAGGAGCTGTTGCTGGCCTTCGCCAAAATCGGCAGCGGCGTGATCGCGGCCCCGTCCGCCAATAAATTCGGCCATGTCTCGCCGACCAGCGCCAGGCATGTGCGCGATGAGTTCGGCGCCGAAATCGGCAAGTCGATCCTGCTGCTGGACGGCGGCTCCTGCGAGGTGGGCATCGAGTCGACCATTCTCGATCTGTCGCGCGGCGTGCCGGTACTGTTGCGGCCCGGCGCAATTTCGCGGGCGCAGATTAATGATGTGATCGGTGCGATGCCGCTGGCGCGCGAAGAGTACGACGCCAAGGTGCTTGCGATCGGCAGCGGCAAGCCCTTTGTGGAGCGGCGCAAGAAACCGCGGCCCAGCAGCGGAAAAATACCGGCGAGCGATGACACGCCGCGCGTGTCCGGTTCGCTGGCCGCGCATTACGCACCGATGACGCCACTGCGCCTGCTGCCCGCAGCCGAATTGGCAGTGCAAATGGACAAGCTGCTGGAACAGGGCAAGCGCGTGGCCGTGCTGGCCTTTTCCGCAAAACCGCGTCTGAAGCCCTCACCCATCGGCGTCGGCGCACGCAATGCGCGGCCGCTGATGTGGATCACCGCCGACAAGGATGCGGTCGGCTATGCGCAAAGCCTCTACGCCAATCTGCGCACCCTCGATGCGGCCGCCACCGCGATGATCCTGGTCGAGACGCCGCCCGATAGCGTGCCCTGGGAGGCGGTCAACGACCGGCTGTCGCGCGCGGCGGTGGGTTCGGGACGAGCCGAGGCTGGTACTTGACGCGGAGTGATCATTGGTGAAGACCAGGCCTGTTGGAGCGCAAAGCCTGGTTTCGGCAGGAAAGTTGACGTTTGGAGGTGCCTGCCATTTTCACGATCGCAGCGTTCATTTCCTACCTCCGCATGTAGGGGTTCTTGTTGAGTTTTGCGGCAGAATCATGTGAGAGGTGGTGCCATGAGGGCCTGGTCTTTAAAAGTCATATGATACTGAAAGACCTGACCCTCCTCGACTCTTGCTGACGACCCTCATTAGATGAACCGCGACCTTCTTATATTTCTCCTTGTCATCTTAGTTGCTGGCCTCATCGGTGGCTTTGTCGGCGCGGAATGGTCCGACTATGGCAGGACGTTCTCACCAACCGGCGCACTAGTCGGGTTAATTGGAACGGCGGCTGTATTGTTTGGCCTCGCAGCGTTCTTTTACCGCCAAGACAAAAGGAAGCGACGGCAACAGATTCCTGAAGAGATGCGCGGTGTTTTTGATCGAATGCTTGCCCGGCAGTCCGCTCCAGTACCGCCATCCACACCACCCACCGGCCCCCTTGACGCCTCACTACAGGCATCCCTTCGAAGAAAGATGGATGCGGTTAACCAAGCCAAGATTCAGACCTTTGTGTCCGTCGTGATCCGGCTAGGATCAATGACTGATCCAATCAAAACTGCTGATCTCGCACGCGCAAAGCTGCTTCTCCACCCCGACCCCATCGTTGCGGCACTGAAATTTCAGCGCGAGCTTCTCGACGCCTTGCACCTCAGATCACGAGGTGATCCAGCGCTGATGGGGACCAGCATCGCAAATTGCTGTCTTGGACTATGCGAGCTGGTTGTAGAAGGAACAATCCCTGAGCCGATGGGCCGCGAGCATTTCACCCGCTACATCAAGGTCTTTGAGAGAGTTCACGGCATCAAAATGCCATTTTCTGGCGGTCCACTGGACTATGACACTTCGCTTGAAATTGCCCGTGAAGTTCTCAGCAAAAAGGGCAAATAGGCAATGCGTGATGCCCAACCATTGCCTCAGGAGCACTCAGGATCGGAGTCGATTTTTCCATTTAAAATCGACCCTGAGATTCTGTTCTAAATTCAATTAGCAGGAGGCTGGCATGATTTGGTGGGGTATCGGGGCGCTCATGCTCTTTCTTCTCATCATGCACTTGTGGCGGACTTATAACCACCCCGCCACGATCCTTGGCAGGCAAGGGGCCAACATGAACTGGGTAGCCGGAGGCACCGTGAAAGACAGTCGTGGATACCGAAATACACGCCTTGTCAGAGACGGGGTCGAGGTTGAGCTTTCTTATAGCCCTGTTGAAGTTCGTCTCGTAAAACCTTTCCAGCCGCAGGCATTCCCTGATTTCTTGGCGCTCGAGCGGTGGCTTGGAGCAAGGGAGGCTGAGAGCCACGACGCCATCACCGATCTTGAAGACGATGCTAATTCAGACACTTTCCGCAGTCAGGTAGAAAATCAGATTGCATTGCGTGGATACTCGGATGAGCTTCTTGCTGTACAAGGTTTTGACCAAGAATACTGCAAGATATTGTTCAGAGCTTGGTTGGCTGCGGACAAAGCTGAGGAAGACCCCCAGGTGGTTGCCGCGTTTACGCTGACGTCCCTTGAGTATTACGACAAGAACCGGGACGTGGCCTTGTCCTACCTGAAACGACTAGAATCCGGTTGGAATGCGATGGTCGCAAACCCACACTTGGCCGCGCAATTGAAACAGAATGCAGTCGAGGCTCAGCAGCTAGAAGACAAAACCGACGCCTATCAGGCAGCGTTAGCCAAAGCTGAGAAAAAATCGCTTGCGTTCCTCGCGGATAACGCGGTATGTGAGAGCTTCAGCGATTCTGAAACCCAGGAAAAGCTTTACGCTTGGCTACTGGTCTATCTCACCACCCATAAAGCATGGAAGGACTCTAAGACGGATATCCACCAGAGCTTCTGGAACGCGTTCCAACGACGAATTGAAGTCGAGATGCTCGACATCAAAGATTACGGCCATGTAGACAGTCGAGTAGTCAGCACACCAGATGGCGGGAAAGCCCTCACTCATTTTTCGAGTAACTATTGGGCGAAAATGGACGAGTTGGCAAATGTGCTCAATTCGAAAGGGGTGAGAGGTCTGGTAAGGAGATTGTTGGACGATATGAATAGCCCTTCTGAATTGGAAGATGCGTTCGCCTCGTTTTTCAATGGGATGAGCCGTGAGGCAGAGCTATCACTTGTGAAGATGATTGCTGACCTTGCTTGATGCCCAACCCTGCGCTCCAGTGGGGCGCTCCGCCGGCAAGCCGGCTCCGCGCCCCTGAGCTAGCACGTTAAACGTCCGCTTTCAAGAAAACCGACCGGGAGTTCAGGGTCAAAAGCGGCCATCTGTCACCCAGCCAAGCCCCACTGCCCAACGCACATTATTGTTCGCCAGCAGTCACCGCAGCCGGCGGTGCAAACCGAAACACACTTCGCAGCGTGACCTCACCCGCATCACCGCGTGTGCGCTCCTCAAACACGATCTCGCGCTCTCCGCGCAGCAGCACCGTCGAGCAGCGCGTGCCATATTTTTCCGTGACGATCAACGCCGGCGACAGCACGCGCTCCCATTCGAGACCGACGCCCGTGTTCGGCAGCGTGGCATCAGGCGCACGCATTGTATTCGACAAAATATCGAAACTCCGCTCCAGGAGCGCGCCTTGAGGCATTTTTGTCTCAAACGCCGCGCCCAGAGCCGACTTTCCATTTTTAACCTTCGGCCAAGGTTCGTCGAGCAGATGATTGGACAGGCCGTGAATGCCGGGCGCCACGTCGATGATTTCACCTTCACGACTGCCGAAATAGCACATCGATTTGTCGTCGGCGAGCAATAGATTGAAGCCGTTGTAGCGTGCGGCCTTTGCCGCAAGCGCCGCGAGGTAATCGCGCGGCGCATCATCGCCGCGCAGGAAATCCGCGACCAGTTGGCCGCGCGAAGGCGCTGTCGATTTGCGGTCCGAGGGATCGCGAAAATTGGTGATCGCGGCGAAGCGTCCCGCACGCGTCACGCCGAGCCAGGTGCCGCCGGCTTCAAGATCGCGGCCGGCGAGGATATCCGGCGCATCGTCCCACCAGGCCGCGGGGGCGGTGGGCCGGTCGCGCCATTCATCGCGATTGGCGGCAACGACCAGGGGGTAATCGGGATGCGCCTGCCAGGCGAAAAGGATGAGACACATGGCTGTGAAAGATGAGCGGGGCGATCAAAGCGCGGTGCGCAAATCCCAGAGTTCGGGAAACAGGCGCACATTGACGACGTCGCGCAGATAGGCCACGCCGGAAGTGCCGCCGGTGCCGCGCTTGAAACCGATCACGCGCTCAACCGTGGTGACGTGGCGGAAGCGCCACTGGCGGAAATAATCCTCGAGATCGACCAGCTTCTCGGCGAGCTCGTACAAATCCCAATGCGCTTTCGGGTCGGCGTAGACCTGGCTCCAGGCGCGCTCCACGCTGGCATTGGGCACATAGGGTTGCGTCCAGTCGCGCTCGATGACCGTCGGGTCCAGCGTAAAACCGCGCCGTGACAGCAGGCGATTGGCCTCGTCGTACAGCGAGGGCGATTGCAGCAGCGCTTTCAGGGGCGCATGCACCTCCGGCCGATGCGCGAACGGCTTCAGCATGGCGGCATTCTTGTTGCCGAGCAGGAATTCCAGCGAGCGATTCTGGTGCGACTGGAAGCCGGACGATTTGCCGAGGCTTTCGCGAAACGCGGAATACTCGCTGGGCGTGAGGGTGGAGAGGATGTCCCAGGACTGGATGGCATTGTTCATGATGCGCGCCACCCGCGACAGCATCTTGAAGGCCGGCTGCAGATCGTCGCGGATGATCTGTTCGCGTGCCGCCAGCAGTTCATGCAGGGTGAGCTTCATCCACAGCTCGGTGACCTGATGCTGGATGATGAACAGCAATTCATTGTGCTCGCGCGACACCGGCTGCTGCGCGGTCAGCAGGAGGTCGAGGCGCAAATAGTCGCCATAGCTCATGGCGTCGCTGAAATCCGTGAACGCGCCGTCGGGCGCGTCAGGGGTGTCGTGATCGACGGGGCAGCCGCTCATCGTGGTCCCGGTGGCTCAGTAGATCGGCAGCATCGCCTTCAGCACCGAGCCGGTCTGGGCGTCGGTGATGAACAGCGTGCGCGGGTCGTTGGGATCGAAGGCGAGTGCGGCCGTGGTGTCGCCGCGCGAGGAATCGATGCGGTATTTGGGCTCGCCGCGTTTGTCGAACTGCCAGACGCAGCCGAGACCGGCTTGCGCGACGAACAGATTATTGTCGCTGTCGATGGCCAGGCCCTCGGGCCCGCTGCCGCCGTTAAGCTGCAGGAATTTGCCGACGCGCGACACGCCGCTCTCGACCAGGGGCGCACGCCAGATGGCGTTGTCGCGGCTGACGGCGATGAACAAAACGCTCTCGTCGTGATTAAGCGCCAGGCCGGCAGGGCCGGGTACGTTGTCCAGCAGGCGCTGCAGGCTGCCGCCGGAGTCGAAACGGTACACGCAGCCGCTGGGGTCGTGCAGTCCGCTCTGGCCGGCATCGCTGAAATACAGATCGCCGTTGCGCGCAAACAGCAACGCGGCGACGCCGCGGAAGCGTTGCGAAAGCTGATGAGTCAGAAAGGGCGCGATGCGGCGCGTCCCCGTATCCAGGGCCAGCAGGCCGTGGCGCGCATCGGCGATGATCAAACGGCCATCGCCGTGGAAGGCGAGACCGCCGGGCCAGCCGTCGTACCTGACGATCAGTTCCCACTCGCCATTGCCGGCAATGCGAAACACCCGGCCGAAGGGCGTATCGACCAGCCACAAATTGCCCGCGCTGTCGAAACACGGCCCCTGGATGAAACTGTGCACATCGAGCCCATGCAGATTGGCCTCTACCCAGGGATTGCCGCGGCCGGCCTCGTAAAAATGGCTGGGCAGTTCGTAGGCGGTTTCGGTGGTGAGCGACAGCGGGGCGGAAAACATTGGCGCAATCTGGAATTTGGAATGACGCGATTGTAGCCCGTTCGGCCCTGAGCAGGCACCGGCGTGCGCGACGGTGATCGCCTTGCGTGTGTCCGGGGCGAGGTGGAATCGACGCCGCGAATTTCCGCGGGAACCGCAGTTTTTCCGGGCACGGCCGCCAATCAAAGTGCTGTGTGCAAAGTGCAGTGTCGCGAACGCCGCAACATGGCAGAGAATTTGCGCCGGCCGCATATGCCGGCATGCAATATTCGCACCGCATGGTTTCTGTTGCAAAACGCCATCACCCGATTACGGGATGGCTGCGTCGCGCTTCCCGGCAGCATGAAACGCGCCGACAAATGAAAATAATTGTGACCTCGCGTCCCGTCGCGAGGAGTGTCGCAAGGCATGCGCGTGGAATCAGCAAGTTGCGCGCGTTTCCTAGAAAACAAAAAAATCATTTTGACCGCGATGCGATTGCCTATAAAATGGGCGGCTCAATTTTCGATGCGCGTGCCGCGCTGAATGAACCAATTGTGCAAATCGGCAACATCATCCTGAAGAACAATCTGCTGGTCGCCCCTATGGCGGGCGTCACCGACCGGCCGTTTCGCCAGCTTTGCAAAAAGCTCGGCGCCGGGATGGCCGTGTCCGAGATGGTCGCGTCAAACGCAAAGCTCTGGCAGACGGAAAAATCGATCCGTCGTGGTGACCATACGGGCGAAGTCGATCCTATTGTGGTGCAGATCGCCGGCGCCGAACCCAAAATGATGGCCGAGGCGGCTCGCTACAATGTTTCCCGCGGCGCGCAAATCATCGATATCAACATGGGTTGCCCGGCAAAGAAAGTGTGCAACGTCTACGCCGGTTCGGCCCTGTTGCAGGATGAGGCGCTGGTGGCGAGAATTGTCAGTGCTGTCGTCAATTCGGTACAGGTTCCGGTCACGCTGAAAATCCGCACCGGCTGGGATCGCGAACACAAGAATGCGCTCACTATCGCGCGCATCGCCGAAGACAACGGCATTCAGTCGCTGGCGGTGCATGGCCGCACGCGCGCCGATCTGTACAACGGCGAAGCCGAATACGACACCATCAAGGCGGTCAAGGCCGCGGTGAAAATTCCGGTGGTAGCCAACGGCGATATTGATACGCCGCAAAAGGCGCGCCACGTCTTGCAACATACGCATGCTGACGGCATCATGATCGGCCGCGCCGCCCAGGGCCGGCCGTGGATATTCCGCGAGCTCGACTTCTTTTTGAAAACCGGCACGCATCTTGCACCCCCGACCGTGTCGGAAGTGCGCGAGATTGCCTGCGGGCATTTGCAGAATCTGTATGCGTTTTATGGTGAAGAAAAGGGTTACCGCATCGCCCGCAAACATATTGCGTGGTACGTCCAGGGAGGACTCGGTGCGGATGACTTCAGGCAGCGCATGAACCAGATCGTCGGCACAAGGGGACAATTCGACGCTGTAGTGGAGTACATGGACCGGCTGGAACGGCAAGGCCATGCGTTTTTCGATTTTGCACAAGATTCCGTGCGCCAATTGCAGCGCGCGGCCTGAAAAAACAACACCGTTCAAAGGGACAAGAATAATGGTCAAGGAACCCCGGCGGGACGAGCGGGATAGCGAGCTATCCGCTTGTGTACGCAAAATGCTGAAGCAGTATTTCAAGGATCTCGATGGTGAGGAAGCGACCGATATTTACGATATGGTCGTGGCCAATGTGGAACGTCCGCTGCTGGAAGTGGTCATGCATCATGCCGAGGGCAACCAGACGCGCGCCGCCGATCTGCTCGGTCTGAACCGCAATACGCTGCGCAAGAAACTGACGCAACACGGCATCGAGTAGGCGGCCGCCGCAAGGCGGCTTGACCAGGCGGTGCATTCACTTCGCGACCAGCATTCGGCGCCTGTTGCGCACCCGCCACAGCATTCCAAATTCCCATTTTCTGTCCCCCGACGGCCATGACTTCCCTCTCCGCCTCTTCCCCCATTCGCATCCGGCGCGCCCTGATCAGCGTTTCCGATAAAACCGGCGTGCTTGAATTTGCGCGGGCCCTCGATGCGCGCGGGGTGCAAATCCTGTCTACCGGCGGCACCGCCAAGCTGCTGCAGGAAGACGGCATCGCCGTGACCGAGGTCGGCGACTACACCGGCTTTCCGGAAATGATGGACGGCCGCGTCAAGACCTTGCATCCCAAGGTGCATGGCGGCATCCTCGCGCGACGCGATCTGGCCCATCATGCCGAGGCGATGGCCACACACCAGATTCCGGCGATCGATATGGTGGTGGTCAATCTGTACCCCTTCGCCGCGACCATCGCCAAGCCGAATGTCGCGCTCGAGGACGCCATCGAAAACATCGATATCGGTGGGCCGGCCATGGTGCGCGCGGCGGCCAAAAATTACGGTTTCGTCGCCGTCATCACCGACAGCGGCGACTACGCCGGCCTGATGGAGGAAATGACCGCGCACGACGGCGCCCTCACGGCGGCGACGCGCTTTGCACTGGCCAAAAAAGCATTTGCGTACACCGCCGAGTACGACGGCATGATCGCCAACTATCTGACCGCGCTCGCGGCGCCGGCCGCCGGGCCCGCCGTCAGTCCTCCCGGTTTGCAGACTTTTCCCGACCGGCTCAATCTCAACTTCCGCAAGGCGCAGGCCATGCGCTACGGCGAAAACCCGCATCAGCAGGCGGCGTTCTATGTCGAATCGCAGCCCGCGGCCGGCACCCTCGCGCACTATCGGCAGCTGCAGGGCAAGGAGCTGTCGTACAACAACATCGCCGACGCCGACGCGGCCTGGGAATGCGTGCGCAGTTTCAAGGTGCCGGCCTGCGTGATCGTCAAGCACGCCAACCCTTGCGGTGTGGCGATTGCCGACGATGCCTTCATCGCCTACCAGCGTGCGCACGAAACCGATCCGACCTCGGCCTTCGGCGGCATCATCGCCTTCAATCGCGAAGTCGACGGCGCCACCGCCACCCTGGTGTGCAAGCAATTCGTCGAAGTGTTGATGGCGCCCTCGTTCAGCGCGGAAGCGCGCAGGATTTTCGCCGCCAAACAGAATGTGCGGCTGTTGCAGATTCCGCTCGCCATCGCGCAGAACAAGTTCGACATGAAGCGCGTCGGCGGCGGCTTGCTGGTGCAGACTGCGGATGATTTCGATGTGTCGCAGTTGCAGGTGGTCAGTCAACGCAAACCAAGCGACGCGGAAATGAACGATCTCATCTTCGCTTTTCGCGTCGCCAAGTTCGTGAAATCCAATGCCATCGTGTTCTGCCGCTACGGCATGACCCTGGGCGTGGGTGCGGGACAGATGAGCCGCATCGATTCCACCAGGATTGCCGCGATCAAGGCCCGGCATGCCGGACTCACGCTCAAGGGCTCGGTAGCCGCCAGCGACGCGTTCTTCCCGTTCCGCGATGGCCTCGACGTGATCGCCGACGCCGGCGCCACCGCCGTCATCCAGCCGGGCGGCTCGATGCGCGATGAAGAGGTGATCCATGCCGCCAACGAACGCGATGTGGCGATGGTGATTACCGGCATGCGCCATTTCCGGCACTAAGCCGTTACTGAACAGGCAAAGACATGAAACTACTGGTCATCGGCTCCGGCGGCCGCGAACATGCCCTGGCATGGCGGCTGACGCAAAATCCCCGCGTATCGCGCGTCTATGTCGCGCCCGGCAACGCCGGCACCGCGCGCGAGGACGGCCTTTTCAACGTCAATATCGGCACCATCCCCGAGCTGGTGAAATTCGCGCAGGACGAGCAGATTTATCTCACCGTGGTGGGCCCCGAGGCGCCATTGGCGGCCGGCGTGGTCGATGCCTTCCAGGCCGCGGGCCTGAAAATATTCGGCCCATCGAAAGCGGCGGCGCAGCTGGAAGCCTCCAAGGATTTCGCCAAGCAATTCATGGTCCGGCACAACATTCCGACCGCCAGATACGCGACCTTCACCAGTGCCGATGAGGCGCGTTTTTATGTGCAGGAGCAAGGCGCGCCGATCGTGATCAAAGCGGACGGCCTCGCCGCCGGCAAGGGCGTGGTGGTGGCGATGACGTTGGGCGATGCGCTCGAGGCGATCGACATGATGTTTGGTGATGCAAATCGTGGCGCGAAGTTGGGCAGCACAGCCGGAAACGAGAAAGCGCGCGTCGTTATCGAAGAATTCATGGAAGGCGAGGAAGCCAGCTTCATCGTCATGGCCGACGGCAAGCACGCGCTGCCCTTCGCCTCCACCCAGGATCACAAGCGCATCTTCGATGGCGACATGGGACCCAACACCGGCGGCATGGGTGCGTATTCGCCGGCGCCGGTAGTGACGCCGGAAGTGCATGCCCGCGCCATGCGCGAAGTGATCATGCCGACCCTGCGCGGCATGGCCGCCGAGGGCACGCCCTTCGTCGGGTTTCTGTATGCGGGCCTGATGATCGATGCCGCCGGCAAACCGCGCGTAGTCGAGTTCAATGCGCGCATGGGCGACCCGGAAACGCAGCCGATCATGATGCGTCTCAAATCCGACTTCCTGACCCTGGTCGAGCACGCGCTCGAGGGCACGCTCGACAAGATCGAACCCGAATGGGATCGCCGCGCCGCGCTCGGCGTGGTGATGGCCGCCGGCGGCTACCCGGAAAATCCGCGCAAGGGCGATGAAATCAGCGGCCTGCCGAAATCCGGCGACGACTTCCATGTGTTTCACGCCGGCACCAGCCTGCAGGACAACAAGGTCGTGACCAATGGCGGACGCGTGCTGTGCGTGACCGCGCTCGGCGATACCGTCAAGCAGGCCCAGCACCGTGCTTACCTGGCGCTGGATCCGATACGTTTTGAGGGCATGCAATATCGACGAGATATTGGCTGGCGGGCGCTGGGGCGGCGATAGGCGCTCACCAGCGCGGTCAGCTTCCGACCAGTTTCTAAAGGCAACTTCTCGAAACCCTTAAACTTCGTCATTCCGGCGAAGGCCGGAATCCAGTCCTTCGTATTCGCAAACACTTGGGTGGACTGAGTCCCGGCCTTCGCCGGGACGACGCGATTTTGGAATGCCCCTAAAGACGAATTCCAGCATTGGCGCGGTGTTTGGAGCAAAAATGCTTCGAAAGGCGCGCCAATGCTGGAGTTTCGCCTTTTGATTTCTGACCCAGCATGACCTTGCGATTGCGCAAGCGCCATCCTTTTACGCCGCCGATATTGGGGCACAATTAAGCCCGCCGCGCCCATTTTCCGAAACGCCCTTCAGGAACCGCCCGTGGACTCCAACGCCGTCAAAGAATATCTCCTCGGATTGCAAAACCGCATTGTCGACAAGCTCGAGCAGCTCGACGGCCAAAAATTCGCGCGCGATGAGTGGCAGCGCGCCGAGGGCGGCGGCGGAATTTCGCGCATCCTCGAGGGTGGCCATCTGTTCGAACGCGCCGGCGTGCTGTTCTCGCATGTGCTCGGCAACAAGCTGCCGCCGACGGCCGCGGCCAACCGCCCCGAGATCGCCGGCCACCCCTGGGAGGCGATGGGCGTGTCGCTGGTGCTGCATCCGCGCAATCCCTATGTGCCGACGGTACACATGAATGTGCGCCACTTTGTCGCACGCTCCTCGCTGGACGCGGGCCACGACGCCTTCTGGTTCGGCGGCGGCATGGACCTCACGCCCTTCTACGGCTTCGAGGAAGACTGCGTGCATTTTCATCGGGTCAACAAGAACGCGCTGGCGCCGTTCGGCGACGATTACTATCCGCACTTCAAGAAATGGTGCGATGAATATTTTTATCTCAAGCACCGCCACGAGCCGCGCGGCATCGGCGGCGTGTTCTTCGATGATTTTCACGAGCCCGGCTTCGAACAATCCTTCACCATGAAGCGCGCCGTCGGCGATGCCTTCCTCGACGCCTATGTGCCCATCGTTGAACGCCGCCGCAATGTGCCCTACGGCGAGGCGGAGCGCGACTGGCAACTGTATCGCCGCGGGCGTTACGTCGAATTCAATCTGGTGCTCGACCGCGGCACCCACTTCGGCCTGCAGTCCGGCGGACGCACCGAATCGATCCTCGCCTCGATGCCGCCGCTGGTGACCTGGCGCTACAACCATCAGGCGCCGGCGGGGTCGCGCGAGGCGGAGCTGACGGAGAAGTATTTGATTGGGCGTGACTGGGTTTAGGCGTACACCTTTTCACACCAGTTAATTCAAGTTCAACCTATGTGCATGGATGCAAAGTACATCACCGGACTGAGCGGCTGGTTCCAAGGCGAGGCAGAGCAGTGCGCGGACGACCAATCGCTTATTAACGTTTCGGGAATCTATTGCATTTACACGCAACGCTTTACACCAGAGCATTCACTCGCCCTGAAAAAAGTCTTTGAGCAGCTGCCCGGATTGCGTAGCGGCCCTGATGAGGCTCCTTGCTTCTATGGAGCGAATGAATCCGTCCCGCAATTCTTGACCTAGTCATTTGGGCCCAGCGGAATTGTTGTTTGGGGCAAGTTGAAACCCGAGCAATGGCAAGAGTGGGATACTGCTTTCCGCCGTTTAGTTGATTTAGCTGCTTTGCCGCGTTTTCCTGGATGAATGGCAAAAGCGAGTAGGTCTGAAACTAGCGCGTAAGACGCAATTACCAATGGGCATTGCTCCCTACACAGGCTGAATTGAAAGTTAGATATCAGGCGCGACCATGGCATTTCAGTTGACCAAGATTTCTAGCCAAGGTACCGCGAATCCGGTTGTAGCCCGTTTGTGCGTACAAACCAGTGAGCTAATCAAGTTCTGTTCGCGAGGAGAGGAGTTCCACCGATCTGTGCTCTCGCTGTACCACGACCATATTCAAAAGCATCTCTTGGAATGTGACCAGATCGCACAATCAATTGCACAAGATGTATTGCGAATTGACGAAGAGATTGGCAGCGGTGGCTTCAAAATTCAAGCGCAAGGACGAGTGATTGAGGTGCCCAACGTGCTCAGACTCGTTCCACAGGTGGAGCAGTTTCTTTACTGCTCAAAGTCGGCGCTTCGCGATCTCACGAAAATTTTTGCTTTGTTCTTTGGCAAGTCCTTTCAAGAGGCGCGATACGACAAGATCGTTGCCTGGGCCGAAAAGGAGTTCGGCCCTAATTGCGAACTTGCTCGGATGTTTAGGGAAGATCACGATCTTTGGATTAAGAAGTTGGTTGCGATGCGCAACGCTGTTGAGCACCCGGGCGGATATTCAGGGCACTTACACATTCACAACATTTCTTTGGTTTCACCAAGCCACCCTAATTACCCCATTTTGGAGCCGCCGAGTTGGCATCTAAATGATGACCCGAAAGAGTCGTTGGTTGCTGGGCTACTTACCGCTGTATCTAATCTACTAGAGCTTTGTGAGGACACCCTTGTCGTTTGCATAACCATGTCTGGTCTTCCCCCAATGTTAGGGTTTGCCGAAATCCCCGAGGCGGAGAGAAATCACGCCTGTCCGGTGAGAATCAGGGTAGTGCTGAAACAAGAAGAAATCTAAGGATGATTTGCAGGATCATCCGGCGCCCCTCGCGCTTCAATCGCAAATTAAGTACTCGCCTACAACGCCAAATAAGCCACCCTCACCGGCTCTTCCCCATAAATCTTTTCCAGCCGCCGCACCGTGAAATGCCCGCGCGCCATGTTCTGGAAATGCTCGATGAACAGGGTGTTGATCAAGGCTCCGGATGCCGCGCCCAGGATCGGTAAGGCCTGCAAGGCCGCCTTCTCCGAAACGACGATGCCGAAGCGCGCGCTGATCAGCGACACCAGTCGCAACAGCGCCGGCGCACCGGCCTTGCTGAAACCTTTTTCGGCCAGATACTTGGCGGCCTCGCTGACGGCACTCGCCATCGCCACCCGCGCGGCAAAGTAGCCGGATTCGGCCTCGTCATCCTTGGCGCTGCGCCCGCCCAGCGCGAACACCGAGAGGCAGGCCAGCTTGGTATCGATGAACTGGATATTCTCGCCCTCGCTTTTGGCGATATCGGCGATCGAACGCAGCATGATGGTGGTCGACACCGGCAGCTCGACGGCGAGTGCGGCGAGGCCGAAGACGCCGCCCATGGCCCCGGTGGCTGCGACCGCAAACTTGTGCAGGCGATCCTTCGAACGGGACATGACGGCGCCACCGCTTTTGCCATCGTTGGCGCCGAACGACTTCACGGCCACGTCGAGCGCCTTCATCATTGCCGCCTCGGAAGCCTCATGCACGGTCTTCTGCACCCGCGCCGGCAGCATGCCGATACCGCGCTCGATCGGCGAGCCCAGCAGCGCGGACGCGCGTGCGGCGAGGCCGGGGTTTTCCAGCAGTTCCCTGGCGCGTTTCAGCGCAGCCAGATCCGCCTTGGACAAGCCTGACGATGCCGTGAATTTGTCGTTTGCACTCATAGCGACCATTGTGCGCGCGCCCGAAGGCAGGGGCCGCCGGAACTCAGGCGGCCGCTTCGCCCAGATAGGCTTCGCGCACCTTGGGGTCGGACAGCAGGGATCTGGATTCGCCGCTCAGGGTAACCACGCCGCCATCCATCACGTAACCGCGCGAACTGACCTGCAGGGCCAGCTTGGCGTTCTGCTCGATCAGCAGAATGGTCATGCCGCCCCTGGCGACTTCGCGCACCACCTCGAAGATTTTCTGCACCATGATCGGCGCCAACCCCATCGAGGGTTCGTCGAGCAGCAGCAGCTTGGGACGCGCCATCAGTGCACGGCCGATCGCCAGCATCTGCTGCTCGCCGCCGGACATGGTGCCGGCGGTCTGCCTGGCCCGCTCCTTGAGACGCGGGAACAGCGAAAACTTGTGCTCGATATCGGCGGCGATTTCGTGCCGGTCGCTACGCGTGTAGGCGCCCATCTGCAGATTCTCTTCGATGGTCAGGCCCGGAAAGACCCCACGGCCTTCCGGCACCAGCACCAGACCCTGCGCGGCGATGTCATGGGCAGCCTTGCCGACGATGCTGCCACCGTCGTATTCAATGCTGCCCTGGGTGGGGTGCAACAGTCCGGTGATGGCTTTCAGCGTGGTGGTTTTGCCGGCGCCATTGGCGCCGATCAGGGTGACCAGCTCGCCGGCGTCGACCTTGATATCGATACCCTTGACCGCCTTGATGCCGCCGTAACCGACATGCAGATTTTTTATTGAAAGCAAACTCATGCCGCCTCTTCCACGCTGGCGCCCAAATAGGCTTCGATTACTTTCGAATCGCGCTGCACCTCGGCCGGCAGGCCATCGGCAATCTTCTTGCCGTAATCCAGCACGGCGATTTTGTCGCACAGCCCCATCACCAGCTTCACATCATGCTCGATCAACAGGATGGTAATGCCCTGGGCGCGGATCGATTCGATCAATTTGCGCAGGGCCAGTTTTTCGGTGGCGTTCATGCCGGCGGCCGGTTCGTCCAGCGCCAGCACTTTCGGATCCGTCGCCAGGGCGCGTGCAATTTCCAGACGACGTTGGTCGCCATAGGAAAGATGCTTGGCCAGATCATTGGCGCGTTCGCTGACATTGACGAAGTCCAGCAATTCGCGGGCGCGAGCCTCTATGGCGGCTTCCTCGATACGCGTGCCGCGGTTGCGCGTGATCGCCCCCCACACGCCGGCGCCGGTGCGCACATGGCGGCCGATCATCACGTTTTCGAGCGCACTCAGATTGCTGAACAGGCGAATGTTCTGGAAAGTGCGCGCCACGCCGAGGCCGGCGATACGGTCCGGGGTAATGCCGTTCAGCACTTCGCCATTGAAAGTCACAGTGCCTTCATCATGCTGATAGAGGCCGGTCAGCACATTGAACATGGTGGTCTTGCCGGCGCCATTGGGGCCGATCAGACCGAAGATCTGGCCTTGTTCGATCGCAAAGCTGACCTCCGACAAGGCGGTCAAGCCGCCGAACCGCTTCGTAATGCTCTTCGCCTCAAGAATGATATTACCCATGTCATTCCTCCTTCGGCGCCAGCTCACGCTTGCGCAAGGCCGAGGGCAGCAGGCCGGCGGGACGGAACAGCATCATCGCCACCATGGCAAAACCGAACAGCAGCATGCGCAGCACTTCGGCTTCTATGATCTGGCGGCCGAACATCCATTTTTGCGCAGGCTCGACGGTGTGACGAAGCAATTCCGGCACGAAGGACAACAGGGTGGCACCGATGATCACGCCCCAGATATTGCCCATGCCGCCCAGCACCACCATCGCCAGGATCATCACGCTTTGGGTCAGGGTGAAACTCTCGGGGCTGATGAAACCCTGGATGGCCGAGAACACGCCGCCGGCGATGCCGCCGAAGGAGGCGCCCATGGCGAAAGCCAGCAGCTTCAGATTGGTGGTGTTGATGCCCATGGCGCGCGCCGCCATCTCATCTTCGCGGATCGCTTCCCAGGCGCGGCCGATGCGCGAATTCTGCAGGCGCAGATTGATGACGATCACGGCGATGAGGATGAACAGCAGCAGGTAGTAATACTTGATCAGGCCGGGGATGGCGAAATCGCCGAGACGCGTGGTGTTGCCGAAATCCATGCCGAACAATTTGATTGGGTCGACAGTCGCAATCCCCTTGGGGCCATTGGTGATATTGATCGGCTCGGACAGGTTGTTCATGAAAATGCGCACGATCTCGCCGAAGCCGAGGGTGACGATAGCCAGATAATCGCCGCGCAGTTTCAAGGTCGGCGTACCCAGCAGCACGCCGAAGAAACAGGCCACCATGGCGCCGATCGGCAGGATGATCCAGAACGGCAGGTGGATGCCGAAATGCGGCGAGGCCAGCAGGGCATACACATAGGCGCCGACCGCGTAGAAGGCGATGTAACCGAGGTCGAGCAGGCCGGCAAAGCCGACCACGATATTGAGGCCCAGCGACAAGAACACGAACAGGATGGCGAAATTGGTGATGCGCACCCAGGTCATGCCGCCCATCGCCAGCACGAAAGGCAGCACGGCCAGGGCGACGCCGATCAGGGCCATGCCGCCCCACAGCACGGCAGGATGGCTGCGAAACTTCTCCGGAAGGAAATTGGCGTACTGCATCAGGCGCGATCCGACACACGTTCGCCGAGCAGGCCGGAGGGACGGAACACCAGCACCATGATCAGCACGATGAAGGCATAGACGTCCTTGTAGTTGCTGCCGAACAGGGATGAATTCGGGTCGGCCGCGCACAGCGCGCTGAAACCCGGCAGCACATGGTCGAGCGTGCAGACATTGGTCACATCGCCCATATAGCCGGCACCCAGGGCCTCGATCAGACCGATCAGGATGCCGCCCAGCACCGCGCCGCCGAGGTTGCCGATGCCGCCCAGCACCGCCGCCGAAAACGCTTTCAGACCGAGCAGGAAACCCATCTGGTAGTTGGCAATGCCGTAATAAGAGCCCACCATCACCCCGGCCACCGCACCCAGGGCGGCGCCGACGACGAAGGTAAACGAAATCACGTTGTTGATATTGATGCCCATCAACCCTGCCACCTGCGCGTTCTGCGAGGTGGCGCGCATGGCGATGCCGATGCGCGTTTTATAGATCAGCGCCAGCAGGCCGGCCATCATCGCCACCGACAGCACGATGATGCCGATCTGGATATTGGTGATGGTGGCGCTGGTCGGCGAATCGGTGAAGTGAAACAGCCGGGTCGGCACAACCTGCGGGAACGAGATGTAATTGCGGCCCCAGATCAGCAGCGCCAGATGCTGCAGGATGATGGACACGCCGATGGCGGTAATCAGCGGCGCGAGGCGCGGCGCCTTGCGCAAGGGCTTGTAGGCGACGCGCTCGACGGTGTAGCCCACCGCCATGCAGGCCGGAATGGCGGCCATCACCCCGATCAGCAGGATGACCGGCGGCGGCAAGCCGCTGCCGGCGAGGGCGGTGATGACGGTGAAAGCCACCATCGCGCCGATCATCACCACTTCGCCATGCGCGAAATTGATCAGCTGGATGATGCCGTAGACCATGGTGTAGCCGAGAGCGACCACGGCATACACGCAGCCCAGGGTCAGGCCGTTGACGAGTTGCTGGAGGAGGGTTTCCATCGGTGCGGATGTTACAGCAAGAGTTCAGGGGCAAAAAAACGGCACCGCGCATTTGCCATGCGGGTGCCGTTTTGGTTCTTGGTGCGGGGGCGCTTACTTTTTCGGTGCTTCTGCCGGCTTGGCGGCCGGGGCTGCTGCGGGCGCTGCCGGAGCAGCGGAGGGGACGGGCGCGGCGGCCACTTCAAACTTGGTGGCTACGCCGTTCTTGACCACGGACACCGGGGCGATCTTGCCATCGACCATTTTGAAAATGGTGATGTCGGCATCCTTGCGGTCACCCTTGGCATCGAATTCGACCTTGCCGGTGGCGCCGGTAAAACTGACCTTGAACAGTTCGGGGCCAAACTTGACCGGGTCCACCGAATCCGCTTTCTTCATCGCTTCGATCACGGCCAGGGTGGCGTCGTAGTAGTAGGGTGCGTACTGCTTCACGTCGCCGAACTTCTTGTTGAAGTCGCTGAGGAATTCCTTGCTGGCGGCTTCTGCCGGCAGACCGGCCTGCGAGCAGACCAGGCCGTTGGCGGCATCCTTGGCGAGGGTGAACATCTCGTTGGTACAGGCGCCGTCGCCGAACACGAAAATCGCCTTGATGCCCAGTTCACGCGCCTGTTTCAGCAGCGGGCCACCGGTCTGGTCCATGCCGCCGTGGAACACGACGTCGGGGTTCTTGGCCTTGATCTTGGTGAGAATCGATTTGAAATCGGTTTCGGTGTCGGTGGTGCGCTCGCGGCCGAGGATCGCGACCTTGTCGGCCTTCAGCGTCTTCTCGACTTCGTTGGCGAGGCCCTCGCCATAGGCGGTCTTGTCGTCGATCAGGGAGACTTTCTTGGCCTTGATCTCGTTGGCGATATAGGTGGCGATGGCCGGGCCCTGCTGGTCGTCGCGGCCGACGGTGCGGAAGGTATTGGCGAGGTTGCGCTCGGTCAGCACCGGGTTGGTGGCGGAGCCGGAGATCATCGGGATGCCGGCCTTGGCATAAATCTCGGAGGCCGGAATCGACACGCCGGAATTCAGATGACCGACCACGGCGGCGACCTTGGCGTCGACCAGTTTGTTGGCAACAATCCCGCCGGTTGTCGGGTCACCCTGGTCGTCTTCGGAAATCAACTTGAAGGTGACCACTTTGCCACCGATCTTGATCTTCTTGTCATTGGCCTGGGACAGCGCCAGGGACACGCCGTTTTCATCGTCCTTGCCCAGGTGGGGGGTTTTCACCGTCAGCGGACCGGCATGGGCAATGGTCACCGTAAGGCCGGTATCGGCGACCGGCTTCGCCTCTTCCTTTTTACAACCGACAATTCCAGCGGCCAGCAGGGCGGCGGCCACGCCGGAAACAGCAAATTTGTAAGTCGCGGATCTTTGTGAGGCAATCATGCGCAGGTCTCCAGAAGGGGTTGACGTTGGCGAATCGGGCAACGAATCGAGAAAACCGTAATTATGTGAATCGAGTTTTGCCCTTGTCAATCAATATCCCGGCCAATGCCAACATATTTGACGCGTTGCCCGCCAAACCGGGAAAAAATGGCACGGCGGGGGCATTTGAACATGTATTGCTGTTACCAATCGTTACGAGACCGGCTGCGCCAGGATGGTGCGGATCATTTCGTGCAGCGCACCATCCGGCAGCGTCGGATGGGGTGGCATTGCCATCTGGCCCCATACGCCGGCGCCGCCGTTCCTGACTTTCGCCACCAACAGGACCTCGGCATCCGCACGTCCGCGGTACCTTGCGGCGATATCGCGAAAGGCGGGGCCGACCAACTTGCGGTCGGCAGCATGGCAACTGCTGCAGCCATATTGCTGGTATGGCATTGCGGACGTTTGTACGACATTTTCCGCCCTTCCCCCGTCGCAGGCCGCAACACAGACGGCGATCGCTATCAACACGGTCGCCGCAACGGCAAGGTCGATCCGCCGGGATGCGCCGGCTCTCATCGATGCGCTTCCGGTTCGAGCGTCTTCCGCAACGCGGCCTGGTCGACAATCGGCGGCAGACATTGCGGGCCCTGGCATACGTACGCGCGGATCCGGTCGGCGGCCGGCCGTTGCAAGGCCGCCGGCAAATCGGCCGTGCCATTGGCCAGCGCCAGCGACACCGTGGTGGGCAGGAATTCCGCGGCCAGCAGCGTTTGCCAGGCACCCAGTTGCGCGGCCGGCCCCGCCAGAATCACCAATTGCGTCGGCTGCAACCACTCCTGCAGCGCCATCAACAAGCTACCATGGCCGCTGGGGTGATCGTCGACGGCGGCGAAGAAACAGGTCAGCGCGTGCTCGGCGGCGAGTGTATGGCGCGGTTCGTTGTAAAGGTGCGCCAGCCGCAGCAGGACCAGGGCGGCAATGCCATTGCCCGAGGGCGTGGCATTGTCGAAACCCGGTTTGGGGCGCTGGATGAGCTGTTCGTGATCGTGGCTGGTGAAATAAAAGCCGCCGCGTTCCCGGTCTTCAAACTGTTCGAGCAGTACCTCGGCCAGGCGGCGGACGAATGCCAGATCGTCGGCGCGGAAATCCGCCTGCAACACCTCGAGGATCGCCTTCGCCAGATAGGCGTAGTCGTCGAGATAGGCATTGAGATGGGTCTTGCCGTCCTTGTGGGTGGCGTTGAGGCGCTCGCGGCCGGCGTCCCACATGGTCGCGCGCATGAAGGCCAGCGCCTTGCGCGCCGAGGCCAGCCAGGCCGCTTCCCCGAACACGCGCGCGGCATGCGCCATGCCCTCGATCATCAGCGCGTTCCAGCTGGTCAGGATTTTTTCATCGCGCCCTGGATGGATGCGCTGCGCGCGCGCGGCAAACAGTTTCTGCCGCGCGGACTCCAGCAGCACGGCGCAATCGCCCTCGGCCTGGCCCAAGGTATTCGCAACCATCGCCAGCGGCTGCGCCGCCGTCAGGTTCCAGAATTTTTCTTCAAAATTGGCGCGCCGGTCGAGGCCGTAATAAGGCACCGCCACCTCCCATTCCGCCGGGGACAGCAGCGACCTCGCTGCATCCGCCGTCCACACATAGAACTTGCCCTCATGACCTTCCGAATCGGCATCCAGGGTCGAGTAATAACCGCCGCCCGGCGACTGCATTTCGCGCATCACCCATGCGGCGGTCTGCCGGGCGCAGCGCGCAAACAGTTGCTTCTGCTCATCGTGCTCCGCGACCAGCCAGGCATCGGCCAGGAGGCGCAGCAGAGGACCGTTGTCGTAAAGCATTTTTTCGAAATGCGGGATGGTCCAGGTCGCATCCACCGAGTAGCGCGCAAAGCCGCCGCCGAGCTGGTCGTAAATGCCGCCTCGGCACATCTGCTCGAGCGTGAAGCAGGCCATGTGCCTTGCATTCCGGCGCGCATTTTCATCGCCCGATTCGGCATAGCGGCGCAGGCAGAATTCGATCATCTCCGGATGCGGAAATTTCGGCGCCTGGCCGAAACCGCCGCGTGCCGCATCGAAGGTGTCGGCAATATTGTGCAGGGCCGCGTCGATCGGTTCGCGGCTGAGATCGGCGGCAGCGCTGCTGGTCGGGCGCGATTCGCCGCGTTTCAGCGCCGTCAGCAACTGCGTATTTTGCTCACGCACTTCGGCCGGGCTCTCGCGGTAATACTGTTCCACCCGTTTCAGCAAATCGGTGAAGCCCGGCAGGCCATAACGCGCCGTTTTCGGGAAATAAGTGCCGCCGAAAAACGGCGTGGTGTCCGGCGCCAGAAACATGGTCAGCGGCCAGCCGCCGGAGCGCTGGGTGAGCATCGCATGCGCCGCCTGGTAGATCTGGTCGATATCGGGCCGCTCCTCGCGATCGACCTTGATATTGACGAACAACGCGTTCATCAGCGCCGCCACGTCTTCATCCTCGAAGGACTCATGCGCCATCACATGGCACCAGTGGCAGGCGGAATAGCCGATCGACAGCAAAATCGGCTTGCCACTGTCGCGCGACAGGACCAGGGTTTCCGGGCTCCATTCATGCCAGTCGACCGGGTTATCGGCATGCTGTTGAAGATAGGGCGACGTGCTATTGATGAGTCTATTGGGCATAATCGGTCTTATTTATCATTGCAGGAGGCACCATGCCACTCGCCATCATCGCTGTCATCATTTTGCTCATGAAATTACTGGATTTCGGTCCGGTCGCCGCATGGTCCTGGTTCTGGGTGCTGATGCCGTTTGCGGTGCTGTTCGCCTGGTGGGAACTCATCGCACCGGCGATCGGCTGGAACAAGAAACAGGCCGAAAAGAAAATGGCCGATGACGCCAAGGCTGCCGAAGAATTCAAGAAAAAACAGCGCGGTTTCTGAACGCAGCGGGCCGCGGCGCCGGCGTTCAGTCTTTCTTCCCCGCCAGCGCCTGCTCCAGCGCCAGGCCGATCGCCTGCAGCTTCCGGTCCCCCATGGTTTCGCCGATCACCATCAGACCAACCGGCGCCTGCCCGGGTTCATGACAGGGCAGCGACCAGCAGGGCCGGTCGAACACATTGAAGGGCGCGGTATTGCGCAGCAACAGGCCGTTATAACGCAACAGCGCGTCCTCGCTGGCATCGATATCGGCGATCACCGGCGCCACAATCGGTACCGCCGGCGCCAGCAACGCGTCGAAGCGCGCGGTGCGGCGATCGGCGCCCGCCATCAGGCGTTTGCGCAGCAACATCAGCTCGTAATAATCGGCGGCATTCATCGCGGCGCCCAGCAGCAGGCGCTTGGCAACGCGCGCATCGAAATCCGCCAATCGCGTGGCCAGCCGCTCGCGATGCAGGGCGTAGGCTTCTACCGCGGAAAAATTGACGCGCGCGCTGCCGGCGGCTTCTTCGGCGAGCTCATCGAAGGCGAATTCCTCGACGACGGCGCCCGCTGCCGAAATGGCGCTCAGCGCCCGTGAAAAAGCGGCGGCGACGTCCTTGTCGAGACCATCGAGCAGGATGGTGGTGGGCACGCCAAGGCGCAGGTGTTTCAGTGCCATCGGCGGTGGCGCGTGCGGGCGTTCGCCGGCCATCACCGCATCCAGCCAAATGCAGCATGCGGCCGAATGACCCAATGGACCGATCGAATCGCGGGTGCCCGACAGGGGGAAGGCGCCTTCCAGCGGCACCCGCGCCTGGGTCGGCTTGAAGCCGGCGATGCCGCACAGCGCGGCAGGAATGCGCACCGAGCCGCCGGTATCGGAGCCGATGGTCGCGGCGGCCATGCCGTCGGTGACGCTGACCGCACCGCCCGAGGTCGAGCCGCCAGGAATGCGGCCGGTGGCGCGGTCCCAGGGATTGCGCGGCGTCCCGTAGTGGCTGTTCATGCCGTGGCCGCCATAGGCGAACTCGGTCATATTGGTGCGACCGATGAAAATCGCGCCGGCGGCGCGCAACCGCGCCATGGCCGGGGCATCGCGTCCGGCCGGCGCTGCCTCCTTGAGGATGATCGAACCCGCGGTCGTGATGTCGCCCTGGATGTCGAACAGGTCCTTGATCGAAATCGGAATGCCGGCCAGCGGCGAAGGCACGATGCCCTGCCGGCGCAGGCTGTCGCTGGCCCTGGCCGCGGCCAGGGCGCTGTCGGCATGAACCTTGATGAAGGCGCGCGCGCCCTCTCCGGCCGGATCGGCGATGCGCTCGAGATAGCGGCGAGTCAGCGCCTCGGACGTGATGCTGCCGGCCGCGAGGGCCTGCGAAATTTCAGCAAGGGTTTTCATCGATGGCGAAAATGGATGGCGCGGCGAAGTCGCGGAAGTGGAACAAACAGGAAACGGCAAAGTCCTGGCGAATTATCGCCTGTAAGCGGCAGCGCGCACGATCACGCAAGATCATTGCGGCGCTTCAGGCATCGGCTTCGACAATCTCGGGTTCGTTTGTCACCGGAAAGTTGACGGAGTTCGCCATGAAGCAATAAGCATGCGCCTTTTGGTGGGTGGCAAGGGCATCGGCCACATTGCTGCCGCGCGCCACCGTCACGCGCGGGCGCAGGGTCACCGCCTGCATCGACGTTTTGCCGGTGGCGCCGACACCAAGAATGCCGGTGGCGCGGTCCGTATAGGCGATGATGCCGATGCGTTTTTTGGCGGCGATGGCAAGATAGGTCAGCATATGGCATTGCGACAGGGAGAGCACCAGCAGCTCTTCCGGGTTGTAGCGGCCCGGATCGCCGCCGTTCGCCGCCGGCGCCGAGGCCGGCAGCTCGTGCTTGCCGGCGGCGCGCAAGGTGCTGTCGCGCGTGTAGGCCGGGTCCGGCGGCAGCGGTTGACCGGCCTCGGCCGGATAAGTCAGGGTGATTTCATACTGCGAACTGTCGGCCATGGTCGTCTCCAATATGGGGAAACCATGCTAACGCGCGGACACTGATCCCGCAATGCGGCTTGCGAAGGCGCTTCAGTATTCGATGGTGTACTGGATGTACTGGCCCCGGCGCGAATCGCCCTCGACGGGATTGACGACTTCGGCATGCGTGCGCGCGCCGTCGGCCGGGAGCGGCGGCATCTCGACCCCGGCCGCCGGCGCCGCCAGGGCAATCGCCGCACGAACGCGTGGTGCTGCCGCTGTGTTGCAGCGCGCATTGAACGGCGCGGCCGCGATGGCATCGACCGGGGCGGCACTGCTCAACTGCATCGCGCAGTGGCTGAGGATGGTCGCGGAGACCGTCATTCTCGCCTGGTCGGTCGGCGCGGACCATGCCGGTGTCGCCCACATCGCCGCCGCCACCAACGCCGCGGCAAGGCGGCGAAGAGGGACGGAGCATGTGAACCTGGCATAGTGCATTGCCGACTCGCTTTCTGAAAGAAAATCCTTGCCAGCGGCGCCCGGCGCATCCTGCGCGGGCAACTCGGCCGTCCTGCAGACGGTCCGCTCTCGCTCTATCGGCAAAAAACTAGCATCACTTGATGCCGCTTTTCAATGGATCGAATGGATCACGGCGGCATCGACCGTGTCAGGCGATCACAGGGGCGACCCGCATTGACGAATGGCTGGTGTCAGCCAGTGTCGATGCAGCGCCGGTACCGATGAATCGAGAATGCGCTTTCCGCGCGCGCGCGTCCCTACCCGCGCAGGTAGGAATTCACAATTTCGATACAAGCCGGGCGGATCGGCATGGCGAAAGGCGGCGCCGCCGGGCGCTGGGTTGCCTTGCATGGAGCCCCGGGGGGCCGAGAGAGCTGCCTCAGCCGGCGGCGCGGGGGCGTGACGCGGCTAGCTGCGCAGCCACTGCGCGATCGGCTGCCACTGGGCGACATCCTGGGCCACGATCGAAGGCGCCATATCGAAGATGGATTTGCCTTCGAAGGCCGCGGTCACATAGTTTTGCGTATCGCGCAAATGCGTCAGCACCGGCAGATCGATGGGCGCCAGAAAATCGTCGAGACGTTCCGCGGCGCGGGTGCGCGCATCGACACGCATGCCGACGATGGCGACAAAGGCCTTGCCCTTGCGCACCGATTTTTCGTCGAGCAATTCATCCAGAAAAGTGCGGGTGGCGGCCATATCCAGGCTGGAGGGCACGATCGGCACCAGCACCTTCTCCACGCGTTTGACCATATCGGCCAGCTTTTCGCCATGCAGGCCGGCGGGGGAATCCAGCACCAGCACGCCCTCCTCGACCTTTTGCCGGGCGCTGTCCAGCCGCTGGATGAGGGGCAGAGTGGCCGGGCGCTGCGACAGCCAGTACAGCGCGGATTTCTGCCGGTCGAGATCCCATAGATAGACCTGCTCACCGCGCGCGGCCAGATAGCCTGCCAGATTGGTCGACAACGTCGTCTTGCCGGCGCCACCCTTGGGGTTGGCGATCAGAACGGTTTTCATATTGACCCGCGAGGAGTGTGCGTGACCGCTACGCTACCAGATTAGGCGGCGGGAAGCATCCTGTCCGGCCGGCGACGTCCGAAACCGGCGATCGAGGGATGGCCGGAGGGCAACGGACCGTGCGCCTAAACGTACAAGATTGCAGAATGATGAAATGTCAAAGTCAAGCATTGACGCGGCTTCCCGGGCATTTTTGCCTCGAACGCCGCGTCAATGCTGGACTTTCATCTTCCGATTTGAACCGCCATTTCGCCCCACGAATGCGGGATTGCCCCTGTGCGAGGGACGCGACACACTGGTTTGGAACCCATTGCAAGACGCGTTGCGATCGCTGCCGTGTTTCTTTCCCACCCGGCCGGGTGGGGACAGCGCCGTATCGCTGCGGCAAGATTCAACCTGTGCTGGTTCTCCGCTCGCTGTCGTGGGCGTGGCGGCAGTAGGCGCACAGTAGGCGCATTTGGGTAACCAGTCTCTCCTCCGTGGTGAGTGTTGGGCCGCTCCGCAAGGAGCGGCCCTTTTTTTATTCCCTGTTTATCCGCCCCGGATTCAGGCCAGCAGGGAATTCATATGCCGCAAGCGGTCGGCGACCGATTTCAGCAGGGCGATGGCGAAACCGGGCTGCGCCTTCACCAGCGCCAGCAGGGCCACGCGATTGATCGCCAGCAAGGCGCAATCATCGACGGCGCTGGCGCTGGCGGTGCGCGGCGATTGATCGACCAGGGCCATTTCGCCGAAGGTGCCGCCGACGCGCACGGTTTCGACCACATTGCCGTTGATCGAAATGTCCACAGCGCCCTCGAGCACGATGTACATATACGCACCGGTCTCGCCCTCGCGCATGATCGCCTGGCGGCGCTGGTAGCGCAGGGTGGCAGATTGATCGAGCTGCGCGTGCAACTGAGCCAGGGTGACGGCATCGAACAGGGCCATCTCGCGTTCCGCCGCCGGCGCGGCGGTCTTGCGCGCGGCCAGGCGCGCCGCCAGCAGGCGCAGGCGGTCGAACATCACGCTCATCAGCATCAAGGCGAATTCGGGCAGGCGCTGGATCGCCGCCTGGAACTGCGCGGCGTCCATGGAATAACCGCTGCAATCGGTGCGCGCGGTGGCGGTGGCGCTGCGCGCGCCGCCGGTGATGACCGCCATCTCGCCGAAAATTTCGCCGCCGCGAATGGTGTCGAGCACGCGCCCACCGGCGGTCAGCGCGACTTCGCCGGCGTTCAGGAAGAACATCTTGTTCGCCTGGCCCTTGCTGAACAGCCCGCTCTTGGCGGCCTTTTCATGCTCGGCGAAGAAGGTGCCGCCGGAGGCGATCTGTTCCGGCGTGCCGCCCAGTTCGAACAGCTTGCGCGCCACCGCGGGGTTGTACATTTTGCTTTTAACCGCCACCGGCGGAGCCGGCGCAGCGGTGTTGGTGCCGGTGGCGGGTTTGGTGAAATCGAAATCGTCGTTCATCGGCGCGCCATCTGGTCATCCATGCAGTCGGAAGCGCGATTCTACTGCCTCGGCCCGTTTACAGTGCGACACGCGCCGCGGCGGCGCGCGATTCGTAGTGGGCCCCGCAGAAATTCAGACCGGTCATGCGCATCGTGCCGCATCCATCGCGGGGTGTTTTCCTGTTCACCGCGTGGTCGATCCCGTGACAATCATTAACAAACGTTCGGGCATTTTGTGTCGCGGCACACATTGCATATTTCGCGTCGGGCCTAGACTTGGTTTCAAGTTAAGGGCGAACGCAAAAGCATCTGGCGCTCGCAGACCGAAGTTCAACATTACACCAAGACCACGGAGACACGAACATGAAAAAAATTCTACTTGCCTCAATGATTGCAGCCGCCTTTGGCGCATCGACCTCGGCATTTGCCGGCAACACGCAAACCATGGCGGTCAGCGCCACCATCACCGGCACCTGCA
>DASWEY010000019.1:0-113010 GCA_036394575.1 Usitatibacteraceae bacterium | reverse complement strand
TGTCCCGGGCGACTCATTGCCGGCATCGACCGCAGCAAGGCGCCCATTATAAGGTTTCTGCTTTGTCCCCTCGTTCCCCGTCGGCGCCCGCCCCGACCCTGCTGCCGGTTTTCGCCTTGATGCTGGGCGCCACTTCCTGGGGCATTCTCTGGTATCCGTTTCGCCTGATGCAGGGCGCCGGCCTGCCCGCGCCGGTGGCGACCCTGCTTTCCTACCTGGTGTCGATCGTCGTCGGCCTGCTCCTGTTCCCGCGCGCCTGGCGCGAATTTTTGCCGAACACGGCATGGATGCTGGGCATCGGCCTGTCCGCCGGCTTCACCAATGTGGCCTACCTGGTGGCGATCATGGAAGCCGAGGTATTGCGCATCGTGCTGCTGTTCTATCTGGCGCCGCTGTGGACGGTGCCGCTGGCGCGCCTGATCCTGAAAGAGCGCCTGACCCTCATCGGTTATGCGACCGCGGCCCTGGCGATGGCCGGGGCGGTGGTGATGCTATGGCAGCCGGCACTGGGCTTCCCGGCGCCGCGCAACGGTTACGAATGGCTGGGACTGGCGGCGGGCTTCGCCTTCGCCTTGTGCAATGTGCTGGTCAAGGGCGCGCATCAGGTGACGCCGCAGGCCAAGTCCCTGGCCGGCGCCATCGGTGTAGCCGTGGTGGCGCTGCCGGTGGCGCTATGGCTGGCGCCCGGCACCGGGCAATGGCTGCCGCTGGCGGCGCCGCATGCGCTGCTGATCGCGGTGATCGGCGCGGTGCTGATGTCGACCAGTGTCACTCTGCAGTACGGCCTGAGCAAACTGGCGGCGAATCGCGCGGCGGTGGTGCTGTTGTTCGAACTGGTGGTGGCCGCCGTCGCCGCACACTTTCTGGCCGGGGAGGTTTCGCGTCTGCAGGACTGGGCGGGCGGGGCGATGATCGTGGCGGCCGGCATGATGGCGGCGTTCTGGGAACACCGCGCCGCGAAACTGGCCGCTAGCTGACGACCTTCTTCATCGCCATCTGCTGCTCGCGCTTGGAGTCTTTTTCCTTTTCGGTGGCGCGCTTGTCGTATTGCTTCTTGCCGCGGGCGAGGCCGATGTCGAGCTTCACATTGCCTTTCGCGTAATGCAGGTTCAGCGGCACGATGGTGTAGCCGCGTTGTTCGACCTTGCCGATCAGCTTGTCGATTTCCGCCTTATTCAGCAGCAGCTTGCGGCTGCGCACCGCATCCGGGTTGACATGGGTGGAGGCCGAGTTCAGCGCCGAGATATTGGCGCCGATCAAATAGAATGCGCCGTGCTGCAACACCACATAGCCTTCCTTGATGTTGGCGCGTCCGGCGCGGATGGCCTTCACTTCCCAGCCCTCAAGGACCAGGCCGGCTTCAAAGCGGTCTTCGATGAAGTAGTCGAAAAAGGCTTTTTTGTTGTCGACGATGCTCATATGAATGTTCTTTCCAAGAGCGGGATTCTAGCGCAGTGCGGCCGCCGGGTCGCGGCGGGCTAGAATTGCGGCTCCGCAACGCGCGAGTCCTCGATGCTGCAAGTCCGTAAATCCGTGCTGGTGCCCCATTCCGCCAAGACCATGTTCGATCTGGTCGATGCGGTGGAACGCTATCCTGAGTTCCTGCCCTGGTGCGGCGGCGCCCGGGTGCTCGAGCGTGACGCCGTGCTGACGGTGGCGAGCATCGACATTCATTACGCGGGCATCGCCCAGTCGTTTACCACCGAAAACCACAAGCAGGATGGGGAATGGATGCGCCTCACCCTGCGCGAAGGACCGTTCCGCCAGCTGCAGGGGCTGTGGACCTTTACCGCGCTCACGGCGGACGCCAGCAAGGTTGAATTGCAACTCGAATACAGCTTCGCCAACCGGGTGCTGGAAGCGGCGATCGGCCCGGTGTTCGGCATGATCGCCAATACCCTGATCCACCGCTTCGAGGCCCGTGCCGAGGCGCTGGCGCGGAAGGCCGTGCATGGTTGAGAGCGCGGAAAAAATTCGCATCAGCGTCGCCTGGGCCGGCCCGGGCTGGCAGGGCGAGATTGCGCTCAGCCTGCCGGCGGGCGCCACCATCGACGATGCGATCGCCGCGTCCGCCATCGCCGCGCATGTGCCAGCCGCGGAACTGGCGACGGCGGCCAGCGGCGTGTGGGGCAAGCAAAAGCCGCGCAACCATGTGTTGCGCGACGGCGATCGCGTGGAGCTCTATCGGCCGCTACAGGCCGACCCCAAGGATGCGCGGCGCGCGAAAGTGGCGAGTGACAAGCCTCGCCAGCGTCTGGGCAAAAAAACGTAGAACGCCATTTGGCGCGGCTTTACGGGCAAAAATGCCTCAAACACCGCGCCAATGCTGGACTTTGGAATTTCATTTTACATGCGTGCTGCGATTTCGTCGCCGGCCAGTCCTTGCTGCCGGATCACCCGCGCGGCCCGATGCAGTCGCCGCCACCCGCTATTTGTTGCAGGCTTCCGCCATCGCCGCGGTGGCGCGCGCGAGTTCGGCGCTGCGTTCCTCGTCGCTCATGAAGGCGCGCTCGCCCTGGTCGTTGTTGCGTGCGATCGGCCGGCCGCTGTCAAGATCGCTCTTGTAACGGGTGGCGGCCTTGCAGCGTTCCTCGTTTTGCTTCGCGACTTTTTGCGCTTCTTCGTCCTTCTTGGCTTTTTCGGCCTCGTCGATACGGCGTTTATCGGCTTCCTTGCTGCGTTCCTGAACGGTCTTCGGCGCATTGGCGGCCGACTTGGCGGCGGCCTCCGTCGGGGCCGGGGTGGTGGCGACGGTGTTCAGCTTCTTGGGGTCGGCCTTGCTCGCGCTGGGCGGGGGCGGTGTGTCGCTGTATTGCACCTTGCCATCCTTGTCGACCCATTTGTAGACCTGCGCGGCGACGGTGGCGGTGGCAAGCAGCACCGCGGCGGCGACAAATAACTGGATTGGCGATTTCATTGGGGGCTCCTCATTGCTGGCTTTTGGTTGCCGGCCTGTCGGCCGCGTGTTCAGAATGGCATTAAAGAAAGGGATAGACAGGAGTATGACGGTCGCTGGCTGTACTCTACGCTACCAGCTGACGGGCGGCGCCTGTTTTTGTTGCAGACTCAGAGCGCACAAAGTCACGACTTCGCGTGCATGCGCCAGTGTCGCCTCGCTATCAAAGACCCTGGCGGCGGCGCGTGCCTTTTGCAGCTCTTCGACAGCGGCGATCCACAAGGCGCGCTGCGCGCGCGCCTCGCGCACATTTTGTTCGGCGTCCTTCAATGCGCTGTCCGCCTCAGGGCTGAGCGCGGTCGCGGGCGCTTCTGTTCTGACCGGTGCGGGGGGCGGCAGCAGGACCACCGATGTCGGCGGCGTCTGCGGCACCGTGCAGGCGCCTAAGGTGAAGAGAAGTAGCCCGCCAACGATGCCGAGGCCGTGTTTCGAAAAGGAGGAAATTTTATGAACCATCAATGAGTTAGGTAGGCAACTTCGCGCGAGTTCCCTAAATTAGCGATATTCGCTGGTGGAGTCAACCTGGCGATATTGCGAGCCGGCTTTGGTGAACCTGCCGCCGGGGGCGTTTTGCGAGGCGGAGCGACTCGCGTATAATCCGCTTTTTGCCGGAGCCCTGCACGTGAAACTCGTCAAAAAGGCCCTGACGTTCGACGACGTCCTCCTCGTTCCCGCCCACTCCCAGGTTCATCCGCGCGACGTTTCTCTCGCGACCCAGCTCACCAGAACCATTCGCATCAATCTGCCCCTGCTGTCGGCGGCGATGGACACGGTCACCGAATCGCGTCTTGCCATCGCCCTGGCGCAAGAAGGCGGCATCGGCATCGTGCACAAGAATCTGTCGATTCGTGCCCAGGCCACCGAAGTCGCCAAGGTCAAACGCTTCGAAAGCGGCGTGGTCAAGGATCCGCTGGTGGTGCCGCCCGATATGCTGGTGCGCGAAGTCATCGCCCTGACCCGTCAGCACAATATCTCCGGCCTGCCGGTGGTCGACGGACGGAAACTGCTCGGCATCGTCACCAACCGCGACCTGCGCTTCGAGACCAAACTGGACCAGCCGGTCAAGTCGATCATGACGCCCAAGGACAAGCTGGTCACAGTGAAGGAGGGCGCCACCCTCGACCAGGCCCAGCACCTGCTGCACGAGTACCGCCTTGAACGCGTGCTGGTGGTCAACGATGCGTTCGAACTGGTCGGCCTGATCACGGTGAAGGACATCCAGAAAGCCAAAGACCATCCCGACGCCTCCAAGGACGCGCAGGGTCGTCTGCGTGTCGGCGCCGCCATCGGCGTCGGCGGCGACAATCTGGAGCGCGCCGCGGCCCTGATTGAATCCGGCGCGGATTGCCTGGTGGTCGACTCCTCGCACGGCCATGCCCAGGGCGTGCTCGACATGATCAAAAGCGTCAAGGTCAGATTTCCGGCGGTACAGATCATCGGCGGCAATGTGGCCACGGCCGATGGTGCGAAGGCGCTGGCCGATCATGGCGCCGATTGCGTCAAGGTGGGCGTGGGTCCCGGCTCGATCTGTACCACGCGTATCGTCACCGGCGTCGGCATGCCGCAGATCACCGCCGTGGCCGAGGCCGCCAGCGCGCTCGACAAGCTCGGTATTCCCTGCATCGCCGACGGCGGCATCCGCTATTCGGGCGATGTGGCCAAGGCCATCGCCGCCGGCGCCTCCTGCGTGATGATGGGTTCGATGTTCGCCGGTACCGACGAAGCGCCGGGGGAAATCGAATTGTTCCAGGGCCGCTCCTACAAAAGCTATCGCGGCATGGGTTCGCTGGGCGCGATGCAAAAAGGATCGAGCGACCGCTATTTCCAGGAAAACATCAACAACGCCGACAAGCTGGTGCCGGAAGGGGTGGAAGGCCGCGTGCCCTACAAGGGCCCGGTCAACACCATCATTCACCAGCTGATGGGCGGGGTGCGTGCCTCGATGGGCCTGGTCGGCTGTCCGACCATCGAGGAAATGCGCACCAAGGCCACCTTCGTCGAGATTACCTCGGCCGGCATGCGCGAGTCGCATGTGCACGATGTGCAGATCACCAAGGAAGCGCCGAACTATCGGGCGGATTGAATGTGCGATGAGCGCGCCGGTTGTCAATCGGCCGGGCGCGGCTCCCAGTGAAAGAAGCGGGTCTGTGAACGAAACGGCTAGAGCATGAAACTGTATGGCTGCCCCGGATGTGGTTCCGCCGCCGTCGAGGTGATGTTGCAGCTGGCGAAGCTCGACTACGAATACATCAAGGCCACCCCTTGGGAACCGGATGACAAGGTCGACGAGTTAAGGCGCCTCAATCCGCTGGCGCAGGTGCCTACTCTGGTGCTCGACGACGGTAGCGTCATGACCGAGAGCGCCGCCATCATCCTTTGGTTGTGCGAACGCATGCCGGAACTGGTGCCGCCGCAACCGGCGGCGCGTGCGCAGTTTTATCGCTGGATGGTCTATGTGCCAGGCAATCTTTATGCGGTGTTTGCATTTCGCGATTCTCCGGGACACTGGGTGGAGGGTGAGGCCGCGCAGGCCGCGTTCAAGGACAAGCTCACCGATCGATTAAAACACTTCTGGACGATCATCGAAGCGCAACTGAATCCCGCACCCTATGCCCTCGGTGCGCAGTTGACTGCGCTCGATATTTATCTGGCCATGGTCAGCCGCTGGACGCCCGGGCGCAAATGGTTTGTCGAGACCTGTCCCAAACTCGCCGCCGCCATCATCCTCGTCGAACAGCACCCCGTTGTTGCCGCCGTCTGGAAAAGAAATTTTGAATCATGACTGAAGCCGCCGTAGCATCCGCTGTTCGCGTCGCGCGAAAACCCAATCTCAATTTCATCCTGGTCTGCGTCTTCATCGACATGCTCGGCATCGGGCTGGCGATTCCGGTGCTGCCGATCCTGGTCGGCGAGTTCGTTGAAGGCCGCGATCTGCAGGCGCACTGGTTTGGCATCCTGGCCGCCACCTTCGGCCTGCTGCAGTTCCTGTGCATGCCGATCCTCGGCGCCGTCAGCGACCGTATCGGCAGGCGGCCGGTGATGCTATTTTCGATGGCCGGCATGTTCCTCAATTTCCTTGCCACCGCCTGGGCGCCCAATCTGGCGGCCCTGTTCATCGGCCGCGTCATCGGCGGCATGTCCTCGGCCAGCATGTCGGTGGCTTCGGCCTATGCCTCGGATGTGTCGACGCCGGAAAACCGCGCCAAGAGCTTCGGCAAGATCGGCGCGGCCTTCGGCCTGGGCTTCATTTGCGGGCCGATGCTGGGCGGCCTCCTGGGCAGCATCAATCTGCATTTGCCGTTCTATGTCGCCGCCGGGCTGTGCGCGGTAAATTTCATTTACGGTTACCTGATGGTGCCGGAATCGCTGCCCCGGGAAAAACGCGCCGCATTCTCCCTGGCGCGGGCCAATCCTTTTTCCGCGATCGCACGACTGGCCGGGCGTCGCGATATCGGCGGCCTCATCGCCGTGTTCGCCCTGGTGACGTTTGCGCAAGTGCTGCTGCAAACCACCTGGGTGCTGTACACCCATTTCCGTTTCGACTGGACGCCACGCGACAACGGCTTTGCACTGTTCTGCGTAGGCCTATCCTCTGCCGTGGTGCAGGCCGGCCTGCTGGGCTGGCTGATGAAAAAATTCGGCGAAGTCCGGCTGTCGATGCTGGGGCTCATCTCCGGCGGCATCACCTATGTGCTCTACGGCCTCGCCACCCATGGCTGGATGATGTACGTGTTCATCCTGATGAACCTGCTCGCCTTTGCCGCCGCGCCGGCCTTGCAGGGCATTGTGTCCAAGGCCACCGATCCGCGCGAACAGGGCGCGCTGATGGGCTCGCTGCAATCCATCGGCAGCCTGTCGATCGTGATTGCGCCCCTGATCGGTACCGCCTTGCTGGGCATGGCGAGTCATTACCCCGCCAACGACTGGCGCATCGGCAGCGTATTTTTCCTCAGCGCCTTTTTGCAGCTGATCGCCTGCCTGCTGGCCTGGCGCTATTTCAAAACCCATCGATCCTCACTGCCCGCAGCCGCGGCACACTGAACCCCATGTCCGACAAAATCCTGATTCTCGATTTCGGTTCCCAGGTCACCCAGTTGATCGCGCGCCGCGTGCGCGAGGCCGGCGTCTACTGCGAATTGCATCCCTTCGATATGTCCGCCGCCGAGATTCGCGCCTTCAATCCCAAGGGCGTGATTCTTTCCGGCAGCCATGCCTCAGTGACCGAAGCCGATACCGCGCGCGCGCCGCAGGCAGTGTTCGAGCTGGGCGTACCGGTACTGGGCATCTGTTACGGCATGCAGACCATGGCCGCGCAACTGGGGGGCAAGGTCGAGAACGGGCTGGTGCGCGAATTCGGCTACGCCGAGGTGCGCGCCCGCGGCCATTCCAAATTGCTGGAAGGCATCCAGGACCGCGCCAATGCGGAAAAACACGGCTTGCTCGATGTGTGGATGTCGCATGGCGACAAGGTCACGGAACTGCCGCCCGGTTTCAAGGTAATCGCCTCCAACGAGACCACGCCGCTGGCCGGCATGGCCGATGAAACCCGGCGCTTCTACGCCCTGCAATTTCACCCGGAAGTGACCCATACCAAACAGGGCCCGGCCATCTACAGCCGCTTTGTGCACGAGATCTGCGGCTGCGATTCGCACTGGAACATGCCCGAGTACATCCCGCAGGCGGTCGCGCATATCCGCGAGCAGGTCGGCAAGGAGGAAGTGATTCTTGGCCTGAGCGGCGGCGTCGATTCCAGCGTCGCGGCGGCCCTGATCCACAAAGCGATCGGCGAACAACTCATCTGCGTGTATGTCGATAACGGCCTGATGCGCTTGAATGAATCCCTGCAGGTCAAAAAAACCTTCAGCGACAATTTGCACATGAAGGTCATTTACGTCGATGCGACCGCGGATTTTCTCGGTCAGCTCAAAGGCGTCAGCGATCCCGAGCAGAAGCGCAAGATCATCGGTCGCGTGTTTGTCGAGGTGTTCCAGCGCGAAGCCGCCAAATTGCCGAATGCCAAATGGCTGGCGCAGGGCACCATTTATCCGGATGTGATCGAAAGCGCCTCGGCCAAAACCAAGAAGGCGCACACCATCAAATCGCACCACAATGTCGGCGGCCTGCCCGATACCCTGCACCTGAAATTGCTGGAACCCCTGCGCGAACTGTTCAAGGACGAGGTGCGCAATCTCGGCGTCGCCCTGGGCTTGCCGCGCGAGATAGTGTTCCGCCATCCCTTCCCGGGACCGGGACTCGGTGTGCGCATTCTTGGCGAGGTCTCGCGCGAGGCCGCCGACTTGCTGCGCCGTGCCGACGCTATCTTTATCGAGGAACTGCGCGCGGCCAAGGATGAAAACGGCGTGAGCTGGTACGACAAGGTCGCACAGGCTTTTGCCGTCTATCTGCCGGTGAAAAGCGTCGGCGTGATGGGCGACGGCCGCACTTATGAAAATGTAGTCGCCCTGCGCGCGGTGCAAACCACCGACTTCATGACCGCGCACTGGGCCGAGTTGCCCTATAGCCTGCTGGGCAAGGTGTCGAACCGCATCATCAATGAAGTGCGCGGCTTCAATCGTGTGGTGTATGACGTTTCCGGCAAGCCGCCGGCGACGATCGAGTGGGAGTAGAGGACGCCTTCATCTTCGCCAATGAAAATGCCCGCAATCTGCGGGCATTTTTGTTTCATCAAATTTTTCCGTGAATGCGGTCACGCACCGCCAGCAGGCGGAGCACTCCTCATCTGCTTCACCAGTCGCCAGACCATGCCGCCCAGTACCAATACGCCGAGCAGGAGCACCCCCCATAACATCAGACTGCGATTGCGGGCGGATATGCCGGCTTGCGCGGCGGCGCTGTTTGCCTGCGCATTGCCGGCCGAGGATTGCAGCGCGCCGGCCTGCGCCAGCTCAAGCTGACCCAGCTCCTGTGCGCTGAAATTGGGGGCGACCTGATTGAGGGGCTGGGCCGCATTGACGGCATCGCTGCGGCCGAAGCTCAGCGTGTACGGGGGCGTGCCCCCGGCGAGGAACACCAGGGTGGCCGGCTGCCAGGAAAGCCCGAGTTCCGGCATGGCGCCGGCGCCATTGGTCTGCGGGCGGATGACCCACTCCTGCGCGTGCGCGTCGCCGGCCTGTATGGCGCCCGAGCGGCGGGTCTGCTCGTTTTGCGTGATCTGGTAGAAGGTGGCGCGGGTCCGCGCCTCGAACAGCCATTCGGTCGGATTGCCGCTATGGCGGCTGGGCCGCTCCACATACTGGCCGAGCGCGACCGGGTAGACGATATTGGGTTCGCTGAAGCGCAATGCGATCTGCTCGACCGGGATGGCGATGCCGGCGGGATAGGCGAGGTCGCCGGCCTGCCGCGCACGCACGGGTTGGATCCACAGGGTTTCGCGCGGCGGCTCCGCGGTTTTGCGGATGATGGTTTCCGCCTGGATTCCGGTAAACAGCAGGGGCTCGCCGCGCTGCCAGGTGAGGCGCGCGTAGCGGAAGGATTGCGGACTGAATTCGAGCCGGTCGCTGGCCAGCGTCTGCGCATTATCGTTGCGCAGCCAGCGCAATTCGGCGGCGCCAACGGTGTCCCAGCGTTTCAAATCGGCACTCGTTTCGAGCCAGACCTCGGCGGTATATTCGGTTTGTGCGGGTGGCAGGGTAAAACGCAGGGCCTCGATGCGCATCGGGCTGGCGGTATCCGTGACAGTGCCAGTGCCGATGGCATCGGCGCCGAAGTCCAGCAGCAGGCTGCTGAGTGCGCCGCCGCCGGCGCCCTTGCCGGTTCGCGCCTGCACCGAGAGCACGCTGCCGTCGGCGCGGGTGCGGATGTCGAGGTCGAAGGTGGCGGGGCCGGCGGCGGTATTGCGCTGTGCCCGGATCGGAAAAATATTGGCGGCCAGGGTGGACCGCTGCGCCGGCGTTGCGGGTTGCGGATGATAGAGCGCAAAGGGTTGCGGATTGCCATGCGCATCGAACACCCGCAAATCGTCGAGTGCCGCCGTCCTGGCCTGCTGATATACCGGCAACGGCAGACGCAATCCGACCACACCCTGCTTGCCGCTGATTTGCAGCGGCAGGGCATAGGCGTAATCGGCGGGCGTGTCGGACTTTGTCCTGTCGTCCGCGGCGGTGGCCGGCAGGTTGCATAGCGTCAGCGCCAGCAGCAAGACAAGTGTGGGATGGATATTTTTTTCAGGCATGCATGATCTCCGCATTATTCGGCCGCAGCGTTTTTCTCATCGGTGCCCATGCCCTCGGAAGCGGCTGAACCCGGAAAAGGCGCCAGGTAGCCGATAGCGAGCATCAGGGCGCCGACACCCAGGAAGGACACGATGCGCTCGATGCCGCCGACATTGGGATCGACAAAGAACAATTTTGCGACCACCAGCGCCAGCAGTGCGGCGCCGGCCATCCATGGTGTGCGCATGGCGCGGCGCGCGGCGAAACGCATCAGCACCAGGGCGGTGGCGCTCCATACCAGGGACAGCATCGCCTGCACGAATTGCGACTGGAACAGGCGATCGAAACGATAAGGGATGTCGAGATAATTGGCGGCGGTGCGCAACAGCATCAGATTGAACCAGAGATAGGCCAGCAGCATGGCCGCCTGCAGCACCCGGCTGGACCAGGGGCGAACCTCGGCGCCCGCCCCGCCATGCATCCGCCAGGTGGCGATGCCCAGCAGCGCGGCGAAACCGGTGCTCAGGTCGAGGGGATTGAGCAGGGGCAGATAGGGCAGGGGCGCCATCTGGCCGTTATGCGCAAAGTTCCAGAACAGCACGAGCAGCAGCGACCACAGCGTGCCCAGCGGAATCAGGGTGTGCCGATACCATTCGGGAATTGGCGCCACCGGCCAGTTGTCCACTCGGTCGTTATCCTCATCGGCGGCGAGAACGCGTGTGATCAGCACCCCGATGAAAGCCATCATCGCCCAGGCCGGCAGATAACGCGCCCAGCTGCCGGTGGTGTACCAGCCGGCCTCGGCCAGCAGCATCGCCTCTTGTGCCGAGCCGGCTTGCAGGGCCCGGGTGATGAGGTGGTGTCCCAGCGGCCAGAGGATCAGCCAGGGGCTGGTGGTGCGCAGGGTGTGCAGCACACGCAATGTCCACGGCCGCTCCTCGGGCAGCAACCAGGCGGTGCGCTGACTATTGGCCAGCAGCCATTCGCCGGCGAGCCACAGGGCAATGTAACCAGCCCATGCGGGCGCGCCGGGCAGATTGAGGCCACCGCCGTGCAGGGTGTCGAGGATGTCGAGGGTGGCGATCAGCAGGCCCGGCCAGACGACGGCGGCCGGCCAGCGCAGATCGGCCCAGTCGAGGCGGATGGTGAGACGCGCAAAAGCGATCGCGCCGGCGGCGAGGAACAGGTTGTACAGCGCATGGAACAGCTCGCTGCGGCCGGCGTCCAGCGTGGTGTGGGCGGCCAGCATCCACTCGCCCCAGGCGGCGAGGCTGGGCAGCACCAGGGCAAACCACCATAGCGCGCTCCAGCCCAGCAACATGCGCGACAGGCCGCGATGTCCGGTCTCGGGCTGGCGATGAAACATCAGGCCGCTGAAGCCGGCGCCGAGCGCGATCAGCAGGGCGCCGAGAAAGGGACCGTCGAACAGATTGCCCTGCGATTGCATGCTGTCGCCGTTGAACAATGCGTAGGCCAGCGCCGCGCCGGCAGCGATTTGCGGCAGCACGGCGAAGTAACGCGCCACGTTCCATTCGAGGCTTCTGGCCACCATGCCGAGGATGCCTGCCACCATCACCGCGCTGAACACCAGCAGGGTGCCGCGCAAATGGCCATGCATATGCAGGATGATTTCCGTCCACGCGCCGGCCAGCAGCCAGACGGAAGCCACCGCCAGGAACAGGGTGGCCAGCAGGGCCAATGCGCCGCCTTGGCCATCGGCCGCACCTTCACTGGATCGCTTGCGGAAATTCATCGCCATCGCCATCCCGGTGCCGGCCAGCAGCAGGAAGCCCAGCCACAGGTTCGATTGTGCAGCGACCGACGGTGTCAGACCGCTGACCGAACCGATGAAGGAGAACCAGGCGCCAACCTGCACCAGCACGCCGAACACCCAGGCAAGCGTCTGCCGTTGCCGCAAGCCCACCCAGACGATGCCGGCGCCTTCCAGCGCCCAGGCGGCCGAGGTCCAGCGGCCGTCGAGCGCGAAGGGAATGGCCAGGGTGCCGAACACGATGCCCAACGCCAGGAACGATTCCACCAGCAGCTTCAGCGAGCTGCCGCGGCGCTGCCACATCAGCAGGGAGAGCCCGATGTAAAACAGGCCGAGCGCCAGGGCCGAATAGGCAAGACCGAAAGGCTTGTCGTGGACGATGCCGTATTGCAGGCCGAAGGCCAGCAGGGGCGTGCCGAATACCAGGGTGCCGTCGACATAATTCTTCAACCGCGGCGCCTGCCTGATCGCGTGAGTGATGGCGATCGCCACATAAAACACGAAGAACAGGATCAGGAAACCCTGCACCGAGGCATAGTTTTCCGGCTGGTAGCGCAGTACGCCCCAAGTGGTGCCGATCAGGAAAGTGAATATGAAGCCCAGCAGATTGAGCGCGCGCCAGGAGCGCTTGAGCGCGATCGCCAGAATGCCGGCATTGAGCAGGGCGTAGTAGGAGAACAGCGCGATATGACTGCCCTGTCCGGTTGAGGTGAGGATCGGCGCCGCAAAACCGCCGGCGATGCCGAACACCGCCAGCCATACCGCGTTTTGCAATACCGCCAGGATGCAGGTAAATGCCGTCAGCACAAACAGCAATGCGAAAGCGAGACCGCCGGGAATCAGATGGTAAAGACGGAACGCGCCGAAGGTCACCAGCATCAGGATGGCCAGTGCAGCGCCCTGCACCGGCAGGCTGATGGCGGGACGGGATGCGCGAATGCGCCAGCCCCACAGCAGCAGTCCGATATCGACCAGGGTGATACCGATCAGGCGGAATTCGATCGGTACCGTGACGCGGGCCGCCGCATATTTGAGCAGGAAGCCCACACCGAAGAACAGGATCAGCAGGCCGACCTTGGCCACCAGGTTGCCGCCGAACAGCCATTCTTTCAGATGCACCAGCCAGGCTGGTGGCGGCGACGGTTCATACGGCGGTGGTGCATCCGCTTCCGTGGCGCTTGCGGTAATTTCCCTGCGCGGCATGCTGACCGGAACCGGGGCATTTGCTGAAGCCGGGCCCGGCGCCGGTTTGGCAATGGGCGCGCTGACGATTTCAGGCGGCGGTGCGGGTGCCGACGCGGGCGGCGTTATTGCGGCGGTGGCAGGTTTTGCCTCGGCTTCGCTGCGCGCGGCCGGGGCCGGCGATTCCACCGCGCGGGCAGGGACCGGCCTGGCGGCGGGCTGGCCGCGCAGGCGTTGCAACTCATCGCGCATTTCCTTCTGGCTGCGTTCCAGCGCATCGATGCGGTTGCGCGCGCCCAGCACCAGAAAAAACAGCACGATCGGCCCGACTACAAAGAACAGCAGTACCAGCACGAAAAATGACTGCATCTGCAATTCCCCCTGTTTGTTTGCGAGGATTATTGCATATGCACCGCGTGGCCCCGGAAATGATCAGAGGCGCCCAAAGGCGCCTCTGATCTAACTGGATGGCTTGCCCGGCCAATTATTATTTATTTGCCGAAACGCGTTTTGGCCTGTGTAAGGCAATTGGCCTTGGCATCGCCGGCGATTGCGCCCTTGTGCGGCAGAATCATTGGTTGTTGTTCAATTCCTTCATGCGCTTCTGCCAGTCGTTGATCTGGACCTCGGCATCGTCTTTGGTGATGCCGTACGATTCCTGGATCTTGCCGGCAATCACGTCGATCTGGTTATTGGAAGCCGGCAGGGTGCTGGCACCGCTGTCGCTATTCCCGGACGGAGAGCTTGGGGCCTGTCCCCAAGGCGGTCTGTCTGTCAGCGCACATAGTAGAAAAAGGCTCAGCCGTCGGACATCGACGACAGCGCATCCGCACACAGCCAAGGCTGGACGAAGCCATTGGCCGGGTCGTTCACCGCCTCGATCTGGATCGAGGGCGCCGAGGAGGTCACCGCGCCGAACATGGTGGCAAACGAGACATCGGCCGCGTCGCGCCCGGTGCCGATGCGCACCAGGCCCATCGGCGGCGACACCCCGGTGGGGTCGAACAGGTACCAGCGGTCGCCGAGAAACGCTTCCACGTAGGCGTGAAAATCGGTGGGCCCCAGGGCCGGGTCGGCGCCGTAATCGATGCCGGTGATGAAGCGGGCGGGAATATTCACGGCCCGGCACAGGGCAATCATCAAATGTGCGAATTCGCGGCAGACGCCGACCTGGTCGATCAGGGTATCGATCGCCGAGGTGCTGACATTTGAACTGCCCGGCGTGAAGGTGGTATGCGCACGCACCCAGTCGTGGATCGCCTGCACCCGCTGGTATCCCTGGCGCAAATGGCCGAACTCGCGGGTGGCAAAGCGCCGCAAACGGTCCGACTGACAGTAGCGGCTGGGGTAGATATAAGGCAGCACCGAAGGCGGCAGCCGTGAAATCGCGGTTTCCTCGATGCGCGCCGGCGATTCCGCATGATGTTCGATGTCCACGGTCGCGCGGTAGCGCAGGGTCAGCGGTCCGGGCTCGGCCTTGAGGCGCATGAAGCGTGTGCCCGTCGCGGTATCGGCATAGATTAGCGGCGTCAGCGCCTGGTTGATATCCAGGCTTTCAGTGACCACCTGTTGATGCGCGGTCTGGGCGGCGTGGATATTGAAAATGAAATCGCTGGCTTGGTTGGCGATTTCATATCGGAGCGTTATCGATAACTTGAGTCTGACCATATGCAGCTCCAGGGTGGTTGCGATGGCGGCCGGCGGCTCAGCTTGCGACGCCGTCCAGCAGCGAGGCCATTCGAAAGCCGGTTTCGGCTGGGCACCGCGCGCAGGTATCATAAGTGTATTCGCAGTACGGCCACTTGCACAGAATAGGCGGCGGCCATCAAGTTCGTCTGCGCGCCGACGAACCAACTCTCCTGGAGGCGAGCGATATTGATATGAGCCGCAAGAACATTTCCTCCGGCGCCGTCTGGGAGCCGATCGTCGGTTATTCGCGGGCCGTGCGCGTGGACCGGCATGTGTTTGTGGCCGGCACCACCGCCACCGACGCCAATGGGCAGGTGGTGGGCAAGGGCGATGCCGCCCGGCAGGCGCGCTTCGTGCTGGAAAAGATCGAGGCGGCCCTGCTGCAGGCCGGCGCCTCGTTGAACGATGTGGTGCGCACCCGCATGTTTGTCACCGATATCGCCAACTGGGAAGCGGTCGGCCGTGTGCACGGCGAGTACTTCGGCAAGATCCGGCCGGCCTCGACCATGGTCGAGGTGTCGCGCCTGATCGACCTTGATCATCTCGTCGAAATCGAGGCCGACGCGTATATTACGGCATGACTCCGGGCAATAGTGGCGCCGCCAACGCGGTCATCCAAAATGGGAACTTCTAAAAACCTACTGCGCGGACCAACCTCGCGGCGCCGGTGTTCAGCGTACTCTTCGTACGCTTCCGCTCCTCGCCGCGACCTTGGACCGCTCGCGACGGTTTTGAGAAGTTCCCAAATGGCAAACCCAAGCATTGGCGCGCACTTCGGGGCAAAAATGGCTGAAAAGGCGCACCAATGCTTGAGTTTGATGTTTGATATTGCCGCCGGCAACGCCCATGGATGACGAACACTTCATGCGCGAGGCGCTGACGCTGGCGGCGCAGGCGGCCGAACTGGGCGAAGTGCCGGTGGGCGCGGTGGTGGTGCGCGAAGGACAGATCATCGGTCGCGGCTTCAACCAGCCGATCAGCTCCAACGACCCGACCACGCACGCCGAGATCGTCGCCCTGCGCGACGCCGCGCAATATCTCGGGAATTATCGCCTGATCGACTGCGAGCTTTATGTCACGCTGGAGCCCTGCATGATGTGCGTCGGCGCCATGTTTCACTCGCGCCTGAAGCGCGTGGTGTTCGGCGCGATGGAGCCGAAGACCGGCGTGGTCGGCAGCGTGCTCAATCTGCCGGCCGAGGCCAGGCTCAATCATCACGCCATCTTCGAAGGCGGAGTGCTGGCCGACGAGTGCGGCGCCCTGCTCAAGGCGTTTTTCGCGGCGCGCCGCAAGAGGGCGGGCGCCGGCGCTACTGCCGGCCCGGATCTCGACGAAATCGTGCCAGAATAGAACCGGCGTAAGCCGTTCCAACAGCAGTCTGCAAGCAGTCTGCAAAAAACGCGCCGCACGAGGAGAACAACATCCAACACCTGAGCGCGCTGGACGCCCTGTTCCTGTATCTGGAGACGCCGGAAACGCCGATGCATGTCGGCAGCCTGATCCTGTTCAGGAAGCCGGCGCGACATCGCGGCAGCTTTTATCCGGTCATCCGCCGCCATCTCGAATCGCGCCTGCACCTGGCGCCGCTGTTCACGCGCAAGCTGGCCTTCATGCCCTTCGATCTCGCCAACCCGGTCTGGGTGCGCGAGGACCATCCCGATCTGGATTGGCATATCCGCGCGATGACCTTGCCTAGGCCCGGCAGCATGGCGCAGCTTGAAGCGGCGGTGGCCAGGCTGCATGAAGGGATGCTCGATCGTGATCGTCCGCTGTGGCAGTTCACCGTGATCGAAGGCCTCGCCAGCGGCGAGGTCGCCTTCACCTCGCGCATTCATCATGCCGGGCTCGACGGCCAGGGCGGGGTGGCGCTGGCGCAGGCGGTGCTTGATATCGACCCGAAACCGGTCGCCAGGACGGCGCATGCAAAGGAGCGGGAAATCAAATCGGCGCTGCCGCTCTCGGCTGCCAAAATGCTCTCGGCCGCGTTTCGCAACAGCGTGGCGCAGTATGGAAAACTGTTGTCGGCCGTGCCCGGCGCCATGAAATCGCTCGGCAGCCTGGCCGCCGGCGCATTGTCCAGCAGCCAGGCGAGAAAGGCCGGCGCACCCACCGAACAACTGGCGGGCATCGCCAATCTGGCGGCGTTCGCGGGTGGCGTCGCCAAATTGAAACCGGGCGACACGCCGTTGCAGGCCGTCAAAAAATTATTGCCGGCAGGTGGCAAAACGGGAATCAAGCTCGGCCCGCGCACGGCGCTCAATGTCGCCATCGGCGGCAGGCGCGCCTTCGCCACCGCGCGCATTCCGCTCGATGAGGCCAAGCTGATCGCGAAACATTTCGACGTGAAGCTCAACGATGTGGTGCTGGCCACGGTGGCGGCTGCGCTGCGCCATCATTTCGCGGGCGACAAGGCAACTTTAACCAAGGCGATGATCGCGGCCGTGCCCGTCAGCCTGCGCGCACCGGGCGATACCAGCGCCAATAACCAGGTGACGATGATGCTGGTGAACATGGCCACCAACATCGCCGATCCGGCCAAGCGCATGGCCGCGATTCGCGAGGCCAGCAGCGCTGCCAAAAAGCTCACCGGCGGCATGAAGGGCGCGATGACGACCGTCACCGACGATTTGCCCACACTCGGCATTCCCTGGCTGATGAGCCTGATCACACCGCTGTACAAGAGCGCAGTGGCCAGCAATCGCATTCCGGTCGTGGCCAATGTAGTGATCTCCAATGTGCCGGGCCCGCCGATGACCTTGTATATGGCCGGCGCTGAGATGACGGCGCATTTTCCGGTGTCGATCGTCACCCACGGGCTGGCGCTGAACATCACCATCCAGTCCTATGCGGGCTCGCTCGATTACGGCTTCATCGCCGCCAAAAACGAAATGCCGCGGCTGTCCGCCTTCGTCAGGCATGTCGAGGCGGCGCATCGCGAATTGCTGGCGCTGGCGTTGCCGGCGGAGGAAGCGCCGAAGGTAAAAAAATCGCCTGCAAAAAAAACGGCAGCGGGTAAGCCAGGCGCACGAGTTGCAAAAAAGCCCGTTGCGGTAAAACGCCGGGCTTCCGCATTATCATCGCGATGACAGCGTGGCATATCGAAAACGCAATGCTTGCAGCAAATCGGCAATTTGTCGTCATTCCAGCGGAGGCTGGAATCCAGTCCTCCGTATTTCAAAATCAAGGATTGGACTGGGTCCCAGCCTCCGCTGGGACGACACAGACTCAAAATTTGTGGGTGATATGAATGGCTGAAGCAAAGCGCTCCGGGCGCGGCAGGAAACCGAAGGGAGATTCGATGGCGGAAGTTCTGGAAAAATTGCAGGCGCCTGGCGCAATGTTGCTGGCGCTGGAAGGCCGCGCACCCTGGGAACTGGGGGCGACCCTGGCGGCCTGGCCCCTGCTGAAAAGCGCGCCTGCCGGCGACGGCCATGCGGTGATCGTATTTCCCGGCCTGGGCGCGGGGGATTTTTCCACCGTGCCCTTGCGCAATTTCCTGTCGGCGCAGGGTTACGAAACCTATGGCTGGGACCTCGGCTTCAACTTCGGGCCGCGCGAAGGCGTGCTCGAAAAAAGCCTGGAACGCGTCGCCGAAATCCATCGCAAATCGAAACGGAAAGTCAGCCTGATCGGCTGGAGCCTCGGCGGCATTTATGCGCGCGAATTCGCCAAGGCCCTGCCCGATCATGTGCGCAGCGTCATCACCCTGGGCACGCCGTTCGCGGGCAATCCGAAGGCGACCAATGCCTGGCGCCTGTATGAATTCGCCAGCGGCCACAAGCTCGACGATGCGGCGATGCTGGCGCAGATCGCCGAGGCGCCGCCGGTCCCCACCACGTCGATCTTCAGCCGTACCGACGGCGTGGTGTCCTGGCCGCTCAGCAAGCAGAAAGAGGCGAAGCACACCGAGAACATCGAAGTCGTCGCCAGCCATGTCGGCATGGGCATGAACCCGACCGCGCTGTACGCCGTCGCCGACCGTCTTGCGCAGCGCCCGGGCGCCTGGGAAAAATTCCACCGCCTCGGCTGGCGCCAGTATTTCTATCGCGACCCGGATCGGGATTAAGGATGTCGTCGGTTCAGGTCAACGGCCTCCAGCTCGAATACGAAATTATCGGCGATGCCACGGCGCTGCCCCTGCTGCTGATCATGGGTCTGGGCATGCAGATGATCGCCTGGCCCGATCCTTTTTGCGTATTGCTGGCCGCGCGCGGTTTTCGCGTGATCCGCTTCGACAACCGCGATGTCGGCCTCTCCACCAAGTTCGGGCAGGCCGGCATGCCGAATGTGCCGCTGGAATTCGCCAAATACATGCTGCGCCTGCCGATGAAGTCGCCGTATTACATCGACGATATGAGCCGTGACGCCGCCGGCCTGCTGGACGCGCTGGGCATCGCCCGCGCGCATGTGGTCGGCGCCTCGATGGGCGGCATGATCGCGCAGAATCTCGCCGCGCATTTTCCGCACAAGGTACAGAGCCTCACCTCGATCATGTCGACCACCGGCCGCCGCAGCCTGCCGGGGCCGACGTGGAAAGCGCGCAATGCCCTGCTGGCGCCGCCCGCCAGGCGCGGCGATATTCCCGGCGCCATTGCACGCATGAAAAAAGTGCTGCGCGTCATCGGCAGCCCCGGTTTTCCCGAAGACGATGCCGTGCTCGACGCCATGTGCGAACGCCATGTGCTGCGCAGCAACTACCCGCAGGGCGTCGCCCGTCAACTGGTCGCCGTTGCCGCAAGCGGCGATCGCAGTCGCGTGCTGAAAACGATTACCGCGCCGACGCTGGTGATTCACGGCCAGAACGATCCCCTGTTGCCGGTGGCCGCCGGCATCGATACTGCCCGCGTGATCCCCCAGGCCAAATTGTCGGTAATCCCCGGCATGGGTCATGATCTGCCTGTCGGCCTGCATGCACGTTTGGTCGAAGAGATTGCGGCGCATTGCCGGCGCAATGACATGTCCGGCGCGGAAAGCGTAAAGTAATCCCGACGTGAGACCGATCTTGTGTTGCAATCCCGGTTGAGGAGGGCAGATGAGCAACAGCAATGAAACGGAGAAAAGCCGCCTCGCCAATATCGACCGCCGCGAACTGCTTGGCCTGATCGGCACCTCCGCGGCCCTAACCTTGCTCGGTGCGCCGCGGCAAGCCTTGGGTGGGGCTGCAACATCGGGAACGCCGATGCCATCCTGTGTGGTGAAGCCGGCGCAGACCGAGGGCCCTTATTTCGTCGACGAGAAACTCAATCGCAGCGACATCCGCGCCGATCCGGGCGACGGCACGCTGAAGGCCGGCGCCGAGCTGCGCCTGATCTTCAATGTGTCCCGCGTCGATGGCGGCAGCTGCGCGCCCCTCGCAGGAGTCATGGTCGATATATGGCACTGCGATGCGCTGGGCGTGTATTCGGATGTCAATGACGACGGCACCGACACCCGCGGCAAGAAATTCCTGCGCGGCTACCAGCTGACCGACCGGAACGGCGCGGCCAGCTTTATCACCATCTATCCCGGCTGGTATCCCGGCAGGACCGTGCACATCCATTTCAAGGTGCGCGCCGGCGCGGCCGCCGGCAAGATCCGCGAATTTACCTCGCAGTTGTACTTCGACGATGCGCTCAGCGACCAGGTTTTCGCGCAGGCGCCTTATGCCGCCAAGGGCCGGCGGGACCGGCGCAATGAGCGCGACGGCATCTTTCGCAGCGGCGGCAGCGAGTTGATGCTTACCGCCATGAAAGAGGGCGCAGCCTATGTGGCCACTTTCAATTTGGGCCTGCAGTCCGCCTAGCCCGGTTGCCTGCCCAGGTGCTACGGCAGCCTGTCGTCGCGCTCGTTTTCATCGCCGCGTTCGCGGCAATGCCGTCGCAAATAAGGTATCCATCGGGCGAGTGCCGATTCGACAGGGTGTTAAAATTCCACCCTGATTCTGACGGCCTGCAATGATCCCTTCCGCTCCCTTCGCGCATCTGCGCCTCCACACCGAGTACTCCATCACGGACTCCATCGTCCGTATCGATGAAGCGGTGGCCAAGGCGGCTGCCGATAAATTGCCGGCGCTGGCGATCACCGATCTGGCCAATGTGTTCGGCGCGGTCAAGTTCTACCAGATGGCGCGCGGCCGCGGCGTGCAGCCGATCATCGGCTGCGAGCTGTATATCGAAAACGAAAAAAATCGCGACCAGCCCACGCGCCTCTTGCTGCTGTGCCGCAACGATGCCGGCTACCTCAATCTCTGCCAGCTGCTGACGCGCGCTTATCGCGAGAACACCTGGCGCGGCCGCGCCGAAGTGTCGCGCAAATGGCTGAGCGGTAAAACCACGGATGGCCTGATCGCCTTGTCCGGCGCGGCGTTCGGCGATATCGGCCAGGCGCTGTTGCAGAGCGATACCAAGCGCGCGATGGCGCTGGCCAATGCTTGGTCGGCGGATTTCCAGAATGCGTTCTACATCGAGCTGCAGCGCGCCGAGCGCGATTTCGACGAGCCCTACAACCAGCAGGCGATGAATCTCGCCAGTGTCTGCGATCTGCCGGTGGTGGCGACCCATCCCATCCAGTTCATGAAGGCGGAGGATTTCAAGGCGCACGAAGCGCGCGTCTGCATCGCGCGCGGCGAGGTGCTGGGCGACAAGCGCCGCACGCGCGATTTCACGGCGGCGCAGTATTTCAAGTCGGCAGCGGAAATGGCGACCTTGTTCGCCGATATTCCCGAAGCGCTGGAAAACGCCGCCGAGATCGCCAGGCGCTGCCACTTCGAATTCTCGCTGGGCAAATCCAGGCTGCCGAATTTTCCCACGCCCAATGGCGAGACCATCGACGCCTATTTGATGGATTCCGCCAAGGCCGGCATGGACAAGCGCCTGGCGATCGGTTTTCCGGATGCGGCCAAACGCGCCGAGGTTTATCCGCGCTATCTGGAGCGGCTCGAGTTCGAGGTCCGCACCATTGTGCACATGGGCTTCCCCGGTTACTTCCTGATCGTGGCCGACTTCATCAACTGGGCGAAGATGAACGGCGTGCCGGTCGGGCCGGGCCGCGGCTCGGGCGCCGGCTCGCTGGTGGCATATTCGCTGGGTATTACCGATCTGGATCCGCTGGAATACGATCTGCTGTTTGAGCGCTTTCTGAATCCGGAACGCGTCTCGATGCCCGATTTCGATATCGACTTTTGTCAGGAAGGGCGTGATCGCGTCATCGATTACGTCAAGAACAAATACGGCCACGAAAGCGTGTCGCAGATCGTCACCTTCGGCACGATGGCGGCCAAGGCGGTGATCCGCGACGTCGGCCGCGTGCTCGGCATGGGCTACAACTATGTCGACCAGATCGCCAAGCTGATCCCCAATCAGCTCGGCATCACGCTCAAGGGCGCGATCGAGGCCGAGCCGCAGTTCTCCGAGCGCATGAAGGCCGAGGATGAAGTCGCGCAGCTGATGGAGCTGGCGCTGAAACTGGAAGGCATCACCCGCAACGTCGGCATGCATGCCGGCGGCGTGCTGATCGCGCCCGGGCCGCTGACCGACTTCACGCCGCTGTATGTGGCCGATGGTTCGGATTCATTCGTGAGCCAGTACGACAAGGACGACGTCGAAGCGGTGGGCCTGGTCAAGTTCGACTTTCTGGGCCTGACCACGCTGACCATTCTGGAAGAAGCCAACAAGCTGATCCACGAGCGGCCGGGTAAGCAACCCAATGGCCGCCCAAACAGCGAATTCGATCTCACCACCATTCCGCTCGACGACAAGAAAGCCTACGAGATTTTCGCCAAGGGCAATACGGTGGCGATCTTCCAGTTTGAAAGTCGCGGCATGCGCGATCTGCTGGTCAAGTCCAAGCCCTCCAGGCTCGACGATCTCACCGCGCTGAACGCGCTCTATCGCCCGGGCCCGATGGACCTGATCCCGCAATACATCAAGTACAAGAACGGCAGCGAGGCGGTGACCTTCCTTGATGAGCGGGTGCGGCCGATCCTCTCGCCCACCTGCGGCATCATGATCTACCAGGAACAGGTGATGCAGATCGCCCAGGTGATCGGCGGCTACTCGCTGGGCGGCGCCGATCTGCTGCGTCGCGCCATGGGCAAGAAAAAGCCGGAAGAGATGGCCAAGCATCGCGGCATCTTCGGCGAGGGCGCGCAAAAGAACGGCGTCACCGCCAAGGTGGCCAAGGAACTTTTCGACTTCATGGAAAAGTTTGCCGGCTACGGTTTCAACAAATCGCACTCGGCCGCGTATTCGCTGGTGGCCTACCAGACCGCGTACCTGAAGGCGCATTACACCGCCGAATTCATGGCCGCCAACATGTCGGGGGTGATGGATTTCACCGACAAGGTGCAAATGGTGTTCGACGACACCAAGGCCAATGGCATTACCGTGCTGGCGCCGGATATCAACCAGGGCACCTATCGCTTCAAACCGGTCGATGAAAAAACCGTGCGCTACGGCCTCGGTGCGGTCAAAGGCACCGGCGCATCGGCAATTGAGAGCATCGTCGGCGTGCGCATTGCCGGCGGGCCATTCAAGGATTTGCTCGATTTCGTGCGCCGCATCGACCGCAGCAAGGTCAACCGCCGCGCCATCGAAGCGCTGATCTGCGCCGGCGCGTTTGACGCCATCGAGCCGAATCGCGCCACGCTCATCACCGCATTGCCCAAGGCCATCGAAATGGCCGAGAAGGCCGAGCGCGACGCACAGCAGGTCAGCCTGTTCGGCGAAGCCACCGGCGGCAGCATGGATGTGCTCGAGCTGGTGCAGGTGCACGCCTGGAGCGAACGCGACCGCCTGAATGCCGAGAAAAAAGCACTGGGCTTTTATCTCTCCGGTCATCCTTTCACCTCATACGAGCGCGAAATCCGCCAGTTCGCCAAGACCAGGCTGATCGATCTGCAGGCCAAGAACGAGCCGGTGATGCTGGCCGGCATTCTCTACGAGCAGCGCGTGCGCAACGGCAAGCGCGGGCGCATGTGCGTGATCACCCTCGACGACGGCACCGCGCGGGTGGAAGCCGTGATCTACAACGAAGTCTTCGACAAGAAGCGCGCCATGCTGGTCGACGATCAGCCCCTGATCATCCGCGGCAAGGTCAGCGTGGACGATTTTTCCGGTGGCCTGCGCGTGATCGTCGACGAGCTGCTGTCGATCGACGAAGCGCGTAAGCATGTGCGCATGATGACGCTATCGATGAACGGCCAGGCCGACAGCGAAAAACTGCGCCGCATCCTCTCCCCGCATCTCGCCCCCAACCAGCCCGGCAGCTGCGCGATTTTCATCCACTACAACAACGGCACCGGCGAAGTCGACGTGCCCCTGCCCGAAAACTGGCGCGTGCGCATCAGCGAGCCGCTGATCCAATCCCTGCAAGAGTGGCTGACCCCCGACAACGTCGAACTCAAATACGACACCAGCAATATGCTGCCGCCCCCGCAGCGCGACTGGCGGGATCGCTACCAGCAGGGTGGGTTTTCGGGGGGCGGTGGGGATTATTGAGTCGCGATCGCTCGCAACCTCGGACTCAGGCGCGGCAATAACTGCTTTGCCGGAACTGCATAGCTTTCAATTTAGACAGACCGCGAATGGAACACTGTCATACCGGCGAAGGCCGGTATCCAGTTTTGTATCCATGGGCGGTGCACGGATGAATTTTGAAAGTCCAGCATTGGCGCGGGTTTCCGGGCAAAAAAGCTTGGAAATGCGCGCCAAATGGCGTTCTACGAATTTTTCACAGCGCAACTCAGACGCCAATCTTGATTCGGCAATATAAGCACCCTCAATTCCTACTTGCGCGGGTAGGAAACGGCAAATCCAAATCAAAATGCTTGCCTATCAAATTTACATTTGGCTACATTAGCCGTCGTTGCGAGATTGCCGCTTGAATTCAAAGGGCACTCAAGCCTTTGCGTGGCGTAACGCCAATTAAAATTTGTGATGTAAAACTCCATCTACCCGTCGGATAAGCATGCGCCCGCTACCAGCGCCTACTTCATTAGTACTATCGTTTTTGTTGGGCATGTTTCTTCCGCTATCGGCAGCTATCCAGGCTGCATATGCGGAGAGCATCACACATGTGCCGGACGCGCATCTTCAAACGATCCGCGCCATTCTGGAATCGCCGGACGATCAGATCGATCTCGCGAAAGCAAAGCTGGCCATCGATCACATGATCGATCCGGGCATCGACATCGCCAAAAATCTCAAGCAACTCGATGCGATAGCGGCAAAGGTCAAATCCCAATTGCCGGCCCGCGCTACTAGCCGGCAGAAACTCGATGCGCTGCGTTCGTATATTTATCAAGCAGGTCCCTGGAACGCCAACCGACCATTCCATTACGATCTCGACGACCCCTTCGGCCAAAACATTCGCAACAAGCTGTTGCCTAACTATCTTGCCACACGGAAGGGCAATTGCGTGTCGATGCCCTTGCTCTTCATCGTCCTTGGACAGAAGCTCGGCATCGACGTAACCGCATCGACCGCGCCGGAGCATATCTTCGTCAAATACCGGGATGAGTTGGGTACCTATTTCAATTTGGAAGCTACCAGCGGCGCCGGCTTCACGCGGGACGTCTGGGTGCAGCAGCAAAACCCGATGACCGCGGAAGCCTTGGCCAATGGCATCTACATGCAACCCTTGACCAAGAAAGAGACCGTTGTCGTGATGGCAGGCACCTTGCTGGAGTGGTATGGACAGCAAGGCCAGGAAGAGTACCGCATTGCTTTGGCCAGTCTGGTGTTAGCGCACTACCCGAAGTATGTACCGGCCATGCTGCATACCGCATCGGCCTGCTACCGCCTACGGCAGCGGCATTTTGTGAACAAGTACCCGATGCCGAGAGACATTCCGGAGGAACAGCGCCCGTATTTCATGCAACTTGATCAGGGCATGCGGCAATGGCGAGGGAAGGCTGAGGCGCTTGGTTGGCGAGAACCGGATGAGGCAGCAAACAGGGATTATTTACAACGAGTGAACAATGCTAAATCAGTACAATGAAAGGGGAAGCGGAATGACAATACTGAGATTGATCAAAGCGATCTTGCTTATGCTGGTGCTAATCGGTTATGGCAGTAGTGCTGCAGCGCGATATGTGCAGAGTGACCCGATTGGGTTAAAAGGGGGCGTCAATACATATGCATATGTGAAGGGCAGCCCATTGAACTTAAGAGACCCCTTCGGATTGCACTGGGAGTACTACTTGTCTTCAGGTTCGCTGTGGTACTTCCCTCCAGAAGGAGGAGCGGCTGACTTTATTACTGACAAAGGATATTCAGGGAGGGCAGATGGGCTTAACAATCCAGTTTGGCAACTGCAGTCCGCATCTGAACCGCGTAATCCTCAAAATCCGGCGGGGCCTTTAACCGAAGGAGAATATCGGATTGGTTCGATGAGAGATAGCCCTAATACTGGTAAAAATATTATGGACTTGACGCCATTACCTGACACCAATACTTTTGGTCGCAGTTCGTTCCAGATTCACGGTGATAATTCGTGTAAGTGTGAAACAGCCTCTACAGGCTGTATTGTGCTTCCGCTTAATGTCCGAAAAAGGATCAACCGCAGTTCAGACAAAATATTGAAAGTATTCGAATGATGATACGAATCTACTGTTGGGCATTTATTGTCTTTCTACTTCAGGCAGGCATGGTGTTTGGTGCCAACTCGGTGTCCCTAAAAGATGGGCGTGCCGAATTGGCAATAGAGCTTAAAGGTGGCAAAAAATTCTCTATTGTCGTTCTTGCGAGCAAACCAAATTTTTCTATTTATGGCTCGCAAAGCCTGTGGGGTGCTGAACAAGGGCATCCCGCTTCAGCAATTGTCAAGCTAGACATTAGAATCGGGAAGCAAAAGATATACATTCCGTTCTCAGCGTACGCAGATCTTGCAAACCCAATGAACGTCTCTTTGGACCAATCTGGGAATGATGTCGTCCTCTTGGTGAATGGTGGCGATGGCGCAGATGCTTATACTGCCGAACTAGTATTTCAACAGGGGCGCTACCTCAAAAAAAGACGTGTTGTAAATGGATCGTTTCCAGACAAGGCTTGGGAAGAAACGCGATATTCTTTCAACATGTAATAAGTGCCTAAATTAATATCGTGTCCAAAATAAATTGGTATTGCTCACTTGTGGCCGTATGCGTGATCCTGCTAAGCCCCGTTGTTTGGGGTGACTACATTGAAACTCAAGACCTAACCTCAAGCGCAAACACGAAGTTTTCTCTTCGTGCGTACGGGATGGCAGTAACGGTTGTTGCAAAAACAAAAGTAGTAAACGCTAAGGATTTTCTGGGGCCGCGATTTATTGAAGGTCAGTTCACAGATACTTTCTCAGTCATTGAAAACTTGGAAATCGTAGTCAACAATAGAAAACTTGTTGTACCTTCATCTGCCTTCATTGACTTAGTAGACGTTCGCAAGTGCGAACTCATACTCTCAGCGGGCCAAGGTGTACTACATATTTATGGCGGTGACGGTTCAGAATCGTTTGAGGGGGAAATTTACTTCGATAAAGTAGCCGTTAGACGTCGCGCCGTATTTGACCCAGCGTCCCCGAAGAAGCCAATGGAAGAAACGATATATTCACTTCGCGTGATTGAATAGCAGGTAGGACGTAATTATCAACGAGCGAAACCCTCATGGTCAGAGTCAATTTTCTTGGGAAAAAAGAGTCTTTATGGTTAAAGTCGACTATTTCTCAACTGTCCGGCGCCCCGATAGTCGTCGGGCTCGGCCCGCGCATACTGTCAGAAGACTAGAATTGCTCGAACTATCTCAACCCATCACTTCGCACAACCGTTCATGCCCACGATTTCCAAGCACAACAAGCTCGTAACCCTCATCAATGTCTTTACCGTGGAACCCGCGAACCAGCAGCAGCTCATTGATTTGCTGACCCGCGCGACCGAGACCTCGGTGCGCCATGCGCCGGGGTTTATTTCCGCCAATCTGCATCGCAGCCTCGACGGCACCAAGGTCACGATGTACGCGCAATGGCGCAGCGTTGCGGATTATCAGGCCATGCGCGAGAATCCTGCTCCCCTGCCGTATCTTCAGCAGGCGCTGGCCATCGCGAAGTTCGAGCCGGGGATTTATGAAGTCGTGGAAACTTTTTCCGCGGGCGCGGGGGATGCCTGATGCTGCCATTGAAGCAGAAAGAAAAACTGCAAAAGAAAAATAAGTTCGGCGCCCATTCCTTGCATAAGCGCTAGCCAGGCCGCTCCGAGATGCCCGCCACGCTCCGCACCTATCCGTATCCATTGCGCACACGGAGACTGACCATGAAATCCGCATCATCTCGTTCCGCAAAGCAACCCAGCGCGAAGCAATCATCTTCTTCAATGAAATCCAAAACTGACTGGGCCCGTCTCAAGGCGAAAGCAAAGCCGGCGACGCCGACCAAAGATCACCCTGAAGCCGACATCCACCACATCGTTCGCGGCGTTGTCCGCCGCGGGCTGCAGCCTATGCCGTCAAAGGCATCCATTTCGCTGCGCGTCGATCAGGACGTGCTTGAATGGTTCAAGGCGCAGGGGCCTGGCTACCAGACGCGCATCAATACGGTGTTGCGCGCGTTTCGGGATGCGTCAGTTTAGTCGGGCTGCCGCATCAACCTACACCAAGCGGGGCATGCCCTCGAACGCTGGCTAATCGAGCACAAGCAGCGATCGCTGCCCAGACCCCTGCAGGCCCAACCAAACAACCTGATCGGCGTGGCCGAACCCCGCCAAAATGCGGCTGCGGCGACAGCGAGGGAATCGAACGCGGACCTTGCACCGGCGCACATAAGGGCGAGACGGCCGCAGAAGGCCGCGTCAGGAAAGTTCGGGCCGTTTTTTTTGCAGCAAAATCAAATGCGGGCCAATCGTCTTTGCGCCTAGAATTGGTGTTCCGAGCATCTATTTCGCAGGCTTCCGTCCTTCACGCACTGCTTAAAGCCTGCGCTCCGGACCTTGTCGTCGTGCAAACCACCAGGGAGGTGCATCATGAGCAACGGAAAAACTTACCAAGGCAGCTGTTTTTGCGGCGCGGTTCAGTTCACGGTCAGTGGCGAGCCGGCCGGAATGGGCTATTGCCATTGTGAGTCGTGTCGAAGCTGGTCGGCGGGGCCTGTCAACGCCTTCACTTTATGGAAACCTGAAGCGGTGCAGATCACGCGGGGGGCAGACAACATCGGCACATACAACAAGACGCCGCACAGTTATCGAAAATGGTGCAAAACGTGCGGAGGGCACATCTTCACCGAGCATCCCGGCATGGGACTCACCGATGTGTATGCGGCGGCCATTCCGGACTTTCCGTATCACGCCGGCATCCATGTCAATTATCAGGAAACGAAGCTGCGAATCAAGGATGGGTTGCCGAAGATGAAGGACTTCCCGAAGGAATTGGGCGGTTCGGGCGTCAATGTGGCGGAATAACACATAAGGCACTCCAGCCGACCGTCTTGTCCTCTCTTCGCTGCGGTTAAGACGGCGGCTGGGGCTTCGGCGTTGAATCTCTGCCTGCGAAGCATCCGCACTTGAGGAGGCCGCCGTGACCATATCTGTTTTTGTCGGCACCAGCGTCGACGGCTTCATCGCCCGCCCCAACGGCGCTCTCGATTTTCTGCCCGAGGGCGGCGGCGAGCCGCATGGTTATGACGAGTTCATGGCCGGCATCGATGCGCTGGTGATCGGACGCAAGACTTTCGAGACGGTGCTGGCGTTTCCCGAATGGCCGTACGGCAATAAGCGCGTGGTGGTGCTGAGCAGCCGGCCGGTCGATTTTTCTGCCGTCCGCGGCGGGCGCGCGGAGCAGATTTCCGGCACACCGGCCGAGATCGTGGCGCAGCTTGCGGCCGGCGGCGCGCACCATCTTTACATCGACGGCGGGGTCACGATCCAGGGGTTCCTGCGCGCGGGACTGATCGATCGCCTGATTGTGACCCGTGTGCCGGTGCTGATCGGCGAGGGCATTCCGCTGTTTGGTTCGCTGCCGCATGATGTGCGGCTGCGGCATGTATCGACGCGAACCTTCCCGAGCGGACTGGTGCAGAGCGAGTATCAGGTGCTCGCCTGACTTTTCGTGCCGCGAAGCAAGGGCGCTTGATCGGCATGATTCGGTTGTGCAGTCGATCAAAATCGCAGAACGCCATCTGGCGCGGCGTTCGGGGCAAAAATGCTCCGAACGCCGCGCCAATGCTGGAGCTTGTTTTTTGTGACTTGCGCCGGTTTCTTCAGCGCTGCCCGTCGCGAAAGCGCGCTGTGGGTTTCCGCAACACCAGTTGCAACGTCGGCCTAGCCGCGTGCGCCGCGCACGTATTTGTCATTTGGCTTGGCATCCGCGCCGGCTTCCGCAGGCGTTGCCTCGGCCGCGCGCGGTTGCGGCAGTAGCCCCAATTTGTCTTTCAGGCTCAGGGCCATCAGCACCAGCGTTTCGTTGTCGCTATCCTCGGCGAGCGAAAGGAGGTCCTTGCCATAGGGCGCATCGGAGATCAGTCGTTCGATATCGACCGTTTGGTTGATGGTGCGTTTGAACAACATTTTGAATTGCGCCAATTCCTTCAACAGTGCCTGGTCCATTTATTTTCCTCTCGAAATTTGTTATCGGGTTTTTTTCATTGGCCGTGACGGCCAGGGTAATGAGCAAGCGCCGTGCCGGGAATGCCGTGTGACCATACCCTGATCGCGATGCGCGCGGCGATGGCGATAGATGCGCAGTGCGCGAACGCGGACGGCTTCGCACCAAAAGGGGTGGCGGCGACATCGTTTGCGCCATTGTTGGGCGGAGGTGCGTTGCCGGGCGCGTGGCGCCACCAAGTATTCACGCTGAGAAAAAGAGGCTACAGGGACTAATGGACAATGAGGACCAGTGCATTACCAGGTCCTGGTCGGCAAAGCGGCTGACGCGATACGATAAGGAGATAAGGATTGCATCCAGATAGGTGTCCCCGACGTAAAACGGTTTCGTCTGAATATTTTCCTGTTATTTTCCCGTTATTTTCCTGCCGAAGCGGTAACCCATGAAAGGTGCATCAACCATGAAGACACAAAACGTGATCACGATGATGATGGTCGCAGCCGCAGTGCTGCTCGCCGGCTGTGCCGCTGCCGGGGGCATAACGGCGCCGGCCGTCGCCGACAACCTCAGGGCGCCGGCGGATCAGGTGCCCGCGCTCGAGGTGGCCGCCACCGGCGTGCAAATTTATGTATGCAGCGCCGGCAAGGCCGATCCGGCGCGCTTCGAGTGGGCCTTCAAGGCGCCGGAAGCCGATCTGTTCGACCACGCTGGAACCCGGATCGGCAAGCACTATGCCGGCCCGACCTGGGAATCGAACGACGGCAGCAAGGTGGTCGGCGAAGTCAAGGCGCGCGATGACGGCCCCGATGCCAATGCCATTCCCTGGCTGTTGCTGAAAGCGAAATCGAACGCGGGCAACGGCGTCTTCGGCCATACGCTAAGCATCCAGCGGGTGCGTACCGTCGGTGGCAAGGCACCTGCCGCCGCGTGCAGCGAGGCACAGGCAGGCAGCGAGGTGCGGGTGCCGTATACGGCGGCCTATTATTTCTACGATGCGCGGCCATGAGCAGGCAAACCGGAATTTGCGGGGCCGCTCGATAGGTTTGGTTGGGCCAGACGCCGTCAACGCGCTCCTGCCCTCATTGAGCGCGGCGGCCGCGAATGACCGGCAGCGATTTGAAAATCCAGGGTGGTAAATGACGAAACGTTTGCTTCAACATATATCGGTCCCATGCATGTTCCGGAAGAGGGGTGGATGTCCCGGGAGAAAAGGGTGACGATTCGTCTTGTGTCGCCGCAATCGGAGGAAGACTGGGGTCAGGCGCGGCAACTGATCGAAGAGTATGCGGCGTCCCTGGACCTGGACCTTTCGTTTCAGCATCTCGCGCACGAATTGGCGCATCTTGCCAGCCAGTACTCCCCGCCGGCGGGCGCTTTTCTGCTCGCCGCGCAGTCGGGCGTTTATGTCGGCTGTGTCGGCGTGCGGCAATTCTCGGAGGGCGTCGGCGAAATCAAACGCTTGTATGCGAGCCCCGACATGCGCGGGCAAGGCGTTGGACGTCTGTTGGTGGAAGGCATCGTGACCGCGGCCAGGCAACTGGGATACCGCAGCTTGCTGCTGGATACGCTGCCTTCGATGGCGGCGGCGCATGCCCTGTACCTGTCGCTGGGCTTCAAGCCTGTTTCGCCTTACCGGTTCAACCCTGTCCCGGGAGCGGCGTTCCTCGAATTGCAGCTGCAATGAGCCGCGCTGAAATCTCGGCGGGCCGGGACCTTCCGTTACCGTGATTCGCTTGACGCGGGCGGAAATGGGGACTTCCAAAAACCTCGTCGTCCCGGCGCGGGCGCGAAAGCATGCTTTCGCCCCAAGTCCGTCCAAGCGTTTGATTCAACGAAGGACTGGATTCCAGCTCATTTACCAAAATAAGCTGGAATGACGACTATTTGAGGTTTCGAGAAGTGTCCAAAAATCTCGGGTCGCCATTTGGCGCGGCTTCTGGAGCAAAAATGCCTCAAACACCGCGCCAATGCTGGAGTTTTATTTTTAAATCGAAGGCTCGCTAGCGTTCGGTACTGGCCCAGCGCGAAAACGCGATATAGGTTTCGGCATCCTCGACGGCGCGCGCGTTCACGTATTTCACATTGGCGCCGGGCGGGCCGTTGTGGCACCAGTTGACGAGCTGCTCGACCGCGGCCTCCTCGCCCTGCACGGTGGCTTCGACGCTGCCATCGGCGAGATTGCGCACCCAGCCGGTGACGTTCAAGGCCTGCGCGATCAGGCGCATCGATTCGCGAAAGCCGACGCCTTGCACACGACCGGTGATCGACAGGTGCAGGGTGATGATTTCGTCGCCGCCCTGCCAGCCGCTCTCGTTGATATTGTCGGTCTCGTTACTCATCATGCGAAATCTTGCGACTGCGCTGGTTCTTGACCACGGTGCGCGTTTTCTTCGCCTCGATGCGCCGTTCTTTGGAAGCGCGCGTCGGCTTGGTTGCGAAACGCTTCTTCGGCACGTGATTGAGCTTGGCCAGCTTCTCGATGAGGCGCTCGAAGGCAACGTTCTTGTTGCGGAATTGCGAAGAGGAATCCTGTGCGATCACCACCACGCCCGATGGCAGGTGCGTGATGCGGATGGCGGAATTGGTCTTGTTGACGTGCTGGCCACCGGGACCGCTGGCGCGGTAGGTGTCGATGCGCGCTTCGTTTTCAAGCGTCTCGCGATCCACCGCGTATGGCGGCAGCCGCAGCGGCAACTCGCGGGAGGGAGAAACTGCGGGCTTGGCAGAGGCGCGGCCTTCGCCGGGATGACGCAGCGACTGCCGGGCTTCCAGGCGCTTCGCACCTGAATCCCGGGTCGACTGCGTCATTTAATGCGCATCCCCGGCACCGCGCCGGAGTCCGGCGAGAGCAGATAGATGCCGGTGCCGTCGCCGGCGGCCAGCACCATGCCCTGCGATTCGCCGAAGCGCATCTTGCGCGGCGCGAGGTTGGCGACCATCACCGTCAGGCGGCCGACCAGGTGTTTGGGGTTGTAGGCGGAACGGATGCCGGCGAACACGGTGCGCTGTTCAATACCCAGGTCCAGCGTGAGCTTCAGCAGTTTGTCGGCCTCGACCACCAGTTCGGCATCGAGGATTTTGGCGACACGCAAATCGATGCGTGCAAAATCGTCGATCGAAATCGTCTCCGAAATTTCCTGGATGACGACCGGTTTCGGCGGCTCCGGCGCGACCAGGGCGAAGTCACCGCCGGTCGCGGGCAAATCATTATTGGCGGTTTTGGCTTCCACCTTGCCGTCGGCAGGCTTGGCGGCCTTATCAGGCTTGGCGGCGGCCTTGGCGATGGCATCCGCCGCGGCTGCGGCTTCTGCACCGGGTTCGAGCAAGGCGTCGATTTGTTTGGGGTCGATGCGTGACATTAAGTGTTTGTACGGTTTGATTTCATGGCCGGATGGCAAGGTCTTCGCCAATGCTTTCCAGTCGAGTGCGTCGAAATTGAACATCGCGCCGGCGTTGGCTGCAAGTTCCGGCAGCACAGGCGCCAAATATACCGTGAGATCGCGGAACATGGCGATGCATGTCGAGCACACAGTATGCAACTCCGCGTCGCGACCTTCAAGCTTGGCGAGTTCCCAGGGTTTGTTGGCATCGACATACTGATTGGCCAGATCGGCCAGCGCCATGATCTTGCGGATCGCCTTGCCGAATTCGCGGCCGTCGTAATAGCCCGCAATCTCCGGTGCCGCCGCGGCGAATTCCCTGGCCACCTCGGCCGGCAGCACCGGCTTGACGAGCTTGCCGCCGAATTTCTTGCTGATGAACCCGGCCGCGCGGCTGGCGATGTTCACATACTTGCCGATCAGGTCGCTGTTGACGCGCGCCAGGAAATCGTCCGGATTGAAATCGAGGTCCTCGACCTTGTCGTTCAGCTTGGCGGCGATGTAATAGCGCAGCCATTCGGGATTGAGGTGCAGATCGAGGTATCTGTCGGGGCCGAAGCCGATGCCGCGCGACTTCGACATCTTCTCGCCGGTGACCTGCAAAAAGCCGTGCACGAACACATTGTTCGGCACCTTGCGGCCGGCAAACTTGAGCATGGCCGGCCAGAACAGGGTGTGGAAATAGACGATGTCCTTGCCGATGAAGTGATACTGCTCGACCTTGTCGTCGGCCATGAATTCATCGAAGCTGCGTTTCTCGCCGCGTGCATGGGCCTTGCCGGAATCGAAATAGGCTTTCAGGCTGGCCAGGTAACCAACCGGCGCATCCAGCCAGACGTAAAAATATTTGCCCGGCGCATCGGGGATATCGATGCCGAAGTAGGGTGCGTCGCGCGAGATGTCCCAGTCGTTGAAGTTCTTGCCGTCGTCGCCCAGCCACTCCGCCAGCTTGTTGACGACCTCGGGTTGCAACGGCGTTTCCTTCACCCAATCCTGCAGGAACTGCACGCATTTCTTGTCCGAGAGCTTGAAGAAAAAATGCTCGGAGCTTTTCAGCACCGGCTTGGCGCCGGTGATGGTCGAATAGGGATTTTTCAGATCGGTGGGCGCATAGACCGCGCCGCAGTTCTCGCAGGCGTCGCCGTACTGGTCCTTGGTGCCGCATTTGGGACACTCGCCCTTGATGTAGCGGTCGGCCAGGAACATGCCCTTGACCGGATCGTAGAACTGCTCGATCGAGCGGGTGGCGATCAGCTTGGCCGCCTTCAGTTTTTTGTAGATGTCCTGCGACAGCGCCACGTTCTCCGGCGAGTGGGTGGAATGCCAGTGGTCGAAGCCGATATGGAAGCCGTTGAGCGAACGCGGCCGCTGCGCGGCGATGCTGGCGACCAGCTGCTCGGGCGTGACGCCGCTGGCTTCGGCCTTGAGCATGATCGGCGCGCCGTGCGCGTCGTCGGCACAGACAAAATGCACCTCATTGCCTTGCATGCGCTGAAACCGTACCCAGATATCCGCCTGGATGTATTCCATGATGTGGCCGATATGGAACGGGCCGTTGGCGTAGGGCAGGGCGGTGGTAACGAAAAGTTTGCGGGACATCAGGGTATTTGCGGCGCTCGGTGCGCTGCCCGGCGGACGTTGCGACGTCGATGGGCGGCTGAATGCGGTTAGTGACTGATTTGAATAATTTTTGTGGTGTCGATTGTATCAAGCCCTTCCGCAAATAGGTACACAAAGAAGGGGTGCGACACACGTCTTTCCGATAAAATATTGCTCCGCTTTTACATATTTCAATGAATTGATCGGCAGCCCATGAGCATCACCGCAGAAACCATCCAGAACGCCTTGCGCGAATTGATCGATCCCGTCACCGATGAAAACTTCGTCGAGGGCAAGCAGGCCCGGAACATCAAGATCGAGGGCGGCTTCGTTTCGCTGGAAATTGTGCTGGGCTATCCGGGTAAAAGCGTCACCGAGTCCATCCGCAGGCAGGTCACCGAGCGGCTGAAAAAAATCGCCGGCGTGGAAAACGTCTCGGTCAATGTGTATTCGAAGATCGTCTCGCACAGCGTGCAGCGCGGCGTGAAGCTGGTGCCGGGCATCAAGAACATCATCGCGGTGGCCTCCGGCAAGGGCGGGGTGGGCAAGAGCACCACGGCGGTGAACCTGGCGCTCGCCCTCGCGGCCGAAGGCGCGGTGGTGGGCATGCTCGATGCCGATATCTACGGGCCCTCGCAGCCGATGATGCTGGGCATCACCGGCCGCCCGCAGTCGCGCGACGGCAAGACCATGGAGCCGCTGGAAGGCCACGGCATCCAGGCGATGAGCGTGGGTTTCCTGATCGATCCGGAAACGCCGATGGTCTGGCGCGGGCCGATGGTCACCCAGGCGCTGGAGCAGCTGCTGAACGAAACGCGCTGGAACGACCTCGATTACCTGGTGGTCGATCTGCCCCCCGGCACCGGCGACATCCAGCTGACGCTGGCGCAGAAAGTGCCGGTCACCGGCGCGGTGATCGTCACCACGCCGCAGGACATTGCCCTGCTGGATGCGCGCAAGGGCCTGAAGATGTTCGAGAAGGTCGGCGTGCCGATCATCGGCATCGTCGAGAACATGGCCATGCATGTGTGCTCGAACTGCGGTCATATCGAACATATTTTCGGCGAAGGCGGCGGCGCCAGGATGGCGAAGGATTACAACATCGAGATGCTGGGTTCCCTGCCGCTGGACATGAGCATCCGGCAGATGGCCGATGGCGGCAAGCCGACGGTGGTGTCGGATCCCGACGGGCCGATCACGAAGATTTACAAGGAAATTGCCCGCAAATGCGCGGCCAAAATCGCCAAGCAGTCGCAGGATCGCACCAGCGTGTTCCCGAAAATCGTTATCCAAAATACCTAGGCCAGCATGCCGGATCGCCTGAAAGCGGCCATCAAACGTGCCGCCAGCCTGCGGCGCGAATCGAAATTCACCGAGGCGCTGGCGATCTTGCTCGATCTGTACAAGGCCCATCCGCGCGATCCGCAGGTGAATTACGAGCTGGCCTGCACCTATGATCCGCAGGGCATGGAAGAAGAGGCCATTCCGCATTACGAATTTGCGCTGGAGAACGGCCTGGGCGGCGAAGATTTGCGTGGCGCCCTGCTCGGGCTGGGGAGTTCGTATCGTTGTACAGGCCGCATCACCGATTCGGTCAGGACACTGGAAAAAGGCATCGCCCGGTTTCCGGATGCCCCGGAATTCAAGGTGTTCCTGGCGCTCAGCCTGTACAACCTGGGCCGGCATCGCGACTCGATGACGCTGTTGCTGGCCCATATTGCCGAGTATTCCCGGGAGCCTGCCACCAAACGTTATGGCGCGGCGATCGCGCATTACGCGGCCTCGCCCGATCTTCCCGATAACGCACCCTACGACGACTGAGCGATCATCCATGGCGGCCTACCTCACCGGGCATATCAAAATCCGCGATGCCGAAAAATGGCACGACTATCTCGACCAGGTCGACGCCACCATCATCGCCTATGGCGGTGAGATATTGCTGCGCGGCCTGCAGCAGGAAATACTCAGCAACCCCGGCGAACTGAAGGCGGAATTCGAGCGTCTGGTGGTGCTGCGCTTCGACAATATGGAATCATTGCACCGCTGGTACCACTCGAGCGAATACCAGCAATTGAGGCCGCTGCGGGCCGCCGGTGCGGACGTCACGGTGGTGACGTATGAAACCGACAGCCATCGGCTACACTCCGCATAGATAAAGACAACGATTCGACCAGGGAGAACGACGCGTGAGCATCAAAAGCGATAAATGGATCCGCAGGATGGCCAAGCAGCACGGCATGATCGAGCCCTATGAATCCGGCCAGGTGCGCGAGGCCAATGGCCACCGCATCGTCAGTTACGGCACCTCCAGCTACGGCTACGATATCCGCTGCTCGAACGAATTCAAGCTGTTCACCAACCTCAATTCGACCATCGTCGACCCCAAGAACTTCGACGACAAATCCTTTGTCGACATCAAGGCCGACTTCTGCATCATCCCGCCGAACTCCTTCGCGCTGGCGCGTACCGTCGAATACTTCCGCATCCCGCGCAATGTGCTGACCATCTGTCTGGGCAAATCGACCTATGCGCGCTGCGGCATCATCGTCAACGTCACGCCCTTCGAGCCGGAATGGGAAGGTTATGTGACCCTGGAGTTCTCCAACACCACGCCGCTGCCCGCCAAGATCTACGCCAACGAGGGCGTGGCCCAGGTGCTGTTTTTCGAGAGCGATGAAGTGTGCGAAACCTCGTACAAGGACCGCGGCGGCAAATACCAGGGGCAGAAGGGCGTCACCCTGCCCAAGATGTAATCCATCCTGCGTTTTCAAGAAATTTCATCAATGACCGTCAGAACCCGCTTCGCCCCCAGCCCCACCGGCTTCCTGCATATCGGCGGCGGCCGCACCGCCCTGTTCGCCTGGGCCTATGCCCGCCGTCACCGGGGCCAGTTCATCCTGCGCATCGAGGACACCGATGTCGAGCGCTCCACCCCCGAGGCGGTGCAGGCGATTCTCGACGGCATGCAGTGGCTGGGCCTGGATTACGACGAGGGCCCGTTCTACCAGATGCAGCGCATGGATCGCTACAAGGAGGTGATCCGGCAAATGCTCGCCAACGGTACCGCCTACCACTGCTATTGCACTCCGGAAGAACTGGATGCGATGCGCGAGGCGCAGCGCGCGCGCGGAGAGAAGCCGCGCTACGACGGCCGCTGGCGCCCCGAGCCGGGCAAGGTGCTGCTGCCGGTGCCGAAGGGTGTGGAGCCGGTGGTGCGCTTTCGCAATCCGCTGGACGGCGTGGTTGCCTGGCAAGACGGGGTGAAAGGCCGCATCGAGTTCGACAACCGCGAACTCGACGATTTCATTATCGCCCGCTCCGACGGCACCCCGACCTACAATTTCTGCGTCTGCGTCGACGACTGGGACATGCGCATCACCCACGTCATTCGCGGCGACGATCATGTCAACAACACCCCGCGGCAGATCAATGTGCTGACCGCGCTGGGCGCCGCCTTGCCGGTGTATGCGCATCTGTCGATGATCCTCGGCGACGACGGCCACAAGCTGTCCAAGCGCCATGGCGCGGTCAGCGTGATGGAATATCCGGCCGACGGTTTCCTGCGTGACGCGGTGGTGAATTATCTGGCCCGCCTCGGCTGGTCGCATGGCGATGAAGAGATTTTTTCCATGCAGCAGTTCTGCGCATGGTTCGACCTCGACCACATCACGCCCTCGGCCGCGCAGTTCAATACCGAAAAACTGAAGTGGCTCAATCACGAATACATCAAGCGTACTGAAGCGGCCGAACTGGTCAGGCAACTGGTGCCGTTCATGGCGCGCGCCGGGCTCGACGTGAGTCAGGGACCGGACTTGGTCCGCGTTGCCGAACTGCTGCGCGAGCGCGCACCCACCCTGGTGGAGATGGCGGATGCGGCGCATTATTTCTATCGACGCCCGCAACCGGATGCGGCCCTGCTGGCCCAGCATTTGACCGACGGGGCGAAACCGGCGATGGCCGAATTGCGGCAAGTCCTGCCGGGTACCGACTGGAACAAGGTCGAGATCGGCGCCGCCATCAAGGCGCAGGTTGCCAAACATGGCCTGAAAATGCCGCAGCTGATGATGCCCTTGCGAGTGCTCTTGACCGGTCAGACCCAGACACCGGCCATTGACGCGATCATGGATGTCCTCGGGCGTGACGAAGTGCTGGCGAGGCTGGCGCCGGGCAATAGCCCTTGAATTCCCTACCTTAGTAATTGGAGAGGCAATGGGGGTTGGCAAAAGTGCCGCCGGCCCGCTATAATGCGCGTCTTCCATGTGGGGGTATAGCTCAGCTGGGAGAGCGCTTGCATGGCATGCAAGAGGTCGGCGGTTCGATCCCGCCTATCTCCACCACAAAATTGTTTTTCATCCGTAACTGACGAATGAGTCCCCATCGTCTAGAGGCCTAGGACATCGCCCTTTCACGGCGGTAACGCGAGTTCGAATCTCGCTGGGGACGCCAAAAAATGAAAAAGCCCGCCTTGTGCGGGCTTTTTCATTTTTTGATGTCCCCGGCCTGTAAGAACGCGCCCGAGTTCGACTAAGCGAAGTCCGGTGGACTTCGCTTGGACGCGCATAGCGCGGTCGCGCAGCGATGGCGGGATCGCCCTAAGGCGAGACCGACCCGATCTCGCTGGGAATTCTTGCGGTGCAGTCGCCACTGGGCGGCCCTTTCGTTTGGGCGTTCCGATTGTTAAACAATGTCAAATGTGTCCAATATCACAGCCGCGCCCGTGCATCACAGGCAAAGTGGGGTTGCACAAGGCGAATCAATAACGCCTTGCAACCGATCGCCCCTCTTGGCGCACAAGAGCACAACAACAAACGCAACAGGCCGTGTCCAAAAAGACGCGGCCTGTTTGTTTTTGTCCTCCGCGTGACGATATTTCATGTGTTCGGCACGACCCGGTAAAATGGCGGCAGCTTCCGCTTCGCCCCATTTCAATCTTCCATCGGCCCACCATGTCACATGACCACCACGATCACCAGCAGCAGCACCAGCATCATCAGCATGGGCATAGCCATGACCATCGGCATGAAGGCGAGGTCGATCACAGCAACGATGCGGACCACGGCGGCCGTCATCACCATCATGTGCCCGGTTCCAATCGCGCGTTCGCGATCGGCGTCGCTCTCAATATTGCCTTTGTGGTCATTGAGACGGTGTTTGGCCTGTGGGATAACTCCCTCGCCCTGCTGGCCGATGCGGGCCATAATTTTGGCGATGTGATCGGGTTGGTGCTGGCCTGGGGGGCGATGCGCCTGGCGCTGCGCAGGCCGTCCACGCGCTTTACCTATGGCCTGGGCGGTAGCACGATCCTGGCGGCGCTGGCCAATGCCATGCTGCTGATCCTGGCGACCGGCGCGATCGTATGGGAGGCCGCGCAGCGCCTGGTTCATCCGGAGGCGGTGGGAGGCGCCACCGTGATCTGGGTAGCCTTGGCGGGTGTGGTGATCAATGGCGCCACCGCACTGCTGTTCATGCGTGGCAGCGAGCATGATCTCAATCTGCGCGGCGCTTATCTGCATATGGCGGCCGATGCCGCCGTGTCGCTGGGCGTGGTGGCAGTCGGTGTGCTGATGTATTACTTCGGCTGGCCATGGCTCGATTCCGCAGTCAGCATCATCATCGCCGTCGTGATTCTCTGGAGCACTTGGGGTCTGTTGCGCGAGTCGATCCAGCTGGCCCTGCAGGCGGTGCCTGCCGGCATCGATGCCGGCGCCGTCAAGAAATACCTGTGCTCACTGCCCGGCGTCAGCGAAGTCCACGATCTGCATATCTGGGGTATGAGCACCACGGAAACCGCGCTGACGGCGCATCTGGTGATGCCCGCCGGGCATCCAGGCGATGATTTTTTTTCCGGCCTTGCCGGGGAATTGTTGCTGCGTTTCCGCATCGGCCACCCGACCGTGCAGATCGAGACCGGCGACAATGCCCGGCAATGTCCGCTGGCCACGCATCAGGCGGCATAGCGTATCGCGGCAAATGGAAGCGTTGCCGAATTTCAGGGGGTATGTCCCGCCTGTACCGGCGCGGGTTGCGGCTCTTTCAGCCAGATAGCCAGCGCATCGTTCGCTTCGCGGTAGTAATGGCGGATCGAGACGAAGATCGCCGCCAGGTCGGCTGCAGCCGACGCGGACGTATTGGAAGCGGTGGCATTCGCCTGCTGGCGGGCGCCGAGCTCGAGGTCCTTGCACAGTATTGCGACGCGCGGAAAGCCCATGCTGGCCGAAGCGCCGCGCAGACTGTGTGCCGTGTCCGCCAGCGTAGTCCAGTTGTTCTCCGCCAGGCAGCGCTCCATCAGTGCCATACGCTCAAGGCCCTTCGACTGGAACAGGCGAATCAGGCCGCCGACCGGGTCGCCGCCATCGCCATCACTGCTGCTGGCGGGCAGATAGCGCAGGTCCTCCAGCTGCTCCGTGTCCAGCACCGGGATCGCTTCCACGCGCGTATCGGTATTCCCGGCGGCGTACCCGGCGGCGGGCACGGTCACGGTGTGGGGAGTAGCCGGCGTCAGGAATGGCGAGGCGGCCGGAGTTTCGCTGTCGCCACAGGTACGCGCCAGCAGAGCGTTCAGTTCGGCCTTGCGAACCGGTTTGGAAATATAGTCGTCCATGCCCGCATTCAGGTAATGCTCGCGATCGCCGGCTAGCGCGTGCGCGGTCATGGCGGCGATCGGCGGACACTGCTCGCCGAGCAGGGTGTGAATTTCGCGCATGGCCGCCACCCCATCGAGCTCCGGCATATGAATGTCCATCAGCACCACGTCGAACCGGGCGTCGCCTGCCGCCGTCACCGCGGCGCGGCCATCGCCGACCATGGTGACGCGATGCCCCAGGTTTTTCAGCATGCCGAAAATCACCTGCTGATTTACCTCGTTGTCCTCCGCAACCAGGATCTCGAGGGGGCGGCCTTCCGCGCCCTCGACGACAGCATGGCTGTCGGCCGCGATGCCGGCCGGTGCGTCGGTCCTGGCGATATCGCCGTCGCGTGCGCTGGCCGGCCAGCCGCCGGATCCAGGGGTGAACGGGCGGCTGGCGATATCGGATTGCAAATCATGCAACGCGGCGCGCATCAGCGCATCGAACAGCTTCGGCTGGCTCACCGGTCGCAGCAGGAATATATCGTGACGCGGCAGCCTGCAATCAGGGCGCTGCGACAGTTCGGCGCGCGAAAGATTGGAAACAAAAATGCTGACCAGCGGCGGTTGTTCGCGCTGCGCGCGCTCGCGGTCGAGTTCCGCGAGCGCGTCGCTGACGGCGGCGGCCGGCGCGTCCGGCGACATGAGGTCGCTGAGGAGAATGTCGATATCGGCCTGCATACGCAGTGCGGCGGCGGCCTCCCCGGGCGTCACGACCAGACACTCGAAGCCCCAGCGCCGGAGAATCCCTTGCAGGATCGGGCGACGGCTGAGGTTGCTTTCGACCAACAGCAGGCGCTTGCCGAGAAAGTCGAACACATCGCTTTGCATATACGGCCGCGCAGGGCCGCGCGCGGCCTGCGTGGTGATATTGAAGATGAAGGTCGTGCCTTCGCCCTCCACGCTTTCGACGCGCACATCGCCGTTCATCAGCTGCGTCAGGCGCTTGATGATGGCGAGACCCAGGCCGGTGCCGCCGTATTTGCGCGTGGTCGAGGCGTCCACCTGGGTGAAGGCCTGGAACAGCTGGCCGATGCGCTCGGCCGGAATGCCGATGCCGCTGTCCTTGACGCGGCCTTCCAGGACCAGCACGTCGCCGGTCACATGGGTCGCGGTGAAGGTCAGCATGATTTCTCCGCGCGGAGTGAACTTGATGGCGTTCGACAGCAGGTTCAGCAGGATCTGTCGCAGGCGCGTGGCGTCGCCGAGGATGTAGGCAGGCACATTGTCGCTGACGTCGTAGATCAGCGCCAGCTGCTTGTCGCGCGCCTTGTCGGCGACCAGGTCGAATGCCTCCTCGATCAGTTGCACCAGTTCGACCGGCACCGCCTCCAGGGTCATGCGTCCGGATTCGATCTTGGAAAAATCGAGTACGTCGTCGACCAGGCGCAGCAGGGTGTCGCCCGAGGCGCGGATCAGGCGGATGTAATCGCGCTGCTCGTCGTTGAGGCGGGTTTCGGCCAGCAGGCCGGCCATGCCCAGCACGCCGTTCAGCGGGGTGCGGATTTCGTGGCTCATGGTGGCCAGAAAAGCCGCCTTGGCACGCGCCGCCTCGACGATGCGTTCATTGGCCTCGATCAGCGTCGCCTCGGCCCGCTTGCGGTCCGAGATGTCGCCGATCGAACCGACAAAGCGCACTGCGCGGCCGCGGGCATCGTGCTGCGCAGTGGCGCGCACCCGTACCCAGATATATTCGCCGCTGCGACGGCGTACGCGCGCTTCGACGTCGAAATACGGGGTTTCGCGCTTGAAATGGCGGATCATTTCGCGCTGGAACATGGCCACGTCTTCCGGATGCAGGACTGTGCGCCAGTCGCTGTTCGGAAAACGGCTGTTCACATAGCCGAGCATCTCCAGAAACCTTTCCGACAGGTACACATTGCCCCCGGGCCGCAGTTCCACGTCCCAGATACCTTGCTGCGAAGAGCGAATGACCAGATCGAGCTGCTCGCGCTTCTGCGCCAGTTCCTGTTCCAGCTTCTTGATCGGGGTGACATCGGTGATGGTGCCGATGACGCCGTCGATGCTGCCATCGGCGCGCCGCAGCAGCTGCTTGGAAAAAATGGTCTCGAAGCGCTGGCCGTCGGGATTGACCACCACCATTTCCATGGCGTCATACCCGGACGACGATTCGTACACGCGCTGATCCTGGGCCTCGATGCGGGCCGCCTGATCGGGATTGACGAACTCGCGGACGGATTTGCCCAGCACATGCTGGCGTTTATGGCCGGTCAGCAATTCCCAGGCGCGGTTGACGGTGACATAACGCCCTGCGGCATCCTTGCGGGTGATGGGGTTGGGATTGAATTCGATCAGGTCTTCGGTGAACTTGACCTGGTCCTGCAGGCGTTCGGTCATTTTGGCGGCCAGCGATTCGGCCTGCTCGCGCAACCGCGACAACAGCCAGATCATGCCGCTGAGCAGCAGCGTCCCCACACAGCCGACCAGCAGAATCGTCTGCGGCGTGTTGTTGGCCAGTTCCCGTTCCAGCGCCGGGGCGCTTTCAAAGTGCATGGTCCAGGGGCGCTCGCTGAAATTGAGCGCCATGTCGGTGCTGTAGCGCGCGCCATCCGCGCCGGCAGGGATCGGGCTGCGGTAGAGCTGGCGGTTGTTGGCGACCAGGGCAATGATCAGGCGCGGATCCTGGCGAGAGGTCAGCTTGGCGACCATGTCGTCGAGGCTGACGGTGGCCAGCAGGTAGCCGACCAGGGCCCAGGGCTCGCCCTTGCGGCCCCGGTCGTCGATGGCGTAGCCGTAGGCCGGCATCACCATCACCATCATGTTCTGCCGACTACCGTCGCCGCCGGGCAACAGGAAGGGGTCGGAGAGCGCATAGGTGCGCGACTGGTTGACGCGCTGCATGGCTTCGATCACGGCCGGTATTTTCTCGATCGCCTGTTCCGGCGCCTGCTCAAGCCGGGTGTCGAAAGCGTGCGCCAGACGCGGGCCGCTGCGCCCCTCCGCATAGATGTATTCGATGCGCGACAGGCCGCGATAATCCTGGGTGCTTTCGCGGTGTGACGTAAAAAAATACGCCCACTGCCGGGCCGGCAGGTCGGGAATGGCCGTAATCATCACCGATGCGCTGCGCAGCAGGCTCTCGATGTCGCGCAATTGCCCGGAAAATGATGCCTGGGCCACCTGTGCGATTTCGGCGAAGCGTGCGTTGGTCGCCGAACTGGTGCGCTGATAGCTTTGATAGGCTGAAACGAAGGTGGCGACCAGCAGCGCCAGCATGATCAGCCAGGGCGCTTCCAGCTTGAAGCGCACATTACGGCGGGGGCCGTCAGGCCTGGCGGCCACAGGGGCGCGGTTTTCCATAAGTGCAAGGTTACATCAAGCCTGGCCCCCTGCAAACCGGGCGTCAGCGCCCTTCATTACAGGAATTCCAGACAAAACAAAGACTTGGTGTTAGTATTTAATCCTTCGTTTACAAACCCGAATCTATGCCTCGCCAATTCCTGATACGGACGGCAATCTGCTCGATCCTGGTGACCGCCATCGCGCCGGCGTGGGCGCAGAATTCGGTCGCCAATATTTATTCGTTCAGAGACGAGAACGGGGTGGTGCATTTTTCCAATCTGCCGCACCTCGATCGCCGTTACCGGCTGGTCTATCGCATTCCCACCTCGGGAGCGATGCGTCCCAATGCCTGGTCGCCGAACGGACCGTCGACCGTCGATATCGCCCGCTATGTGCCGATGATCGACAGCGCCGCCAAGACGCACGGCATGGACCCGAAACTGATTCATGCCGTGATCCGCGCCGAATCCGGCTACAACGCCCGGGCGATTTCGGCCAAGGGCGCGATCGGTCTGATGCAGCTGATTCCCGCGACGGCGCAGCGTTACGGCATCACCAATCTCGACGACCCGGTCGAGAACATTGCGGCCGGAACGCGTTATTTGCGCGACCTGCTGAAGATGTTCCATGGCAATGTGGAGTTGGCGCTGGCCGGTTACAACGCCGGTGAGAACGCCGTCATCCGCGCCGGCAATCGCATCCCGCCCTATCCGGAAACGATGGCCTATGTGCCCAAGGTGATGGGGCTTTACAAGACGGTCGACTTGAAACGCTTTCAATAAGCCGACGCTAACCGGGCGCGCGTCCTGCACGCCTAAATCAGCACCAGATTATTGCGGTGAATCAGTTCCGGCTCGGCGATATAGCCCAGCAGGGACTCGATGTTCGCCGTCGGCTTGCGGGCGATTTTGCCGGCATCGAGCGAACCGTAATTGCATAGGCCGCGCGCCACTTCAAGGCCGTCGGGCGTGACGCAACTGACTACCTCGCCGCGCCCGAAATTGCCTTCCACCCGCAGCACCCCGATCGGCAGCAGGCTCTTGCCATCCTGCACCAGGGCGCGCACCGCGCCGGCATCGAGAATCAGGCGGCCGCTGGTCTTGAGATGCCCGGCCAGCCAGGTTTTTTTCGCCTGCAGGCTGAGGGCCTCCGGGGTCAGGCGCGTACCGATGGTCTCGCCCTGCGCGAGCCGCAGCAGCACATCGGCTTCGCGTCCGTGCGCGATCACCGTTGCCGCTCCCGACAGGGCGGCTTTTTTCGCGGCCAGCACCTTGGTGAGCATGCCGCCGCGTCCCAGGGCCGAGCCGGCGCCGCCGGCCATGGTCTCCAGCGCCGGATCGCCTGCCCGGGCGCCGGCAATCAGCGCGGCTGAGTGATCCTTGCGCGGGTCGGCGCTGAACAGGCCCTGCTGATCGGTGAGGATGATCAGTTCATCGGCATCGACCAGGTTGGCAACCAATGCCGCCAGGGTGTCGTTGTCGCCGAACTTGATCTCGTCGGTGACCACGGTATCGTTCTCGTTGATGATCGGCACCACCCTTAAATCGAGCAGGGTGGTGAGGGTGGAGCGCGCGTTCAGATAGCGTTCGCGGTTGGCGAGATCGTCATGCGTGAGCAGGATTTGCGCGGTGCCGAGCGCATGCTCGCGGAACGCGGATTCATACACCTGCACCAGCCCCATCTGGCCGACCGCCGCGGCCGCCTGCAACTGGTTGACCTCATGCGGCCGCGTCTTCCAGCCCAGGCGCTTCATGCCCTCGGCGATGGCGCCGGAGGAGACCAGCAGCACCTCGTGGCCGTCGCGCGTCAGGGTCGCGATCTGCCGCACCCAGTCGGCGATCAACGCATGATCGACGCCCGCACCGTGATTGGTGATCAGGGTGGAGCCGATTTTGACAACGATGCGTCGCGGGGTGGGCATTGTTGAAATCCAGGACGGGTTCAAAATGGAAGATGCAAAGTCCAGCATTGGTAGGGGTCTCGAAGCACTTTTGCCCCGAAAGGCGCGTCAATCCTCGATCTTTGCATTTTTTCTGCGCGTTCTCGGCAAGGGGGCGGCCATCGCTTTTGCTTCGGGTTCAGCTTCCGGCGCGACGACCTTGTTGGCATCGATATGTTCCATGATCGCAAACGTGAGTTCACTGACCCCCTCGGCCTTCATCGCCGAAATCAGGAAATGCGGACCCTTCCATTTGAGGCCCTTGATGACGACCTTGACGCGTTTTTCCGCCTCGGCCGGCTCCAGCAAATCGGCTTTGTTCAGGACCAGCCAACGCGGTTTGTCGAACAGGGCCTGATCGTATTTCTTGAGCTCGTTGATGATCGCCTTGGCTTCCTTGACGACGTCGGTGGCTTCGTCAAACGGCGCGATATCGATCAGGTGCAGCAGCAGATGGGTGCGCTGCAAATGCTTCAGGAACTGGTGGCCGAGTCCGGCGCCTTCCGCAGCGCCTTCAATCAGCCCCGGCACATCGGCGATCACGAAACTTTTCGCATCCGATACCCGGACCACGCCCAGGTTGGGGTGCAGGGTGGTGAAGGGGTAGTCGGCGACTTTCGGCCGCGCGGCCGATACTGAGCGAATGAAGGTGGATTTGCCGGCATTGGGCATGCCCAGCAGACCGACATCGGCCAGCACTTTCAATTCGAAATGCAGTTCCTTGGTCTCGCCCTCGGCGCCCTTGGTGAACTGGCGCGGCGCGCGATTGGTGCTGGTCTTGAAATGCAGATTGCCGAGTCCGCCGCGGCCGCCCTCGGCGACCAGCGCCTTCTGCTTGTCGCGCGTCAGATCGGCGATGATCTGGTCGGTGGCTAGGTCCTTGATGACGGTACCGACCGGCACGCGCAAGACGACATCGTCGGCGCCGCGGCCATTGCAGTCGGCGCCGCGCCCCGGCTCGCCGCCCTTGGCGCGAAAAATCCGCGCAAAGCGGTAATCGACCAGGGTGTTGATATTGCAGTCGGCGATCACGTAGATCGAACCGCCGCGACCGCCGTCGCCGCCGTCGGGCCCGCCGAAGGCGATGTATTTTTCGCGGCGCATCGAGGCCGAGCCGTTGCCGCCACTGCCCGCGTGCACTTCGATTTTCGCTTCGTCGATGAATTTCATGATGACATTTCCGGCGGATTCGTTACCGCATTGGAGACCGCAATCGGGGCGCTGCCGATGCAATGGCAAACCATACGATACAAATAAAAAGGCCCCGAAGAAAACTCTTCGGGGCCTCTTTGATTCCAGAAGCCTTGAAGCTTATGCCGGCTGGACGCTGACGGTGCGGCGTTTTTTCTCGCCCTTGACCGCAAACATGACCTTGCCGGTGGTCAGCGCGAACAGGGTGTGATCCTTGCCCATGCCGACGTTTTCGCCTGCGTGGAACTCGGTGCCGCGCTGACGCACGATGATCGAGCCGGCCGGGATCAACTCGCCGCCATAGGCCTTGACGCCCAGGCGTTTCGATTCTGAATCGCGGCCGTTACGGGAACTGCCGCCTGCTTTTTTATGTGCCATGGTTTATCTCCTGTGCCTTAGGCCTTGATGTCGCCGATTTGGATCTCGGTGTAATTTTGGCGATGACCCTGGCGTTTTTGATAGTGCTTGCGACGGCGCATCTTGAAAATGCGCACCTTGTCAGCACGACCCTGGGAGACAACGGTAGCCGAGACTTGCGCACCTGCCAGGAGAGGCGTTCCGATCTTGACGGTTTCACCCGTTCCGACCATCAACACTTCGTCCAGGACAATCTGCGAGCCCACGTCTGCCGGTATCTGTTCTATTTTAAGTTTTTCGCCGGCCTGGACACGATACTGCTTCCCGCCGGTTTTTATGACCGCATACATGGTTAAACTCCTGAAAAAGATTCGTGTAATCCATCGTGCGCCGGGTAACCGTTTCAGCAATCCCGGGACCAGCCTGCCCGCAGCGAAAACCGCGAAGAAATTGGTGGGCGACGAATGAACCCGCTATTATACGAATCCCCGACTGGCGCGTCAATGCGAATTTTGTTCTGATGTTTAGTCGAAACAGATAGTTAGTCGCGGCCGGCCAGGCCGTATCCGGGGGCCGCTCCCGATAAAATCACCAATAACGCATGAATTCTTCGCACCATCCCGTGAACCTCGATGCGATCCGCGCCGTCATCGAGGCCGATATGCAGGCCATCGACGGCGTCATCCGCCAGCGCCTTGCCTCCGACGTCATCCTGGTCAACCAGATTTCCAGCTACATCATCAGTGCCGGCGGCAAGCGTCTGCGCCCGGTCCTGGTGGCGCTCAGCGGCAGCCTGGCCGGCGCGCCCAAGGCGGCCATGCACGAAATGGCCGCGGTGATCGAATTCATCCATACCGCCACCCTGCTGCATGACGATGTGGTCGATGAATCGGACCTGCGCCGCGGCCGCGAAACCGCCAACGCGGCCTTCGGCAATGCGGCCAGCGTGCTGGTCGGCGACTTCCTGTATTCGCGGGCCTTCCAGATGATGGTCGAGGTCGGCTCGATGCGCGTGATGGGGGTGATGGCCGAGGCGACCAATATCATTTCCGAGGGCGAGGTGTTGCAACTGATGAATGTGCGCGACGCCGACACCGACGAGGAAAGCTACCTCAAGGTGGTGCGCTACAAGACCGCCAAGCTGTTCGAGGCGGCCTGCCGGGTGGGTGCGATCCTGGGCGAAGCCTCGAGTCGCAATGAAGAGGCGCTGGCGTCTTACGGCACCCATGTGGGCACCGCCTTCCAGTTGATCGACGATGTGCTCGATTACTCGGGCGATATCAGTGAAACCGGCAAGAATGTGGGTGACGATCTTGCCGAAGGTAAGCCCACACTACCGTTGATTTTTGCAATGCGCGAGGGCAGTGCCGCACAGCGCGATCTGATCCGGCAAGCCATTGAAGAGGGCGGCAAGGAAAACATGGCGGCCGTCGTCGCCACCATCCAGGCGACCGGCGCCATCGATTACGCGCGGCAGGCGGCGCATCGCGAGGCCAAAATAGCGGCCGACGCGATTTCGCATTTTCCGGATTCCGTTTATCGCGATGCTTTGCTACAATTATGCGTTTTCGCGGTCGAACGCAGGTTTTAAGGCTTGCCGAAGGCTGGGCCCGCCTGGTTTTGCTTGCTTTCATTACGTTACGCCGGCGCGCGCAAAAAATTCGGGGTGTAGCTTAGCCTGGTAGAGCGCTACGTTCGGGACGTAGAGGCCGGAGGTTCGAATCCTCTCACCCCGACCAATTTTTCCCCGGAATGCGTCCGGGGATCGCAAAGAAAAAGCCTGTGCGACGCACAGGCTTTTTCTTTGCGGCAACACTTTAGACCTTTGCGGCATATCCATATCCCATATCCGAATCGCCTGATTCCTCCATCCTCCCGTTCCCATCCCGCGAAAGCACGCGGCACCCACCTACTGTCAAGAAGCCATGGCCACCCATTTTCACGAACGCGTTCTGAGCGTTCATCACTGGACCGATACCCTGTTCAGTTTCACCGCCACCCGCGACCCCTCGTTCCGTTTTTTGAACGGGCAGTTCACCATGATCGGCATCCAGGTCGAGGGCAAGCCCCTGCTGCGCGCCTACAGCATGGTCAGTGCCAACTACGAGGAACGGCTCGAGTACTTCTCGATCAAGGTACAGAACGGGCCGCTGACCTCGCGCCTGCAGCACCTCAAAGTCGGCGACGAGCTGCTGGTCAACAGCAAGGCGGTCGGCACCCTGATCCTGCAGAACCTGCTGCCCGGCAAGACGCTTTACCTGTTGTCCACCGGCACCGGCATGGCGCCCTTCATGAGCGTCATCAAGGACCCGGAAACCTACGAACATTTCGAAAAAGTGGTGCTGGTGCACGGCTGCCGCCATGTCGCCGAGCTGGCCTATAACGACTTCATCAACCGGGAACTGCCGGACAACGAATTCTTCGGCGAAGTGGTGCGCGACAAGCTGCTGTATTACCCCACCGTCACGCGCGAGCCGTTCCGCAACCAGGGGCGCATCACCGCCCTGATCGAGACCGGCAAGATGATGGACGATCTGGGCCTGCCGCATCTCGACGTGGAGCGCGATCGCGTGATGATCTGCGGCAGCCCGGAAATGCTCAGGGACACCAAAAACCTGATGCTGTCGCGCGGCTACCGAGAAGGCCATATGGATTCTCCCGGTCATTTCGTGGTCGAACGCGCCTTCGTCGAAAAATAGCGCGCCGCCATTCATTGCGGATGGCCGGCTTGGGCGCCGGTGCCCGGGTGCGATAGCATATCGACCTTACCGTTGATGCGAGTCTGACGTCCCCATGGGAAAACTGCTGCTCCTGCTGTTGATTGCCGCTGTGGCCTGGGCTTTTTTCAAAAAGCAGCAGCGTCCCGACCGTCCCGCGGCAGGCAAATCCGGCGAGGCGAAACCGGCCGCCGCCGAGCGCATGGTGGCCTGCGCCAGCTGCGGCGTATATATGCCCGAGTCGGACAGCGTGTTGAAAGACGGCAAAATCGGCTGTCGCGACCCGGCGCACTGCGCGCATCGCCCCTCGTGAGCGCACCCGGTTCCGAGATCTCCATGTCCGGCGCCGAACCGGGTGCCGCGGCCGCGGGCGAGCCCGTTGTCGACCCGGTAACGGACAGCGCGCGCGCCCTCGACCTGGTGTGGCGGTCGCTGGTTTCATTCTGCATTTATCGCCTCGTTATCATCGTCATCCTTGCCGCCACTTACTGGGGATTCAACCGCTTCCAGGTGGTCGGCTCCACCGGGCCCCTGCTGGCGGCCTCGGTCATCGGCGGTTATTTCCTCGCCGCCGCCGCCGCCCTTGCCAGCGCCAAGGTGCGCTTTCTCGCGCCGAATCTGCATCTCAGCATGCAGGTCGCCATCGATGTGGTTGGCCTCACCCTGCTGATGCATGCTTCCGGCGGCGCGCGCAGCGGCATCGGCCTGCTGCTGCTGGTGACCCTGGCGGCGGCCGGCCTGGTGTCGCGCGGACGCATGGCCTATTTTCATGCCGCGCTGGCGGCCCTGGCGGTATTGATGGAACAAGCCTGGCAGTTCCTGTATCTCGATGCCAGCACCTCCGACTTCGTCGCCAGCGGCCTGCTGGCCGCCAGCTATTTCGTCATCGCCGGACTCGGTTACACCTTGGCCAAATATGCCACCGGTGCGGAGAAGATCGCCGCCGAGCGCGGCGTCGATCTGGCCAATCTGGCGCAGATCAATGAGCTGGTGATCCGCGATATGCAGGACGGCTTCGTGGTGGTCGACGAGCAGGGCCTGATCCGCCAGCACAATCCGCAAAGCGTGGCGATGGTCGGCGGACTCAGGAATGCGGTCAACCGTCCGCTGGCCGAATGCGCGCCGGCGCTGGCGGCGCTGCTGCGGGAATGGCAGCGCGACCGCGGCCGCATTTTCCCGATGCTGCGCGATGCCGCCACGCAGAAGGACTACCAGGTGCGCTTCATCGCCATCGGCCGGCTGAGCATGTCGCCGACCGTGGTGTTCATCGAGGATGCCGGGCGCATCCGCGCGCAGGCGCAGCAGATGAAGCTGGTCGCGTTGGGGCGACTCACCGCCAGCATCGCGCATGAAATCCGCAACCCCCTGTCGAGCATCAATCACGCCGCCGAACTGCTCGGCGAGGAGGTCGGACGCAGCGCGGCCGATGTGCGCCTGCTCACCATCATCCAGCAGAATTCGCACCGGCTCGACCGTCTGGTGCAGGAAGTGCTGTACCTCAACCGCCGCGACCGCGCCCATCCCGAGGAGATCGATCCGCGCCCCTATCTCGAGCAGTTCCTGCGCGATTTCTGCAGCAATGAAAAAATCGCCGCCGACATGATCCGCCTGCAAATCGGCAGCGGCCTGCGCCTCGTGTTCGATCGCAGCCATCTCGATCAGGTGCTGTGGAATCTGACGCGCAATGCCTGCCGCCACAGCCGCCGGCTGCCCGGCAGCGTGACCCTGGCCTTGTCGGTGCGCGCCGACAACCGCACCCCGGCGCTGACCGTCGGCGACGACGGCCCGGGGGTGTCGGTGGAGGCGCTGCCGCATCTGTTCGAGCCCTTCTTCACCACCGACAGCCAGGGCACCGGCCTGGGGCTGTATATTGCGCAGGAGCTGGCCGAGGCCAATGGCGCGCGCATCGAGTACCTGCCCGCTGAAACAATATCGGGCGCGGCGCCCGGCGCCACGTTCCGCATTACCTTCCACCGTCAATAACCAACCCGCAAGAGAAACCCATGACGGCCAAACATGTACTGATCGTCGACGACGAAGCCGATATCCGCGAACTGCTGGTGCTGACCCTGATGCGCATGGGCGTCGAGGCCGACAGTGCGGCCAGCTGCGAGCACGCGTTCGCCCGCCTGGCCGAGCGCAGCTACGATCTGTGCCTGACCGATATGCGCCTGCCCGATGGCGACGGCCTGCGCGTGCTGCAGCATATCGCCGAGCATCACGGCAACACGCCGGTGGCCGTGATCACCGCCTTCGGCAGCACCGAGAACGCGGTGGCGGCGCTGAAGGCCGGCGCTTTCGACTACATTTCCAAGCCGATCCAGCTGAAGCAGCTGCGCGAAGTGATCACCGCGGCGCTCAACCTGCCGCGCACGCCGGCCGAGCGCGCGGAAAAAAATGAGCGCAGCGAGCGCGGCAAGAAATCGGCGGCGGCGGACAAGGCGAACGGCGCCGGTCCGCGCCTGCTCGGCGAATCGGCGCCGATCGCGCGTGCCCGCGACATGATCGGCAAGCTGGCGCGCAGCCAGGCGCCGGTATACATCGCCGGCGAATCCGGCACCGGCAAGGAAGTCGCCGCGCGCCTGATCCATTCCGGCAGCGCGCGCCGCGAGGCGCAATTCGTCGCCGTCAACTGCGGCGCCATTCCCGAAAACCTGATGGAGAGCGAATTCTTCGGCTACAAAAAAGGCGCGTTCACCGGCGCCGATGGCGACAAGGACGGTTTTCTGCATGCCGCCGACGGCGGCACCCTGTTTCTCGACGAGGTCGGCGATCTGCCCCTGCTGATGCAGGTAAAACTGCTGCGCGTCATCCAGGAAAAGAAGGTGCGCAAGCTGGGCGACACCGGCGAATTCCAGGTTGACTTCCGCATCATCAGCGCCACCCACAAGAACCTGAACGACAAGGTCGCCGCCGGCGAATTCCGCCAGGATCTGTTCTACCGCCTCAATGTCATCGAACTGAAGATGCCGAGCCTGCGCGAGATCCCCGAGGACATTCCGCTGATGGTGCAAAAGGTGCTGGAGCGCCTGGCCCTGCAGGTCGGCACGCCGGTGCCCGAGCTGGCCGCCGGCGCGCTCAATGCCCTGGTCGGCTACGACTATCCCGGCAATGTGCGCGAACTCGAAAATATCCTCGAGCGCGCCCTGGCATTGTGCGACGGCAAGGTGATCCGCGAGGCCGATTTGTACCTCACCGAGGGCCGCGAGCCGATGAGCGCCAGCAGCGGCGTAATCGGCGAGCGCACCATGCCCCTGCATGAATACCTCGACCAGATCGAGCGCCAACAGATCATGAAGGCGCTGGAATCGACGCGCTTCAACAAGACGGCGGCCGCCAAGGTGCTGGGGATCACTTTCCGTTCGCTGCGCTACCGCCTCGACCGTCTCGGCATCGAGTAGGGATATTAAATGTGATGGCCAATCTCCAGCATTGGCGCGCCTTTCCAGCCATTTTTTCCCCGAAACCCGCGCCAAATGGCGTTCTGCATGATTTTCGACAGCGCGGTCCCAGCCGGTGCGCGCAATGGACTGCGCAATAAACAGCCTTGTTTCCGCGGCTGAAACGAGTTTGTCGCCTAGTTCGATTAAAATCCGGCTATGTCGTTATTCGATCCCGATGTCCCCGCTGAAAAGCCTCCCCGTTTCCTGATCGATATCGCCGGCATGTGCGGCGGCGCCCGCTATATCGCCTCGCCCAATTTCGACGAGCGTCCCGAGCATGAGCCGATTTCGCTGCTGGTGATCCACAATATTTCGCTGCCCCCGAATGCCTTTGGCGGCAACGGCGTGCTTGAGCTGTTCACCAACCGGCTCGACCCGGCGGCCCACCCCTATTACGAGACCATCAAGGATCTGCGCGTGTCCGCGCATTTCTTCATTCGCCGCGACGGTGAGCTGATCCAGTTCGTGCCCTGTGAGCTGCGCGCCTGGCATGCCGGCGCGTCCAGCTGGCGCGGCCGCGAGCGCTGCAACGATTTTTCGATTGGCATCGAACTCGAGGGGGCGGATGATATCGCCTATACCGATGCCCAGTACGAGACGCTGACGGACCTGACGGCCTCCCTGTTTGCGCACTACGGCCCGCTGGCGCTGGCCGGACATGCCGATATTTCTCCGGGGCGCAAGACCGATCCCGGCCCGGCGTTCGATTGGACACGCCTGCGCACCGCACTGAATTTACCGCACTAGAATCAGCCGCTTCCGCTCCATCCCGCGACCGGCGCCGCGACGCCTGCGTCGACGCCGCTCCTGCCTTTACCGTGTACATGAAGCTCAATTCCGTTCCCTATTTTCGTAACCTGGCGCTGTTGATCGTCGCTTACATCATCACCGCCAAGCTCGGCCTGATGCTGGCGTCGGTGCACGGCCATGTCACCCCGGCCTGGATGCCCTCGGGCATCGCCCTGGTCGCGCTGATGCTGGGCGGGATGCGGCTGTGGCCGGGGGTGTTGCTGGGCGCCTTCCTGGCCAATCTGGATGCGGTGCTGGAGCCGCAATTCCGCCTCATGATCGCCTGCGGCAACACCCTGGAAGCGCTGGCCGGCGCCTGGCTGATGCGACGCTTCTGGGGCGGCGAATACCGGCTGCAGCATGCGCGCGAGGCCCTGTTGCTGATGGTGCCGGCGGCCCTGGGCACGGCGATGATCGCGGCCTGCATCGGCATCGTCGCCCTGCGCCTCAGCGGCACCCTGCCGGTCGCCAACCAGTTCGCCGCCTGGGTCACCTGGTGGCTGGGCGACGCCGTCGGCATCGCCTGCGCTGCACCGCTGCTGCTGTCCTGGTACGGCTTCGCGTTCCGGCGCTGGCGGGAGGCGCTGTCCTGGTCCGCGGTGGTCAACGCCCTGACGCCGGCGCTGCTGGCCGCCGGCGTGTTTTTCCTGTTGCCCGAAAACTGGCCCTGGCTGCAGAACGTGCTGCTGCTGGCAGTGTTCCCGGTTGCGGTATGGGCCGCCCTGGAAGGCGAGGTGCGTCAGGTGGCCCTGTCGAATTTTCTGGTCGCCGTGGTCGTCATCATCGGCACGCGCTTCGACTTCGGCCCGTTCTCCAATCTCGCCGTCACCGCGGCCGTGCTGCAGCAGCAGGGCTTCGGCTATGCGGTGGCGCTGGCCGCCTTGCTCCTGGTCAGCAGCCGCGCCGAACAGCGACAGGGCATGGTCGAACTGGCGCGCTCGCAAAAACTGTTTGCCATGGTGTTCGCCAACAGTCCGATCCCGGCCACCATCAGTAGTTTGGCCGACGGCCGTGTGTTCGAGGTCAACCAGGCCGGGCTCGACATGATGCATTTCACCCGCGAGCAGGTGATCGGTCGCACCACCCCGGAACTCGGTGTCTGGCGGAACAAGGCCCAGCGCCAGATGGTGATTGCGCAAATGCATGAAAACGGGCGCATCGATCCGACCGAGGTGGTTCTGACCGCCGCCGACGGGCAGGCGGTGGAAGTGCTGTATTCGGCGCAGGTCATCGAGTTCGGCGGGCAGCCCTGCGTGATCGCCACCGCCTTCGACCTGACCGCGCGCAAACGCGCCGAGGCGCAGAAGCGCGAATCCGACGAGCGCTTCGCCAAGATCTTCCATGCGAGCCCCGATGCGATCGTCATTTCGCACCTGTACCAAAGCACCTATCTCGAGGCCAATGAAGCCTGGTTCGCGCTCACCGGCTATACGCGCGAGGAAATCATCGGCAAGCGCGCACTCGAGATCGGCACCTGGTTCTCGGCCGAGGATCGCGCCTACCTGGTCGAACAGATGCAGGCGCACGGGCGGGTGCGCGACTTCGAGTTCCGCCTGCGCCGCAAGGACGGTAGTCTCGCCGATGTGGTGCTGGCCGCCGACGTGATCGAGCTGCAGGGCGAGCCCTGCGCGATCTCGGTGCTGGCCGACATCAGTGCGCGCAAGCGCGCCGAGGCCCAGCAGCGCGAGTCCGACGAGCGCTTCGCGCGCATTTTCCATTCCAGCCCCGACGCGATCGTGATCTCCAACCTGGACACCGGCGTCTATGTCGAATTCAACGACGCCTGGTTGCGCCTGTGCGGCTACACGCGCGAGGAAATGCTGGGCAGGCGTTCGCTGGACCTGGGCATCTGGGTGTCGCCGCAGGATCGCGCCCGGCTGGTCGAGCAACTGCGGACACAGGGGCGCGCGCGCGAGTTCGAGTTCCGTCTGCGCCGCAAGGACGGCTCGATCGCCGAAACCCTGATGTCGAGCGAGATCATCGAACTGCGTGGCGAGAGTTGCATGCTGGCGGTAATGTCGGACGTCACCGACCGCAAGCGCGCCGAGCTCCAGTTGCGCGAAAGCGAGCGCCGCTTCGCCGACGTGGTCGAGGCCGCAGGCGAATACGTGTGGGAGTCCGATCGGCAGCGCCGCTACCTGTACGTCTCCTCGCGCATCGAAAAAGTGCTGGGCTACCCGGTCGACGAAGTGCTCGGCAGGAGCGCCTACGATTTCATGCCGCCGGAAGAGGCCGCACGCGTCAGGGCCTGGTTCGATTTGCGCGGCGATACCGCCGAGCCGATCCGCAATCTCGAGCATGTCTCCATCACCCGCGACGGGCGCCGCATCTGGCAGCGCGTGTCCGGCGTGCCGTTCTACGCCACCGACGGCAGCCGCATCGGCTTTCGCGGCACCGGCCTCGACATCACCGAGCGCAAGGCCGCCGAGGAACGCATCGAGGAACTGGCCACCCGCGACCTGCTGACCCAGCTGCCCAACCGCCGCCTGATGATGGACCGCCTCTCGCAGGCGATCCTGGTGGCGCAGCGCAACCAGCAGATGATCGGCGTGCTGCTGTTCGACCTCGACCGCTTCAAGGTGATCAACGATTCCCTGGGCTATGCCACCGGCGACGGCCTGCTCAAACAGGTGGCCGCGCGCATCGCCGGCATGATGACCGAGGGCGACACCCTGGCGCGTTTCGGCGGCGATGAATTCGCAGTGGTGCTGGCCACCCTGCGCGCACCCGAAGACGCCGGCGCGGTGGCGCAGAACATCATCCAGGCGCTGGCCAAGCCGTTCGCCGTCGACGGCCGCAACCTCGACAGCTCGGTCACCGTCGGCATCAGCGTCTACCCCAACGACGCCGCCGACGCCGCCACCCTGATCCGCAATGCCGATATGGCCATGTCCTTCGCCAAGGAACACCGCCGCCAGAGCTACCAGTATTTCTCGCCGCAGATGAATGCGCGCGCCGTCGAAAAACTGAGTATGGAAAGCACCCTCAAGCGCGCCATCGAGAGCGAGGAATTCGAACTTTATTACCATCCCAAGTTCAGCCTCGTCGACGGGCACCTCACCGGGGCCGAGGCGCTGCTGCGCTGGCGTCATCCGCAGCTGGGTCTGATCTCGCCGGCGCAATTCATTCCGATCGCCGAGGAAACCGGGTTGATCGGCCCGCTCGGCGAGTGGGTGCTGCGGCAGGGCTGCGCGCAGGCGCGCGCCTGGCGCGATTTTACCCAGCAGCGCAGCCACCACCCCAGCCGCGAGCCGCTGTCGCTGGCGATCAATCTCTCGGTGGGCCAGCTCAACCGCGGCCTCGCGCGCAGCGTGCATAACGCGCTGTACCGCGCCGGGCTGGAGCCACGCTTCCTGGAGCTCGAAGTCACCGAGAGCCTGCTGATGGCGCATGCCGACGACAATATCGACGTGCTGCGCCAGATCTCCGACCTGGGCGTGAAGATCGCCATCGACGATTTCGGCACCGGCTATTCCTCGCTGGCCTATCTGCGCCGTTTCCATATCGACACCCTGAAAATCGACCAGAGCTTCGTGCGCGACGTCGAGACCAGCCTCGACGCCACCGCCATCATCACCGCCGTCGTCGCGCTCGGCCACAGCCTGAAGCTGACCGTGATCGCCGAGGGGGTGGAAACCGAGGCGCAGAAGCGCCTGCTGGCCGAGCTCAACTGCGACGAATGCCAGGGCTTCCTGTTCAGCGAGCCCCTGCCGGCGGCGGAATTCGAAGCGCGGTTTTTGCGAAATTAGCGGCGCAACCAGCCTGCCGCGCGCCGGCGCGGGCCGCCCCCATCCCCTGCTCAGGGGATATGGCGCCAGCCAAAAAACTGCCTGTCTGGCCGTGCATCACCCGGCGCCAAAAGCGCGAACCCCAGCATCCATGCGCCTTTCCAAGGCTTTTTGGCCCGGAAAGCGCGTCATTTCTGGGCCTTGCAAACCTTCACAAAGCACATGAACTGCAAGGTTATTTTCACCCTGGTTTTAATGCTTGAAGTGTTTGTTTTTACTGGCGAAATTCAGATAAAAAAATTACTGTTGCATTTTCTTGAAAGCGCACGATATAGTGCGTTCTGACCCTTGCAGGCACAAGATATTGTGTCAGCTGTGGATAATTCTGTTCCCAACCGGACTGTAAAGGTTGGGACGCGCGGTGGATAGTCTGTGGACAACTCCGCGTTCCGCAATCCGGCCTCTGGAGCTTCCATAGGCGGCTTGCGTGCCAGAAGCTTCACCGCAACAAGCAACACGGTGGCGGCTTGGGCATAAGTGGTGTGTGCGGTACGCAGTACGCAGCAGGCGGCAGACGGCAGACAAAAGGGCCGGTGAGTGGGAAACGAACCGGGTTTGCGCAACGAGTTTGCGTAACGTTTTGCGTTAAGTATTTGCGTACTAACACACTGTTTTCAAAACAAAAAGCATTTGACAGGAGACTGACCATGCGATTGGCATCCGATATCCATCCGGCGAATCCCGCATTGGGTAGCACCGCAGGCACCAGCAAGACCGCAACAACCTTCAGTACGAGCAACACCGATTCCGCCGAATCGCGCTACTCGGATTACAAGATCATTCGTCGCAACGGCGCCATCGCCCCGTTCCAGCCGGACAAGATCGCCATCGCCCTGACCAAGGCCTTCATCGCCGTCAACGGCGGCCAGGAAGCGGCCTCCGCGCGCATGCGCGACCAGGTGCGCGAACTCACCAGCGCCGTGGTGGCGGCATTGCTGCGGCATAAACCCTCCGGCGGCACCTTCCATATCGAGGAAGTGCAGGACCAGGTCGAACTCGCGCTGATGCGCGGCGGCGCCCATGAAGTCGCCCGTTCCTATGTGCTGTACCGCGAAAAGCGCACCATGGAGCGCACCCAGGCCAAGGCCCCGGTCAGCGCCGGTGCCGCCGCGGTGCTCAACGTCACCGTCAACGGCCAGAAGCGTCCGCTCGACACCGATTTCCTGTTCGGCATCATCCAGACCGCCTGCGCCGGCCTCGGCGAATACGTCGAGCCCAACGGCATCTTCGAAGCCACGCTGAAAGACCTGTACGAAGGCGTGCCGCAGGAAGAAGTGTTCAAGGCCGCCACCCTGGCCGCGCGCACCCTGATCGAAAAAGACCCGGCCTATACCAAGGTCACCTCGCGCCTGTTGATGCACACCATCCGCAAGGAAGTGCTGGGCGAGGAAACCGTGCAGGCCGATATGGCCACCCGTTACGCCGAGTATTTTCCGCAGTTCATCAAGAAGGGCATCCATGCCGAGCTGCTCGACGAGAAGCTCGCGCAATACGATCTCGCCAGGCTGGGCAAGGCGCTCAACCCGGATCGCGACGGCCAGTTCACCTATCTCGGCCTGCAGACCCTGTACGACCGCTACTTCCTGCATATCGACGAAGTGCGCATCGAGCTGCCGCAGGCCTTCTACATGCGCGTCGCGATGGGCCTGGCGCTCAATGAAGTCGACCGCGAAGCCCGCGCCATCGAGTTCTACAATGTGCTTTCGACCTTCGATTTCATGTCGTCCACGCCGACCCTGTTCAACGCCGGCACGCGTCGCTCGCAGCTCTCCAGCTGCTATCTGACCACGGTGGCCGACGATCTCGACGGCATCTATGAAGCGCTGAAAGAAAACGCGCTGCTTTCCAAATTTGCCGGCGGCCTCGGCAACGACTGGACGCCGGTGCGCGCGCTGGGTTCCTACATCAAGGGCACCAACGGCAAATCGCAGGGCGTGGTGCCGTTCCTGAAAGTGGTCAACGACACCGCCGTCGCCGTCAATCAAGGCGGCAAGCGCAAGGGCGCGGTTTGCGCCTATCTGGAAACCTGGCACCTCGACATCGAGGAGTTCCTCGAGTTGCGCAAGAACACCGGCGACGATCGCCGCCGCACCCACGATATGAACACCGCCAACTGGATCCCCGACCTATTCATGAAGCGCGTGATGGAAGGCGCCGACTGGACCCTGTTCTCGCCCTCCGACGCGCCCGATCTGCACGACAAATTCGGTCGTGCCTTCGAGATCGCCTACACCGGCTACGAAGCCCGCGCCGCCCGCGGCGAGATGAAACTGTTCAAGAAAGTGCCGGCGCTCACCCTGTGGCGCAAGATGCTGTCGATGCTGTTCGAGACCGGCCATCCCTGGATCACCTTCAAGGACCCCTGCAATGTGCGTTCGCCGCAGAACCATGTCGGCGTGGTGCATTCCTCGAACCTGTGCACCGAGATCACCCTCAACACCAACGATTCCGAAATCGCCGTCTGCAACCTGGGTTCCGTGAACATGGTGGCGCATATGACGACCGATGCCAAGGGCGTGAAAACGCTCGACCATGCCAAGCTCAAGCACACCATCACGGTGGCGATGCGCATGCTGGATAACGTCATCGACATCAACTACTACGCGGTGAAAAAGGCGCGCGATTCCAATCTGCGCCATCGTCCGGTCGGCCTCGGCATCATGGGCTTCCAGGATTGCCTGCATGAGCTGCGCGTGCCTTATGCCTCGAACGACGCCGTCGAGTTCGCCGATCGCTCGATGGAAGCCGTGTGCTACTACGCCTACTGGGCCTCGACCGAGCTCGCCGCCGAACGCGGCCGTTATTCCTCGTACCCGGGCTCGCTGTGGGATCGCGGCATCCTCCCGCAGGATTCGCTCAACCTGCTGCGCGAAGAGCGCGGCGGCTATGTCGAAGTCGATATGTCGGCCAGCATGGACTGGGATGCCCTGCGCGCCCGCATCAAGCAGCACGGCATGCGCAATTCCAACTGCGTGGCGATCGCCCCGACGGCGACGATCTCCAACATCATCGGCGTCTCCGCCTGTATCGAGCCGACCTACCAGAACCTGTTCGTCAAATCGAACCTGTCGGGCGAGTTCACCGTGGTGAACGATTACCTGGTGCGCGATCTCAAATCTCGCGGCCTGTGGGACGAAGTGATGATCGCCGACATCAAGTACTTCGACGGTTCGCTCGGCAAGATCGACCGCATCCCGGCCGATCTGCGCGAGCTTTATGCCACCGCGTTCGAAGTCGATACCACGTGGGTGATCGAAGCCGCCTCGCGCCGCCAGAAATGGATCGACCAGGCGCAGTCGCTCAATATCTACATGGCCGGCGCCTCCGGCAAGAAGCTCGACGACACCTACAAGCTCGCCTGGCTGCGCGGCCTCAAAACCACCTACTACCTGCGCACCCTGGCAGCCACCTCGGCCGAGAAATCCACCGGCCGCGGCGGCGAGCTGAATGCGGTGCCGGTTCAGGGCGGCATGAGCGCCACCGGTATGGGTGCGATGAGCGGCATTGCCGCCATGAGCAGCATCAGCGCCATGGGCGCCTCGGCGGTATACGCCGGCGAAGGCGGCGCCGGGGATGGCTCCTCGGAAGGCGCCAAGTTTTGCTCGATTGATAACCCGGAATGCGAGGCGTGCCAGTAATGAAACGTAGTGCGGCGAGATGCCAATAACACTCGCCAAACTCAGCTATGTCGCCCCGGCCCGGAAACGAAAATGAGCCGGGGCGACAAACAAAGTTTTAACGCAGCGGAAGTAGTTGAGTCCGGAGCAATTCAAAAGTAGTAGTGCGGCACACGTAGCAGCGTTTCGGAACGACACCACCAGTTTTAAATGCGTCAACAGTAGCAGGCAGCAAGCAGCACCCAACCACCACCCGAAAAGGACCGATGATGCAATTTCACATCTTCCAGGATGCAAGGCTCGAATGGCGTTGGCAGTTGAGCAGTGACGAGGGCAAGAAGATCGCGGATTCCGGCAGCGGCTATCGCGACAAGGAAGAATGCCTCGAAACGATTTTGCAGGTGAAGGCGGCGGATCAGGCCATCGTGCTGGAGAACGTCACGAGCCTGATGAACACCGAACTGTTACAGATGCCGGGTTTTTTTCGTCAACATTGATTCGCTATTGAGTAATCCCGTCCACTACCTCTTCCGCCACGGCATCAAACAGGCGGCCTGAAACGGAAGAGGGCTGGGGCCTAAGCAGCATAAATGAGCAACGGGGGGTGTATATGGTTTTCCATCTTTATCAGGACATCCGCAACGAATGGCGCTGGTACCTGGCCGCGGCCAGTGGCGACAAGCTCGCCACCGCCGCCCAGTCCTACAAGCGGCGCGGCGATTGCGTGCTCGCCATCAAGCATATGCGCGGGGCGGTGGAAGCGCCGACGGTGTACGACAACTTCGGCACCCTGGCCGACGTCACCCGCGCGGCGCATCTGGCGTTCGCGCATTAGGTTGCATCAAGGGCGCATCGGGGCGCCCACGCATCCAGCAACACCGAATTTGCAGCACTGAAATCTTGCACAGCAACAGCACCGGGCCACGTCCCGAACAAAAACAGATCGATCAAATTTTTTCGGAGTCACGACTATGTCATTAACCTGGGACGATACCCCGGCTGCTTTCCCACCCGCCGCCCCGGCCGCATCCGGCCCGGGGCCGCGCAGTTCGCAGCCCTCCACCGCCGACGCCATGGCCGCCAGCGGCATCCTCGCGCGTGAGTTCGCCAATGAGAAGCCGGCCGCTTCCGTTGCCAACCCCGCTGCCGACATGAGCGCCGCCACCGCCAATATCGACGCCCGCTTCACCCGCGTGCGCGCCGAAGACAAGCGCGTCATCAACGCCAAGACCGACGTCAACCAGCTCGTGCCGTTCAAATACAAATGGGCCTGGGACAAATACCTGGCCGGCTGCGCCAACCACTGGATGCCGCAGGAAGTGAACATGAACCGCGACATCGCCACCTGGAAAAACCCGCAGGGGCTGACCGACGACGAGCGCCTGCTGATCAAGCGCAACCTCGGTTTCTTCGTCACCGCCGATTCGCTCGCCGCCAACAACATCGTGCTCGGCACCTATCGTCACATCACCGCGCCCGAGTGCCGCCAGTACCTGCTGCGCCAGGCCTTTGAAGAAGCCATCCACACCCACGCCTACCAGTACATCGCCGAAAGCTTAGGGCTTGACGAAGCCGAAATCTTCAACGCCTACAACGAAGTCAAATGCATCCGCGACAAGGATCGCTTCCTGATCCCCTTCATCGACACGCTCTCCGACCCCACCTTCAAGACGGGCACCTTCGAGAACGACCAGAAGCTGCTCAAGTCCCTGATCGTGTTCAGCTGCATCATGGAAGGCCTGTTCTTCTACGTCGGCTTTGTGCAGATCCTGGCGCTGGGCCGCCAGAACAAGATGACCGGCGCCGCCGAGCAGTACCAGTACATCCTGCGCGATGAATCGATGCACTGCAATTTCGGCATCGACCTCGTCAACACCATCAAGCTCGAAAACCCGCAGCTCTGGACCAACGAATTCAAGAAAGAAATCGAAGGCCTGTTCCGCCAGGGCGTCGAGCTCGAATACGCCTACGCCGAAGACACCATGCCGCGCGGCGTGCTCGGCCTCAACGCACCCATGTTCAAGGAATACCTGCGCTTCGTCGCCAACCGCCGCGCCCAGCAAGTGGGCCTGGACGTGCTCTACCCCGGCGCCACCAACCCCTTCCCGTGGATGTCGGAACTGATCGACTTGAAGAAAGAGAAGAACTTCTTTGAGACGCGCGTGACCGAATACCAAACCGGCGGCGCGCTCAACTGGGAATGATCAGGTTAGCTTCACATCAACGGTGAAATCCTGCGCAACTTGACCATTACTATAGAGCAGGTCTAAGTGAGCTGGTTAATCGAGATTCGCCATGTAAAGAATCTTGTCGCATTGGATTTCGAAATCCCGGGTCCTGGTGTGTATGTACTGACCGGCGAAAATGGCGCTGGAAAGACGTCACTTCTCGCATGCCTCGCAAGGGTTGGAATTCCTGACGCGTTCCCTCGGCATTTCAAAACGTCAAACGCGTCCACGAAACTTGATATTTATATCGGCGCGACTGTTTCGTATGTTTCGCCTGATCCAACACAGAGCGTTACATACGCCTACAGTGGCGTGCGATGGGAACCCGCACCAAAGAAAAACGGCGCGACATTGTTGGCGAATATTGGTTATTCGCAGGTGTTGTACATCGCTGCCGATGGCGCACGTGTAACGCCTAGAAGGGAAGATTTTAAGCCGAATAAAATAACCCCTGCATCCCACTTTATTAGCAGCAAGGCCAATTTGATTCTAGGCACGTCAAAATTTGACGACCTAAAAACGGTAAACGTTAGAAGAGGAAAAGGGCAGCAGGCGTTTGTCATTGAATACGAAGAAAATGAGTATGTCTCCGAGCGAAATTTCAGTTTAGGAGAACTGGCTGTACTAAAACTGTTGAGAGCTTTAGAAAAGGCGCCGGACAAGTCACTCGCAATTATTGACGAACTTGAACTTGCCTTACACCCGTTAGCACAAGAGCGCCTTCTTGCTGAGATTAAGAAAATCGCAAAGGAAAAAGCCCTCACAGTAGTTTTTTCAACACACTCTGCAACGCTGATAGGCACTATTGATCGGCAGCATTTACTTTTTTTGGAGCGTCAGGGCAAGAAGGTAGTTTGCGTTCGCGGATGTTATCCAACGTATGCGCTTGGACGTATGGCTCCCACGAGCGACCATCGGCCTGAGGTTGTACTTCTAGTCGAGGATGCTGCTGCCGAACGGTTAATTCGGTCATCCTTGCGGCATGCATTGAAGACACTTAACCTCTCTAGTGCGTCCCCCACAATTGCTGTGATGCCAATTGGTCCGTATGACGCAGTTTTGCGCTTCCTGGACAAAAGCAGCTCAATATTCTCTCCGCAGACACGGGTTACGGCCTTCTTGGATCAGGACTGCATTGAAGCTCTCGATCCTCCAACACTCACTACGCCGCCTGCTGCCGGATTTGCTACTTCGCCAACAGTCATCAAACCTGCCGCAAAGGCAAATTTCGACCTTCAAAAGCTCTACCACCAAATAAAGAAAAACGTCGCGTTCCTCTCCGTAACCCCAGAGGTCGGAGTTGTAAACGCGTTGGCAATTAGCGGGAATGATTTTCTTGTTTTGCTTATGGACGCCCTTTCGAACAACAGCATACTGTCCGTTCCGCTTCCATTATCGGTGGGAAGCACGAATGACCCAACTGCACGCAGCAATGCTAAAACATCTCTAGATAGATTCAGCGACGCTTTACACGCAAAGACTGGAAAGAGTCGCGAGTTCCTGCTGGATCAAATTTTCGACTGGTACGTCGAGTCCCTTGAGATCGCCAGCCCGGGATGTGCGGCAAGTGTGCTTGCGCCGAGATTGAACTGAATGGGAGGGCCAGTAGACCCGGTGGAGATTCAATCTTGGTTGAAGTGGGTTGGATCTACGAGTGTCCCACTTTGCAGGATTAAACGTAATACAGATCAGGTGCTTGGCATCGCATCTGCTTGGCTTTTGAATCTAGGAGAGAAGCGCATTTTGATCACTGCAGCACACTCGCTGCAAAAAGGAGTCGATTGGTGTGTCGACATCGGCCCCAACATAGAAGGCAAGAACGAACTTTACTGGCCCAATGAGTTCTCAATCATCGATGGACCGGAGCTTGATCTAAGTGCAGCGAGTGTCGCCATCGACTTGCAACCATTTCATCAGGAGCGCGGTCCTCGAGGAATGATTGGAGAACCAATTCTTAATCATGTCTTTATGCCGTCAGAGATTGTCAAACCGGATATCAAAGAGGTATTTGCATTCTCCGGCAAGATTAGTCCGGAGATGTACGCCGACAACACATTCTTTCGGCAGCCGATCGTCTACCCAGGCTTACGTCTCATTGAGCAATCTGCTCATAAGCTAACGTTTAGTTTGCCTGTCGAGCATCCCGGACACGATGCTTTTCAAGGCTGTAGCGGGGCGCCAATTGTTGATAGCAAACGCCGCTGTATTGGTCACGTTACTGGCGGAGACGTCGCCAAGAATGTCGTTTTTGGCTCTTCGATTGAGGAGTTAGTACCTTTGCTCGGTGCTGTTTAATCTAGCAGGGATTAATGAGGGATTAAAGATGCCAGTCTCGAAATAAGTGCCAATCCAAGCATCCGCGTTCCTTCCCAGAGCAATTAGGGCCGAGACCTTGTGGTCAGGACCACAAAATCCTACCTGTTCGGGTAGTTTCCTTTATGCGAATCCGCGCGCACCATGCTTCTCGAGGATTCTGTTGCATCAGCACCAGCAAATACGCGGGAGGCAAAATGAACAATTGCATCAAAGCTGGCGGCATGGCATTGCTAGCTTTTCTTTGCAGCTGCGCCCATTTGCCTGATGTTACGGTCGGTTATTACCTTGCACAAAGTCAGCCAAGGTTTAAGGTCATACGCACTGTAGCGTGCGATGCCAACAATATGCCAATTGTCGTGACGTCTGTGACGCCGGCCGTTTTGCATTGGGCCGATCAGGCTCAGTTCATACCCCTTCGTCTATCTGGACTAAAGGGTGCTTTTTCCGACACTGATGTCAAATTTGATTTTTACGATGACGGCAGACTGAAAAATGTGAATGCGACTGGAACAGGGCAAGGAGAAGTCATTTTTAAGACGGCAGTGACAATTGCGTCAACTGCTGCAGCGCTGGCGTTTGATGGCGGCGCCAAAGGATACCCGGAGGAATGCGAAATAATTAAGGGCGCCGGGGGAGGCAAGCCGCTCACGCTGACGTACGAGGGTGCGGTCGACGTAACAAAGATTGGTTCAGCCTCCCAGGACATCCCTGCCGATCCAACTAGTGGAATATATGCGAGCAAACTCGCAACCGTAATTGGTAGGGTTTGCGCTCAAGTGGGAACAGTTGAGCCAGCCAACGCGCCGGCCGCATACCAGGCGGAATCTGGTGGCGTCATACTTAAAGCGCGCCAACCAGCTTTGCTAAATATCACGGTGACCGCAGGCGCTATTGGTGGATGCCGAAGCGACACAATTTGGGAGGGACGGCTGCCAGTGGCACAACTTGGCGTGCCATATTCACTTCCTATTCCGGTCGCAAAGGTGTTTGGCAAGCAAGTCTTCGCCGTATGCTTCGCCGAGTCAGGAGCGCTAACGAGCCTTCAATATGCAAGCAACGGTGGCGTAGGCCAGACGCTTAACGTCGCGAGCTCTGCGCTGACCGCGCTAAGCGGTGAGACCACTGCTCAAAAAGCCGCTGATGTAAAAGCCCAGGCCGATTTAATACTCCAGCAACAACGCCTGATTCAATGTCAGGCGGACCCCAAGTCGTGTAAGTAGCGGCGACGACCTACCTTTTTTACTTTATGGCGTCACGAATGAGTCGGCTCGAATCAAAGGGGCTGGGTCCGATATAAATGCCAAACCCTAGCATCGGTGCGTCTTCCCGAGCAAAAACGTCTCAAACACCGCGCCAATAGGGCATCTACAGATTTTAGCGCAGCACCATTTGCTTAAAAACGGGCAACGAGTCTGAAATGCCATTCCAAACAAAACGAGCCAGGCGCCGTATATTTTTCGGCACAGGGTAATTCGAAAATCAACGCGAGCTTGGCGCCATAAATTTTATGAATGAGCGTCAGGTTAACTGGAATAAAGATGGAAGACAGGTGTCGGACCTTGCGGACCCATATTTACTTTCCGACCGAGGATGGTCGGACTGTCGTTACGAAACGAGTGAATAGCGAATAATCGGTGCCGTGAAATTTCAAATTCTCACTGGAGAAACCCATGGCAAAAAAAGAGGCGGTCCTATTTGAGATCAATTTGGAAGGGAATGGCGGCAGATTTACCTTCCGGGAACTTGATGAAGTTTCCATATGGTTAGCAGAAGAAATTAGTTTCTGGAGCTGGATGTCTAACCTCGCCAGCTTGGATGGCAACTTATCGCAAACATGGTCAACTATTGTTGACCCACTAAGCGTCGCTCAGAGGCTGGTGCAAGACTGCAGAAACCAAATCGGTCAGCCTTCATATGCAAGCAGTATTGCGGGACTGCAATCGCATCTTTTAAACACATATGCAAGCGGGAAGGCGCTTCACTCAAAGTCTCCCCGCGCGAAATTGGTTGCGTCGCTAAGAAAATCTGGTGATCAAGTTGCCGCCTATGCGCTTTGTTATTTTTTGGGGCTGGCGGTTGGACCTTTAAAGTCCGTTGCATTCACAGGAATAACCGACGCAATTTTGTATGAAAGGGGACTCCAGAAAACAAGTGATGCTGAAAGACAGGCGTTACAAGAACTCAGGCAGGAGTGGACTAATCATCTGAGCCAATATCGCGCAGAAGAAGATGAGCTTCAGAATAGATTTGAATTGGTTTCGGAGGAAATCAAATCGGCGAAAAATGTCGCTGAGAAAGCTTTCGCTGAACTGATTTCGTCAAATCGCGTCGCGTTCGAAACGCAATTAAAGGGCTCGGCGACAGAGCTTGCGGCAATTGCAAAGACATACGATCAAAAACTTGCCCTTCAGGCACCAGTTAAATACTGGGAGAAGAAAAGAAAAGTGCATCAAAGATTGATGTTGTTCCTGGCATTTCTTTTGATCGCGTATTTTTGTTCCGGCAGTCTTATTTTTTATTCATACCTTCACGATTTACTGTCCGAGTTAAAGCCCGGTACCGCTCTTGATCACTGGAGGATCTCGGGGATCATTTTGGGCGCCACTGTGTACCTCTGGGTAGCTCGAATCTTGGTTAGACTTTTTATGAGTCAGACGCATTTGGAGGCAGATGCATCTGAACGCGTGACGATGGTGCAAACTTATTTGTCCCTAATGCGCAAAGGGGTCGGCCCCAAAGATGGAGACATTCAATTTGTTTTGCAGGCGCTTTTTCGGCAGGCCTCTGACGGAATAGTAAAAGATGACACGGCGCCATCCGCAGTGTTTGAGCAGCTAACCCGAGGAAGTGGAAAATCGTAACAAAGTTTAATAATGGCCGATTTCACAATTTAGAATCAGATAGGCCAAATTCGATATAAATACAAAACCCAAGCATCCACGCGCCTTCCCGAGTAAAAATCCTCAAACACCGCACCAGTGCTAGAGTTTGACGATCTGGTGCAACCCCGGCGGCCCACGCCACGTGTGTATTGGTGTGTATAATCCGCCCATGTCCAGCGACGAGATTATCAAGCTGCTTAAAGCCGCCGGCTGGCGGAAGGCTCACCAGAAAGGCAGCCACGTGCAATTCAAGCACGCGCGGATACCGGGAAAGATCACTGTGCCGCACCCGAGAAAAGACCTTCCGCTGGGCACCGCCAAAGCCATTCTCAAACAGGCAGGAATTCCATCATGAAGCACTACCCCGTCGTCATTCACAAGGACCGGAAATCGGTATTCGGCGTGATCATTCCCGATTTGCCGGGATGTTTTTCGGCGGGCGCCACGCTCGACGAAGCGCTACGCAATGTGCAGGAAGCGGTCGAGGTGCATTTGCGCGGCGAAGACATCGCGCCCGAGCCGTCGGCGCTGGATCGCTGGAAGGCCGATCCCGATTACCGCGATGCTTATGCGCTCGCCCTGGCGCCGGTGGATCTGTCGTTCATGAATGACGCCACCGTGCGGGTGAATATCACCGCGCGGAAAAGCGAACTCGCCATCGTCGATCGCGCGGCCAAGCGAGCACATATGGACCGCTCGGCCTACCTGGTGCTGTCGGCGATCGAGCGGGCGAAGGCAGCGCTTGATCGATCCGTAACGCCGGGACTGCGTGAGGGCGAGGCAGTTGCGGGACGTACCAAGGGGGTAAAGCGGAAAACGGCGGCAGGACCAAAAGCCATGGCGAAAAAATAGCGCAAGCGGCCCTTGCCAGACGCAAGCGCATTGGGGGCAGAGGGCATCGCGGCTTCGGGGCCAGGTCGCGCAATATAGCAATCTGCTCTCGCACGACCAGATACGATGTTTCCTCATTCCCGGGCCGGTACGCTTTCGTGATCTAATTCCGGGCGCTGCCAACCGAGGTTCAGCGCAGAACACAAATTCGGAACAAAATAACGCGACATTTCATGTTTCATCACAGGAGGTTCAATTGAGTCACGCAAAAATGTTGAAGGCAAGACGTCAGAATCAGAAGAACAAGAAGTTGCTCGAGGTGGAAGCCAAGCAGGCCAAGCGCGCGGCGAAAGTAGCGGCGGCGGGGCCGGTCGTGAAAAAGGAAAAGGTGAAGAAGGAAAAAGTGGTGAAGGAAAAGGTCAAGGCCGAAAAAGTCGAGAAGGTCAAGAAGGTCAAGCTGACTGCGGAAGAACTCGGCAAGGCGGACGCGAAGAAGGCGAAAGAGGCTGCGGCGAAGAAGGGCGCGGCCTGAGGCACGAGCCGCAAGGAATAAAAGCTTCAGCCTAAATACAAATACCAAACTCCAGCATTGGCGCGCCTTTCGGGGCAAAAATGTCCGGGAAGGCGCGCCAAATGGCGATCTGCATTTTTCGAATTGGCGCTATCCCGTGCGCCGAACCTACCTTCGATGGTTGCATTGGCACGTTAGAATCCGGTGATTCCGCTTTAATTCCAAAGCCAACAAGAAGAAGGAAGCACGCGATTGAGTTCACGCATTGATGGGTTTCAGGGCATGTGGCGCAAAGCCACTGCCGCCGCTACAGCATGTTTTGTCGCGCTCGCCTTCCCGTCGGCGCACGCTGCCCCTTCCGACACTGCCATTGGCAAGGAATACAAGATCGGCCCCGCCCCAGCTTGGGTGGTGCCCATTGCGATCAATGAGGGTAACAATGCGCAGGAGAGCAAGGCCTCGCAGGGTGTCTATTGGCTGTTGGCCGATGCCCAGGTGCGCATTGATGGTGAGAGCGCGACGAACTACCGGCACACTGTCGTCAGGGTGCTCAACGAACAGGGCGTCGAGACAGCCGCACATGTTGAAATTGAATTCAACCCAGCCTATCAAACGCTAACCCTGCATTCCCTGCTGCTGCATCGCAATGGAGAGACCAAGCCGCGCATGGCGAGCAGCTCGATTCGGGTGCTGCAGCGTGAACGGGAGCTTGAGTACAAGCTGTATGACGGCAGGAAGAGCGTTGTCATTGCCCTCAACGATGTGCGGCCGGGCGACACTGTCGAGTATTCCTATTCGGTCGGCGGGACGAATCCGGTATTTGGCAATCGCATATTCGGCCGACTAGACCTCCAGTATTCCGTGCCGGTCGAACATTCCTTCAGGCGGCTGGTATTCCCGCTCGGTCGCGATATCGCGGTCCACCTGCGCAACACCGAGCAGAAGCCGACCATCACCAAGGCCGGCGGGGTCAGCGACCAGCGCTGGGAAGCGAGGTCCGTTCCCGCACTCACGACCAACTCCGATGCGCCATCCTGGTTTGATCCGTACCCGATGGTGTACTGGAGTGAGTTCCACGATTGGGCGGCGGTTGCCAATTGGGCCTATCCCCATTACCAGCCGCCGATCAAGCTTAGTGCGGATTTGCGCGAGGAAATTGCGCGCATCGGCAAGACGAGCAGCGATGTGCGCGAGCGCATTCTCGGAGTTCTGCGCTCGGTCCAGGGCAATGTTCGTTATCTGGGTATCGAAATTGGGGCAAACTCGCATGCGCCCCATTCGCCCAATGAAGTGTTCGCGCGGCGCTTCGGCGATTGCAAAGACAAGGCGCTTCTGGCGGTGACCATGCTGCGCGCCCTGGGGATCGAAGCTCAGCCCGCCCTGGTGAGTACGGAGCTGCGGCGCCTGGTGCGTGAACAACCGCCTTCGCCAGGCGCTTTCAATCATGTGATTGTTCACATCAAGCTTGACGGCGTCGATCACTGGTTCGATCCGACACGCGCCAGACAGGAGGCGGATTTTGCAAATGTCGTGCAGCCGGATTTTGGCTATGCCCTGCTCATCGATCGCGGAACCCGTGACTTCATGCCTATGACCAATCCCACCACCAAGGCCAACAAGAAGGCGGTGGTGGCATTTCTGGATGCGCGCGAATCGGAGAAAAAACCGGCCAGCCTGACGGTCACCACCGTATTCGAGGGTAATGCGGCGGAAGACCTGCGCGGAAAACTGGCGGTTGAAACGCGCGAGAGCATGCAGAAATCCTATCTGGATTTCTACATCCGCTACTACCCCAAGATCGTCGTGGCCAACCCGATATCCGTGCTGGACGAAAAGGCCGCCAACCGCCTTACCGTGACGGAACAATATGACATCCCGGATTTCTGGCAACGGCCCGAAGGCAAAGCACAGCGCGAGGCAAGCGCCTTTGTGCCGGAGGTCTCGATCTACCTGCGCCGGCCCGAAATCGCCAGCCGCAATTCGCCCTTGGCTCTACGCCACCCGATCGAATTTACGCAGACCACCGATATACGCCTGCCAAAAATAAAATGGTCATTCAAGCAGAAAAAATATTCCGTCAGTGACCCGGCATTCGATTATCAACGGCAGGTGCTTTTTGATGGTGGCGATTCGCTTTCCATTACGGACCGTTACCAATCCAAGTCAGACTTCGTTGCCCTTGCGGATGTGCCAAAGTTTGCCGCCAACGTCAATCAGGCGCGGGACAACCTGGACTACGACATCAATTGGTACGACAAGGGAGCAGCCGCCAGCAGCAAGAAGGGTTTCAACCCAGCCGTAGCAATGTTCGCATTGCTGCTTTTTGTCATCCTCGTTTACCTTGCCAGGAAGATTTTTCGATATGACCCGCCACAGCAAGGTGCGGTTCCCGCAGAGGGTCCGGTGGGTGTCGCCGGCTGGATGTACATACCTGGTATTGCCATTTACTGGAGTCCGATACAGGCGGTCATCAATATTCTGATTGACCTGCCGTCTTATTCCCTGCAAAACTGGGTGGAGATTTCATCCATGCAGAGCGTATCTTTTCACGCGGGACATGCGCCTTTATTGTTGCTGGAGCTTGCCGGGGATGTGACCGGGCTGGTCTTCTGCACTTTGTTGTTTATGGCGTTTTCGCAAAAGCGCCGGCTGGCGCCTTATCTGTTTGTCCGACTGGCCGCCGTGTATGTGTTATTTGGAATTTTCGACTTTTTGCTCGCCAGCATGATTCCTGCGACTGCCGCCAAGGCCAGCGCGAACCAGCTGCTATGGATAGGTGCTAAAGCAATTTTTCTTTTAGTCTGGATTGCCTATTTTATGAAGTCGACACGCGTCAAACGCACCTTCGTCGAGTTTCACCCAGCGCAGGACTGGCCGCCGCTGCAAATGAAATCGCCGACAGAACATCCGACGCCAGCCTGAGGCGCAGGAGACATCTGCGTCAGGAATTGCCTGCCGGGAATAAAGGAATAAAAGAGGCGAAGCTCGATATATTCCCAAGGCCAGCGATCCCGACAATTGACGCGCCGCGCCCCTCAATGCGGTACGCGGCCCCGCAATGGAAATAAAAATGGTCGGCCGCAATCGCGGCCGACCATTCGCACTTTACCCTTTACGTTTTACCCTTTGATAAACGCCAGCAAGTCGGCGTTGATCGTGTCGGCATTTGTCGTCGGCATGCCGTGGGGGAATCCCGGGTAGGTTTTCAACGTGCCGTTTTTCAGCAGCTTTGCGCTGAGGGGGCCGGAGTCGGCATAGGGGACAATCTGGTCATCGTCGCCGTGCATCACCAGGGTCGGAATGGAAATGCGTTTGAGGTCTTCGGTGAAATCGGTCTGCGAGAAGGCGACGATGCCGTCGTAGTGCGCCTTGGCGCCGCCGGCCATCCCCTGGCGCCACCAGTTCTGAATCACGCCCTCGGCCGGCTTGGCGCCCGGCCGGTTAAAGCCATAGAACGGGCCTGCCGGCAGGTCACGGTAAAACTGCGCCCGATTGTTGGCCACTTGGGCCTGGAGCCCGTCGAACACGTCCTTCGGCAGGCCGCCCGGATTGGCGGCCGTCTTCACCATCAGCGGGGGAACGGCGGCGATCAGTACCGCCTTGGCGGCGCGGCTCTCGCCATGGCGCGCCAGATAGCGCACGACTTCGCCGCCCCCGGTGGAGTGCCCGACGTGAACGGCGTTCTTCAGGTCGAGATGAGCGACGACGGCCGCGAGGTCATCGGCATAATGGTCCATGTCGTGGCCCACGGCGACTTGCGTCGAGCGTCCATGCCCGCGACGGTCGTGCGCAATCACGCGATAGCCGCGATTGAGGAAGTACATCATCTGCGCATCCCAATCGTCCGAGCTCAGCGGCCATCCGTGGGAGAAGACAATGGGTTGTCCCTTTCCCCAATCCTTATAGAAGATTTGGACACCGTCTTTGGTCGTGACATAGTTCATGAGTTTTGCTCCTTTATCTGGGGTTGAGGTAACTGGGGCCGCGGATGAGGCGCCGGGCAATGCGAGTGCCGGGAGCCCCGCGAGGGCGGCTGCAGCCGCGGCTGCGCCTCCTCGCAAAATGGTCCGGCGGCTGGTTGGGGTATCGGGGTTCGCGCTTTTCGTTGCTTTCATGGCAGTCCTTTTTGAGATGACGAGACGAACTGATATTGCCGGGGGAAGATTTCACGACCAGGTTTCATTTGCCGCCCTTCGCCATCCACCGCTGTGCAGTTACTCCCATTGCTCGACATGGGTCGCAGCTTTTTCGAGCAACAGAACAAAGACATCAACCTTCCGAACGACAGAAACACCTGATGTCGCAATCGTAGCGTTCTGAATCCATGGAAAACTAGTACTTGCGTGCTTTCAAGGTTATCGATTCGTGCGCAATGTTGCCGCGCTTCTCGCTTTGCATGCTGCCCTCACTTGAACAGCTCTTTCCTCCCGGAAAAGTGTGCAGGCAGCGGCAAGTTGGGATGGGGTCAATGCACCGCGAATCTTCTTGCAAGCAAGGCAAATTTCGAAGCGGCTTCACACGGCAGACAAAACACGCAGCTCCGGTATGAGCGGACAAGACGGCGCGCCCTGGGAATCGCGGCCAGGAAGAAAGGGGAAAGCCTCGCTATACTTGCGGCTCGGCGCGCTGGTAATCCGGGCGCCGCAGGCGAGCCCGACCCCCGGCGTCTTTCAGCTTCCCGCTGACACCAACCCCGCCCAACCAGAAACCCCCAATGCAAAACGAAACCAAACAACAAGCCCTGCGCGCTATCGTCGCAGCCGTGCATTTGCCGTCGGTCAGCGATATCGAGTTCGAAGCCTCGCTGACCGAGCTGCGCGAACTTGCCAAAACGCTGGGCTATCAGGTCGTCAACACCTTCATCCAGAAGCGCGCTAAGTTCGATTCGGCGGCCTACCTAGGCGTGGGCAAGCGGCAGGAGATGCGGCGCTGGGTCGATCCTTCTGCGGAAGGCGGCGATGATCTTGATGATGGCGATGCGGAAGACAGCGAAGTGCACGATGCACAGAACGAAAAAGCGCATGCCGCGCCCGAGTTGCACCGTGCCGCCCGCAGCGGCGCCGCGCGCGCCAAGGCCGCGGCGCAGTCCGCCGCCGACGAAGCCACCCGCCGTGCCGATGTCATCCTCGTCGATCACGAGATCTCCCCTTCGCAGGCGCGCAACCTCGAAATCGAAGTCGGCTGCGAAGTGATGGACCGCACCATGGTCATCCTCGAAATCTTCCACCGCCATGCCAGCTCGCGCGCGGCGCGCGCCCAGGTGGAGATTGCGCGGCTGGGCTATATGTCGCCGCGCCTGCGCGAGGCCGCCAAGATCGCCGGGCCGCAGGGCCGCCAGCGCAGCGGCACCGGCGGCCGCGGCGCGGGCGAATCGCATGCCGCGCTCGATCGGCAAAAAATCCGCAACCGCATCGCCGAACTGGAACTGGAAATTGCCGCGATGGACGCGGACCGCCAGATCCAGCGCGCGCGCCGTGCCGGCAACGCCGGCGCCGGCACAGGCCTGGCGCGCGTGGCCCTGGTCGGCTACACCAATGCCGGCAAGTCCACCTTGATGCGCGCCCTCACCGGCAGCGAGGTGCTGGTTGCCAACAAGCTCTTTGCCACGCTCGACACCACCGTGCGCGCCCTGCACCCCGAGAGCGTGCCGCGCGTGCTGGTCAGCGACACCGTCGGCTTCATCAAGAACCTGCCGCACGATCTGGTCGCCTCGTTCAAGTCGACCCTGGAAGAAGCCGCCGAATCCTCGCTGCTGCTGCACGTCATCGACGCGAGTGATCCCGGCTTTGAACGCCAGCTCGCGGTGACGGACAAGGTGCTCGAGGAAATCGGCGCCGCCGCGGTGCCGAAGCTCCGCGTGTTCAACAAGTTCGATATGGTCGGTGCAGAAATGGAAAATGCGCAGGCGGCGCAGAAAGAACGCGAAGCCGAACTGCGCGCACAGTACCCCGATTGCATCGTGATGAGCGCGCGCAATAGCGGCGATGTGGCGAAGCTGCACGCCACCATCGTCAAGTTCTTCCAGCGCGACCTGGTTGAGGCCGAGTTGTTCCTGCCCTGGTCGGCGCAACAGCTGCGCGGGAAAATTTTTGCCAACTGCGAAGTGCTCGATGAGCGTGCGGATAACGATGGGGCGTTTTTGCGCATCCGTGGTGAAGCCAGCGTGATTGCGGGTTTGCAGGAACAGCTGGGGCCGGCGCCGGTTGCTTAGCGGGGGCCGTTCATCACAAATATTGTCGTTCCAGCGTAGGCTGGAATCCAGTCCTTCGTTGAATCAAACACTTGGATGGACTAGGTCCCAGCCTACGCTGGAACGACGATATGATCGCCGTCATTTTCGAAGCCAAGACCAATGCGGCGCACCAGGCGGACTATCTCAATGCCGCCGCCACCCTGCGCCCGCAGCTCGACGCGTTCGAGGGGTTCATTTCCATTGAGCGATTCGAGAGTCTCACCGAGCCGGGAAAAATCCTGTCGCTCTCGTTCTGGCGCGATGAAGAAGCCGTACGCAACTGGCGCAATCTGGAAGCGCATCGTGACATCCAGGCCGAAGGGCGCCGGCGCATTTTCGACGACTATCGGCTGCGCGTGGCCGAAGTGCTGCGCGACTACGGCATGCGCGAGCGCGCCCAGGCGCCCGCGGATTCGCGCGAGGTGCATGGGCGGTAGGCCACCGGACCGTCTATACTGCCGGCACCATCCCGGCGCAGACTGCGGTTCACGTCCAGTCAAACCGGGCAAATCAACCCGATCCCCGCAATCGCTCAAACTCGCCCAAGCTCGCTCAACCTTCCCGAAAAACACCGCCATGAACGACACCACCCCAAAACCCCCGCTGCCCGACCACCTCTGCGCCGACCCGCGCAGCCCGCACTATGTCGCGGCGGTATTCGAGCAAGACGTCGGCATTCGCCTGAATGGCAAGGAGCGTGCGGATGTCGAGGAGTACTGCATCAGTGAAGGCTGGGTGAAAGTGCCCGCCGGCAAGGCGGTGGATCGCCACGGCAAGCCGCTGTTGATCAAGCTGAAGGGCGCGGTCGAGGCGTTTTATCGGTAAGCGCAAGCTCGCGTTTCTCTGAACATGCATGAGGTGCTCTTGAAGCGGCCGCCAATAAAAACATCCCTTGTCGTCGCGGTGCTGGCGGGCGTGGTGCTATGGATGTTCCTGCGGTCAGACAAAGCCGCCGCACTCGCCGATGCAGATCCGGCCATGGTAAGCGCCGTTGCAGCACTGCTACCGCAAATCAAGTCGCCGACGAACACAGTAAAGGTCAAATTCCTGACGCAATCGGACGGTGCCGAAGCTGCACGCAAATTGGAGGCGGAAGCCGTATCGCCGATTGTCGTGCGCAAGAGCGGCAAAGCCTACACGGCCAAAAATGCGCTGGGCGTCAAATCGGAGTCGACGAGTTTGTATATCGGCCCGATCTCCCTGCTCTCGCACAACCGCGTACCGGTGCCGCTGTTTTCCGATTTATTGCCCGGCGAATTCTGGCGCACCAGCGTGCTGCGCAAAATCGACGCGCAGCCCAGCCTCGATTTTCCCTGGAAGCTGGGCGCAAAGTTTTCTGCCCACGCTACCTATGACGAATATTTCTCCAGCGGCGAAAAAGACACGGCCTCCGAGCTTAGTATCGATTGCGTAGCCCTCGAACAAGTCGAGGCCAATCAGGCGCACCCCTCCCTGCATGGCAAAGCAATGAAGGTGCGTTGCGACCAGAAAAGTAACAACAGCTATTCCAAAGCCAAGACGACCGAACGCCTGGAATACTGGTACCTGGAAGAATTGCAACTGAGCTTCCCCTATCTGTACGAGAGAGACTTTCCGGGAGACGACTTCTTTCCCCCGCAGCATGAGTCGAGCATGCGGAAGGTCGTCGAAATTTCAGTGCAGCGTTAGGCGCGCAATCCCATTCGATTAGCGGGAGCGAGCTTGACCTCAATTTGAAACTCCGGCATCCACGCCCGCGCCTTGCGCCGCATTTAATTGAGCCAGCGTGGATCCGGTGCGACATAAACGCGAAGGTCGTGAACGAGGGTGCCCGCCGGTGCGATTTTGCTCATGTCGATCACTCTCACGGTCGGGAACAGATCAAACCACCAGGCGAATGAGCGTTCCGAGCCATCGGCCTGGCGGACGACAAATTTGACGGTTTCGCCATTGGTCACGTTGACGTACTTTGCATCGGGGTTCAGCACAATGGTGCGATCGATGCGATCCCCGGCCACGAGACTGCCGTAGTTGGTCAGCGAATTGCGGTCTCCTGCGGCGGCGCCGGTACTGCTTGCCATCGCCAGTCCTAGTGCAAGGGAGGCCGCGGCGACGTGGCGAAAAATATTCAAAGCTCCGTTCATGGTCTGTTCCCATTCAATGGTTAAGTGTTGAATTGCCGGCGCTTGAACGGTGTGGTCCGGCAAGCACGCTGCGAAAAGGAAAGACCGATCGGCAGATCACCAATCGCCTGTCCTCGTAGGGCAATACCGGCGCGGCCGCCGGAAAATTCCCGCGCGGGCGGGTTGGTCTCATTCCGCGGGAAGAGCGCGCGCGGAATAAGCAGGAGCCGCCATTCCGCCGCATTCGATTCGATCAGGAATCAGAGAGGAGTCAAGGGTATAAAAATCAAAAGGGCCAGCTCGTTATAAATGCAAAACGCAAGCATCCACGCGCCTTCCAGGCCATTTATGCCTCAAACACCCCGCCGATAGGCGTTCTGCGTATTGAGCACTTCTTGGAACCCCAACGTGTCGTCATTCCAGTGCAGGCTGGAATCCAGTCCTTCGTTTCATCAAATACAAGGGAGGGCCTGGGGTGAAGGCATGCCTTCACGCCTTCGCCGGGACGATGCAGTTCCTGGAGGCCCTCTATTTTGTTCCGGAGCTGTCCGCTTAAAAACTAGGCAGCACCGGGGACGCCGCCGCGCTCCTCGACTTCAACGTGGCAGGGCGCCAGCAGCAGATGGGCCAGTTCTTCCGGGTCCTGGGTTTGCATCTGTTCGGCAAACGCGGCGAGGCGCGGATCATGCGCCTCGCGCAGGGCGAGAACCAGCGCGCGTGCCGCTTCGCGCGCCGTCGGGCCGCCGGCCTGATGGCCCGGCCAGCCCGGGTAGCGCGACAGCAGTTGCTCGCGATGATCCTGATAGAGCGCGCAGCCGCGCGTGAACGCGAGTGCGGCTTGCTTGGCGGCGATCTCCGCGTCGATCTCGGCATCGGTCTGCCGGTAACGGGCCTTTTCCGCCTCGGTCCAGTGCGCTTTCTCGCCTTGATGCTCGCGCAGCGTCGCCATGGTCTGCTTCAATTCTATTTGCGAGTGCGTGTGGGAGTCGCGGAATACATGCGTCAGGTTGACCCCCTGGCCTTCGCTTTTCACATAGCGCATCCCCGCCGCGACCCGTCGCGGGTTAAAGCGGAATTGCCGCTGGCACGCCGCTTTCAGGACATCGAGGAGAGCGTTGATTTTTGCGGGATTCATTTGGCGATCCTTTGGTGGTGGCCGGGCCGCGCCAGGATTGCAGCGTATCACCTGCCGGCAAAATGGATATGTAGCGCGTACCATGGGTCTGATGAATGCCAAACCCGCCCCCACGCCCACGCCTGCCCCTGCGCGGGATTCCGCCGACGCGTCATTCGGGAGCGAGCGCGACCAGATCAGTCAGAACATCGAGGCGGTGCTGGAGTTTTATACGCGTGAAGAGCAGAAGATCAGCCGCTCCCAACGCATTCTCGAACGCGTCAGCGGTTTTATCGGCCGGCCGGTTTTTCTCGGCCTCATCCTGCTGTTTGTCGTGCTGTGGATCATCACCAGCGTGGTATTGCGCCGGCTGGGCATTGCCCAATTCGACCCGGAGCCGTTTATCTGGTTGCAGGGGATCGTCAGCCTGGGCGCGTTTCTGGTGGCGACGGCGGTGCTGATCAAGCAGAACCAGGTGGCCAAGCTCGCCGAGCAAATGGCGCATCTGGACCTGAAAGTGACGCTGCTGACCGAGCAGAAAGCGGCCAAGCTGATCGATCTGCTTGAAGAGCTGCGCCATGATCCCGAAGCGGCATCGCTGCAGGAGTCGATGCATCCGGATCAGGTGCTGGCGGCGCTCGACGAAGGCGGCGAGCCCATCAAGGGCGGCAGGCCCGATACAAACGACAGACCCTAGCACCTGTGCGACTTTCCGGGCATTTTTGCCGCAAACACCGCGCCAATGCTTGATCCACGTAATTTTTTGCGAGATCGTTTTGCTTAATAAATAAGCAGCTTCCGAGGCGCCTCGCGGCAGCTGCGGGCGAAAACGGGGATCGGGAAAAATATTCCGCCCGATGCGGCAAAAGTGATATATACCTCCTCCATTGGAGACATGGAGCGCGTCTATGCGACAAATCGGATTGGTTCTTCTGCCCGAATTCGACGTCATGTGTCTCACATCGCTGTCGGTTTTCGAACTGGCCAACAAGAAGTCCGCTGAGACGCTTTACAAGGTCCGGGTGCTCTCCGAAGGCGGCGGAGAAGTGCGCAATTCTTTCGGCATGGCCGTATCGACCGACCCGCTGGATTCTGACGTCGACACCATACTGGTCGGTGTCGGCACGGAGCCGCCTCCCGTGACGCCGGCAATGATTGCGTTCCTGCAAAAAGCGGAGAAATCGACGCGAAGACTGGCATCGATTTGCCTGGGGGCTTTCGTGCTTGGCGAAGCGGGCGTGCTGGATGGGCACCGAGCCACAACCCACTGGCGCCATGCGATGGAGCTGCAGAGGCGCTTCCCGAAATCCAGGGTCGATATGGACCGGATATTTATCGACGATGGCGGGATCTGGAGCTCGGCGGGCATGACGGCCACGATCGACCTTGCCCTGGGCATGGTCGAAAAGGATCATGGAGCCGACCTGGCGCGCGAGGTGGCGAAGGGCCTGGTCATCCATCATCGACGTGCGGGTGGGCAATCCCAGCATTCTGCCTTGCTCGATCTCGACGCCAAGACCGACCGGATCCAGACGGCGCTGGCCTATGCCAGTCGCAATTTGCATTTGCCCTTGCGCATCGACGACATGGCAAGCGCCGCCCACCTGAGTCCGAGACAATTCACGCGCGCATTCCGGTCCGAGACGGGCACCTCGCCGGCAAAGGCGATTGAAGCCTTGCGCCTCGAGGCCGCAAAGCTGATGCTTGAGCAAGGCAGACTGCCGATTGAAACCGTCGCCAGGGAAACCGGCTTTGGCGACGGTGAACGCATGCGGCGCGCTTTTGTCCGGGCCTACGGCGAGCCGCCGCGAACCGTTCGGAAAAACGCGCGACCCTATCCCCTGGATTGGCGCGGCCCGTTTGTCGAACGCGACCCGGCTGAAATAGCCAGCGATTGAAGCGAATGCCGAGCGGAGCGGGAGGATCCCGCTCCATGCGCCTGTTCACGCTTGCTTGAGGTCCCCGGGATTGACCGGCATCTTGCGCAGGCGCTTGCCGGTGGCCGCGAAGATCGCATTCGCGACCGCCGGGACGATGGCGGACGTTCCCGCCTCGCCCATCCCGCCGGGAGGCTCGGTATTCTGCACGATGTGCACCTCGATGACCGGCGCCTCGTTCATGCGCAGGACCTGGTAGGTGTGGAAGTTGCTCTGTTCGACACGCCCGTCTTTCAGCGTGATTTCTCCAAATAGCGCGGCGGATATGCCGAAGTTGATGGCGCTCTGGATCTGTGCCTGGACAGTATCCGGATTCACGACCAGGCCGCAATCGACCGCGCAGACGACGCGCCGGACGCGAACCCTGCCTTCTGTCGACACCTCGACTTCAGCCACCTGCGCCATATAGGTACCAAAGACGAACTGAACTGAAACGCCGCGGCCCGATCCCTTGGGAAGCGGTTTTCCCCAACCGGCCTTTTCTGCGGCGAGCTGAAGAACAGCCTTGGCGCGCGGCGACTTGTCGAGGAGAGCCCGCCGATAGTCGACCGGATCCTTCTTCGCCGTGGCCGCGAGTTCGTCCATGAAGCTTTCAACCACAAAGACGTTGTGCGACGGCCCGACGCTGCGCCAGAAGGCGGTGGGAATGCCGGGCGGTTCCACCCGCACATATTCGACGTGCATGTTCGGAAGGGCATAGACCAGGTCGATCGCGCCGTCGGTGGTGTCGGGGTCGAGCCCATTGTTGAACACCGGGGGGACCCATCTCGCGATGACCGATGAGCCGGCGAAGCGATGATTCCAGGCCGCCGGCATTCCGTTGGCATCGAGGCCGGCGGAAATCCGGTCGAAGAAATAGGGCCGGTACATATCGTGCTGGATGTCTTCCTCGCGCGACCAGACGACCTTCACCGGACCGTCCACTTGCATGGCGACCTGCACCGCGCGGGTGACGCCGTCGATCTCGAGCCGGCGACCAAAGCCGCCGCCGATCAGGTGATTGTGGACCGTGACCTTGTCCAGCGGCAGTCCGGTGGTTTTTGCGGCAGTGGCCTGTGCGCGTGCGAGGACCTGGCTTCCGACCCAGACTTCGCAACTGTCCTTGCGGACATGGACGGTGCAGTTCATCGGCTCCATGGTGGCGTGGGCGAGGAACGGCACCTGGTAAATGGCCTCGACCCTGGTGGCGGCACTCGCCATGTTCGCGGCGGCATCGCCGATATTCTGCGCGACCGCACCCGGATTGAGCGTCGCTTTTTCGAGTTCGCGCGCGACATCGTCGGTGCCGAGCCTGGCGTGCGGTCCGTCGTCCCATTCAATCACCAGGGCCGCCAGCCCTTTCTTCGCGGCCCCCATATGGTCGGCCACGACGGCAACCGCATCGTCCAGGCGCACGATCTGGCGCACGCCCTTGACTGCCTTGGCCGCCGCATCATTCACGCTCTTCACGCGACCGCCGAAAACGGGCGATTGCGCGAGGGTCGCGATCTTCACGCCCGGCGGACGAACGTCGATGCCATAGACGGCCGTTCCGTTGACCTTCGCCGGCGAGTCCAGGCGCTTGGCCGAGGTGCCGATGAGCTTGAAATCTTCCGGCCGCTTCAGTGCCACGCTTGCGGGCACCGGGATGCCGGCGGCCGCAGTGGCAAGTTCGCCATATTTGGCGCTTTTCCCCGTCGGCGTGTGCAGCACGACGCCTCTTTGCGCGCGGCAGGACGCCGGATCGACATTCCAGCGCTGTGCCGCCGCTGACACGAGCATGGTTCTCGCGGTCGCACCGGCCTGGCGCAGGGGCTGCCACGCCGCGCGTATCGCGTTCGAGTTGCCCGTCGCCTGGATGCCGCCCAGCAAGGGATTTCCATAGAGTTTTTCATTGGGCGGCGCATGCTCCAGGCGCACCTGGCTCAAGGCCACCTCCAGCTCTTCGGCAATGAGCATGGGGATGGACGTGTAGGTGCCCTGGCCCATCTCCACATAAGGCATGGTCAGCGTCACCGACCCGTCGCCGCCGATGCGGATGAAGGCGTTGGGCGTAAAGCTGCCTGCCCCTGCCGCCATGGCCTCGCCGAGCATGGCAGGCAAGCTAAAGCCAAGCATGAGCCCACCGCCGGAAGCGGCACCGGCCTTGAGGAAGATGCGGCGGGATAAATTGTCCGGGGGAGTGGAGTCGTGGTGGTCGGGGGCGATCGCGCCAGGCCGGTCAATGCGGTCAATGGACATGGTCAGCCCTCCTTCTTGTTAACCGCAGATAAGATTGCGGCGTGCTTGATAGCGGCGCGAATGCGAACGTAGGTGCCGCAGCGGCAGATATTGCCGGACATTGCATTGTCGATGTCGGCATCGCTCGGATGCGGGTTGCTGGCAAGAAGGGCCGTTGCGGACATGATCTGGCCGGATTGGCAGTAGCCGCACTGCACCACGTCGAGATCAAGCCAGGCCTTTTGGATCTTCCGGCCGGCGGCTGTGTTGCCGATCGCGTCGATGGTTGTGACCGCTGCATCGCCGATGCTTTCAATTGGTGTCACGCAAGAGCGTGTGGCGACCCCGTTCACATGAACCGTACAGGCTCCGCACAAAGCCATGCCGCAACCGAACTTCGTGCCCGTCATGCCGAGGACATCGCGTATCACCCACAGCAACGGCGTATCGCCGTCGACGTCGACGCGATGTTTCGCGCCGTTAACCTTGATCGTATAAGCCACGTCTGTCCCCTTCGTTGTGAGTTCCGTCCATGGTAGGGATCACATTCACGCGCCGCAACGTCATAAATACCTCTTTTCCGGACGTGGCACGGCGACGCCGAAAGCGGCCAGAAATGTCGGGGAATTTGGCCTGCGGGCCGGCCCGTACATGGGAATCGAAACGACGATCAGGCCGGGTCAGAGGGGTCCGGCACGGCCTCGATCAAACCCTGGGTCAGCATTTTGTTGATCGTGAAATCGATGAACGATCTCACCGCCCGCGGCAGTTGCCGGTTACTGAGATAGACGAAGTACAGGCCGATGCCATTGACGCCGTAGCCTGGCAGCACTTCCCGCAACTGTCCCGCGCGCACATAGGGGGCGCTCATGATTGCGGGCACCAGGGCGATGCCCAGGTCGGCAAGCGTGGCCTTGAGAAGAGCGTGCATGGTGTTGGCGCAAAAGCGTCCGCCCACCGCGATTTCCTCCATGCCATCCGGGCCGTCGAGGCGCCATAAGGCGCGACCGGTTTGCGGCGCGGTCGTGATGCAATCGTGTTCGGTCAGGGCCGCGAGCGTGCCGGGCGTACCGCGCGCCGCCAGGTAAGCGGCGCCCGCCACCAGGGTGGCGCGGCTGGTCCAGATGCGTCGCGCCACCAGATTCGGCTCGAGTATCTTGCCGGACCTGAACGCCACGTCGATGCCTTCGCCGATCAAGTCCGCGCGCGCATCGCTCAACGCGAATTCAACGCGGATCAGGGGATGGGCGGCGAGGAATTCGGCGATCCATTCCATCGCAAAAAAGCTGAAAAAATCGGCCGGCGCGGCGACCCGCACGGTGCCGCGCGGCAACTGGCTGCCATCGGCGAGTTCCTGCGCCGACTGGGCCAGCGCATCCACCTGGTCGACGCTTTGTGCAAAAAAAGTGCGCCCGGCATCGGTGAGCGTCAGCTTGCGCGTCGAGCGCTGCATGAGACGCGCCCCCAGGTGCTGCTCGAGTGCCTGGACACGCCGGCTGGCGGTATTGGCCGGCATGCCCAGGCGCCGGGCGGCCTCGGCAAAGCTGCCCGCACGCACCACCTGGACGAATAGCGCGACATCATTCAGGTCCAGCATTGATTACTTCCATTTTTGGAGGAGTGAAATCCGATTGTACTGTCTAGTGCCGGGGTCTGGCCGCGCCTAATCTACATGCCTGCATATTGCTGCATTGGCATTGCACATTCAGCATTGCACCTTCCGCATCGCACATTCAACAGCGTTTATTTTTTCAATATTTCACAGGAGCTTTCCATGGCCTTATCTTCAACGACTAATCGTCGCATCACCTGGGCGCTGCGCCTGCTGCTGGCGCTGGCCTTCGGCGCGGCCGGTGCGGCCAAGCTTGCGGGTGCCGTGCAAATGATCCAGGTCTTCGACCTCATCGGCATCGGCCAATGGTTTCGCTACGTCACCGGCGTGGTCGAGGTGGCGGGCGCGGTGCTGCTGCTGGTGCCCAGCATGGGCTTCTTCGGCGGCCTGCTGCTCGGCGTGACCATGGTCTTCGCCGTGGCAACGCATTTGCTGATGATCGGTGGCAGCCCGGTCCCAGCGGTAGTACTGGCGGTCCTCAGCGGTTTTGTGGCGTATCGCCTGCGCCCCGCCGTTGCAGGGGCGGCGCGGTCGCGCGCAGGGGTGGCGGGATGAACGCCCTGTCGAGCACTCTTTCCCCGCCCGCGAATGCAGGCGTGAATGCAGGCACAGCGGCGCGCGGCATCGTGCTACGCACGCACGGCCATCGGCACGGGCCGATCACGCGCCTGATGAGCCCGTCGGATCTGGGCCAGTTGCTCAAGCCCTTCGTTTTTCTGGACTTGATCGATGCGGATGCGGCGTCGATGCGCGGCTTCGGCCTGCATCCGCATTCGGGCATCGCCACGCTCACCTGGCTCATCGAGGGCAGCGTGCGCTATGAAGATACCACCGGCAAAGAAGGCGTCCTTCCGCAAGGCGGCGTGGAGTGGATGCAGGCCGGCGGCGGCGTCTGGCATGGGGGCGGGCCCCACGATGGCGGACGGCTGCGCGGCTTTCAGCTATGGGTGGCATTGCCGCCCGCGCTCGAATTGGGGCCGGCGGAAAGCATTTATCTGGCACCGGCAGCGGTGCCGCAGGTGGGACCGGCACGCGTGCTGCTGGGCCGCTACGGTTCCGCGGAAAGCGAGCTGCCGGCGCCCGCGGCAATGAACTACCTCGCCGTGCGCCTGAAGGCCGGCGAACGCTGGCGCTATCAGCCGCCGTCCGGGCACCGCGTCGGCTGGGTCGCCATCAACACGGGCGCGCTGCGGGTGCCCGAAGCGCTGCGCGCCGGGGAACTCGCCGTGTTCGAGGAGGCGGAAACGGCGATCGATTTCCACGCCGAAACCGATACGGATTTCGTGCTCGGCTCCGCCGTCAAGCATCCCCATGAACTGGTACTGGGCACCTACTCGGTTCACACCGATGCCGCCGCGCTGCGCGCAGGCGAGGCGGGGATCCAGCGGATCCGTGCGCGCCTGCACGCTGCGGGTCGGCTGGGCTGAAGGCCTGGCGCAGGCAGCTGAAGTCATAAAGTCAAGCATTGACGCGGCGTTTGGGCCATTTCTGGCTCAAACGCCGCACCAATAGGGCATCTGCGTTTTTTTGCTTGGCGCGATTTGCGCAAAAAACGGGCGGCTCGTCCGGCGCACCATCATTTGTCGGTGCGCTGATGTCGGCAATGCGCTGAGGTAATCGCCCTGTCAATCCCGCCGGCAAGGCCGGATAAATTTCCCCGGAAAATTCATTCCTAAGATCGGCGCGCGCCTGGCCGCTTCTTCGGCCCCGTCTCCATCTCCATCTCCATCTATTACGCGCCGGCCTTCCGCTTCCCGAACTTCGCGGCCTTCCGCTTCGCTGCGGACTGCACATTGTGGGCGCTGAGGATGGCCGCAATCAGGCCGGGAAAACGCTTGTCGATTTCCGCGCAGCGGGTGGAGTTCTGCATCTCGACGCCGATCCGCTCGCCGCGGATCAGGCCGGCCTCGCGCAGGGCCTTGAAATGCTGGGAGAGGGTGGATTTCGGGATCGCCTTCTCGCGGACGGTCAGGTAATTCGAGCAATTTTGCGAACAGTCGGAGTTGGCGATATCGGCATAGATGGCCGCGCGCACCGGGTCGGAGAGGGCGTGCAGGATGCCTTCTACCGTGACGTCGTCGATTGAGGGGTGAACAAGGGGCCTCATGCGCTTAATATACCGGCTCTTGACTTATTGTTCAATAGTTCATATATTCAGAACTATGGAAGCAGTGGGCTTTGCACCGACTATGCGCCTGTCCCTTGCCTTCATAAGCATCCACAGCCGTTTTTTGCATTTGCCATTTTGCATTTGTCATTACCCAAACCACATTCGAAGGAAACATCATGAACAAGCTGACAGGTAAAGTCGCCGTCGTGACCGGCGCATCCAAGGGCATCGGGGCCGCCATCGCCAAAGCCCTCGCGGCGGAAGGCGCATCCGTTGTCGTCAATTACGCCTCAAGCAAGGCCGGGGCGGATACCGTGGTTGCCGCCATCACCAAGGCCGGCGGCAAAGCCGTCGCTGTCGGCGGCGATGTGGCCTCCGCGCAAGGCGCGCAGGGCATTATCGACTCTGCCGTCAAGACCTATGGCCGCCTCGATATCCTCGTCAACAACTCGGGCGTCTACGACTTCGCGCCGATCGACGCCATCACCGAGGAGCACTTCCACCGTCAATTCAACGTCAATGTGCTGGGCCTGTTGCTGACCACGCAGGCGGCCGCGAAGCAGATGAACGATGGCGGCAGCATCATCAACATCAGCTCGGTCGTCACCAGCATCACCCCGCCGGGCAGCGCCGTCTATAGCGGCACCAAGGGCGCGGTCGATGCGATTACCGGCGTGCTGGCCAAGGAACTCGGCGCGCGCAAGATCCGCGTCAACGCCATCAACCCGGGCATGGTTGAAACCGAGGGCACGCACAGCGCCGGCTTTATCGGTTCCGACTTTCACAAGGGCGCCATCGCCCAATCGCCGCTGGGCCGCATCGGCCAGCCGGACGACATCGCCGATATCGCCGTGTTCCTGGCCTCGAACGATTCGCGCTGGCTCACCGGCGAGCAGCTCATCGGCTCCGGCGGCATTCGCTGATCGGCAATCCCGCCGGCCATGTCGGCGGACGCCGGGTTTAGCCACGGGGCCGGCGCGAGCTGGCCCCGTGTTTTTGGTCGAGATTCCTGGAAGCGTTTGGGGTCAGGTTCGATTGAAAGTGGATGGCGTCAAAAGAGGAATGAAGATGAATGGGTCAGCAGGTCTTGCATAGACGCCATTGACGCATCGATGCCAAACCCGATCTCGCCTTCGTCAGTGCGCCAGCCCGCGCGCGGCCCGGCTCCGGCGCCGTCTGTGCTTGCCACCAGCGTTGCCCCGGCTGCGGTGCGTTCAGGCTGAGTGGTTCACCCATCTGCGGTGTGCTGATTTGCACGCCATGCTGCGCGGCCAGCGCCATGATGCGCTCGAACGGGTCCTGCCAGGCATGCATGGCAAGATCGAAGGTGCCGATGTACCGGCAGCAGGTGTCGGCCGCGCAGGTCCAGATGGGCTTGCAGGGTTTGCTCGGGCTGCATATGCACATCCGGCCAGTCGTGGTCATAGGCGCCGGTCTCGATCATGGTCAGGTCGAAGGGGCCGAAGCGCTCGCCGATCTGTTTGAAGCCGCCGAAATAGCCGCTGTCGCCGCTGAAAAACAGGCGCAGATCGTCGTCGACGATCACCCAGGAAGCCCACAGCGTACGATTGCCGTCACGGAGGCCGCGCCCTGAAAAATGCTGTGCCGGTGTCGCCACCAGGTGCAAGCCATCGACTTCCGTGCTCTGCCACCAGTCGAGCTGCCGCACTTTCCCGGCGGGCACGCCCCATTGGATCAGGGTGTCGCCCACGCCCAGGGGCGCAAGAAAAAGCGCGGTCTTGCCGGCCAGCTGAAGAATCGCCGCAAAATCCAGATGGTCGTAATGATCATGCGACAGGATCACGCCCTTGATGGGCGGCAGTTCGGCAATGCCGATCGGCGCCTGGTGGAAACGCCTGGGCCCCATCCATTGCAATGGCGACGCGCGTTCGGAAAACACCGGGTCGGTCAGCCAGAACTCGCCGCGAAGCTTGAGCAGCATGGTGGAGTGTCCCAGCCGGAACAGTGAACGGTCGGGCGCGGCCAGCAATTGCGCGCGGCTGATCGCCTGCACCGGGATGGGCGTGCCCGGCACGGTGCCGGCCGGTTTCCGGAAGGTAAAGCGCCACAGGATCTGCAAGGTCTTCCAAAATCCCGGCCTGCGCCTGGGCTGCGCATTGCTGAACCTTCCGCCGCGGTTGCGCGAAGAGAAGGGGGGCATAGGGGTATCGGCTGCAGTATGTGTTTTGCTGGTCATGCTCGCGCTCCTGTATGGATGTTGGATGCGGGTTTGTTCGGGATTCAACGGCGTTCGATTTTTACGTCGCCGAATACGGCGCGCTGCAGTGCAGGGCCTGCCAGAAGGTTGTGCGGAAAGCCCAGATCGATGGCGCTGCAATCGTCGAGCCGCTTGATCTGCTCGTCGCTCAGGACCGTTTCCAGTACACCCAGGTTGTCTGTCAGCTGTTGACTGGTACGCGCGCCCAGCAAAATGGACGTGACGGCCGTCTTTGCCCTTAACCAGGCCAGGGCAACTTGTGCGGGCGACCTGCCGATTTCCGCCGCGACCAGTTTTACTTCGTCGACAATGGCGAGTTTCGCTTCGTCCGGTCTCACGTGGCCGGCGACCAGCGCCTTGCGCGTGCCTTTGACCTCCCATTCGGTGGCTGGGGTCGCAAAATCCCGCGCGGAATATTTTCCGGTCAACAGGCCACTGGCGAGCGGCGACCAGGCAACCACCCCGAGTCCCATCTCTTCGGCCATCGGCACCAGATCCCGCTCCCCGGTTCGCTCGACCAGGTTGTATTCCATCTGCATCGCAATCATCGGCGACCATCCCCAAAACTCCGCCATGGCCTGCATGCGCGAAACCTGCCAGGCCGGGGTATCCGAAATACCGACATAGAGAACCTTGCCGGCACGAACCAGATCGTCCATCGCGCGCAGGATCTCTGCCACCGGCGTGGTGCCATCCCACATATGGAGGTAGAGAAGATCGATGCGATCCGTTTTCATGCGGGCCAAGCTTGCCTCGACCGAACTGATCATGCTTTTGCGGTGGTTCCCGCCGGCATTGGGGTCGCCTGGCTGGGTGTTCATCGTGAACTTGGTCGCCAGCACGATGCGCTCGCGGCGCTCGCCGAGGATTTCGCCGAGCATCTTCTCGGAACTGCCGTTGGTGTACTGGTTGGCGGTGTCCACGAAATTTCCGCCATTCGCCAGGTACTGATCGACGATGCGGCGCGCCTCATCCATCCCGCTGCCCCATCCCCAGTCGGTGCCGAAGGTCATCGTGCCCAGGGCCAGCTCGGAGACCCGCAAGCCGCTCTTTCCGAGCAAATAATATTTCATGATGATGTTCCTTGAGGTATATTGTTCGGTACTACTTATACTATCTTTACACTTTTGATACTTTTTGTCAAGTGGTTCCATATGGGCGAACACAACGCAGGCAAAGGACCGGCATATATCCTTGAGGCGGCACTCAAGGTTTTTGCGCGGCACGGGTTCAAGAAAACCTCGATCGAGGATCTGGCCAAAGGCGCCGGTGTGTCCCGGCAGACCATCTATTCCCACTTCAAGAGCAAGGAGGAAGTCTTCAAGGCGTCGCTTCGAAAGTCGCTGGAAGACGGTCTTTTTGTCGCCAGCAAGGCCTTGGACAATGCAGATCGATCTCTGGAAGAAAAGCTTCTGGATGCCCTGGATGCGTGGTTCGGGCGGCACGTCGGCTTGTTTCACATTGAAGCCTCGGACATTCGCCAGCAAAGCCAGCTGCTGCTCGGAGATGTGCTCGGGGAATATCGCGCGCCGCTGCAGAAAAAGATGGTCAAGATTATCGCCTTGGCATCCGCCAGGAAGTCCAAAGTCGCGCAGCTTAAATTGGCGACAGACATAGCACAGACACTTTTCGCCTGTGGGTTCGCGTGGAAGCATGACTTGGCCTCACGCGAAGAATTCCAGGAAAAAATGGAGACAGCCATCCGGCTCTGTTGCCGGAGTCTTTATCTGGATCAGTGACAGGATACTTCCCGAAACCCCGAATACGCCGCGCCGATACCGGGTTTCAACTTTCGGTCAGCACACTCCTGCGCGATGCCGGCAAGCTCTCCAACGCATGCCGATGCGACCATTCCACCAGCTCACGCAAATAGTCCGCGGGAAAACGCGCCACATCGACGATGGTGATCCAGTGATAGCGCCCGCGATAGCGCGCCGGTTTCACGCCCGCCTGATCGGTGAGTTCAACGAAGCGCGACGGCGTCACCTTGATGCTGAAGCGCCAGCGCTCGGGCGCGCTGGTCTTGAAGTAGGCGAAGTTCCGATCATGCAATGAATACACCAGGATATTGGCCGGCTCGCCGAGCAGGCGCTCATTGGCGCCGGGCAGGGTGCGGCAGAGTTGCTGGAGTTGTTTGACGTTCATGGTCGGAATATATAGTCTTGCCTGAAATCTAATTTTGTCCAAGAGCTTACTCGCAACTCAATGAATCGCAGCTTTCACCTTACCGCAGACACCATTACGCTAATCGAGGCGCTGTTCAAAACGCGCAGCTTGATGAATTACCTGCGCAAGCCGTCACCCGGTCCCGCCGAGTTGATGAGCCAGATCGCTGCCAGTGCCGAGATCGAAGCCATGCCGTATTTGCTGGCCTTTGCCACCACCGCAACGCCTCAGGAAGCGCAACGCGCAGCCGATACGGCAGCCGCGCTGCTTGCGACATTGAATGATGTTGAATTGATCTATATTGACCAGAATTTTCGTCGCCATAGCTGGTATCTGCCGAATATCGCTGGACGCGACGCTTGGCAGGACTTGAAGCCCGAGCATCTGGATGCCATCGCACAGCGCGTCACGCGCGCGGAATCGCTCCTCGGCTTCGCTTCAATGCATCACAGCGGCCGCATCCGGGAAAAGGCCGTGCGCCTGCTAAGTGAATGCAATAGCGGCGCGGAATTGTCGTTCCTGTTTCTGCGTTTGAATGACTGGGTCGATATCATCGCAACCCTGGCGGCTAGCGCAATCCGCAAGCGCCTGGTGCCGGAATTGGCCAGCGTTGTTGCCGGCAATGTTGCTTTTGTGCAGCGTCTGACTACGCTGGGCCGCGTTGACCATCGGTCGCTGTTCAATACCATTGTTGAATTCCTTGCGCAGCCGGAATGTCGCCCGCAGGTTGAAGCGGCGCTGCATACGGCGGATACGGGCACACGCAAAATTATTTTTGCCATCCTCACCAGGACGAATGGTGAGAGAGCGCAACAGGTGGTTCTGCAGGCCTTAATGGATGCGGCATCGATCATCCGCCTGTGGGCCATCCGGAAGGCGCGTCAGGATTTGCACGGCGAGGCGCAGGCTGAGGCCATTGATTTGGCGTTGAAAGATCGCTCCTCTGCAGTACGCACAGCAGCAGTATATGCGCTGGTCGATACCGCGCCGGAAAAACTGGTCGCGGTCCTGCTGCCCATGTTGATGGCGCCCACACCGGCGCTGCGGTCAATTGCCCGTTTCCACCTGGCCAAAATCAACAATATTGATTTGCGCGCTTTTTATGCCGGGCAGTTGAGTTCCACCCGTAATCGCGATGTCGAGATCGCAGTGTTATCCCTCGGCGATATCGCCAATCATGATGATGTACCTCTGCTGTTGAAGCATCTTCACGACACACGGCCCCGCATCAGCGCTGCTGCGATTCGTGGCCTGGCACGCATTGCCGGCGATGATTTTGTGGCTGAATTCACCGCTGTCCTGCTTTCAAGGGATGGGTTTCCTGCGAAGCAAGCCATGCAGGCCTTGTTGTCACGTGCATACCTGATCAATCAGGAATTGATATGGGGCCGATTCCAGCAAACCGGTGCGACCAAGCCAAGAGCCAGAATGCTGCAGCTGCTGGCCCACACCAATAAATGGGACGCGCTCTACTACATCATGGCAGCACGCGGCGATGGCGACGCGGTGGTTGCTGCGCTTGCTGACGATATGCTTAATCGATGGACGCATCAATTCAACAGCTCTGCTTCCACGCCAAGCCCGGAGCAAAAATTACGGGCGCAGAAAGCAGTGGATTCTTTTTCACAAGACATCGAATCGCATCGCTTGGAGCAACTGCAATTTCTCCTGCGATGACGCAGCCCTGGATGTCTCATTTGTGATCAATAAAACCCCAGCATCCACGCGTGTTGCGAGCTATTTTTGCCTCAAACACCGCGCCAATGCTGGAGTCTCGTCATTCCAGTCTGCGCCAGGGCGACGGCCAACAACTCAGGCCAGCGCCGCATCCAGCAGCGCCGTCGCCACCTTGCGCGCCGCCGCGGCCGCGCTGGCATCGCGATCCATCTGCGCCGAGACCGAGACGCCGTCGTATAGCAGCACCAGCTGTTGGGCGAGGGCATCCGCTTTGACTACGCCGGCCTCGCGGGCCAGCGCGACGAACAGGCCGCGCAGCCAGGCGCGCGAATCATCGCAGGCGCTCTTGACCTTGCTGTCGGGACGCGCCTCGGCGCTGGCGCGCAGGAAGGCGCAGCCGCGGAAATTCTGTTCTTCCAGCAGGGCGCCCATCACGTCGAACACGCCCAGCAGCTTGGTGCGCGGGGTCTTGTAGGCGGCCAGCTTGTCGAGGATGCGCGCGCGGCGCGTTTCATGCCGCACCACCAGGTATTGGCGGATCAGCTCTTCCTTGCTGCCGAAGCAGTCGTAGAGCGAGGCCTTGGCCACGCCGGCGCGCTCGATCACGCGGTCGATGCCGACGGTATTGATGCCCTCTTCATAAAACAGTTCGCTGGCGGCGGCCAGCAGGCGCTCGCGGGCGGAGGGTTTCTTGTCGGCGGGAGAAATTTTGGTGACCATGCATTGACAGTACCAGACAGGTCTGTACAATGCAATACCAGACAGAATTGTCTGGTATCGGTTTCAGTACCAGTCCTCACACCCATCCCAATACGAATCCGACCCTGGAGTTAGCCATGACCTGTCCAACCGCCGTTTCAGCAAACGCCATTCCGGCAACCGGCACGGGCGGCGTGCGCGATTCCCTGCGGACGCTGATTCTGCGCGGCCGGCTCTCGCCGGCGGCGGCGTTCGTGTTGCTGAGTTCGCTCACGGTGTCATTCCTCGCCGGGTCGGCGGCGCCCACGCCGCTCTATCCCTTTTACCAGGCGCAATGGGGCTTTTCGCCGGTCATGGTCACGGTCGTGTTCGGCATCTACGCGGTGGCGGTGCTGAGCGCCTTGCTCGTCGCCGGCAGATTGTCGGATTACATTGGCCGGCGGCCGGTGCTGCTGATCGCGACCGTGACGCAGTCGGCCACCATGCTGCTGTTTGCCACGGCCGACGGCTTGTCTTCGCTGCTCCTTGCGCGCGTCATCCAGGGCCTGTCCACCGGCGCCGCCGTGGCCGCCGTCGGCGCCGGCCTGCTCGATCTCGACAAGGTGCGCGGCACCACCGCCAATGCGATTGCGCCTGCGCTGGGTACCGCCAGTGGCGGCATCCTTGCCGGGTTGATGGTGCAGTTCCTGCCGCAACCCTCGCACTTGGTCTACCTGCTGCTCGGCGTGGTCTTCATCGCGCAAGCCATCGGCATGGTGTTCATGGCGGAAACCGCGACGCCCCGTGCGGGCGCGCTGGCCTCGCTGAAACCGCAATTCAAATTGCCGCCCGCGGTGCGTGGGCCGCTGCTGCTGGCGGTGCCGGCGCTGGTGGCGCCCTGGGCGCTCGCCGGCTTCTACGGCTCGCTCGCGCCCACCCTGGTGCGCGGCCTGATCGGCTCGAACGCGCCCCTGCTTGGCGGGCTGGCGCTGTTTGTGCTCGCCGGCGGCGGCGCGGTTTCGATCCTGCTGCTGCGGCATCGCCAGCCGCGCATCATGATGGCCCTCGGCGCCGCGGCATTGCTGGTTGGCGTGGCGATTGTCATGGCGGCTTTGTCCTATCACGCCACCCTGCCGTTCTTCATCGGCACCACCCTGGCCGGAATGGGATTCGGCGCCGCCTTCCAGGGCGCCATCCGCAATGTCGTGCCGTTCGCGGCCCCGCAGGAACGCGCGGGCGTGCTCTCGGTGATATTCGTGGTGTCCTACCTGGCCATGGGTGTGCCGGCCGTTGCCGCCGGCTATCTGGTCGCGCGCACCGGCAATATTTTTGCGACCGCCTACGAGTTCGGCAGCGTGGTGATGCTGCTTGCGGCGCTGGCCCTGCTGGGCGTGGTGGCGAGGCGTGCGAAATGAATGGTTGAACCGGCGCCGCGCCAGCGACGGCAGGGCGTTCAACCGGCAATTGCGTCGCCGCGGATTCAGCCAAGGGCAAAAGGCGTCCTTTTAAATCGCACATCCGCCATGCCCCGATTCATGCGCCCCTGTGCTGTTAATGCCTGCGGTTGACGCCTAAAAAAAACGGTGTTACTTTGGTGTCACCTGTTGATTATTCGTGCGTCCAACCATCATGTCCACCACCACGCTGAAGCTGCCTGAAGCCCTGAAAGCGCGCATTGCCAATGCCGCCGAACAAGCCGGAAAGTCGGCCCATGCGTTCATGGTCGAGGCCCTGGAAGCGGAGACCCGGCGCGCGGAATTGCGCCGCGATTTCGTCGGCGCCGCGTTGAAAGCGGAGCAGGACATCGCCAAATATGGCGAGGTGTATGCGGCGGATGCGGTGCACCGTTTTTTCAGCGATAAATTGGCGGGCAAGACAGTCAAACGCCCCAAACCGGCGTCCTTGAAAACGCGTCGCTAGACGCTCGTGTCGACGGTACTCTATTCGGCACAGGCGCTGAAGGATATTGAACAGCTCGCCGAGTTTCTGCCGGCGACCGATCCGCAGGCAGCTGCCGAGACCGGCGGCCTGCTTGTCGAAGCTATCACCGCATTGTCTCGGCATCCCTTGCTCGGTCGCATTGTCGAACAGGGTTTGCGGGAGCTGGTAATTTCGCGCGGCCGCACCGGCTATGTCGCGCTATACCGATTCGATGCGGAATCAGACCGGGTGTTCATTCTGGCGATTCGTCACCAGCGCGAGATCGGCTAGGCATTCAAAGGCCGCAAAAATCCGCGAGGTGGGAATCATTGCATATTCCGGTCGAACTGGCCTGATGTCACCTGCAGGATGATTGATCCTGGGTGGAATTGTTCAGGATCCTTTCCGGCCAGAAGCGGACTTCAACCGTTCAGACCGTCGGAACTGTCCCGCCATCGATCACGTACTCCGTACCGGTGATCGAACCCGCTCGTGGCGAGACCAGAAAAGCGATCAGGTCCGCGATCTCCTGCGGCTTGGCGGGCCGGCCGAGCGGAATGCCGCCCAGGCCCTTCATGATAATCTGCTTGCCACCTTCGTAGTCCGTGCCGGCCTTGGCAGCAAGGCGCTCCGCCAGCGCGACCGCGGCCTCGGTCTCGATCCAGCCGGGTGCGACGCGAACCACGCGTACCCCCTTAGGCGTCACCTCCTTCGAGAGAGCCTTGCTGTATGTCGACAGTGCCGCCTTGGCAGCGGCATACGCGATCGTCGACTCGGGCAGCGGCAAGACGCGCTGGATTGAAGTTACGTGAAGGATAACGCCGGCGCCGTGCGCGATCATCGAGGGCAGCAGGGCTCGATCGAGACGAACTGCAGGCATCAGGTTCTGATTCATCTCTTTCGACCACTCCGTGTCGTCGAGTGCCGCAAATCCGCCACCCGGAGCGCTGGATCCTCCGAGCACGTTGACGAGAATGTCGACGCGGCCAAGTTGCTGCAGCGCCGACTGGGCCACCGCGCTGGCGCCTTCTGCTGTCGAAAGATCGGCGGCAACAAAGCGTACGCCGTCGGCTGGCCGCGAGGGCACGGAGCGCGCCGTGGCCATGACCTGCGCACCGGCCTGGCGAAGTGCCTCCACAACTGCTGCGCCGACGCCCTTAGTGCCACCGGTAACCAGTGCGCGCTGGTTGGCGAGCTGTAGATCGAATGTCATGGCATCTTCTCCAGTGCAATCTTCAGCGCGTCGGATCATTCGGTTGCACCTTGCTAAGGTCGCCCCAGGAGCTGATCGTTCGCTTGGGGATATCGCTGAATGGAACAAAAGCCAACGCCGCAACCGCCTCCTTGTACTTCGGCTTTGACGCGGTCTCGCGACCGGTGAATGCCTCCTCGAGCAGCGCTTGCATCGCCGGACTGCCCTCAAAGGGGGTGAAGGAGATCATGCAGATCGCTTCGGCTGACTCCTTCTCTGCCTCTTTGATGAGCTCGTCCTTTAGGTCCTCTCGCGTGAACGTGATGATCCAGCAATAGTCGTGCTCGACGATCTCGTTTTTCCAGAGAAATCGTGCCGGTCCACTGAGTACCGGACCGCCGAAGATCAGATGCTTGCTGATCAAATGCTCGAGCAAGCGCAGACCCTGCGTCCGCAGCTCAGCGCTAATGAGGACTTGGTAGAACTTTGTTTTCGATGTCATGGGATATCTCCTTATCGGGTTGGATGCAGTTCGGTTCGAGACCTCAGGGAGCGATCTCAAGGTTCGCGATCTTTCCACGCTCGAGGCGGAAGGCGTACCGCAAGTCGACAGGACTACCGGGAAAGTTGCCGGTCAGCCGACTCGTAACGATGTATCGCCCGTCCTTCTGCTCCAGCGCGTAGGGCTCGCTGGTATACGCGTACTTGGCAGACGACGCGGTCTTCCATGCCCTGATGGCTTCGAGACCCGAGTAGGTTCGACCCTCGTCCTTGACGATGGCTTGAGTCGTGAAGCAGCGCACCACGGCTTCGCCGTCTCGCCTGTCGGCGTTGAAGTAGTCGGCGATCGGTTCGGGAAGACTGAGCTGGGTCATGGTGATCTCCTGCATTAGGGTCCAGTCACTATGACCTTAACGGAGAGATAAGAGAATCATCTATAATGCAAACAGGCTATTTAGCAAATTGAACATAATGCGTGGATCGGAGTTTGCTGAGCTGAAGGCGTTTGCAGCCGTCGTGGAGCGGGCGAGCTTCGCGCGTGCCGCCGATCACCTCGGGCTATCCGCTTCGGCCCTGAGCCAGACCATTCGTCAACTCGAAGCCCGGCTCGGCGTACGGATGCTCAATCGCACGACGCGGAGTGTGGCGCCGACGCCGGCGGGTTCTCGTCTGTACGAGCGCATCGCGCCGATGATCCTGGAGATCGATGCGGCGGTCGCCGAGGCGGTCGCCGCAGCTGGCCGGACCGCCGGAACGCTACGCATCAACACCCTCGGTATGGCGGCGAAGAAAATCATCGCGCCGCGGCTCGGCCGCTTTCACCGGGCTCACCCAGAAGTGGTTCTGGACATCGTAATCGACGATAGCTTGAGCGACATCGTCACCGGCCGGTTCGATGCCGGCATTCGCGTCGGCGAGCGCCTCGAGAAAGACATGATCGCCGTACGGCTCACCGCGGACGTCAAGATGGCCGCCCTTGCGTCGCCCGGCTATCTTGCGCTGCGCGGCGAGCCCACGACCCCGGCCGAGCTCCACCACCACGCCTGCATCAACTGGCGGTTTCCCGGCAGCGGCAGAATCTACCACTGGGAATTCGAGAAGAAGGGCAAGAAGCTTGAAATGGCGGTGGAAGGTCCTTTGATTTCGAACCACCAAGACGTCGTCATCGAAGGGGCATTACAAGGCCTCGGCATCCTGTATGCCTACGACGACGATCGCGTCGACGAGGCGCTCGCGCAGGGACGGCTCAAGCGTGTCCTCGCGGGCTGGTCCCTGACGAGTCCCGGCCTATATCTTTACTATTCGAACCGTCGCCATCCGCAACCTGCGCTCCGTGCGTTCATTGACTGTCTTCTGGACCGAGACGAGGTCGCGCCCAAGCGACGGGTGAGAGGCGTGGGCGCCTGATGAGCGCGTGGCTGTACTGAACATTAACAGTTCAGACTGACTGCTGGTACGCTCAAGTCTGAACCAGAACGACCGCTCAAATCGAGCCAGAACGGGGGCTCAAATCAAACCGGAACCAACGGCAATTCCGACCAGAATATGTAGCCGCTTAGTCCAGCGTAGTGGCCAGATACTTCAGCGCACCGGCCAGTTCAATTCCAGCAGGGTGGTCGATTACCCCCAGCATATGCAAATCATTTCAAACCCCGGCATCCGCGCGCCTTGCCTGTTCGTGCGGCTCGGCGAGGTCTTGCCTGAGGGGGTGCGCAAAAAAGAAGCGCAGCATTTCGCGGCTGGCGTCGGGGCCGCTGGGGTCGGTGTAGGAGCCGGCCTCCTGCCCGCCCGACCATGCGTGGCCTGCGCCGTGCAGCAGCCAGTGCTCGGCCACTACCTGGCCGTCTTCATCACGATGCGTGGTGCGCGTGTAGCTTCGTCCCTGCGCGGTATCGCCCTGCTCGACCGTCCCGTCGCCGGCGGCGCGCACTGTGCCGAGGACGGCGGCGATCACCTGCTCGCCGTTGCGCGGATGCACAGTCCGGTCCATGTCGCCATGGAACACGATGGTGGGCACCGTGATCCGGGCGCGCGCCGCGGCGGCGGTCGAGGTAAAGCCGATGCTGTTGGCATTGACCGGCAGGCCCGGGCCGGCGATGCCGCTCTTCATCACCTTGAGGGCCTCGAGCACATTGCTGGCGATGCCGCGCGGCAGGCCCGAGTGCACGCCGACAGCGGCAAAAATTTCCGGATAGGTCGAGGCGACGATCGCCGCCATCGCGCCGCCGGCCGAGAGGCCGGCGATATAGACGCGGCGCGGATCGATATCATGCTGCGCGATCACGGCGTGCGTCAGGTCGGCGAGAAATGCCGGCTCGCCGCGACCGCGCTGCTGGTGATGATGGTTGAACCAGTTCCAGCAGCGTGAGGGGTTGGCGTCCAGCGACTGTTTGGGGTACAGCACGTAAAAGCCCAGCGCACGCGCCTGTTCATTCATGGCGGTGCCGGCCGCGAAGTCGTCCGGATCCTGCGAACAACCGTGCAGCATTACCACCAGGGGCAGGGCCTGGCCAGTGCGATCGGGCGGCACATAGAGTTTGTAGCGGCGGGTCAATCCCAGATGGGCATGCGATTCATCGCGGAATTCGCCATCCGCCTGCGTTGCACCCATGCGCTCAAAAGGGGTGCTGCGCAGGCGTGGGCTGGCCAGACGGGCGCCCGGGGTGTCTGCCGGCAGTGTGCCGGCCTCAGTTTCGCCGGTGCTGCCACCGGGGCCGGGAACTGACGCGTCTGCGTGCGGACCAGTAGGCGCCTGCGCCCGCCTGGAACTGCCCGCTTCGTCTGATGCCGGCAAGGGCGGCGTCGTAGTCCGTTCGGCGCTGTGGCGCGCACCGCTCAGGCCGCCGAGCGCCCGGCGGATGGTACCGGCAACCTCGTGCAGGTTGACGACCAGCGTCAACCGGGTGATCTTGCGCTTCAGTTCCTGAAAATCGTTGCTCATGCGGGCTCTCGATTGATGACGGTTGAATAAAACTTTCCTCCATCAGCAATGCCGTCTGTGCCGCCACGATTGCAAATTGCACAACAGGCGACTGCGGCTCTTTCCCTCTTTCCCACCTTCTCTAACGCGTTTGCCCAAGTTCAGTGTACCGGCAATGCGGCGCATTGTGGCCCGTCGTCATCGAAAAACGGCCGTTCATGGCGCCTTCGCCTGAATTCATTTGCCGTCGGGCAAACCCATCATCGCCATTCGTACAGCCGGTTTCTGTGCGCTAACGCACCGAGCGACAAAGCCGGCACGACAGTCATCGGGATTGGCGTGATACATCGAATAGTCGTCATTCCACTCGGACACCGATCGGTGTTCGATACCGGCCATTGCCGGAATGGTAAGATCAAAAAAACAATTGAATTTTCCATGCCGCTGCCGAACCACCTCCTGTCTGCACTCCATCGCCTCGCCGCTGCAATCCTCCTGGGCGCATGCGCGACCGCCAGCCACGCCCAATCCATCGCCTTCACGTTCGACGACGGCCCGCGTCTCAATCAGACTCCGTTGCTCACGCCCGCCGCGCGCAACCAGGCGTTGCTGGATGCGTTGGCCAAACATGGCGTGCAGGCGGCCTTGTTCGTCACGCTGGGCAATGGCGCGGACCGGCCGGAGGGCTTCGCTTTCGCCAAAGCCTGGGGAGAGGCGGGCCATGCGATCGGCAATCACACCGTCACGCATCTCGATTTGCACAACGCCGGTGTCAGCCTGGCGCAGTATGAGAAAGAGATCAGCGACTGTGATGCCGTGATCCGCACCCTGCCGGGGTATCGCCAATGGTTTCGCTATACCTTCCTGCGCGAGGGCAATACGCCCGAGAAGCGCGACGGCATGCGCGCCTTCCTGAAGGCTGCGGGTTATCGCAATGCCTACGTGAGCCTCGATACCAGCGACTGGCGGCTCGATGCAAAGCTTACCGAGGTGCTGAACAAAAACTCCGCAGCCGATATTGCGCCGATCAAGCGCGCCTACCTTGCGCATCTATGGCAGCGCGCGCAGGCCTATCGCCAACTCTCGCAGCAATTGCAGGGCCGCGATATTCCGCAGGTGATCCTGCTGCACCACAACCTCATCAATGCGCTGTGGCTCGATGATGCCATCGCGATGTTCAAGGCCAAAGGCTGGGCCATCACCACGCCCGCACTCGCCTTCGCCGACCCCGTTTACCAGCTGCAACCCGAACGCGCGGCGCCCGGCCAAAGTCTGCTGCTGTCGATGGCGCGCACTCTGGGCCTCGGCAAGTTCGAGGGCTGGGAACGGCTGGTGGACGATGGGGATTTCGAGATTGCGGCGTTGAAGGCGGAGGGCTTGTAGGCGGAAACTCGTTCCCTGCAATCAACGCCTAACCGGACAGGGCAGAATTTCTTCTGCCCCCGTCCGGTTTGTTTTTTTATCCCTTACCAGGGACGCGGGTTGCCGCACTTATAGCCGGGGCCATTGATGAACCGCGCCGATGCCCGTGCATCGGCATCGGTGCGCGCCGCTTGGCGCACGCTGTTCGGTACCCAGCTCTTGGGGAAGTCGGCGACATCGCAAAGAAATTCAACCTGGACCTGGTTGGGCGAGTGAAAGCGCTTGGCGGTGCCGTCGGTCTGGTAAAGCGCGCCAAAGGCGTAGGCGCCAACGCCATGGAAGTAGAAGTAGTCGCAGGCGTCCTTGGCGGTGCAGGCGCCGGGCGTGCCGCAGCGATGTCCGCCGCAGGAGCCATTGTCCCAGTTGTACTTATCCAGCCAGGCATGCCAGCCCTCGTGCATGAAGTCGCCGGCGCGGCTGCCGGGATTGGCATTGGCGATGGTGGCGTTGTACAGGGGGCAATAGGTGGTCACCTCATTGGCGCCGAAGAGATGCCAGGTGAAGCTGCCGAACAGGCCCGTGCCATCGCCGGCATCGTGATACAGGCTGGAGTGGAAGTTGCTGCCGGCGGCTTCGCCGAGGGCACGATAGTCGACCGTGCCATGCCATGAGAACTGGTTGGAATCCTGCAGGCCGTAGGTGACCAGATAGGCCGCGTTCCAGTGCTTGGGAAATTCCAGATTGACATTGCAGGCGTCATTCCAGCCGCGGTTGTTCCAGTCGGACTGACGCTGGTCATAGGCCTTGTAGGACCACAGGAAGAAAGCTTGCCAGCAGCCATGGGTGTTCCAGAGCGCGGTGTCGGCGGTACTGGCCGAGTTTTGGTTGCAGACCGCGAGCGCCCAATTGCCGCTGAGCGATATGAATAGCGCAATGCCGAGGATAAGGATGCGGAACAGTTTCATGTTGTCCTCCTAAAATTTAGGCGGTTGGCCAACCGTCGTTCTGGGTTTTGCATCCGCCTTTCTAGGGCCAGGGGGCATGAGCTCGGGGTGCGACTTCAGGTAAGCCGCGAGCTTTCGGTTGAAAGACTCCTTGGGCTCTTCGGCCTGCTTGACCAGTCGGTCGAGGAAGATCAGCTCGTCCTTGCGGACCACGGATTTCAGTACTTCCCGCGAACGTGCATCGTAGCGGTGGTTCCACAGATAGGCGGCGATGGCTTCGGCGCGCACGATGCGCGAAGGGTGCTTGGCTGCCGCTTCCACCACCAATTGATCTGCCTTCTCCTCATGCAGATAGGCGAGGCCGTCGATGGCCTTGGCCTGCAAGGTGCCCAAAGCGGTTTGCTCGAGAATTTCACCATCGACAAGAGTGCCTTTCTCGGGGAAGGGCTGGCGCAGGAATTTTGCCAGGCATTCCATGCCGGTTGCGCTGCGGGTTTCGCCGATCAGGCTCAAGGTCACCAGCGCACGGCTGTGATCGCTGTCCTGCGCGGCAAAGGCCTCCTCGCAAAACGCCATCACGATCTCTGCATTTTCGCGCACGCCGGCCAGCGTTTTCCGTACCACCTCATCCTGATCCTTGGTGCTTGAGCCGGCCCAGTCGATGAAGGCCAGGGCGTTTTTCTTCGCCTCCTCGCCCTTGCCAGCCAGATTGGGCACCGGACGGCTGGCCAGTTCGCGCACAGTGATATCAGGTCGCGGACCGGGTGCAGTCTGCGTATTGGGTGGCTGCAATTCCTTTTCGGTGGCAGCCGCCGGCCAGGCAGCCGGCAACAACAGGGCGGGAAGCAGCGCCAGCGCTGCTTTGACGACAGGATGTCTCATGGTTTCCTCCTCTGGGATCGAGCGGCGAGGGCCGTTACGATGGCCAGACTTTCTGCCGGAAGAGGGGGTTCTGTCCTTAAGCGGGGCTTAAATGTTCTGAAGCGGCGCGATGCCGCGCGACGGCGCGTTCAGATTGCCGATTTCGATGGCCGTCCCAGTTTTGAAGCCCAAGCACTGGCGCGCCTTTCCAGACATTTTTGACTGGAAAAGCGCACCAAATGGCGATCCACGATTTATGATCGGCCGCTGCCGGTACGGTGAAATTCAGCCGCGCCGGTCCGGGCTTACAGTGCCCGCCCGTCGAAATGCTGCACCGGCACGGCGGCAATATCCACGCCTTCCAGACAGCGGATATTGATTGCAGCGACGGCGTTGCCCTTTGGGTCGGTGCCTTCGCCGAAAGGGTGCATACCGCATTTTGCACAGAAGCGATGCTTGATGTGGTGCTTGTTGAAGGTGTAGGTGCCCATCGCCGCCTCGTCCGTGAACAGGCGCAACTGCGCGCGCGGCACGAACCACAGCAGCGAGCCCTTGCGCTGGCAGATGGAACAGTTGCAGGCCATGGCGCCGGTGATTTCGCCCTCGACCTCGAAGGCGATATTGCCGCAATGGCAGCTACCTTGATAGATCATTTCTTCCTTCATATTTTTTTAAGCGGCCGGCGTGTCGCGCCTCGATTGCGGCTGGCTGCTCATCGTTCAGCGCGTCGTCGACAGCATCGCAAACCACGCCCCCTGCGGGTCGGTGCACAGCACGATCCATTGTCCGGTGGGCACCTGGTGCGGGTCCATGCATATCTTGCCGCCGGCCTTGGTGGTGCGCGCGGCGGCGGCCTCGATGCCGTCGACATTGATGTAATACAGCCAGAACGGCGTCGGTGCATCCGCGGCTTTCGTCATCATGCCACCCACCGCTTCGCCGCCGGCGGCGAAGGTCTGGTAAATGCCCAGTGCCCCCATGTCGAAGGCAGCCGTCTTGGTCCAGCCGAAAATTTTTGCATAGAACGCGAAAGCGCCGGCGCCATCGCCGGCATGCAATTCACGCCAGCCGATGCTGCCCGGCGCGCCCGGTGCAAGTTCTGCCGGCGGTGTGCCGCTCATTCCCTTGAAGAGCATGAATACGGCGCCCTGCGGATCGGCCACGACCGCCAGACGCAGCACCCCGGGAATATCCACCGGGCCGCGCAGGATCTTGCCGCCGGCATCGCTCACCCGTGCGGCATAGGCATCGACATCGTCGACCAGGATGTAGCCTGTCCAGCAGGGTGGGGCGCCGTTCGCGCGTGCACTGTCGGGAATCGGCATCAGGCCGCCGACATTGGCGGCGCCCATTGAAAAAATTGCATAGCTGTTATCGCCGACGCTGGCGTCTTTGGCGTCCCAGCCGATCACGCTTTTATAGAACGCGGCTGCAGCCTTGGTGTCGCTGGTCATCAAATCGTACCAGGCGAAATTCAGGGGTTTCATCATGATTCTCACTCCTTCGGTTTTTGTTGGTTGAACAGCAATTCGAGATAGCGGCGCAGATGGCCGAGACATTCGTCGGCCACCGCCGGGCCGTGCTTGGCCTTGGCGAGAATGAAGGCGCCCTGGATATTGGCCTGGATGTACAGGCCGAGGCTTTCCGGCGTCCATTTGGCGCGCGGGGCATAACGTCGCTTGGCCGCGGCGATATCGTCGTTCAAGCTGGCGGCGTGCTCGCTGATGTGCCGCTCGCAGGCCTTGCGGATGGCGGGATGGGAGTCGTAGGTTTCCTGCACCATGGTGCCGAGCAGGCAGGTGAATTCGGGCAGCTTGCCTTGCAGGATGGCGCGGCGAAATTCCACATAGCCCAGCAGCCGCGCCAGCGGGTCGGACAGGCCGCGGTAGGGCGCCGTCGCGAAGCGGCTGTCGGCCATGTCGGCAAAGTGCTGCGCGGCCGAGACGGCCAGTTCTTCCTTGCTTTTGAAGTGGTGGAAAAAGCTGCCCTTGGTGAGCTCGGCCGAAGCGCAGACATCATCGACCGTGGTCGCCGTATAGCCCTTGGCGCGGAACACCTGCATGGCCGCATCCAGCAGCCGGATCTTGGATTCGTGCTGTGCCTGCATTGTTTTCTCTCGAACATACCAATTGGTATGGCACCTTACATACCGAATGGTATGGTGTCAAGCCGCACTTGCCACCGTACTTGCCACCACACTTCTCACCCTGCCAGCGCCGCCCCGGAAATCCGCGCGGCATGAAATAATCGGCAACCCGCAAACGAAAGGTGAACGCCATGACCCACCCGACGCATCAACCCGATCCACGCCTGGACCTGGAGCTGGAACGCATCGTCGATGTGAAGCCCGAGCTGGTGTGGGCCGCCTGGACCCAGCCCCAACATCTCAAGCACTGGTTCACCCCGGCGCCGTGGAAAACCGTGGATTGCGAAATCGATCTGCGTCCCGGCGGCATCTTTCGCACCGTGATGCAATCCCCCGAGGGACAGAACCATCCCAATATCGGCTGCTATCTCGAAATTGTCGAAAACCGGCGGCTCGCCTGGACCAATGTGCTCGGGCCGGGGTTTCGTCCGCAGAGCCTGGGCAGCACCACGGTCGGCGAGGGTGAGCCATTTGGTTTTACGGCCGTGGTTTCGATGGAGCCGCATGCCAGGGGTACGCGCTACACCGCGCTGGTCATGCATCAGGATGAGGGCGGCCGCAAGCAGCATGAGCAGATGGGCTTTCACGACGGCTGGGGAACGGCGCTCGAACAGCTGGTGGCGTACATGAAAAAGACTGCGGGTACGCGATGAACACGGGCGGGCAAGGGGTGGAAGGGGTGGAAGCGATCGCTGCATCAAACTCTAGCATCCATGCGCCTTCCTGGGCACTTTTGCCCGGGAAGGCCCGCCAGTGCTTGAGTTTGAAATTTCAGCCTGGCGTGGCAGACTCGGTTTCGCTATCTGTAACCATGGGGAATCGCTGTTGAAAAAACTCCCGCTGAAGCGAAGCCTTGCCGTCGTTGTCCTGCTGGCGGTGGCGTCGTGGATGTTGTTTCGCCCGGACCGCGCCGCCGCGCTGCAGGATGTCGCGCCCGGCTTGCTGGCCTCGGTCGCATCGGCCCTGCCGCAAATCAAATCGCCGACCAGCGCGACGGCCGTAAAACTGGCGGAGAGCTCGGTCGACGGCGAATTCATCCGCCAGATCGCGGCCACCGCGGTGTCGCCGCAGGTGGTGCGCAAGAGTTCGCGGGTTTATTTCGCGCAAAACTCCATTGGCGTTCTCGAGGAAGCGACCGGTCTGTATCTGGGCCCGGTGCAATTGGTGCGGCATACCCGCAAGCCGATGCCGTTTATCGGCGATCTGCTGCCCGGCGCGTTCTGGGTTACCACCCGGCTGAGCAAATTCGAGGCGCAACCCAGCGCCGATTTTCCTTGGAAGCTGGGCTCGACATTTTCGGCCGCGATGTCGTTCGACCGGTTCTCCGCCTCGGGCGACAAGGAGAAGCGCCACGATGTGCAACTGAATTGCCAGGCCTATGAACAAATCGAGGCGCGCACCATCCACGCCACGCTGAGCGGCAAGGCGATGAAAGTGAAATGCGAGGAAACCGGCCGCGAAGGCGACGGCGATATCAAGGTCGCCGAGACCTCCGAGTGGTGGTACCTCGACGATCTGCAACTCAGCATTTCGGCCCGGTACGATTACAGTTTCCCGGGCGACGGTTATTTCCCCTCGCTCATCAGCCTGGTCACCAAACGGGTGCTCGAGGTTTCGGTAATTCGCTGAACGTTGCGTGGAACCGTGCCCCTGCGGCTTCCACTTGAATGCGCTCAACAGGTCCGCATCAGGAGGTTTTCATCATGCCAACGCCTGCCTTTATCACCGCCTTCGTCAATGCCGTCAATGCCGGCGACACCGAGGCTTTTTTGGCGCTGTTCGAGGATAACGGCGCGGTCGACGACTGGGGCAGCCGCTATATCGGCCGCGCGCAGATTCGCAACTGGTCGAACCGCGAATTGATCGGCGTCGACGCCACGCTCGCCATCACCGCCAGCGAGCAGCATGGCAACCTGTTCAACGTGCTCGTCCTGGTCGGCGGCGGGGGGTTCAATGGACCCAGCCGGTTTAGCTTCACGATGAACGGCACCCTGGTCCGGGAAATGCGCATCACTGCCGATTAGCGCCGATGCGGCGCTGGCGCGGCAGCGGCGGGACCGCCGAATGCCGGGTCCGGATTGTCGCAATAACCCTGTAACGCAATGTAAATATCGTCCGTATAAGGGAATCCCTTATTTACCGGCGCGGTCTTTGTCCGCAAAATCGTGTGACTGCGATGCCATCTTCGCAGCACCGATCAAATGCCAGACGAGGAAACCAAGAATGGCTTACGTGCCGACTACCGTAGAGCGCAGCGCCCGCCAGCGGCGCATCGAGGCAATCGCCCGCATCCAGTCCAAGCAGGAAGAAAAGGAATTTCGCATGCGCTCGCGCTACGCGCGCAAGTACGCCATGGCCAGTCTGGTCATTTTCGCTCTCGGGCTGGCGATGGGCATTGCCAGCCTGTATGTGCACCGCCTGTGGGAGGCCAATGCCCTGATGGGTCTCGCTTTCACGGCATGGATTACCGGCGGGGTCAGCGGCGTCGTTGCCGTCCGTGCCCTTCGTTCCATGCGGCGCGCCAGGATCGGCATGTGGCTCAACCTGGGCGGCCTGCTTTTCCTGGGCTACATCATTTTTTTGCTGAGCATGCGCGGCGGCCTGGCTCACTAGGTCCTTGGGGCGCACATAGGGGCAGATGTGGGGGCAGATTCGATATATTCTCAGGAATTCGGCCGCCCCGGCGTAACGGTGACCCTCCATCCTGCCGGGGTTTCGCAAGGAAGCCATAAACAAACCCAGCCCCAATCTCCGCATTCGGCCCACAATGAATCCATGCGGTTGTCTTTGCGTTGATCATCAACCGGGTGGCCGGATGGGGGTTTCATGAACGATCGCATTCGCAGTTTGTTGAACCAGATAAGCGCCCTGGAGGACGAGATGCGCATCGCCCTTCATGAGCAGGAGACGAAAATGTTCTTCGAGATCAAGGGCAGGCGCATTGAATTTGAAGCGGCCGTCAAGCAGACTCACCGCAAGCTCAAATTGAATTTCTTCGTGTGGCTGGTGAGCAATCGCCCGCAAAACCTCATTACCGGGCCGATCATCTACGGCATGATTTTTCCGCTGCTCATCCTCGATTTCTTCGTCACTTTTTATCAGGCGACCTGTTTTCCCGTCTACGGTGTAGCCAAGGTCCGTCGTCGCGACTACATCGTGCTGGATCGGCAGTATCTCGGGTATCTCAACTTCATCGAAAAATTCCATTGCACCTACTGTGCCTATGGTTCCGGGCTGACGGCCTACATCTGTGAAATCGTTGCGAGAACCGAGCAGTATTTCTGCCCGATCAAGCACGCCCGCAAGATACTCGGCACCACCAGGCGCTATGCCGATTTTCTGCAGTATGGCGATGCGGCGGACTATGAGAAAAAACTTGAGGAATACCGGGTGGCGCTCGGGGAAAAGTCCTGAACAAATTTGCGGAAGACGCAGGCACAACGAGAGAAGTAGACAGCCGCCGACGAGGGCGTGGTTCAAGGGGCCTGTCTTCTGGTAAGTCGATCAAGCAGAGACTTTCAGCCCTCACTTTTGCGAAACCGGTCCACAGCCTGCTTGACGAGAGAATAAACAAGCGTCTCGACCGATTTTGCGCTTCGGTTCCGCACCGATAGTGCCTGGAACATTTCAAAACTGGTCAGCGCAAAGAGAACGTCGATGAGGTCGGCATTTGCTTTGCCCGTACCCGGCATCAGCTTCTTGACCAGCACCGCCAGCGCCGGGCGTCGGCGCTCGGCCCGTTCGTTAAGACTTGTCGCGATCTCGTCATCCAGCTTGATCACGGCGTGAAATTTCGGCATCACCGCGCCGTGCGTTGCCCAGAAATGGCAGAACACCGAAACGAACCGGCGTAACGCCTGGTCCGCATCCGCTTCGGCAAATACCGCCTGCAACTCGAACAGGCCGCCACGCTGCGCCATGTCGTCGAACACCGCCTCGAGCAGGCCTCGTTTGGACTCGAACTGGTTGTAGACCGTCAGGCGCGTTACCCCGGCTTGACGGGCCACGCCATCCAGGGAAAACGCCGGCAGATCCTTGCCGCCGCCGAGCAGGGTGCGTGCGGCGGCGATGATGCGCGCGCGCGTCTCATCGGCGGCAGCATCGCGAACGGGGCTGCGGTAAGGGCGGGGATCGCTCTTGACAGGCATGATAATTTGAATATACAGTACGTATAGTTAATTCAACGAATAGGTGATCATCATGTCTGATTTCACGTTAATTGTGTTCGCGCACGCGATCCATGTCATGGCGGGCGTCATCTGGGCGGGCACCACATTCCTGCTGGCGCTGGTGATCATGCCGCTCATGCTGCGGCACGGGGCTGAGGGTGCGGGACGCTGGCTGGGCATGGCGGCACGCCGCGCCGGACTGTTCTCTTTGATTTCTGCACTGCTGACCGTTGTATCCGGCATCTATCTGTTCGCCACCTTGCATCGGCACGACCATTCGGCCAGCGAACTTGTCCTGAAAACCGGCGCCGTGGCGGCCCTGCTGGCGCTGGCGGTCGGCCTGCTCGTCGGCCGTCCTGCGGGCCAGAGGCTGGCGCAACTGCACCAGGCGCCGCAGGATGGTGCAGCGCCTTCTGCGGAGGGCGTACAGCAGCTTGCGTCGCTGCAGCGCCGCGTGATCGTAAGTTCTCGCGTGGCTGCGGGTTTGCTGGGTGTCTCGGTGCTGGCGATGGGGGTGTTCCGTTACGCGTCGGCTCTGGGCTGATGCCGAGCCGTGTCGAGGCACAGGCGGATTCGGGAAGACGGCATGAGTGCTTCAGGGATGCATGGCTATTGCGGAGTCTGAACGCCCGCAACCGCAGGCAGCCCGGTTCGCCGGGAACGCTTCGTGCCCGATCGCTGCGACTAAGGACGCAGTCCCACCAGGTTGATCAGGGTTTCCTCGCGCTTCCCGCACGGCGGGGGCGCGATGCCCAGGCAATACTGGCCGATGCCGATATCGCTGCGGCTCCACCAGGTATACGGGTACGAGACTTGCGCATCGGTGACCGCGAAGCCGCCGCCGCGCACCATCGCCAGATATTCCGCCGCGCTGCGCTGCACCTCCATCGGGTGCCGGAACAACAGGCGGATAACCCAGGAATGAATATAGCGGCGAGTCGATTCCGCGAACAGCAGCATCCCGCCCGGCCTGAGCACGCGCCGGAATTCGCGCAGCGCGTTTTCCTGGTCGACGAGATGATGAAACGTCTGGTGACAAAAGACGATGTCGGCGCAGGCGTCAGCCAGGGCCAGCCTCGAGCTGGCGCCGCACAGGAACTCGGCGGGAACGCTATCGCGGGC
>DASWEY010000018.1:0-90975 GCA_036394575.1 Usitatibacteraceae bacterium | reverse complement strand
GATCCGAACCGCCTGCAACCGGTGGCCGCCATGGCGGCGCGGCAGGGCGATATCAACGTGGTACAAAGCGGGCTGGGGACGGTTGCGGCGCTCAAAGTGGCGACCGTCAAGGCGCGCGTCGATGGTCTGTTGCAGAACGTGTCGTTCAAGGAAGGCCAGATCGTCAATGCAGGCGAGGTGCTGGCCGAGATCGATCCCCAACCCCTGCGCGTGCAGCTATCGCAGGTCGAGGGTCAGCTCGCGCGCGACCAAGCGCAACTCGCCAATGCGCGCCTCGATCTGGAGCGCTATCAAACCCTGCTCGCGCAGGATTCGATCGCGAAGCAGCAGCTCGATGCGCAGGAAGCTCTGGTCAAACAGTACGAAGGCACAGTGAAGGTCGACCAGGCGCAGGTCGACAATGCGCGCCTGCAACTCGGCTATACCAAAATTACCGCGCCGATCAGCGGGCGGCTGGGCCTGCGCCAACTCGATGCGGGCAACATCATTCATCAGTCGGATGCCACCGGCCTGGTGGTGATCACCCAGGTCGATCCCATTACGGTGGTGTTCACCATCCCGCAGGACAATCTGCCGCGCGTGCTGAAACAGCTCAAGGCGGGCGTCAAGCTGGGCGTGGAGGCCTGGGATCGCGACTCGAAAAACAAACTGGCCTCGGGCTTTTTGCTCAGCGCAGACAACCAGATCGATATTACCACCGGCACCATCAAGCTCAAGGCGCAGTTTCCGAATCCGGACGGATTCTTGTTCCCGAACCAATTTGTGAATGTGCGCATGGTGGTCGATACCCGCCGGAACGCGACCATCATCCCCATTGCCGCAATCCAGCGCGGTGCGCGCGGCATTGTGGTGTATGTGGTCAAGGATGACCAGACCGTGTCGATGCGTCCGGTGGTGATGGGGCCGATCGAAAGCGACAATGTGCTGATCGAAAGCGGCGTCGCGCCCGGTGAAATGGTCGTCGTCGATGGTATCGACCGGCTGCGCGAAGGCGCCAAGGTGGACGTGATTGCACCCTATGTTCCGCGCAGCGGCCCGCCCGGAGGACGCGGCGGCGACCCATCCAAGCGTGGGGCGGATAATGGTAAGAGCGCCGGTGGCAAAGCGGGTGGAGAGGCTGCGGCCGCGACGCCATCCGCCGACGCCAAACCCGGCCAGGCGAAGGCGGCACTCACGGCGGATACGCCGGCGGCGCGCGCGCCGGGCACGCCACCGGCCGAGCCGCCTGCTGCCGGCAAGGGCGGAGGCTGGCGCGACATGACGGATGAACAAAAAGCCGAATTGCGCAAGAAAATGGAAAGCATGACTGACGAGCAGAAAGCGGAGTTCCGCCGCAAGATGCGGGAGCGCGCGGCGCAATGAATTTTTCACGCCTGTTCATCCTGCGGCCGGTCGCGACCTCGCTGCTGATGGTCGCGGTGCTGCTGGCCGGCTACCTGGGCTATCGGCAGTTGCCGCTATCGGCGCTGCCGGAAGTGGACTACCCGACTATCCAGGTGGTCACGCTGTACCCGGGCGCCAGCCCCGACGTAATTACCTCCGGCGTCACCGCGCCGCTGGAGCGGCAGTTCGGGCAGATGCCGGGCCTGAAGCAGATGTCTTCATCCAGTTCCGGCGGCGCCTCGGTCATCACCCTGCAATTCGATCTCTCGCTGTCGCTGGATATCGCCGAGCAGGAAGTGCAGGCAGCGATCAACGCCGGCGGCAATCTGCTGCCCACCGATCTGCCGTCGCCGCCGATTTACAGCAAGGTCAATCCGGCCGATGCGCCGATCCTGACCCTGGGCATCACCTCGAAGACGATGCCGATGACCCAGGTGCAGAGCCTGGTCGATACGCGCGTTGCGCAAAAAATTTCGCAGCTGCCGGGAGTGGGTCTGGTCACGCTCAGCGGCGGACAGCGGCCGGCCGTGCGCATCCAGGCCAATCCCAAGGCCCTGGCCGCAGCGGGACTGAACCTCGACGATATCCGCAATGCGATTGCCGCCGCCAATGTGAACCAGGCCAAGGGCAGCTTCGACGGACCGACGCGCGCATACACGATTGACGCCAATGACCAACTGCGCTCGGCGGCCGAATACAAATCGATCATCATCGCCTACAAGGGCGGAGCGCCGGTGTATCTCGCCGATGTCGCCGACGTGATCGAAGACGCCGAGAACGCCAAGCTGGCCGCGTGGATGAACGACACGCCTGCGATCATTCTCAATATCCAGCGGCAACCGGGGGCCAACGTGATCGAGGTGGTCGATCGCGTCAAACAACTGTTGCCGACCCTGACCGCGGCATTGCCGGCGTCGATGGAAGTGATGGTGCTGACCGATCGCACCGTGACCATCCGCGCCTCGGTCAACGATGTGAAGTTCGAGTTGATGCTGGCAGTAGTGCTGGTGGTGATGGTGATTTTCCTGTTCCTGCGCAATATCCCGGCGACCATCATTCCCAGTGTGGCGGTGCCGCTATCCCTGGTCGGCACCTTCGGCGTGATGTACCTGGCCGATTTCTCGATCAATAACCTGACCCTGATGGCGCTGACGATTGCGACCGGCTTCGTGGTCGACGATGCCATTGTCATGATCGAGAATATATCGCGCTACATCGAGGAAGGCGAAGATCCGCTGGCCGCCGCATTGAAGGGCTCGGCACAAATCGGTTTCACCATCATCTCCCTGACCTTCTCCCTGATCGCGGTGCTGATCCCGTTGCTGTTCATGGGCGATGTGGTCGGACGGCTGTTCCGCGAATTCGCGATCACGCTTGCGGTGGCGATCCTGATTTCCGCAGTGGTATCGCTGACGCTGACGCCGATGATGTGCGCACGCCTGCTGAGACATGTCCAGGAAGAAAAGCAGGGCCGTTTCTACCGGGTGACCGGCAAATGGTTCGATGCCATCATTCATCGCTACGGCGAAATGCTGAACTGGGTGCTGGACCGCCAGTTCGCCACCCTGATGGTGGCCACCGGTACCGTGGTGCTGACCGTGTTGCTGTACATCGTCGTGCCCAAGGGCTTTTTCCCGGTGCAGGACACCGGCGTCATTCAGGGCATTTCCGAAGCGCCGCAGTCGGTATCCTTCGCCAGCATGGCGGAGCGGCAGCAAATGCTGGCGCGAGTCATTCTGGAAGATCCGGCCGTCGCCAGCGTGTCGTCTTTCATCGGCGTGGACGGCGTCAATACCACGCTGAACAGCGGGCGCATGTTCATCAACCTGAAACCGCATGAACAGCGCAATGTCAGCGCCACGCAAATCATCGAGCGCCTCAAGCCCAAGGTTGCCAAACTGGAAGGTATCGCCCTGTATATGCAAACGGTGCAGGATCTGACCATCGAAGACCGCGTCAGCCGCACCCAGTACCAATTCACGCTCGAGGATGCCAACCCGGATGAACTGGCCAGCGAGACCCGGCGCCTGGTCGAAAAATTGAGCACGTTGCCGCAGCTGGCCGACGTCGTCTCCGACCTGCAGGATCAGGGCCTGCAAGCCTATCTCAATATCGACCGCGATACCGCCGCCCGTCTCGGCATCACCCCCGCGGCCATCGACAACGCGCTATACAGTGCCTTTGGGCAACGGCTGATTTCGACCATCTTTACCCAGGCCAACCAGTACCGCGTGGTGCTCGAGGTCAAACCGGAATTCAAGCGTGGACCGGCCGCGCTGAATGACATCTATGTGACTTCCGCCGCCGGCGGACAGGTGCCGCTGTCGGCGGTTGCGACCGTCAGCGAAAAAGCGGCGACGCTGTCGATCAATCACATCGGCCAGTTCCCGGCGACCACGATCTCGTTCAATCTGGCAGCCGGATATTCGCTGGGCGATGCCGTCAAGGCGATCGAGATCGCGCAAAAGGAAATCCAGATACCCGCCAGCATCCGCACCGGCTTCCAGGGCGCCGCCCTGGCCTTCAGCGCCTCCCTGACCAGCACCCTGCTGCTGATCCTGGCGGCGATCGTCACCATGTATATCGTGCTCGGCGTGCTGTACGAAAGCTATATCCATCCGATCACCATTCTCTCGACCTTGCCGTCGGCCGGGGTCGGCGCACTGCTGGCGCTGATGGTATCGCGCACCGATCTGGGCATCATCGCCATCATCGGCATCATCCTGCTGATCGGCATCGTCAAGAAAAACGCGATCATGATGATCGACTTCGCGCTCGACGCCGAGCGCAAGGAAGGAATGGCGCCGCGCGACGCGATTTTCCAGGCCTGCCTGCTGCGCTTCCGGCCGATCCTGATGACGACCATGGCCGCCCTGCTCGGCGCCTTGCCCCTGATGGTCGGCAGTGGCGTAGGATCGGAACTACGGCATCCGTTGGGGATCACAATGGTAGGCGGCTTGATCGTGTCGCAGCTGCTGACCCTGTTCACCACGCCGGTGATCTACCTGGCATTCGACCGCCTGGCGCGGCGGGTGGAAGCGGGCACGGGCAGGGATATGGATAACAATGCAAGGAGTTTTCAGGGAAAGTGAACCAAGGCTGTAACCGATCGCGCCTGTCGCGCGTTTATCAGGGTGCGGTTTTATCTTGAAAGGAATTTTATGAAACCCTTATCCGGCAATATTTCAACGGTTTTGCGCAGATTGTCCGTGTTGACCATTCTTGCGTTGGGTGGCGTGCTGGCGGTGACGGCGGCCGAGGCCCGCAGTCATGTTTCGGTCAATATCGGCGTCTCCGGTTATTACGGCGGCGGCTATTGGCATGGGGGCTACCGCCATGGGTATTACGGCGGCTATGGCTATCGGCCTTATTACTACGGACCATACTGGAATGTCGCCGTCGCACCGATCATCCTTTCCACGCTGCCTTTCGGCTACACCACGGTGTGGGTGGAAGGTAATCCCTATTACTACGCCAACAACGTTTATTACGAGCATGTGCCCAATGGCTACCGGGCCCTGCCGGCACCGCCGGACGACGTGGTGATGGTCGATAAAGCGCCCGACGAAAGTTCCGCTGCCCCGCAAACCGCGACGCAGGCAGCGCCGCAAACGGCTGCGCCAGCCGCCGGTGCGCCGGTGCCGAGTTACGCCCAGTCGGGCGCCAAGGCTGCGGCACCCAGCGTGCCCAGGCTGTATGCCTATCCGCGCAACGGCCAGACGGCGACCCAGGCGACTTTCGACCGTATCGAATGCGAACGCTGGGCCAGCGGCCAGACCGGTTTCAATCCTGCGCAATCGCCGGATAACGCGCAGCGCAATGCCGACTATCATCGCGCCGTCGGCGCCTGTCTGGAAGGGCGCGGCTACAGCGTCAAATAGCCTTGATCCGAACCCAGCACTGCAAGCTGCGGCCGAAATGATGCCCATGGCAATACCGATGGCGAAGCGATGAGCTTTTCCGAGCTGTTCATACGCCGTCCGGTGGCGACGACGCTGCTGACCATCGGCGTCGCCCTGGCCGGGGCGGTGGCGTTCAAGCTGCTGCCGGTGGCGCCCTTGCCGCAGGTGGATTTTCCGACCATCTCGGTGACGGCCGGCCTGCCGGGCGCTAGCCCGGAAGTGATGGCGGCGACCGTGGCCACACCGCTGGAGCGGTCGCTGGGCCGCATCGCCGGCGTCACCGAGATCACCTCGCAGTCCTCGCTGGGCAATACCCGTATCACCCTGCAGTTCGAACTGAGCCGCGACATCGACGGGGCGGCGCGCGATGTGCAGGCCGCGATCCAGGCGGCGCGCACCGATCTGCCGAGCAGTCTGCCGTCGAATCCTTCGTATCGTAAAGTCAATCCGGCCGATGCGCCGGTGATGATCCTGGCGCTGACTTCGGACTCGCTGACGCGCGGCCAGATGTACGATGCGGCCTCGACCGTGATCGCGCAGAAACTGTCGCAGGTGGCCGGCGTCGGCCAGGTGACGGTAGGCGGCGGCTCCCTGCCGGCGGTGCGCGTGGAACTCAATCCCACGGTGCTCAATCGCCTCGCCATCAGCATGGATGATGTGCGCAACGCGATCACGGCGAATAACGCCAATCGCCCCAAGGGTCTGGTTGAAGACGGCGACAAGAGCTGGCAGATTTATGCCAACGACCAGGCGAAGACGGCGGCCGATTATCTGCCGATCATCGTCGCCTATCGCAACGACGCGCCGGTGCGCCTGGGCGATGTCGGCGAAGTGGTCGATTCGGTGCAGGACTTGCGCAACTATGGCACCGCCAACGGCAAGCCCGCGGTGATTGTGCTGATCAACCGCCAGCCGAATGCCAATATCATCGACACGGTGGACCGGGTGCAGACCCTGTTGCCCGAATTGCGCGCGGCGGTGCCGGCATCGATCGATCTGCAGGTGATGGTGGAGCGCACCTCGACCATCCGCGCCAGCCTCAAGGAAGTCGAGCGCACCCTGGTGATTTCGGTGGGTCTGGTGATCATGGTGGTGTTCCTGTTTCTGCGCAACTTCCGCGCCACCCTGATTCCGGCGGTGGCGGTGCCGGTGTCCCTGGTGGGTACCTTCAGCATCATGTGGCTGGCCGGCTACAGCCTCAACAATCTGTCCCTGATGGCGATGACCATCGCCACCGGTTTCGTGGTCGACGATGCGATCGTGGTGCTGGAGAATGTTTCGCGCCATATTGAAGCCGGCATGAAGCCATTTGATGCCGCATTGAGAGGCGCGCGCGAGGTCAGCTTCACGGTGATCTCGATGTCGCTGTCGCTGATCGCGGTGTTCATCCCCATCCTGCTGATGGGCGGCATCATCGGGCGCCTGTTCCGTGAATTCGCGGTCACGCTGTCGGTCGCCATTCTGGTCTCGTTGCTGGTATCGCTTACCACCACACCGATGATGTGCGCCAAATTGCTGCGCCCGCATGTTGAGATCAAGCGTGGGCGGCTGGTGACGCGCCTTGCCGGGTGGGGCGAGCGCTTTTCCGCGGGTATTTTGCGCGGTTACGAGAAATCGCTGGGCTGGGTGCTGCGCCACCCCCTGCTGATGATCATGGTGCTGGTGGCGACCATCGGCCTGAATTTCTATCTGTACGTGATCGTGCCCAAGGGGTTCATGCCGCAACAGGATACCGGCTTGCTGATCGGCGGCGTGCAAGGCGACCAGAGCATTTCCTTCCAGGCCATGCAGCTGAAGCTGGGCGAGTTTGTCGACATCGTGCAGAGCGACGACGCGGTCGAAAGCGTGACCGCATTTACCGGCGGCGGCCAGCGCAATTCGGGGCAGATGTTCATCTCGCTGAAGAAACTGAATGTGCGCAAGATCTCGGCCGACGGGGTGGTGGCGCGCCTGCGGGCGCGTCTCGCCAAGGTGGCCGGCGCCAATCTGTTCCTGGTGCCGGTGCAGGATTTCCGCGCCGGCGGGCGGCAGTCGAATTCGCAGTACCAGTTCACCCTGCAGGGCGACGACATCAATGAACTGCGCACCTGGGCGCCGCGCCTCGAGCAGGCTCTGCGCGATGTGCCGGAAGTGGCCGACGTCAACTCCGACCAGCAGGTGCGCGGCCTGCAGATGACCCTGGTGATCGATCGTCCCACCGCGGCGCGGCTCGGCGTGACCACGCGCGCCATCGATACCGCGCTTTATCTGGCCTTCGGCCAGGCGCAGGTGTCGACGATTTACTCGACGCTCAATCAATACAAGGTGGTGATGGAAGCGGCGCCGGCATACTGGCAAAGCCCGGAGGCGCTGGGCGGCATCTATGTGCTGTCGCCGACGCGCGGCCAGGTGCCGCTGTCGGCGTTTTCGCGCTACGAGCCGACCAATACCGCGCTGGCGGTGAATCGGCAGAGCCAGTTTGCGGCGACCACGGTTTCGTTCAATCTGCCCGAGGGCGTGGTGCTGTCGACGGCGGTGACGGCGATGCGCGACACCATGGCGCGCATCGGCGTCCCCAATACCATCAGCGGCAGTTTTCAGGGCACCGCCAGGACTTTTCAGCAGGGCCTTGATAACCAGCCCTGGCTGATCCTCGCCGCCTTTCTCACCATCTACATCGTGCTCGGCATTCTCTACGAGAGTTTTGTGCATCCGATCACGATCCTGTCGACCCTGCCCTCGGCCGGCGTCGGCGCCTTGCTGGCGCTGCTGGCCTCCGGCACCGAGCTGTCGATCATCGCTTTCATCGGCGTGATCCTGCTGATCGGCATCGTCAAGAAGAATGCGATCCTGATGATCGATTTCGCACTCGATGCCGAACGCAAGCACGGCATGAGTCCGCGCGACGCGATCTTCCAGGCTTGCCTGCTGCGCTTCCGGCCGATCATGATGACGACCATGGCCGCCTTGCTGGGCGCCATTCCGCTGGCCATCGGCTTTGGCGATGGCGCGGAGCTGCGCAAGCCGCTGGGCATCTCCATTGTCGGTGGGCTGATTGTCAGCCAGCTGTTGACGCTGTATACCACGCCCGTGGTGTATTTATATCTCGACCGTTTCCGCCTGTGGAGCCGCCGCAAACTGCTGCGCAAATCCGCCAAGACGGAACCGGTGGTGCTGGAGGCTTGATGATCGGCAATAAAAATTCTCGCGGGCTTGTGTTGCCCGCCTTGCTGGGTTCGCTGCTGCTGTCGTCTTGCGCAGTGGGGCCGGATTATCGGCGCCCAGCGGTTGCGGTACCGGCAGCATTCAAGGAGGTCGCCGACTGGAAAGTGGCCGAGCCGCGCGACAACGTGCCGCGCGGTAAATGGTGGGAGGTGTTCGGCGATGCCGGTCTGAATGCCTTGATGGATCAGGTCGATATCAGCAACCAGAACCTGAAGCTCGCCGAGGCGCGCTATCGCCAGGCGCAGGCGCTGACGCAGACCTCGCGCGCCAGCTTCTTCCCCAGCGTCTCCCTGTCGGCCAGCGATACGCGCAGCCGCTCGGGGGCCGGGCGCTCGATCGTTTCCGGCGGCATCAGCAGTGGCAGCAGCGGCGGCATCAACACCAACTACAACGCCAATGCCAGCCTCAGCTGGGAGCTCGATATCTGGGGCCGCATTCGGCGCCAGGTGGAATCCAATGATGACGCCGCGCAGGCCAGCGCCGCCGACCTCGCCGCCGCGCGGCTGTCCGCGCAGGCCGATCTGGCTACCAATTATTTCCAACTGCGGGTCAGCGACGCGCAGCAGCAGATGCTCAATGACACCGTCACTGCCTATGCGAAATCGCTGGAGCTGACGAAGAACCGCTACGCGGTTGGCGTCGCAGGCCGCGTCGATGTAGTGCAAGCCGAGACCCAACTCAAAAGCGCACAGGCCAGCGCCCTCGACCTCGGCGTGCAACGCGCGCAGCTCGAACATGCTATCGCCTTGTTGGTCGGCAAAGCACCCAGCGAATTTTCCCTGGCCGTCAGCGACTGGAATGCCAGCATTCCGAAACTGCCCGTGGCCCTGCCGGCGACATTGCTGGAGCGGCGCCCTGACATCGCCGCCGCCGAGCGCCGCGCCGCGTCCGCCAATGCGCAGATCGGCGTCGCCCAGGCCGCCTACTACCCGACGCTGTCATTCAGCGGCAGCGACGGTTATACCAGCCCCTCGATCGCCAAATGGCTGACCGCGCCCAATCGCTTCTGGTCGCTCGGACCCTCGCTGGCGGTGACCCTGCTCGATTTCGGCAAGCGCAGCGGCGCCAAGGCGCAGGCGGTCGCTATCTATGACCAGAACGTCGCCAGCTACCGGCAGACGGTGCTCGCCGGCTTCCAGGATGTGGAGGACAATCTTGCGGCGCTGCGCATCCTCGAAGCGGAAGCGATCGTCCAAGATGAAGCCGTGCTCGCCGCGCGCGAATCCGTCACCCTCACGCTCAACCAGTACAAGGCCGGAACCGTCAGTTATCTGAACGTGGTCAGTGTGCAAACCGCGCAATTGTCCAATGAGCGCGCGGGCTTGTCGGTGACCGGGCGGCGCCTGACGGCAGCCGTGGGATTGATTCGTGCGCTGGGTGGGGGCTGGGGCGGGAACGAGAAGGTCGCAGCCAATTAAGCAGCAATTGGGAAATTGAAAAGCGTAGAACGCCTATTGGCGCGGGTTTTGAAGCTTTTTTGCCCCAAACACCGCGCCAATAGGCGTTCTACGCAATTTCAGCCCGGCACATCCTTCCAGTTCCACCACTTCAGCTTCTCCGGATCATGTCGCGCGTTCGAGGCGTAATACACCGCGCAGCGGAAGGTGTAGAGCACGCAGGGGTCCTGGCGCACGCCGGTGAGTTCGCATAATTTTTTGTACAGCGCCTCGGGGCTGCGGCGCTTCAGTTGCGCGACGCGGCTGATGCCCATGCTCTCCAGATCGGCCGCGATCGATGGGCCGACGCCGGGAATTTCTTCCAGCGCCGATTTTGCTTTGCGCTTAGTGGCCATGATCCTTGCCGAAATTTGGGTTCTCGATCAGGCCGACGATATTGGCGAACGGGTCCTTGATGCTGGCCACGCGGATGCCTTCGCCGACATCCTTGATGGCGGAATTGACGCTGGCGCCGAGGGCGAGGGCGCGCGCCATTTCAGCATCGATATCGGATGTTCCCCAGTAGGTGGTGGCGCCGTCGCCATCGGGGATCAGGCCGAGCTCGAAACCGCCGACATTGAAGCCGACGTAGTAGGGCTGGTTGAAATACGGTTCATGGCCGATCAGCCCGGTGTACCAGTCGGTGGCGCGGGGCAGATCGCTGACGCTGTAGATGGTGGTGCGTAATCCCTGAAACATGCTGCCTCCTTGGCGAGTCGTTTTGTGGTGGAAGTCTAACGCTGAATCCCGTATCGCGCGGCGCGCGGGCGGTCTGCAATGAGTTCGTCATATTGGCTGGGTAATCTCGGCGGTGGCGTGTGCAATCAGTGCGCCGTTTGCCATCGAGCCCAGAGGACTGTCCATGAACCATCGCTTCAGCGCCGCGTTTGGCGCCTTGCTGTTTTCCACTGCGGCCTCGCTTGCGTTTGCGGGCGCCGTGTTTCCGATCGATCGCGCCAGCATCCTGGCCGGCAGCAAATTCGATTTCAAGGTCGAGTTCGACGGGATCGTCGACCCGGCTAGGGTAAGCGTCACCATCAATGGCGTCGATCATGCCAAGGTACTGGGCGCGGCAGCGAGTTTCATTGAAAACGAGGAGCAGTTGAACGCCTCGGCATTGATTCTGCGCGATGTGGTGCTTCGCAAACCAGGCCGCTACGAGGTGGTCGCCACCGACGGCAAGCAAACCATGACGGTGGCCTGGGAGGTATTCGCCACCGGCCCGCGCAAGGCGAAGAATGTGATCCTGTTCATCGGCGACGGCATGACGGTGGCCAATCGCACGGCAGCGCGCATTTTGTCGAAGGGCATCCGCGAGGGCAAGTACCTCGGCAAACTGTCGTTCGACGATATGCCGCATATGGCCCTGATCGGCACCTCGGGCGTCGATTCGATCATCACCGATTCCGCCAATTCGATGAGCGCCTATGCCACCGGCCACAAATCCAGCGTCAATGCCCTGGGCGTTTATGTGGCGCGCAACAAGGACAATCTGGCGCACCCCAAGGTTGAAACCATCACCGAGCTGATCAAGCGCAAGACGAAGATGGCGGTCGGCATTGTCAGCGATGCGGAAATCCAGGACGCCACCCCTGCCGGCATGTTCGCGCATACGCGGCGCCGCGGCGACAAGGCGATCATCACCGAGCAATTGTTCTTCAGCCGCGCCGATGTGATCCTCGGTGGCGGCTCGGCCTACTTCCTCCCGGAAAAAATAACAGGCTCCAAACGCAAGGACAGCAACAATATGCTCGCCCTGTTCAAGGGTGACGGCTATGCCTATGCGTCCACCAATGCCGAAATGAAAGCGGCGACCACAGACCCGAAAACCACGCGCCTGTTGGGTCTTTTCCATCCTGAAAACATGGATGGCGCCCTGGATCGCCTGTATCTGAAAAAAGGCACGGTGGACCAGTTCCCGGATCAACCCGATTTGACCGAGATGACGCGTACCGCGCTGGAGGTGCTGTCGCGCAACCAGGACGGATTCGTGCTGATGATCGAGGCCGGCCTGATCGATAAATTCAGCCATCGCCTCGACGGTGAACGCAGTGTCTACGACACCATCATGCTGTCGAATGCGGTGCAGGTCGCGAAAGACTTCGCCGCCAAACGCAATGACACTCTGATCATCGTCACGCCCGACCATACGCACGGCATGTCCCTGGCCGGCACTATCGACGACGACAAGAAGGGCGACGAGATGCGCGAGAAAGTCGGCGTCTATGAAGAGGCCGGCTATCCCAACTATCCGCCGGCCGATGCCAATGGCTACCCGCCCTCGGTCAATGTCTCGCGACGCCTGGGGATTTTTTACACCAATGCGCCGGATCACTATGAGACTTTCCGTCCCAAGCTGGATGAGCCCTTCACACCGGCGGTGAAGGACGAGAAGGGCAATATCGTGCCCAATCCAAAATATCAGCAGGTGGCCGGCGCGATCTCGCTGATCGGCAACCTGCCCAAGACCGGCGCGCGCGCCGCCTCGGAAGGCGTGCATACGGCAGATGATGGCGTACTTACCGCGATCGGTCCCGGCTCCGAACAGTTCGAGGGCTTTATGGACAACACTGAAGTGTTCCGCGCCATGGTCAACAGCCTGGGCCTGGGTCAGGTCGGCGCGGTGAAGACGCCGGGCAAGGCGGCGCATAAGCCCTGATCAAGCCCTGATCGCTGTCCGCAGTCAAATGCTCAGGGCCGCTTCCACTCCGGGTGCGAGCCGCGCAGTTCCTGCTGCTGCTCGATCAGGGCCTGGTAGAAAGCAAGGCGAGAGGGATAGATTTCACCCGCCTCGCCGGCGGCGATGACCGCGCAGCCGGGTTCATTCAAATGCACACAGTTGTTGAATTTACAGGTGCCGATATAAGGCCGGAACTCCGGCATGGCATAAGCGATGTCGTCATCGCTCAAATGGAACAGGCCGAATGACTGCAAGCCAGGTGAGTCGATGATGGCGCTGTGCTCGTCCAGCGAGTACATGCGCGTATACGTGGTGGTGTGCTTGCCGGAATCCAGCGCCTCGGAAAAGATAGCCTCCTTGGCCACATCGCGCATCACCAGATGATTGACGGTGCGCGATTTGCCCATGCCGGACTGTCCGACCAACAGCGTCTTCTTGCCGGCCAGGTAGGGCCGCAGCGGCTCGATATCGAACTTGGCAGACATCGGCAGCACCTTGTAGCCGATGTTTTCATAGGGCTTGAGGCTGGCCTTGGCCGCTTCATACTCCGGCAGGTCTTTCTTGTTGAGCATGATGATCGGCGCGATGTCGGCGGTCTCGCAGGCCATCAGGCACAGGCTCAGGAAGGTTTCGCTGAAAGTCGGGCGCGGCGCGATGATGATGATCGCCTGGTCGATATTGGCCGCCAGGGTTTTTTCACGCCAGGCGTCGGTGCGGAACAGCACATTGCGGCGCGGGTGGACATCGTCGATACGGCCATTGCCCGGCGAAGTGATCGATACCTCGACCACATCGCCGCAGGTCACGTCCTGCTTCTTGCCCTTGCGCGAGCAGGTAAGTTGGGTACGGTCTTCGAGTTCCACCAGAAAATCACGGCCGAAATCGCCGGTGACGGTGCCCTTCATAGTGCGAACAGCGCATCGAACTTGGCGGCGCAGATGAAGTCGTTGAGGGTGATGCCGCCGGCGTCGTGCGTGGAATAGGCGACCACGCAGCGATTGTAGTGCACGCCCATATCGGGGTGATGGTCTTCGCGGTGCGAGATCCAGGCGCCGGCATTCACGAAGGCCATGGTCTCGTAATAATTCTTGAAGCTGAAGGTCTTGCGCAGCTCCCGGCCTTCGCATTGCCAGCCGGAAAGCGTGGCCAGGTGCTGGGCGATATCCGCGTCCGACAGGGCCTTGGCCTGGCCGCCGGGTGCGCATTTCAGTTGGGCAAGTTTGTTCATCGTCAGCTCGCGGAAGAGGAGAGCGTTGGCGAAAGCGGTCGCGACAACGCCTTGAGGTGGGCGATGCGAATTGCCGCCGGGGGATGCGAATCATAGACCGCCGAATACAGCGGGTCGGGCGTCAGGGTCGAAGCATTGTCGCGATAGAGCTTGACCAGGGCGGTCACCAGATCGCTCGCCTGCGTTTGCTCGGCCGCATAGGCATCGGCCTCGAACTCGTGTTTGCGCGATAGCAGGCTGCCGATCGGTGTCAGCCAGAAGGTGAACACACCCAACACCAGGAAAAACAGCATCAGCGATAAAGCGACTGGCGCATGGCCCTCGACCGGCGCGCCCAGCCCGGCGTAAAACCAGGGTTTGTCGATCACCCAGCCCATCGCCGCCAGGATCACCAAAGTCAGCAGGAACTGTCCGGCCATCATCTTGTAAATATGCTTGCGCTTGAAATGGCCGAGTTCATGCGCCAGCACCGCCTCGATCTCGGTCGGCGACAGGCGCTCGATCAGGGTGTCGAAAAACACGATGCGTTTGGTATTGCCGAAGCCGGTGAAATAGGCATTGCCGTGGCTGGAGCGCTTGGACCCGTCCATCACAAATAAGCCGCTGGCGGTAAAGCCGCAGCGCTTCAGCAGGGCTTCGATGCGTTGCTTCAGGCTCTCGTCGGCCAACGGCGAAAACTTGTTGAACAGGGGGGCGATGAAATTCGGATAGACCGCGATCATCAGCAGGCTGAAGCCCAGCCACATCAGCCAGACGTACAGCCACCACAGCGCGCCCATTTTTTCCATCAGCCAGAAGGTCGCCAGCAACAGCGGCATACCGATGGCGGCGCCAAGCAGCATGCCCTTCAGGGTGTCGAGCAGATAGAGTTTGAACGTGACCTTGTTGAAGCCATAGCGCGCTTCAAGCACGAAAGTGCGATACAGATCGAAAGGGGTCGAAAAAATCGACGATAGGATCATTACGCCCAAAACCAGCCCGATGCCGGCGGCATAGCCATTGCCCAGCCAGCCGCCGGCCAGCGCATTCACGTACAGTAGTCCGCCGCCCAGGGTCAGCAGTAACAGGACGGCGGCATCGACGAAGCGCTCGATGATGCCGAGGCGTACCTTGTCGGCGGTGTAATCGGCGGCCTTGCGATGCGCCTCGAGCGTGATGGCGTCGGCGAATTCGGCCGGCACCTGCTCACGGTGTTTGCCGACATGGCGCAAATGGCGCAGCGACAGCCAAGTCTGGAATGCCAGCATCACGCCCAGGAAGAGCAGAAACAAAATGGTGAGGGTGGAAGCGGTCAAGGCGGGCCTTCATGAGAAAATAGCGAATCCCCACCATTTTACGGCTCAATATGCCCCAGGACCAAAATAACCTTGTCTGGATCGATATGGAGATGACCGGCCTCGTCCCCGAGCGCGACGGCATCATCGAAGTCGCCCTGGTCGTCACCGATGCCCAGCTCAACACCGTGGCCGAGGCCCCGGTGCTGGTGGTGCACCAGTCCGACGAGGTGCTCGACGCCATGGATTCATGGAACAAGTCCACACACAAGAAATCCGGGCTGATCGACAAGGTCAAGGCCTCCGCCTTGGACGCTGCGCAGGTTGAGGCGCAAATGATCGAGTTCCTGAAATTGCATGTGCCCTCCAGCACCTCGCCGATGTGCGGCAACTCGATCTGCCAGGACCGGCGCTTTCTGGCGCGCTGGATGCCGCAGTTGGAAGCCTATTTCCACTATCGCAACCTGGATGTCTCCACCCTCAAGGAACTGGCCAAGCGCTGGAAGCCGCAGATCATGTCGGGCATGAAAAAGCACGGCAAGCATGAAGCCCTGGCGGATATCTACGAAAGCATCGATGAGCTGAAGTACTACCGCGAGCACTTCCTCAATTTGACCGCCTGAGTTTCACGGTCTCGTAGGTCGGGTTAGGCGCGAAGCGACGTAACCCGACGGTTCGGCATGGCACTAATTTCCAGCGTTGAATTGGGGTTTGTCGGGTTACGCGATGAAGCCGCTAACCCGACCTACGAACGTCCTCAATCTGGCGCCTGGTTAACGCCTATGAATTTGTCGTCCCAGCATAGGCTGGGACCCGGCCCATCCATGGTTTTTTGAAATACGCCGGAATGACGAATATTTGCTGCGACGCAATTAATCCAGCCAACCCTTACGCTTGAAGTAGGCGAAGGGCACCAGCACCGAAACCAGCATCAGGGCCAGGGCATAGGGGTAGCCGTACATCCATTCCAGCTCCGGGAACCAGCCTTTGAAGTTCATGCCATAGATGCTGGCGATCAGGGTTGGCGGCAGCAGGGCCACCGAGGCCACCGAGAAGATCTTGATGATCTTGTTCTGGTTGATGTTGATGAAGCCGACGGTGGCGTCCATCAGGAAGTTGATCTTGTCGAACAGGAAGGCGGTATGGCTGTCCAGCGAATCGATGTCGCGCAGGATCTGCCGCGCTTCTTCGGCCTGGTCGCCTTGCAGCAGCTTTTGCCGCATCAGGAACGACACCGCGCGGCGCGTATCCATCACATTGCGGCGGATGCGGCCGTTCAGGTCCTCCTGGTTGGCGATGCGCGCCAGCACATTGGCGGCTTCCACGTCTGTGATCTTGGTGGTGAGCACGCTCTGGCTGATCTTTTCCAGGTCGGCGTAAACGCCTTCGAGCGCATCGGCCGAATATTCGGCATCGGTGGCGTACAGATCCAGCAACACTTCCTTGGCGTCCTCGATGTAGCCGGGACGGGTGCGCGCACGCATCCGCACCAGGCGGAACACCGGCAGATCTTCAAGGTGCAGGCTTAACAGGGTGTTGTTCTTGAGGATGAAGGCGACCGGCACGTTGCGCGATTCCTCGTCGATTTCCAGCAGGAAGTCGGAATGCAGATGCAGCTCGCCATGTTCGCCCTCGAAAAAACGCGCGCTGGTTTCCAGGTCCTGCATGGCGGCGATGGTGGGCAGTTCGAAATCGTAAAGCGATTTGATCCACTCGCTCTCGGTTTCGGTGGGCGACACCAGATCGATCCAGATCGGATCGGAATTCTTCAGATCATCCAGCGATTCAACCTGGAGCTGATTCAGACGGCGGTTATTGAGGATGAAGACATTCAGCACGGCATCGACCTTTGCTTGCGCTTGCGGTGAATTGCGGAACCACAGGGTTGCGCGATTTTAGTGCATTACGCGCGCTTGGGGTGCAGTCTCAATCAATTTGTGCCTAAAACTCGATATGCATGCGCAAGCCATAAAACGAGACGGGGCCGCGGGCGAGGTTATAGCCGGGATTGCGAATTCGCTGCCCGTTCAGCGACAGCCAGAAATTGGCGGTCAGTGCGGCCGAATAATAAACCTCGGCAATCTGCTCGGGCCCGTAGTCGAGCCGGCCATCGCCCAGAAAAAAGCCGAGGCCGCCGGCGCGCAGATAGTCGCGATGTCCGGCCGAGAGCTCATTGCGCACCATCGCAAACCCGGCGTTATCGTTCGGGCGCGACCAGGCGCCACCCTTGATATCCATTCCGCCGCTGACCGAACGATCGATCTCGGCAAAGGCATAGGTTTCGGTCTTGCCGTCGGCGCGGCTGGCGCGCAGAAACAGGCCGACATTCTTGCCGAGCGCCTGCTCGAGATTGATGCCATAGCCTGTCTTGCTGCGCTTCTCCCGCACGGTGTCGATATCCGGCTTGCCGGTTCCCGCAGCGGCCGCATCGTTGGCCGCCTGGTAGCTGGCCATGCGTGCCACATTGCGAAACGCGAGGAGGCGGACTTTGCCCGGTTGATTGCGCAGTGCGTATCCATATTCCACTTCGGCCACATCGCCGTAGCTGTCGAAAATGCGCGGGTTCAATGCCAGGCCGTTGGATTGTTTGGGTTGCATGAATCGCCCGATGCGCAACGCCCAGTCGGGGCGGTAGTACTCGAGAGCGGCGCCGACGGTGTAGCCGCGCGAATCGGCTGGGTAGTCCCAGGCGCCATGGGTCATGATCGACCAGTTCAAAAACTGCCGGCGCGACTCGTGGCTGTAGCTGTTGTCGTCGAATACATCGGCCGCCGAAAAATTTCCGGCAGTCAGTACCCAGCGCTCTGCACTGACATGCCCGGCCAGCTGATTCTGGTCGGCCTCGACCGCCTCGCTGGCGGGACCGATATTCCAAGTCTGGCGCAGAAACAGGCGGGCACGATAGAAAGTCGGATTGGCGCTCGAGGTTTTGGCCAGTTCGCCATTGGTGAAGCCACCCAGGCCGGTGAGATTGGAGAAGGGCCGGCCCATCGCCATCTCCGGATTAAAGTAAATCTCACCGCCCGACCATGTGCGGGCGCCTGCAAACACAGTGGCGGTGGTGCTCCAGCTTTGCTCGCGATCGGTGCTTAGGCTGTTGGGACCGGAATAGGCAGCGGGGAACGACGGCTTGCGCTGCTGCACGGTGGTGGCTTGAAACTTGATGTCCCAGGGGGCGCCTTCGGATTCGGCTTCCGGTTCCGCACAGGCATATGGAACTACCGTGGACAGCATGAGGAACGATAGGGCGGCGCATGCGCGGCCGATGTTGATTGTTTTTTGCATGCAACGGCTGCGCCCGGCGCGATCTGCGTGGAAAGAGGCCGAATAGTATGGCATTCCCTTGACATTGCCAAGACGCAGATCGCGCTCGCCACGGCGGGCGAAGGCGATTTTTCCGCCCGCTATTTCGCTTGTATCGTGTCCTAGGCGAGATTCATGAAATGCTTTACATATTTTTGCGGCAGGCGCGACAGCGACAGGAGTACAAAAAAATCGGCGGTGTTGAAATCAGGGTCCCAGGCCGGATCGCCGCCGATCCAGGCGCCGAGGCGCGTATAGCCCTTGATCAGCGGAGGTATCTGCGGATCGAGCGAAGCCTGGCCCTTCAAGGGGAAGGCATGGCGGGGGAATACGCGATACTCGGCGGGCGACAGCCAGTCGCTGTTCGCCTTTGCATGTACCGAGAGCGCATTGGCGCCACCGTCGGCCAGACTGACGCTGGCGCAGCCGATCAGGTAATCGTAGCGATTCTCGAGCATGAATTTGGCAATGCCGGACCACAGCAGCATGATCACGGCGCCGCTGCGGTATTCCGGGTGAATGCAGGCACGGCCGACTTCGGCCATGCTGCCGCGCAGATGGTGCAGACGGGAGAGGTCGAATTCGCTGTCGGAATAATAGCTGCCGCGCCGGACCGCGATTTCAGGCCGCATGATGCGATAGCAGCCCACCACTTGCTGGGTTTGCAACTCCCGAACGATCAGATGCTCGCAGTCGGCATCGTACTCGTCGACGTCGAGCAGGGAGCGTTTCGATGGCGCGCGCGCGCCCATTTCCTCGAAAAACACCTGGTAGCGCAGGCGCTGCGCCTCCTCGATTTCATCGCGATTGGCAGCCAGGCGCATTTCGAAGTGCGATGCACCCAACTCCGCCTGGGGTTCGCCGTTCTTGACCAGTTTGTCGCGTTCCAGTAGGGCCAGCATAGATGGTCTCCCGAAGGGTTGTCATGTGACGGCCAAGTTACGTGAGCAATATTTCCGGGAAGCGGCAGAACGGTGAAGTTTCCGTGACGCCGTCAACCATCAAAAAAAACGGTGAATCCGGGGCTGCCGGATTCACCGTGTATCAATCCACCCTGTGTTCCGCAATCCGCTTGCACGCAGATTGCGGAGGGTGGCGGAGGAGGCACTGCACATTGACAACTCACCGCTACTCGAGCGTCATTAGACGCCGGAAGTTTGACAATTCGATGACGCCCGGCCGCGCAAGCCGCCAAAGCAAGCCGTCAAAAAAAAGGGCCCGCGAATAGCGCAGGCCCCGGGAACATGCCGATGAACGACACGAGGAGGAAAGGGTAAGAAAGGTTCAGGCGGCTGCGGTCGTCGCGTCCTTGCCCGGTGTTTCCGGATGAATGCGGAACCAGGCCGCATACAGGGCCGGCAGGAACAACAGGGTGAGTAGGGTGGCGATCAGCAGGCCGCCCATGATGGCCACCGCCATCGGCCCGAAGAAGTCGGAGCGCGTCAGCGGAATCATCGCCAGGATCGCGGCCAGCGCGGTCAGCGCGATCGGGCGCAGGCGGCGCACCGTGGCATCGATGACGGCATTGAACGGCCTGTGACCGGCGCCGATGTCCTGCTCGATCTGGTCGATCAGGATCACCGAGTTGCGCATGATCATGCCGAACAAGGCGATGATGCCGAGCTGCGCCACAAACCCCATCGGCTTGTTGAACAGCAACAGGAAGGCGGCGACACCGATCAGGCCCAGCGGCGCGGTCAGCACCACCAGGATCACGCGCTGGAAGCTCATCAGCTGGATCATCAGCACCGTCAGCACCACGAACAGGAATAGCGGCAGGCCGGCGGCGATCGAGGCGCCCGCCTTGGCGCTTTCCTCGACTGCGCCGCCGATATCGATGCGATAGCCGGGCGGCAATTGCGCGCGCAGCTTGTTCAGCTCCGGGGTCAGCTGTGCGACGATGGTGGCGGCCTGCACGCCGTCGGCGCCGATGTCGCTGCGTACGGTGATGGTCGGCAGCCGGTCGCGGCGCCAGATCACGCCTTCTTCAAATTCATAGCGCACCTTGGCGATCTGCGTGAGCGGCACCGTGCGCCCGGAGCGCGTCGGCACCGACAGGCTCTCCAGCAGGGAGAGGCGCGCTCGCTCGTTGTCCGGGCCGCGAATCAGCACCTCGATCAGCTTGTCGCGTTCGCGGAAAAAGGTCGCCTGGGTGCCGTTGAGCGAGCTGTTGACGAAGGTCGCCAGCTCCTGGCTGGAGATGCCCAGCAGGCGCGCCTTGTCCTGATCGATATCGAGTTTGATCACCTTGGCGAGCTCATCCCAGTCGAACTGCACATTGGCGGTGTTCGGGTTGGCGCGCATCACCTCGGCGACGCGCTGTGCATTGGCGCGCACGGTCGGGATGTCTTCGCCGGAAACGCGCAACTGCACCGGAAAGCCCACCGGCGGGCCGTTTTCCAGACGCGAGACACGCACGCGCACCGCGGGGAACAGCGCATCGGCCTGGGCGAGCACCTTGGCGCGCAATTGATCGCGCTGCTTGATGCCCTTGGCCGTGATCACAAATTGCGCAAAGCTGGCGGCGGGCAGTTGCTGGTCAAGCGGGAAATAGAAGCGGGTGGCGCCGGTGCCGACATAGCTCGCGTAATTGACGTACAGTTCTTTTTCGCGGTCGAGCAGGGCTTCCATTTTCAGCACCTGCGCCTGCGTCGCCGCGAACGAGGAACCTTCGGGCAGCTTCAGATCGACTAGCAATTCGACGCGCGTCGACGAGGGGAAGAATTGCTGCTGTACGTATTTGAAGGCGAAGATGCTGGCCGCGAACAGCAGCACCGTCACCGCGATCACCGTCTTGCGGTGGGTGACGCACCAGGCCACCGTCTGGCGAAAACGCACATAGAACGGTTTGTCGTAGACATCGTGATCGACGTGCGCCGAGTCGTGCATGGCATGCGATTCGGTCGCGCCGGAGGGCGCCACCGCCAGCGACAGGCGGTGGCCGATCAAGGGGATTTTCGCCAGAAAATCGGCGATGCGGCGCATGCGCGGCGTTACCACCGGCACGCCGTCGCGATAGTCCGGCAGGAAGTGATAGCCCAGATAGGGAATGAAGATCACCGCGGCGAACCAGGAAATGATCAGGGCCAGCGAGGTCACCTGGAAAATCGAGCGCGTGTATTCGCCGGTGCCCGATTTGGCGAGACCGATTGGCAGGAAGCCGGCGGCCGTCACCAGGGTGCCGGTCAGCATCGGGAAGGCAGTCGAGGTATAGGCAAAGCTGGCCGCGCGGGCCCGCTCCCAGCCCTGCTCCATTTTGATCGCCATCATTTCCACCGCGATGATGGCATCGTCGACCAGCAGGCCCAGCGCCAGGATCAACGCGCCCAGCGAAATCTTGTGCAGGCCGACATCGAACATATACATGAACAGGAAAGTCGCCGCGAGCACCAGAGGGATCGACAGGGCCACCACAAAGCCGGTGCGGATGCCAAGGCTGAACAGGGTGACCGTCAGCACGATCACCACGGCCTCGGTCAGGGAACGCGCGAATTCGCTGATGCTGTTGGCGACCGCCTTGGGCTGGTCGTTGACGCGATGCAGCTCCAGCCCGACCGGCAGCGTTTCCTCCAGCTCGGCCAGCGCCTTGTCGAGATGCTTGCCGAGCTCGATGATGTCGCCGCCTTGGCGCATCGCCACGCCCAGCCCCATCGCCTCCCGGCCCATATAGCGCATGCGGGTGAAGGGCGGATCGGCATAGCCGCGCTTGACGATGGCGATATCGCCGATCTTCAGCACGCGGCCATTGGCGCGCAGCGTGAAATTGCGGATTGCCTCGACGCTGTCGAAAGCGCCGGTGGCGCGCACGAAGATCTTGTCGGAAGCGGTTTCGAAGGCGCCGCCCGGGGACACCGCGTTCTGCGCCTGCATGGCGGCGATGATGGTGCTGCCGTCGATGCCCAGGGTCGCCAGCTTGATGTTCGACAGCTCGATGTAAATCTTTTCTTCCTGCTCGCCGATGATATCGACCTTGGCTACATCGGGCACCCGCAGCAGTTCGCGGCGCAGGCGATCGATGAAGACTTTCTTGTCGGCCCAGGAATAGCCCTCGCCGGTCAGGGCGAAGATATTGCCGAAGGTGTCGCCGAATTCATCATTGAAAAACGGGCCCTGTACGCCCGCCGGCAGGGTCTGGCGGATATCGCCGACGCGTTTGCGCACCTGGTACTGGGTTTCCGGCACCGCCGAAGATGGCGCGGCATCGCTGATGGCGAAGAAAATCAGCGATTCGCCGGGACGCGAATAGCTGCGGATGTAATTGATATTGGGAACTTCCTGCAGCTTCTTTTCGAGGCGCTCGGTGACCTGCTGATCAACCTCCATCACCGAGGCGCCGGGCCAGAGGGTGCGGACGGTCATGAATTTGAAGGTGAAGGGCGGGTCTTCCGATTGGCCGAGACGGCCAAAGGAGATGGCGCCGATCACACCGAGGATCACGATCAGATACAGCACCAGGGGCTGGTGCTTCAGCGCCCATTCGGACAGGTTGAAATTTTTCATTTGAGGTCCTGGATGACGGGCGTGAGTGCAGCCGTTAGGTGCGCCGATTGAAGCGGGGGGATGCGCGCGGAACGGGCGGGCGCGACTTAAGCGACTTAATTAACGCTGGGCGACGGCGGGAGGCGCAGCGGCATCGACCGGGATGATGGCGACCTTGCCGTCGCCGGTCACCAGTGGATCGCTGACCGGCTTCACCACTTCGCCCTCGCGCAGCTTGTGCACGCCGGCGGCGACGATGGTATCGCCCGGCTTGACGCTGCCGGCCTCGGGTTTGATGAAGGCCGTGGTTTCGCGGTACTGCAGTACCGTGACCGGCTTCAGGCTGACCTTGCCGTCGGCGGCGATCAGCCACACGCCGGTAACGCCGCCCTTGACGTAGAGCGAGGACAGCGGCACCGCCAGGGTGTTCGATTCATTGGCGCTGCCGAATACCGAGTACGCGGTCATGCCCAGCTGGATCGCTTCGTCGGGGGTCTGGATGGTGAGACGCACCGGGTAGGTCCGTGTCACCGCATCGGCGGCGCCACCGATTTCGCGGATGTGTGCCGCATAGTATTTGCCCGGCTGGGACCACAGCGCCACGCGCAGATTGGCGGCCTGGCTTTCCCTGTTACCGGCGGGTTGCGCGGCGGCCGCCTTGAAGTCGCCGATCTTCGATTCGGGCGCGCTGATCAGAAGCTCTTTTTCTTTCGGGTTGGCGATCTTCATCACCGCCTGGCCGGCGGCCACCACCTGCCCCGCTTCGGCATTGACCTGTGTGACCACGCCGTCGAGTTCGGCAACCAGGGTGGCGTAACCGGCCTGATTGATCGATACATCGGCCTGCGCGCGCTGCGCGGCCAGGCGTGCATTGGCCGCATTGGCCGCATTCACTTTCTGGTCCAGCGCCGATTTGCTGACAAAGCCCTTGGCGAATAAATCCTGATAGCGCTTCAACTCGCTGTCGGCGTATTCGGTCTCGGCCTGCTGTGCGGCGACCTGGGCGCGCGCCGCATCGGCGGACAGGCGCACATCCTGCGGGTCGAGTCGTGCCAGCGGCTGGCCTTTCTTTACCGTCGCGCCGGTATCGACCAGACGTTGAATGACCTTGCCGCCGACGCGGAAGGCGTGGTCGACTTCATAGCGGGCGCGGATTTCACCGGCGTAGATCTCGGTTTCGGCGCCCGCGCCGGCGGCAATTTTATAGGCGAGTGCCGGGCGCGGCGCGGCGGCGCCTATATCCGTCCTGCCGCAGGCCGTCAGGCTCAGCATGGCGGCGGCGATCATCGCCATGGCGATGCCGCGCCCAAGCTGATCGTTGGCGGGGATTGGTTTTCCGATAATGGACTCGATGTTCATGAACGGGCATCCTGGCCGTGGCACGGAGGTCGCGGCTGTGGGGTTATTGGGGGGCTCGGGTTTCAAAATAGTGCAACGCAATATATAACTGACTGGCCGGTAAGTTACTTGAGTTCATGACCCCTGTCAACGGGCGGCAGCGGTTTTTTTTGTCGCCCAATTTGCCGCATGGCATGACCTTGCGTGGCGTATCGATCCCGGCTTGTCGGCGCAGAGGCGCGCGGGCATACTCGCGGACAAATCATCGTCGATGCAAAATACAACCGACCCAGGAGAAACAATGAGCAAGACCCTCTGGACCGCCGCACCGATCAACCTGGAGCGCCGCGAATCGCTGGTGCAAATGGTGAATCTGGCGCTTTATTCCGCCGCCGTGTTGGTCGCCGCCAATGGACGCAGTGCCTATGCGTTTGACTTGTCCGACCTCTCGCAAAAAGAAGCCTCGCTCGGCGTCAAGACCGCGCTGGAAAAGGGCGCAGAAGTCGCCGTCTCCCTGCTCGGCAAGGCCGACGGCTTCTGGGGTAACGATGCGGTGCGCATCCCACTGCCCGAGTGGCTGCACAAGGCCGAGCGCGCGCTGCGCTTCATGGGCAAGGGCCAGGACATCGACGATCTCAAGCTCGGCGTCAACCGCGCCGCCGAACAAGCCGTGCCGCAGGCCAAGACTCTGCTGGTCGGCGCGGTGCGCTCGATGAGCGTGCAGGACGCCAAGGGCATCCTCACCGGCGGCGATAATTCCGTTACCCAGTTCTTCCGCGGCAAAACCGAAAAACCGATCGGCGACAAATTCCTGCCCATCGTCACCAAAGTCACCGACCGTATCGGCCTCGCCCGCGATTACAACCGCATCGCCGGCCAGGGCGAGCAACTCGGCCTGGTCAAACCCGAGCAGGCCAAGGTGGAACGCCACGTCACCACCAAGGCGATGGACGGCCTCTACTACATGATCGGCGAAGAAGAGAAGAAAATCAGGCAGGACCCGATCGGGACGGGGAGTGCGATTTTGTCGAAGGTGTTTGGGGCGATACGCTGAGATGCGCGCTTTGCGATGGAAAGTCAAAGTCCAGCATTGGTGCGGTGTTTGGGGCAAAAATGGCTGGAAAGGCGTGCCGAATGGCGTTCTGCGTTTTTGTGTCTACTTTTAGCTAGTGTCCGGCACTTTCTTGCAGAGGAAAAGCATGAAGGAAATACTTGAGTACATTTCGCTCATTACCTTGTGTGGAGCAGCCATATCTTTTGTCGTTGGCTTAATCAAGTGGATCGATCAGAGAAATCGAGAACAGGAGCAAAAACAATACGAGGCTTTTCACAAGATGGTTTGTCTTGCTGCCGGCGTTGATGAATCAGGAAAGACCATAAAGATGGTTCAGCAAGTCGCCGCAATCTATCAGCTTCAGCTTTACAAAAGATATGCTTTTGCGTCGGTTCCAGTGCTGAAATTATTGCAATTTGAATTAAATGCAGCGCCCGATGAAAGATCAACTCATCTGGAATTAGCATTGAGTGAATCACTCACAACGTTGTCACAGCAGAAAAATTCCGTGCTAGAAAAACTTTAATCGTCATCGCTCCGATAACTAGGGCAGACACCAACACAACTTCATATTCATTATTTCCTCAGAGGCAGAGCAGAAAGGAATGCCTTTCCGAATGAAAATCCGAATCGACGATCTACGCAGCCCCGAAATCGCCACCCTGCTGGAAGAACATCTGCAAAGCATGCATCAATACTCGCCGCCCGAGAGCGTGCATGCGCTTGACCTCAATGCATTGCGCAAACCCGAAATCACGTTCTGGACCGCCTGGGAAGGTAAGGAATTGCTGGGCTGCGGTGCGCTGAAAGAACTGGACCCGACCCACGGCGAAATAAAATCGATGCGTACGTCGACGAAGCATCTGCGCAAGGGCGTTGCCATGAGCATCATGCAGGTGATTCTTGCCGAGGCGAAAAAACGTTCCTATCGACGCTTGAGTCTCGAGACGGGTTCGATGGCGGCGTTCGTGCCGGCACGGACGATGTATGCGCAGCTGGGCTTTGAGCCCTGCGGGCCATTCGTGGGTTATGTCGAAGATCGGCATAGTGTTTTCATGAAGATGGATCTTTGAAATGGGAATGGCCGGCTGCTTTGCCGCGGTGTCGAGCGACACGCTGAAGAAACTCAGGGATGATCCCGATGCCATCGAGGATTACCTTTATCCCAACGACGGCGAGGACGAGCCGCCGAACTATATCGACGTCGACAAGGCCTGGCATGGCATTCATTACTTGTTGACCGGTCGCGCCGAGGGCGGGACGCCGCCGCTGAGCCTCGCGGTGCTGGGTGGCGAGGAGTTCGGTCCCGAGATCGGCTATGGCCCCGCGCGTTTCCTGACGCCGGCGCAGGTCGCTGCGGTATCGGCGGCACTGACGGCATTGACCATCGATAAATTGCGCGATCGTTTCGACCCCGAAGATATGGAGGTGAAGGATGTCTATCCGACCGAGATCTGGGTGCGCGATGGCGACGATGCTTTTGATTACCTGATGGACAATTTCCGGCAGATGATAGTGTTCTACCGCGATGCGGCGGAGCGGGGCGATGCTGCCTTGTTGTGGCTATCGTGAAGGGAACTTCTAAAAACTGCGTCGTCCCGGCGCAGGCCGGGACCCAGTCCGTCCAAGTGTTTTATTCAACGAAGGGCTGGATTCCGGCCTGCGCCGGAATGACGAAAATTTGAGGTTTCGAGAAGTTCCCTGAAAACATAGAACGCCATTTTACAAGGCTTTCGAAGCATTTTTGCTCTGAAAGCCGCGCCAGTGCTTGAGTTTTGTTTTCTGCTCAAGGTACAACTGCTCAATAATTGAGCAGCCTAAAATTCCTCATCCGTCCTTAAAAACCGCCACTGCCCCATCGGCAAATCGTGCAGCCGCACTTTGCCGATACGGATGCGTTTCAGCCCCAGCACTTTCAGCCCGACCATTTCGCACATGCGGCGGATCTGCCGCTTCTTGCCTTCGCGCAAAATGAAATTCAGTTGATCGTCGTTCTGCCATTTGACGATGGCGGGCTTCAGCGCTTCGCCGTCGAGCGAGAGGCCGTGGTTGAGGCGCTTCAGGTCGGCCGGAGAGAGCGTGCCTTCGACGCGCACCAGGTATTCCTTGTCGATGCCAGAATTTTCGCCAATCAGGGTCTTGGCGATGCGTCCGTCCTGGGTCAGCACCAGCAGTCCGGTGGAATCGATATCGAGGCGGCCAGCGGGGGCGAGTCCGCGCGCATGTTGCGGCAAGAATGGCGTCTTGTCGGTTTTGGCGTGGCGCTCTTCGGTGACCAGAACGCTGGCCGGCTGATGCCCGGATTCGGCTTGCCCAGACACATAGCCGATCGGCTTGTTCATCAAAATCGTGATGCGCCGCTCCTGGCGCGCCGCGGCCTGCTTGTCGAGTTTCACCTGCACCGTCGGCAGCACCTTGGTGCCGAGCTCGGCGACGCGCACGCCGTCGACATACACCCAGCCACGCTCAATGTATTCATCGGCTTCGCGGCGCGAACAGAGGCCGCGTTCGGACATCAGCTTGGAGAGGCGCAGTGGGGCGTTGGGGTCAACTGGGGCGACGGGTTTTGGCATTGGGGGCGAAGAAGATTGGCGTGGTGCGACATTATGCCTTGAGGCATGTCTTGCCGGGTTTCAGCCGAAATCGCCGCCCATAAAAAATGCCGCTCTCGCGAGCGGCATTTTTCGATTCTGTAACGGGAAAGGTTTTACGAACCGTTCGTTTGCTTCAGCGTCATCTTGGTCCGCATCGGCTTCAGCACCGCCAGAGCCATGATCGCGGCCAGCGCATTCAGGCCGGCGGCGATATAGAACACCGCATGCCAGTTGCCGGTGGCTGCCGTGATCACGCTGGTAAAGGGCACCAGCAACGATGCGGTTCCCTTGGCGGTATACAGCAGGCCGGCATTGGTGGCGGCAAACTTGGAGCCATAGGTGTCGCCGCAGGTCGAGGGGAACAGGCTGTAAATCTCGCCCCAGGCGAAGAACACCATCCCGGTCAGCAATACGAACAGCACCGGGTCATGGCCGAATTCGCTCAGCATGACGATGCCGATGGCCTCGATGCCGAAGGCGATGAACATGGTGTTCTCGCGGCCGATATGGTCCGACACCCAGCCGAAGAACGGGCGGGTAATGCCGTTGAGCACGCGGTCGATCGACAGCGCAAAGGTCAGCGCCGGCAAAGTCAGACCGAGGATCGAGACCGGGATATTGGCGATCTTGAAGTCTTTCGCGATCGGGCCCAGTTGCGCGGTGGCCATCAGACCGCCGGCGGCCATCATCACGAACATGGCGTACATCACCCAGAAGGTCGGCGTCTTGATCATCTCCACCCAGGTGTAATCGCGCTTGGACTGGATCACCTGCGCGGTTTGCGGCACGTCGGTTTTCTTCGGCGCCATCAGGCCGAACGACACCAGGAACACCACCACGCCCTGGCCGATACCGAAGTACAGGAAGGCGGTCTGGTAGCCCATCGACTGGATGATGGCCTGGATCGGAATGATGGTCACGGCCGAACCCATGCCGAAGCCCGCCGCCGTCAAACCGGCCGCGAGGCCGCGACGGTCTGGAAACCATTTGAGCGCATTGCCGACACAGGTGCCGTAAACCGCACCGGCGCCGATACCGCCGATGGCCGCGCCAACGTACAGCAGCGCCAGCGAATCGGCAAAAGAGTTGATCACCCAGGCAAGGCCGACCAGAATGCCGCCGACCATCACCACCGGGCGCGGGCCGAATTTATCGACCAGATAGCCTTCGATCGGCACCAGCCAGGTTTCGGTCAGGACAAAAATCGTGAACGCCACCTGGATCGCGGCGCGGCCCCAGTGATACTGATCGTCCATGGGCTGCACGAACAGGGTCCAGCCATATTGCAGATTGGCGATCATCGCCATGCAGACGATGCCGGCAAACAGTTGCAGCCAGCGATTTACCGCCGGTCTCGGGATCGGGATTTCTGTTGCAATTGCACTCATGATCTCTCTCTCCATGTGAGATGGCACGTCCCCGCGGCGGGCCATCGCTTTATAGGTAGTCGATGCGCTTTTGCGCATTCAGCTATTTATTTGTGGGCATAGCTTGTACAAATTGGCCAAAAATGCAGATGACGCGGGTCAACAGATGACATGCGTCAATTTTTTTGCCAAAAACATGCGTGGGGGGCCGGCGAGGTTCAGGCGTCACCGGTGAGATTGGAGGTCGAAACGCCGATGACCACGGCGATCACCAGCAGCAGGCCGACCGCATTGGCGGTGACGGTTTCGGTGGCGAGGTCCATGAAGGCGTCGACGGCGAGGCTGCCGGCGGCGGTGCAGCACATCACCACGATGGAGGCAACCAGGGTGAAGGCGAGGGGCACGCCGATGCGTGCCGCACGCGACAGGCGGCTGTGTGCCGGCATGGCGGCCACCACGCGCTTGGTAAAGCCGGCGTCGTCGATATAGCCTTCGCGCATCGCGAGGGCATCGGCCTTGAGCAGATTTTCCAGGGGGTCGTGTGCGGTATTCATGCGGCCATTCCTTTGCCTTCGGCTTCGTATGCGGCCAGCCTGGCGCGCATCTTTTCCTTGGCTTTAAGTATATTCGTTTTCACCGTGCCCAGCGGGATGCCGAGCACATAGGCAGCCTCGTCGTGCGAAAGATCGTTGTAATAACATTGCAGGATAGCGTTGCGCTCGCCGTCGCTCAGGCCCTCCATGGCACGCGCCAGGTCGCGTTTCATGCCGGTGTGCGCGGCCTCCGATTCCACCGCCTCGGGCTCGGGCATTTTATCCTCGTCCATCAGCAATTCATGTTTCTTGCGCACCTCGGATTGCCAGGCATTGAAGGCGATGCGGTACAGCCAGGTGGAAAACTTGGCCTCGAAGCGAAAGTGGCGAATGTTCTTCCAGGCGAGGATGAACGTTTCCTGGGCGATATCGTCGGCCAGTTCGATTTGTCCGCCGGTCATTTTGCGCAGGCTGGCGCGCAGGGTGGACTGGTGGCGGCGCACCAGTTCGGCGAAGGCGTTGCGATCGTCGCCGCGCATCGCGCGCGCGATCAGATCGCTGTCCGTGAAGCCGGCCGGCGCGGTGCGGGAATCGGACGCAACAAAGGCCATGCGTGTCACGCCTGGTCTGATGGAAGATGGGTCGCTTGCAGCGACTCAGGAATGGGTCCCGCCGTCGCGTGGGCCGCGGGATTCCAGTTTCCATACCAGCATATAGCCCAGTCCCATGAATAGCGGAATCAGGCCGATGGTCCAGGCCACGCCCAGTTGATTCAGGGCGATGCACAGGGCGATGCCGACCGCCGTCAGCACCACGCCGCGGCGCAGATCGGAATAAGGCTCTTCCCGGCTCAGGAAAAGTTCCGGCGGAACGGGCTGGCCCTTTTCAGCGAGGCGGATTGCGGTTTCATGCATCAGGCGTGTATTGCGCGATTTGTACCAGAGCACCATGGCGACGATGGCGACCGGAACGCCCATCCCGGCAACGGTGGCCACGATGGCAATCAGCGAGGTTCCAAAATCCATGCTCGTTCTCCCTTGAGAAGTTTGTGCCGCCGGCCGCCGCCACGTGGGCGGCGGGTCGGTTGTCGGTCAATATGCCTGTTGGATGCGGTGGGAACAAGTTCTGGATTTGGCGACCGACAGGCATTTGCCTTATTCCGCCGCCATTTCCGGCGTGCGCACCGGTGCGGTCACCGGCGTCGGCAGTTGTTTCATCCCGGCCAGGGGGGAGAACCGTACCAGGACCAGGCCGAGCAATAAACCGCCGACGCCGGAGATGGCGATGGTGGGGCGCAATCCCAGGGCCTCGCCCAGCAGCCCACCGACAATCGAGCCGGCCGGCGCCATCGCGATCGACAGGAAAATCATCGTCGAGGTCACGCGGCCGAGCAGGCGGTCCGGTGTCACCGACTGGCGCAGCGACAGGTAGTTGATGAAAAACAGCATGGCGCCGAGGTCGAAAAAGAACAGGGCTAGACCGAGCATCAAGCCGGCCCAGTCGCCGGGACCGACGGCGGCGATCATCAGCCAGGCAATGCCGGTGATGACGAGGCCGCCGAGCATCACCTGGCCCACGCCGAAACGGCGATTGCCGCGCTGGATGAGGAAGGAAGCCAGCAGGAAGCCGGCGCCGCCCATCATCCAGATCACGCCGATCTTGCCGGCGGAAAGCTGCAAATCGCGCGCCGCGTACAAAATGATGATGGCGAGATAGACATGCTTGAGGAATTGCCAGACCGACAGCCCCCAAGCCAGCGAACGCAGGATTGGGTTATGCCAGATCAGATGCAGCCCCTCCCTGGCATCGGACCAGATGCCCGCCCAGTTGGCGTTGCCGCTATTGTGGCGCACCTTGGGCACGTCGCTGTCCTTGCCGGGGATACCGCGCAGCATCCATGCCGAGATGAAGAACGAGCAGGCGTCGAGCAAGATCGCGAATGGCGCGGTTAGCCACTGGATGAAAATGCCGGCCAATCCCGGCCCGATCAGCTGCGCGGAAGAATCGGACAGGGCGATGCGCGAATTGGCCTCGACCAGATTGTCGCGGCCGACGCGCTCGGTCATGAACACCTGATAGGCGGCCCAGCCGATGATGCCGCCCAGTCCGACCAGAAAACCGGCGATGTACAGGATCGGCATCGACAGCCAGTCCATCCAGGCGGCGATCGGCACCGACAGCAGGGCGGCGCCGCGTCCGAGATCGGCCATGATGATCAGGGGCAGCTTGCGCGAACGGTCCACCAGCACGCCGGTGAACAGGCCGAACAGGGTGTAAGGCAGGGCCTCCATCGCGGTCAGGATCCCCATTTGCGTGGGGGTGGCGTGCAGCATGATGGCGGCCGTCAGCGGCAGCGCCAGGAATGTCACCTGCCCGCCGAAATGGGTAATGGTCAACGACAGCCACAGCGTGCGGAAATCGCGATTGCGCCAGAGCTTGCCCAGATATTTGTCGTACTTGTGATGCGAATTCAAATTCATGTTGATACCCAATCCGTTTTTTTTACATGAGGCCGGAGATCAGGAAGCAGTGGCGTCATGTGCCGAAAATAATCGGCGATTTATGGTTACGGTGGGGAGCGATGTTGCCGGCTCACCTTCTTTGCCCCGCCGTATTGTCCGGCGAAGCCCTTCTGCGAATTGCGAAGGAAGGCTTGGCCTGGCTAGCCCGGAATGCCGTCGCTGGGTGCGATGGCGGTTGCCGGTCGGGACGACAGTCGGGAGGAAGCGATGAAAGTGAGACGCATCCCGGCCGCAGCACGCACAAGCGCCACCGACCCGTGCGACGCTGCGGTCGGGAAGGAGCGGACGATGTGTGAATGTTTGCTGGACATGGAACGCCTCACCAAGTGAGATTTGAAGCGCGAAGTTTAGCGGAAAGGGGCAGTTTTGGCAAAGCGGCGCGCCGATGCAAACACGCGGATCGCCAATCCGCGGGCCTTCCCGGCCATTTCTGCTTCAAACGCCGCGCCAGATGGCGATCTGCGATTTCCGATCAGGACCGTTCCGAGGGGATATCGCCTGTCTGGCGTGCCGGCCTCGACGATTCCTGCGGCAGCTTCAGCAACGCCTTGCGCAGGGCGGCCTGCGGGCCGAAGCGTTTGCGAAACTCGATGAGGGCCGCCGCATGCTGGTCCAGCAGCTCGACTTTCAACAGCGTGTGAAATACATCGCGGTGCAAGCGCACGGTGCCGATGTAGATGGCTTGGTCATCGGGACGGATATCGATCTCCAGCGGGGCCGGGAACTTCAGCTCGGCGGACTCGACATTCATCGCCTTCGAACTGGGCGTCAGGTCGCGCCATTCCATGGTCACGCTGCCCTTGGCGATGAAGCGCTCGCTGCGCGGCAGCACCAGGAAAAAAGTCTGTTCCAGCGTCGGGTTGAGGAATTCGGCGGACAGGGCGTGCAAGGAACCCGGATCCGGCCGGTCCGCCATTTGTATCACCGCGCGTCCCAGCATATAGCGCTTGGTATTGAACAGATCGTTTTTGATATCGATGTCCTGCTCGCCGGTGGCCATGCGCGGAACGACTTCGATGCGTCCGACCAGCATGACATGCCGGCTGCCGGCCGCCGGCACGCCGCCGGGTGGCGTTTCATGAATGGTGTAACAGCCCGGCAGGGCGGCGGCGGCGACACTGCCCAATGCGGCGGCAAGAAAGCGGCGGCGTTTATGCACGGCGGCCTCCAAGGGCGGCGAGGCGCTTGCGCACCAGCGCGCGCTGATGTTCATAAGGCGCGAGATCGCGATCCGTTTCCAGCCGGCGCAGAACGATTGCCAGCACCTCGGCCTCGCTCGGGCTGCTCAGGAGGCGCATTTCGAACTTGTCGTCCTTGAACCAGCCCTGGTCGTGGTGGATGTATTTGTAGGCGCCGACGAAATAGGCGCCCGGCTGCGTGATGCGCAGCGCGGTCTCGTTGCGGCCACGGCTGGACCAGTCGTACTGGGTGTTGCCGCCGCCGAACTTGTGCACCTGGTGGTTGCCGCTCTCGATGCCGACATGAAAGAATACGCCGGTCTTGCGGTCGTATTCGACCAGGTAATAGCCCTGTTGGCCCTGGTCGCGGTCGCCGTCGCCGTACTGCTTGATCTCCACCCATTCGATTTTGGATGGCGCATCGCTGCTGTCGATATAGCCGCACAGCAGGGACATGCGGGTGTCCTTGGGATCGACCGGTTCGGTGGTGGCGCAAGAGCCCAGCAATGCGACAAGCGCTCCCGATCCCGTGGCTGCAATGAAACCTCTGCGATCCATGCCGGCTCTCCCTTTTCCCGTTTGCACTGCTTGTTTTCGGGGGAATTATAAATTGCAAATTGACCGCTGGCGAGTGTTGTTCCCGACGATTTGTTGGCGCCCGCTTCATCGCCGCCGGGCTGATCGCGATTGGCAGGGCTTGATGCAGGTGAAAAAACGCCTGCAGATGCGGGCGCGGATAAAAGGTGGTTTCAGCCGGTTCGGCAGTCGAATCGACCGTTTCGAAAAAACGGCGTCGGTTCAGCCGGCAATGGACAGGTGCGGCAGGCGCCGAAATGCTATCTGTTCGAGCGGATCATGCCGTCGACGATCCGTACGTGATCGCCATTGTGCCAATTCGAACTGGTTTCGCTGAACACGCGGCTGGAGCCGCCTTCGAGGCGCACGGTGACTTCATAACTCTTGCCTGCACTCACCCGCTTCTCGATGGCATTGCCTGCGAATGCGCCACTCACGGCGCCGGCCACGGCGGCGAGGTCATTGCCGCGGCCGCTACCGACCTGGTGGCCCAGAACGCCGCCGACTACCGCACCGCCGACACCGCCGATGCCGCTGCCCTTGCCGGGTTCGCTGATTTCGCGCGTCGATTCGACGATGCCGCATTCTGTGCAAATCGAGCGGGCAGGGGCGCTGCTGGCATTACGCGCCGGAGCCGAATAAGTTCTGCTCGATGCGCTTTGCACGGGTGCCGCGACAGGGGCGGCACTGCTGCCGGCGCCAGCCGTCGACGTCGGAATCCAGCCCATGATGGCGGCGATGCCGGCCGCGCAGAACAGGATGACTGCGATACCTGCGATCCACAGCATGGTATGAGGGGATTTGCTGTTTTGGGTTTGCATTGGTTTTTCTTCCGGTTGGTGCGGCTTCTGACGGCGCACAGACTATGCGTCCTGTCGAAATTCGTGAATCAAGGATGCGCCGGCGAGCCGGCGAGGTCAGTGCGGTGACGCGCTTATGGGTTGATGGCGACGAGCGGTCTATGCCGTCTTGCGGCAGCGGTCGGCCGGGCCTCAGCGTTTGCCCTGTTCTGCCGATTGCGAAAATAACGATCGGCTACGGGCCGCCTGTGCTGCGCCCGCCTCTTCTGGTGGCACGCACATTGTCAACAACTGTCAACATGCCCTGGATGTCGATCGGGACGAAAGAATCTGTGACTTATGTCACACTTCGTCTTGATTGACTCACGTAAAGTGAGGGCGTGCTCCAGAGCAGTTATGCAAGCTGGGCGAGGAACCGGTAGTTGCCGCTGGCATCATCAGGCGGATTTTCCGGTTTTACGCCCACACCACACACCCAGAACCCGCGCCGAGCGCCGGCATCAACAAACTACCTTCACTATTTTTCCGCTAACGCCAATGGTCACCAACAGCCAATCCGGCTTCGACAGCGGCCCGCTTAACTGGGTCCGGGCGGAGATCGAGCATTCACTCGGCAGCGCCCGAACGCACTTCGACGAACTGGGCAAGGATCCCGCCGATTCCAAGGCGGTTCAATACGCCGCCCTGTGCATGCACCAAGTCACGGGCGCGCTGTCGATGGTCAACCTCGGCGCGGCCGCGCGCCTGAGCGAGGAAATCGAAAAACTGGTGGCGGCATTTGCGGTGGCGGTTCCCGCCGACGCGGTCCAGCAACTGGCGGCGGCGAAAAACGCGACGGTAAGCCTGTCCGGCTATCTCGACAGCCTGATGGCCGGCCAGCCGGATCGCCCGATGATCCTGGCGACGGTCTATATCGCGCTGAACCGGGCGCGCGGCGCCAACGACGCTGCCGCCACCGATCTGTTTTCCCCCGATCTCTCCGCGACCGTGCCGCTGCCCGACGAGGCCGCGCCCCCGCTGAGCGCGGAACAACTGGCCGAAGCGGTCCGGCAGGCGCGCAGCCTGTTCCAGGCCGGGTTGCTGAAATTGTTGCGCGACAAGGATCTGGTCACCGGCGCGCGCACCATGCGCGATGCCGTGCTCGCCATCGAAGCGCTGTTGTTCAATCCGATGGCGCGTTCGTTCTGGTTTACCGCCGCGGGATTCTTCGAAGCGGTCGCCAACGATCCTGCCGGCGCCGGCGCGCCCGCCGTGCAACTGCTCGGCAAAATCGACCAGCAGATCAAGCTGCTGATTGCCGGCAACCCCCATGTGCCGGAAAAACTGTTCCGCGATCTGTTGCTGGTGGTCGGTAAAACCGCCGCGCGCACCGAATACATCGAGGCGATTCGCGAGGTTTACCGGCTCGATGAGCTGCTGGCGATACCCGGTGCCGGCCAGAACCAGAAAGCCGAACCCGCCCTGGTTGCGGCCGTCAATGCCCTGTGCGAGCAGGTGCAGAAGCAGAAGGACAATCTGCTGGCCTTCACCAGCCGCAACAGTTCCGCGCTGGAGCCGTTCGCCAAGCAGGCCGAACTGCTGGCGGCGATGGCGCAATCGCTGCCGAATCGCGAGCTGGCCCTGTTGCTGCAGGTATTGGGCGCCATCGGCAAGCATGCGCGCAAAACCGGCAAACTGCTCAGCGACGTGCAGGCCATGGAAGTGGCGACGGCGATGCTGTTCGTTGAATCCTCGCTGGAAAATTATTTCAAGCTGACCCCCGAGTTCGCACGTCAGGCGACGGCGGTTTCCACGCGCTTGCGCAGCGCGATGACCGGCGTCGAACTGCCGGTGCCCGATGCCTCGGCGAACAGCCTGGGCGATACCATGACCTTGCGCGCGCAGACCCATCTATTGATTTTTCAGGTGGGTCGCGAGGTGCAGATCAACCTCAACACCATCGAGGCCGCGCTGGACGCCTTTTTCCGCGACCCGCAGAAGACCGCCGAACTTGCGCCTTTGGCGCAGCTGTTCAAGCAGGTGCAGGGTGCGTTGTCGATGCTCGAGCTGGATGAGGCTGCTGCCCTGAGCGAGAAAGTGGCCAAACATGTGGCGCAGTTTGCCGGCGGTACCTTGCCGGGCAACGGTGACGAGGCGGCGGCAGTGGCCGATGGCGTCTCCGCCCTGGGGATCTATGTAAATGGCCTGCAGCAAAATGCCGCCGATCCGCGCGCGCTGCTGCTGCCGGCCCTGATCCGCTTCGGCCTCGCCGACAAGTCTGCCAGGACCAGGAAAACCGGCAAGGCCCGCGCTGCCGTCAATGTCGACCGGCCTGCGCAAGGGATCGAACCGGACCTCGGCGACCATAAAGCCGCAATGCTACCTGCAACGCCGCCCGCAGCGCCGGCCCCATTGCCGCCTGCGGTCAGTGATGTCAGGCCTGCCCAGCCAGTGGTTGCGGCCCGTGTCCCGACACTGGATAGCACTGCATTGCACAGGGCGATTCATCTGGCCATTGATCAGGCTCTGGGAACGGCACCGGGGGCCGACAGCGGCGCTGCTGCAGGTGGCCAATCGACCGTACAAACACCGGGTGAAGCCGACGAATTGCAGCGCCTGCGCAAACTGGAGCTTGAGCTGAGGGCGGTCATCAAGGCGCGCGATCAACGCATCCAGGCGCTCGAACTGGTCCTGGCCAAACTCAACGCCAGCGTCAACAAGGCTGCCGCCGGCTAGGGATTGCGCCGGCCCAGCTCCTCGCGGGGCGCTGCGGCGGCTCTATAATGTCCGATCAAATCGGGCAGACATGAGCAAAGCGTTCACAAAAGAATCGGCGCAGGACGACGATGAGGACATCGAGGACGGTGCCTCGCCCCTGCCTGCGGGCAGCAAAAACTACATTACGCCGGTTGGCCATCAACGCCTCAAGGATGAATTCCAGTATCTGCTGAACAAGGAACGTCCCGCGGTGACCAATGCGGTGTCCTGGGCGGCCAAGAACGGCGACCGCAGCGAAAATGCGGATTACCAGTATGGCAAGAAGCGCCTGCGCGAAATCGACCGGCGGCTGCGCTTCCTGACCAAGCGCCTGGACAATGCCGAGGTGGTCGATCCCGCCGCGCCGCGCGACGAGGATATCGCCGAGCGCGTATTCTTCGGCGCCACCGTAACCTATGCAAACGCCAGTGGTGAAGAAAAAACTGTCACCATCGTCGGCATCGACGAACTCGATCTGAAACGCGGCTACATCACCTGGATATCGCCGCTGGCGCGCGCTTTGTTGAAGGCACGGATCGGCGATACGGTGCTGCTGCGCGCGCCGGGCGGCAATGAAGAATTGGAGATCGTCGACGTTCGCTACCAGGCCGTTGCAATGGATCCCTTTGTTCCCGAGGCGCCGACCACCCTCAATTCCTTCAAGCCGCCGAGCTAGTGCGGCCGCCTGTCCCGTTCAGAATTTTCCGGAGTTCATTGATGCCGCTGCCGCTTACCGCTTTCAACCGCCGCCTGTTCGCCCTGCTTGCCTGGTTGTTTCTGTGGAGCGCCGCCGGCGCGCAGACGACCGATCGGGCAGCGAACTATGACCCCACCCAACCTGCAATGGCGACTGCTGTCGTCGCCGTACCGGCGGCGCCCCCTGTCGAGAGCGCACACCGGGCCTTTATCTGGGAGGTCAGCTCGCCGGGTAATACGGTCTATTTGTTCGGCACTATTCACGTCGGCAAACGCAGTTTTTATCCGCTGCCCGAGCAGGTCGAGACGGCGCTGAAAAAATCGGCCAAGCTGGTGGTGGAGGCGGACATTACCAAAAGCGAGAACGAAGAACGCGTGCGGCCGCTGATCTTATACAAGCCGCCAATGTCGCTGGAGTCGCAAATCCCGAAAGCACTGTATCAGCGGCTGCAGATCCAGTTGCTGAAACTGAAATTGCCGGCAGATGGCCTGCGCGAGCTCAAGCCCTGCATTGCCGGCGGGTTCCTTGCCATCGCCGAATTTACCCGACTGGGTTATGACCGCAACTTCGGCGTCGACAGTTATTTGATCGCCAATGCGCAGCACGACCACAAGCCGGTGCTGGAACTCGAGTCGCAATTGGGACAGCTGAAAATGTTCGACAGCATGTCGGCGTCCTTGCAGGAAGCCTTCCTGGATAACGCGCTGACGGCGATTGAAACCGGCAGGACGCCGGACCAGGTGACAGGCATGGTCAATGCCTGGCAAAGCGGGGACGCGGCGCTGATGCAGGAAGTGACCAGCGAGGTCAACCACGATTTGCCCCGGTCTGCGGAGATTGAGGAGGCGCTGGTCTACAGCCGTCACCCGGAGATGCTGGCAAAAATAGAAGATTTTCTGCGCGACGACCAACCGTATTTCGTCGCGATCGGTTCCCTGCACCTGGTGGGGCCGCGCGGCCTGGTCGAGCTGCTGCGCGTCAAGGGTTACAAGGTTCGGCAACTATGAACGAGACGATGATGGCGGCAACGGCAGGCCCGCGTTCCGGCGGACGGATTCTGGTCGATCAACTCGGGATCCACGGCGTGGACATGGCGTTCTGTGTGCCCGGCGAAAGCTATTTGCCGGTGCTCGATGCGCTGTATGACGCGCGCGACGCGATCAGACTCATCACCTGTCGCCATGAAGGCGGCGCGGCCAACATGGCCGAGGCCTACGGCAAATTGACCGGCAAGCCGGGCATATGCCTGGTCACGCGCGGCCCCGGCGCCACCAATGCTTCAATCGGGGTGCATACGGCCTTTCAGGATTCCACGCCGATGATTCTGTTCATCGGCCAGGTGGGCGGCGATTTTGTCGAGCGCGAAGCTTTTCAGGAAGTGGATTACCGGCGCATGTACGGGCAACTTGCCAAATGGGTCGCGCAGATCGATCGCGCCGACCGCATTCCCGAATACCTCGCGCGCGCCTTCCAGGTCGCCACCAGCGGCCGCATGGGCCCGGTGGTGCTGGCGCTGCCGGAAGACATGCTGTCCGATATGGTCAGCGTCGCCGATGCGCGGCCCTACCAGCATGGTCAGGACATCGGGCCATCGGCCGGCGAGCCGGCACTGGCAAGGCTTGCCAGCCTGTTGTCGGGCGCGGAGCGACCGTTCGTGATCGTCGGCGGCAGCGGCTGGAGCAAGGAATCCTGCACGGCCCTGCAGCGTTTTGCCGAGACCCAGAATCTGCCGATCGGCTGCGCCTTCCGCTTTCAGGATGTATTCGATAACGCGCATCCCAATTACGCCGGCGATGTGGGCATCGGCATCAATCCCAAACTCGCGGCGCGCATCAAGGCGGCCGATGTGGTGTTGTGCCTCGGCGCGCGCCTCGGCGAAATGACCACCAGCGGCTATACCCTGTTCGAGGCGCCGGTGCCGAAACAGAAGCTGATCCATGTGCATGCCGGCGCCGAAGAACTGGGGCGCGTCTATCAAGGCGAATTGTTGATCAATGCCACGGTGTCTTCATTTGCCAATGCCATCGCCGCGCTGCCGAAACTGACGCACAGCAATGTGGCCGCGCAAGTCCAAAGCGCCAATGCCGACTATCGCGAATGGCAGCAACGCCGCGAGATTCCGGGCGCGGTGCAGATGTGGGACGTGATGCAGCAGATCAAGTCGGGCGTGCCCGCGGACGCGATCATCACCAATGGCGCCGGCAACTACGCCACCTGGGTGCACCGCTTCCACCAGTACTGCGGCTTCCGCACCCAGCTGGCGCCGACCTCGGGCGCGATGGGCTATGGTGTGCCCGCCGCGATCGCGGCCAAGGCGGTACACCCGCAGCGCACCGTGATCTGCATGGCCGGCGACGGCTGCTTCCTGATGACCGGCCAGGAACTCGCCACCGCGGTGCAATACCGGCTGAACGTGATCTTCATCGTCGTCAACAATGGCATGTACGGCACCATCCGCATGCACCAGGAGCGCCACTACCCGGGCCATGTGCACGGCACCGCCCTGGCCAACCCGGACTTTGCCGCCTATGCGCGCAGCTTCGGCGCGCATGGCGAAACGGTGGAAAAAACGGCGGATTTTGCGCCGGCCCTGGCGCGCGCGCTGGCGGCCGGCAAGCCGGCGTTGATCGAAGTGCGCATCGACCCGGAAGCGATCACGCCGAACACCACCCTGCAGGCGATTCGCGACACGGCGATGAAGTAAGGCGCTGCACTGGCGGCCCGCCATGCCTGTACAACGGGCATGCAAGGGACATGCGCAATCCATTCCCGCCGCGATGAAAAACATCCGACGCGCGTTTTTTGTGAATCGGGGAATAAAGCTCGGACACCCCAGGTAGAGACCTATGAACCGCCGGGATCAGGCGGTCATGACTAACTCTTGGGAGAATAGGGATGAATGGTTCCTCGGCCGCGCTTGTCGGCGCAGCACTTGTAATGGCGGGAATTCATGCCGCTTCCGCGCAGGAGCCGGCAGTGCAGATTTACGGCACGTTGAACGTTGATTTTGAAAACGTCCGGGCTCGCGATGCGTCCCCGGCTGCCGCGTTGCCTGCGGGACAACTGGGCGCAAACCCGACGGGCGTGAATGTCGGTTCGCGCAATCGGGTTACGCAGAATTCCGCCAATCTTGGCTTTCGCGGCAGCGAGAGCCTGGGAGGCGACCTGAGCGCGTTTTTCCAGATCGAATCCGCCGTCGCGGTGGATGTCGGCGGCTCAGCGCTGGCGTCGCGCAATACGGCCGTCGGCTTGCAGGGCGGATTCGGGTCGATTCGAATCGGGCAATGGGATACGCCTTACAAGACATTATCCGGTGCGGTCGATCCCATGTACTTCACGGGCATCACCTATACGGGCGCCCTGATCGGCACACCGGGGTTCGGCGTCGGTCCGGTAACCAGCGGCGTGCTGAATACGTCGGCGAATGGCAGCACTTATGCAAACGCGATCAATGCCTCATTTGAGAGGCGGCAAGGCAATGTCGTGCAGTATTGGACGCCGACCATTGACGGCCTTACGTTCAAGCTGGCCTATGCCGCGAACGAAAGCAGAAGCGCAAATTCATCGGCGGTCACGCAGGTAAACCCGCGTGTTTTATCGCTGAGCGTCGATTACGAAATCGGACCGGTGTTCGTCGGTTATGCGCACGAGCGTCACGACGACCTGTTCGGGCTGAGCGCAATCATTCCGGCCGCCCAGGCTGCGCCGGTCGCCGCAATCGGCGGTTCGCCGTCGCTTTCGGCCACCGATTCCGGCGACAAGGTCGCCGTGCGTTACAAGATCGCCGATACGCAGCTTGGACTCTTGTGGGAAAAACTCAAGTATGAACAGTCTTCCAGCACCGCAGCGAATGGCGCTTTCAACGAATACGACCGCACCGCCATTGCGATTACGCTAATGCAGAAAATTGGCAGAGGCACGATTCGCGGGATATATGGCAGGGCGCTGGCCGGCTCGTGCGGGCGGGTTGGCGGCGGCGCCTGCGATACCGGCGGACTTGGCGCCAGACAATATTCGCTGGGTTACAGCTACACGTTTTCGAAAAGAACCGATCTCTACTGGTTTTATACGCGGGTCACCAACGATGCACGCGGCAGCTACCAGTTTGCCAACAGCGCGGGCCTGGGCGCCGCACCGGGATCGGCAAACATCGGTTATATATCCGGCATACGCCACACTTTTTAGCGGCGCAAAAACCGGCGTGCCAAGGCCTTGCTGAATTCCTCGGCGCGCCGAGGTTGCCCGCGGATTTTTCCATTCAGCCGGGCAATCAAGGCGCTCAGGGCAGCGTCCGGTCCGCCGCGGTGAAGTGCTTGCGCGCCAGCTGCAGGACCTGGCCGTCCGTCGGGTGATCGACCGTTTCCACGCCGACGATGCCGGCAGCCAGGTCCTTGTCGTGGTGCTTCATATGTTTCTCCAGCTCGGATTTGGCGTTGGCGGGCCCAACGATGAGAATTTTTTCCGCGCCTTGCAAGGCATTTGCGACCTCGTGATAAAACTGCTGGTCTTCGGGGGCGCGGCCATCGCCGATCTGGCCATTTTTGTGATGCAAATGGCTGTTGCGGTGTTTGGAGTGAACGGTGAGCTGCTCGGATTCATCGGCGTTGAAATGAATGATATGCGCCTCGCCGTGATCGATCCAGGCAACGGCGTGCGAGTGGGTCATGTTGAAGTCCTCGGGTTGGGGCGATGGGCAACAATATCCTCGCCGCGCCTACCCCCTCTGTTCGCCACAGCACATAACGCTGCGATCAGCGGCGCGGCCACCGCGGTATCAGCATCGGCACTTCGCGTCGGTACTGCGCATAGGTTTCGCCGAATGTCCCCTGCAAATCGCGTTCCTCGAAAAAACGGGTCGCGATATAAATATAGGCCGTCATCACCAGCGCAAACAGCATATGGCCGACGGTCATCAATGGGGTGGCCCAGAATGACAACAGGAAGCCCGTCATCATCGGGTGGCGCACCAGGGCATACAAGCCGGGTTTGCCGAAGCGCGCGGGCACGGCAGCGGTACCGCGCAGATGGCGCAAAACCTGGTGCAGCCCGAATAATTCGAGAATGTCCATTGCCTTGGCGGCGACCAGGCCGATGCCCCAACCCAGCGCAAACAGCGCCGTCAGCGCAATGTCCAGCAGGCGATTGTCGACCTGCCAGACCACAGCAGGCAGCGCACGCCATTGCCAGCACAGCAGGGCCAGCACGGCGCTGGAGAGCAGCACATAACTTGCGCGTTCGATTGCGGGGGGCAGGATGCGGGCCAGGCGCTGCTTGAAGCCGTTGCGCGCCATCAGCGTGTGCTGCAGGGCGAACAGGGTCAGCAGGGCAAGGTTGACAAGTGTCGAGGAGAACGCCTCGCCGGCGACGCCGGAGTCGATCGATTTGGGCACCGCGACATTGCCGACAAAACCGATGAAGTACACGAAGACCAGCACAAAAACCATATTGGCCAGAACGGCATAGAGCAGGGCGAATAGTTTGGCCATCAGGGTCTGCTTCCCGGATTGAAAATAACAAACTCAAGCATTGGCGCGCCTTTTGGGACAAAAATGCCCCGAAATACGCGCCAATGCTTGAGTTTCGTTTTTTGAAATGCCTGTTCGCGATCCTTCCGCTTGTCGGCTGGATATTGCCTTGTCCGGCTGCGCGCATTGTAATACGCCGATAGGCGCTACCGATTTCACGGCAAGCAGGCAGCAGCCTGCATGCGCCCGCCAGAGGAGAATCAACATGAAACGCCCTTCCCCGCTTTCCTTATTCCTTCCGGTCATGACCGCATTGCTGGTCGCCGGCTGCACCGGTTCCCACGTGATCACCGGTACGGTGCGCGCGCCGCTGGACTCGAGCCAGGTCACGATCTACACCGTGCCGCCCCCCAAGTATGAGGAGGTCGCGATCATCGATGCCTCCAGCCAGATGTCGCTGGCCGTCACCGAGCAGGGCAATATGGATGTGGTCATGCAGCGGCTGAAAGAGCGGGCTGCCGCGCTGGGCGCCAATGGCGTGCTGCTGCAGGGTACCGGCAGCGCCAGCACCGGCGGCATCGGCGGCGGGGTGGGCGGCTTCGGCGGCAACACCGCTTACGGCACCGGCCTGTCCGCCTCGATCAACAACAAGATCGGACACGGCCTCGCCATCTACGTGCCGCCTCCGCCGGAGAAATAACCCGGGTATCGCGGCGGCCGCCAATTCCTGATTCTTATTTGCGCCGTCCGCGATACAGCAGCCAGATCGCCGCGGCGGCCAGCACGATCAGGCCCATGCCGAGCAATTCATAGCGCTTGATGTCGCTCAGCAGCAGTTCCAGGGTCTGACCGAACAGGAAGCCGGCGCCGGCGATCAGGATCGCCCAGACGCAGGCGCCCATCATATTGAAAATGAAAAACTTGCCGGCCGATACCGCGCCCATGCCCAGTGCGATCGGACCGACGATGCGCAAGCCGTACATGAAACGGATGCAGAAAATCAACGGTGCATGGTAATTGCGCAGTAAGCCGTCGACGGAGGCAATGCGCTGCGCGATAGCCGGGAAGCGTGCGACGATGCGGTGGCCGTGGTGGCGGCCGAGAAAGAAAAGCAGCTGGTCGCCGAGGAAGCCGCCGGCGAATGCCACCGCCATCACCGCGCCAAGATCGAGATAACCGCGCTGCGCCGCGAAGCCCGCCAGGATCAGGATGGTCTCGCCTTCCAGCAGGGTGCCGATGAACACCGCCAGATAGCCATAGTTGTCGATCAGTGCGGAGAAGGGTTCCATGCCGCATTGTCGGGCCATTTCCGGCCACTGCCAAGCATTGGCGCCGCGCCCAAGAAAAAGCCCCGGTTGCCCGGGGCTAAAAAACAACTCTCACTCAACGAAACAACAAATGCAACTTCAACAACGCCAACTGCACCTACGAAGCCGCCGCAGCTCATTGCGGCGACTGGAACCGAAAGATAGAGTGCGCCGTGCAGGGATAAGTTCCATGCTTTTTCGAATGAGGCGCAGAACCTTGGCGGTTGCCGGCAAAGCGAGGGCATGCCGCTAACTTCATGATGTAAAAATGAAAAGTCTCTGGTAACGCGGAACCTGCCGGGCATGGCCGGGCATGGCCGGGTATGGCCGGCGGCGAAAAAAGGTGCCCGCTCGCTTGAAAAATGCCGCGCGGGCCGCATTTGCCACAGGCAAGTCGGGCGCAGGCGGCCGGAAGAAGTTTTCGGCGCCTTCGACGCCCGCAGAAAATACAACGGGAGACAGGTATGAGTACCGAGCAGTCCACAACGCAGGCCCCCAAGGAAACCCTCAACTTCCAGACCGAGGTCAAGCAGCTGCTGCAGCTGATGATCCACTCGCTGTATTCGAATCGCGAGATTTTCCTGCGCGAACTGGTTTCGAATGCCTCCGATGCCTGCGACAAGCTGCGCTTCGAGGCGGTGACCAACGGCGCCCTGTTCGAAAACGACAGCGAACTGAAAATCCGCATCGGCATCGACCAAGCGGCCGGCACCATCACCATCGCCGACAACGGCATCGGCATGTCGCGCGACGAGGTGATCGCCAATATCGGCACCATCGCCAAGTCCGGCACCAAGGAATTTTTCTCCAGGCTGACCGGCGACCAGAAAAAGGACGCGCATCTGATCGGCCAGTTCGGCGTGGGCTTTTATTCCGCTTTCATCGTTGCCGACCGGGTCACATTAGTCACGCGCCGCGCCGGGGCCGCCGCCAGTGAAGCGGTGCGTTGGGAATCGGCCGGCGACGGCGAATTCACGCTCGAAGCCGTGGAAAAAACCGCGCGCGGCACCGAGGTCACCCTGCACCTGAAGGATGACGCCAAAGAGTTTCTCGAGGACTGGCAGCTGAAATCGATCATTCGCAAATATTCCGATCATATCCAGATGCCGATCGTGATGAAGAAGACGGAATGGGACAAGGAAAAAAGCGCCAATGTCGTGACCGAGGAAGACGAGACGGTCAACCGCGCCAGCGCCCTGTGGACGCGCAGCAAGGGCGAGATCACCGACGAGCAGTACGAAGAGTTCTACAAGCATGTTTCGCACGACTGGGAAAAGCCGCTGGGCTGGACCCATGCGCGCGTCGAGGGCAAGCAGGAATACACCGAACTGCTGTACATTCCCGCCAAGGCGCCGTTCGACATGATGGACCGCGAGCGCAAGCACGGCATCAAGCTGTATGTGCGCCGTGTATTCATTATGGACGATGCCGAGCAATTGCTGCCGCGCTATCTGCGTTTCGTCAAGGGCGTGGTCGATTCCAACGATTTGCCGCTGAACGTGTCGCGGGAAATCCTGCAGCAATCGCGCGATGTCGAGGCGATCAAGAGCGGTTGCGTGAAAAAGGTTCTGGGTTCGCTTGAAGACCTCGCCGAAAACCACAAAGAGAAATTTGCGACCTTCTGGAAAGCGTTCGGGCGCGTGTTCAAGGAAGGCATCGGCGAGGATGCGGCCAATCGCGAGCGCATCGCCAAGCTGTGCCGCTTCGCGTCCACCCATAATGCAGACGATGCCCAGGATGTGTCGTTCGCCGATTATGTGGCGCGCATGAAGCACGGCCAGGAAAAAATCTACTACGCCACCGCCGACAGTTTTGCGGCGGCGAAGAACAGCCCGCATCTGGAAGTGTTCAAGAAAAAAGGCATCGAGGTGCTGTTGCTGACCGAGCCGGTCGATGAGTGGTGGCTGGGCAGCTTTGAGGAGTTCGACGGCAAGAAGCTGGTATCGGTGGCCAAGGGCGATCTGGATTTGGGCGCGCTGGCCGATGAAGCCGAAAAGAAGGCACAGGAGCAGACCGCCGAAGAATTGAAGCCGCTGATCGAAAAGATCCAGGCCAGCCTCGGCGATCGCGTCAAGGAAGTGCGCGTGACCTATCGGCTGACGGATTCACCGGCCTGCCTGGTGGTCGACGAGAACGAATTGTCGGGCAATCTCGAGCGCATGCTCAAGGCGGCCGGCCAGCAGGTGAATGCCTCGAAGCCGATCCTGGAAATCAACCCGACGCACCCGATGCTGGAAAAATTGAAGGCCGGCGTGGCCGAAAACGAGTTCAACGACTGGAGCCATCTGTTGTTCGAACAATCCTTGCTGGCCGAGGGCGGGCAACTGGAAGATCCGGCCGGTTTCGTGAAGCGGCTGAATGCGCTGATCCTGAACCTGCGCGCCTAGCCTGCCGGCGTATTTCCGGCCGCCTGATTCGGAATGTCTGTCCCGCTGCGCCATGTCGTCCGGCATGGCGCAGTCGTTTCTGCCTGGCGTATCGATCCGGGTCCCGTCCCGCCAGACAGCGAAGAGTGACGGTCGCCTGGACTTGTGTCCCGCGGTACGGGGGCGTAAGGTGAAGCTGCCTCGCGGCAAACGGGGTTCCCACCGCAAAGGAGGGCGCGATGAAAAAACGAATCGATGGCTTCGGCATGGGCACGCCATGCGCGATTTGCATGATGCTCGGTGCCTGCGCCTGGCTGCCCGATAAGGCGGCCGCGCCAATCCAGGAAACCGATTACGCCAAGGTAAGTGCGATCGAGGCCGCGGCGCGCGTGCGCGGCGTCAGCATCTACTGGTATCGCTATCCGACCAAACCGGCCGAATCAAATTTGCCGCCTGCCGCCGCACCCGGCACGCCGCATGACGCTCACTGAGCAGGACTATACCGGGGCGACCGCGAGCGCCCATTGCACATGCTCGCGCACGATAACGGAATCATGGTCCGCCTTTGTTTGCAGAGCCTGGCGCAGCGCCGCCTTTCGCTCCTCGGGCAGCTCGCCACGCAAGGCATTGCCCAGCGCCACCGCGATATTGCGCAGCCAGCGTTCGTGCCCGATGCGGCGAATGGCGCTGCCGGCCATGCGTTCGTTGAACTCCGCCTCGGTCCAGGCGAACAACTCGATCAACGTGATGTCGTCGAGGTGATGGCGAATCTTGAAGTCGGTCTCGCCGGCAAGCTGCGCGTATTTGTTCCAGGGGCATACCAGCTGGCAATCGTCGCAGCCGTAAATGCGATTGCCCATGGCCTCGCGAAACGGCTCCGGGATGGCGCCGGGATGCTCGATGGTGAGATAGGAAATGCAGCGTCGGGCATCGAGCTGGTAGGGAGCCACGATCGCCCGGGTGGGGCAGATATCGATGCATTTATGGCAGGTGCCGCAATGCGCGCTGGTATCGCCGTCGGTAGGCAGGGGCAGATTGGTGTAGAGCTCGCCCAGGAAAAACATCGAGCCCGCATCGCGCGACAGCAGCAGAGTGTGCTTGCCGCGCCAGCCCAGGCCCGCCTTGCGCGCCAGCGCCACTTCCATCACCGGCGCGCTGTCGGTGAATACCCGGTAGGCAAATTCGCCGACGGCGTTCTCGATGCGGTCGGCGAGCGATTGCAGCCGCGCGCGCAGCACCTTGTGATAGTCGCGGCCCAGGGCGTAACGCGAAATGAAGGCGGCTTCGGCATCGTCCATCACCGCCCAGCTGTCCTTCGCGTCCGGCGCCAGATAGTTCATGCGCACCGAAATCACGCGTATCGTGCCCGGCACCAACTGCGCGGGCCGCGCGCGCGCGGTGCCGTGGCGGGCCATATAATCCATCTCGCCGTGATAGCCGCGGTCCAGCCATGCCTGAAGTTGCGCCTCTTCCGTACTGAGCTCGGTGTCGCTGATGCCGAGTTCCTGAAAGCCGAGCTCGCGTCCCCAGGCCTTGATGTCGGATGCCAGCGCCTGAAAATCGATGCCGGTGTCCATCCCGTGTTTGATTCCTGTTTCCATGTGGTGAGTGTAGCGGATGCCTGAATTAGCCCCTCTGACTATCGATCTGCCCGACGAGGCGGCGACGCTCGCCCTGGGCACGCGCCTGGCGCCCTTATTGCAGCCCGGCACCACCATTTACCTCTCGGGCGAGCTGGGAGCCGGCAAGACCACCCTGGCTCGGGGCCTGCTGCGGGGGCTGGGTTTCGGGGGGCGCGTCAAAAGCCCGACCTATGCACTAGTTGAACTTTATATGGTTTCTAGCTTAAACTTGTATCACTTTGATTTTTATCGCTTCCGCGATCCCGAAGAATGGCAAGAAGCCGGATTTCGCGATTTATTCAACGAGGCGAACATTTGCCTCGTCGAGTGGCCGGAAATGGCCCAGGACCTGCTGCCCCAGCCGGATGTGAAAGTCATGCTCTCGACCACCCCGCTGGACGCGCGCCAGGCGCAGTTGAAGGCATACTCGACTCGCGGCAGCACGCTGCTGACAGCGCTGCGCTGAGCGCAGCGTCCCCGCCTGCGGCCTCCACCGAAATCGCGCAGACCATTGCGCGCGTCAGCGTCGAACGGGGCGCCGGTACAGCGTTGAATCGTCGCCAGTTCTTGTCCCTGCCCCTGCTGCTGTCGCCCTTGCTGGCAACGCCCGCCTATGCGGCGGCGAAAATCAGCGGCACGCGGGTATGGCCGGCCAGCGAATACACCCGCGTCACCTTCGAGTCGCCGACCGCGCTTAAATACACGCATTTCTTCGTCAAGGAACCCGAGCGCCTGGTCATCGACATCGAGAATGTCGAACTGGGGCCGGCGCTGAAGGAACTGGCCGACAAGATCGGCAAGGATGATCCCTTCATCCAGGCGGTGCGCGTCGGCGTCAATCGCGCCAATGTGATTCGCGTGGTGCTCGATCTCAAGGTGGAGGTGAAGCCGCAGGTATTCGCGGTGCCCCCGGCCGGCGAATTCGGCCACCGCCTGATGCTGGACATCTATCCGGCCAAGGCCAGCGATCCGATGTTGGCCCTGCTCAATGAAGACGTGGCCGCCTTCGGCAAGAATGCCGGCAGCGATCCTGGCCCGGCCGAGCCGGCGGCAGGGGTGCCGGGGACGATCGCCAAGGCACCGGAAGCGCCTGCCATCATCGCCAATCGCGACGGCAAGCCCGACAATGCCGCGAAAACCGCCGACGGCAAGGGTCGCGCCAAGCCGCGCCCTTTCGTGGTGGTGCTCGATCCGGGGCACGGCGGCGAAGACCCGGGTGCGATCGGCCGCCGCGGTACGCGTGAAAAAGACATCGTGCTGGTCATCGCGCGCAAGCTCAAGGAAAAACTCGACGACGACCCCCAATACCGCGTCGCCCTGACCCGCGACGCCGATTTTTTCGTGCCCCTGCATATGCGCGTGCAGCGCGCGCGCAAATTGCGCGCCGATCTGCTGGTAAGCGTGCACGCTGATGCTTTTGTGCAGTCGGCGGCGCATGGCTCCAGCGTGTTTGCCCTGTCCGAACGCGGCGCAACATCCACGGCCGCCAGCTGGCTGGCCAACAAGGAAAACGACGCAGATCTGATCGGCGGGGTGAATCTGAAGACTCGCGATACACATCTGGCGCGTACCCTGCTCGATCTTTCGCAGACCGCGCAAATCAACGACAGCCTCAAGGTCGGCCGGATGGTGCTGGCGGAAATGGGCGGCATCAACCGCCTGCACAAGGCGCAGGTCGAACAGGCCGGTTTCGCGGTGCTGAAGGCGCCGGATATTCCCTCGATCCTGATCGAGACCGCATTCATTTCCAACCCGGACGAAGAGCGCAAGCTGCGCGACGCGGCCTATCAGAACAAGCTGGCCGAGGCGATCGCCGACGGCATCCGCGGCTATTTCAAGAAAAATCCGGCGCTGGCACGGGCTTGACTGAAAATACAAAGTCCAGCACTGGCGCGGGTTTTGAGGCGTTTTTGCCTGAAGAGCCGCGCCAAATGGCGATCTGCGTGTTTTATGCGGGTACCGACTGCGCCTTCAGCATTTCGGTGATTTCCACAGCGGTCAACGGTTTGGCGAAGAAATAACCCTGGAAGGCATCGCAGCTGTTGGCGCGCAGGAATTCGACCTGCTCGATCCGTTCGACACCCTCGGCCACCGTGCGCAACTTGAGACGCTTGGCCATGGCGATGATCGCTTCGGTGATCGAGCAGCTGTTGGGATCCTCCGGAATCTGCGACACGAAGCTCTGGTCGATCTTGAGCGTGTTCGCGGGCAGGCGCTTCAACTGGCCCAGCGAGGAGTAGCCCACGCCGAAATCGTCGATCGACACGGTCGCGCCGAGGCGGCGCAGTTCGGTGAGGATTTCGATCGATTGTTCGAGATTGCGCATCGCCATGGTCTCGGTGATTTCCAGGTCGAGCTGGGCGGGATTGATGCCGGTTTCCATCAGCGCGGATTTCATCGAGGGCAGCAGCTTGCGCGAGATGAACTGGCGCGGCGAGATGTTCACCGACACCGTCAGGTCGCGATAGCCTGCCTGCTCCCATAGCTTGATCTGCTGGCAGGCGCTGCGAAACACCCATTCGCCCAGCGGCACGATCAGGCCGAGTTCCTCGGCGACCGAAATGAAATCCTTGGGGAAAATTTCGCCGTGCTGCGGATCGTTCCAGCGCAGCAGCGCCTCGAGGCCGACGATCCTGCCGCTGATCAGATCCACCTGCGGCTGGTAGCGCAGGAAAAATTCGTTGCGCTCGATGCCGCGGCGCAGGCGCGATTCGACCTCCAGCCGCTTGGACAGCAGGAAGTTGAGATCGCTGGTGAAAAAGCGCGAGGTATTGCGGCCGGAGTCCTTGGCCTGGTACATGGCCGAATCGGCATGTTTCAGCAACTGCTGCACATCGGTGGCGTCGTTCGGGTAATGCGAAATGCCGATCGAGGCGGTCACCGTCAGTTCGTGGCCGGAGACGTCGATCGGTTTGGCCAATTCGATCAGCACCTTGTTGGCGACGATCTGCGCGGCTTCCGGCTTGGCCAGGTTGGGCAGTACGATCACGAACTCGTCGCCGCCTTCGCGCGACACCGTATCGCCTTCGCGCACCACTTTGCTCAGGCGCCGCGCGATATCGCGCAGCACATAGTCCCCGGTTTCGTGACCGAGGGTGTCGTTGACCAGCTTGAAACGGTCGAGGTCGACGAACAGCAGGCCGACATGCTTCTGCTGGCGGCGCGCCTGCAGGATCGCCTGATTGAGCCGGTCCTGCATCAGCCGCCGGTTGGGCAGGCCGGTGAGCGCGTCATGGTGCGCCATATAGTGGATGGTGCGCTCGGTGTTGAGCCGCTCGGTGACATCCTGCACCAGGGAAGCCACGCCGATGATATTGCCCTCCGCGTCGACCAGGGGCGTGTTGTACCACTCGGTATGGATGACCTCGCCGCGCTTGGTGCGGTTGGCCAGCGACACCCGCGTCGAGCCTTGCGCCTGCATCAGTTCCATCCACATGCTGGCCATGCGCTCGCTGTCCTCGGCGCCCTGCACCAAGGTATAGGCCGATTCGCCGATCACCTCGGCGGCGCTGAAGCCGAAGATCGCTTCGGCCGAGGGGTTCCAGGTCGAGACGCGGAATTCCGTGTCCCATTCCACCACGCCCAGCGGGGTGCGCTCCAGATGCAGCTTGAGCCGCTGCAGGGCCAGCAATTCGGCGCGTTCGGCCTTGCGTCGCTCGCTGGCTTCCTGTTCCAGGGCCCTGTTGGCGGAGGCCACCCGCGCCTGCTCCTCGGTCAGGCGCAGGGCGATCAGCACATTGTCGAAGCGCGCCGCCAGCGAATCGCCCAGCGCCTTGTAGACCTTGCTGTGCACGGCCACCAGCAGGCCCATCAGCACCAGGATGGCGGCGCCCAGCAATGAGCCGTAGCGATCGCCGAAACCCATGGTCATGATGCCCATCGGCAGCAGGGACAGGAACGTCGAATAGCCGAACAGGGTGCGATGCGGCGAATAATAGGCGACCGCGCCAGTGGACAGCAGGGCCACCAGCATCATTACCGGCAATTGCGTGGGGCCCGCCTTGGGCAAGAGGGATGAGCCCATGATGCCCCACAACATGGCCATCAGCAGGCTGCCGACGACAAAGCGCTGCTCCCATTTGGACAGATCGGTCGTGTCCGGGTTGCTGCGAATGAAAAACTTGTACAGGCCATAGCGGCCAATCATCAGCAGGGAGGCCGTAGCGAACCAGACAAACAACTCCGGGCGGCTGCTGAGCTCGGTCCACAGGATCGCGCCAAGCAGGAAGGTGACCAGCAATTCGGCCAGATAGCCGACCAGGGAAAAACGGTACAGCAGCCGTACCTGTTCGGCAAAGATGTGCTGGGCGATGAGGGCGCGATCCTGCGGGGACACCCGCGTGGCCGACGCGGGATCGGGATCGCTGTCGCGCCCGGCGAACTCGAGAGAAGTGTTATCGATTATCAACGAGGCGATCTTTCGCTGGGGCAGGTGCCCCGATTGTCGTCCATGGCGGTTACGTACAGCTTACATTTTCTTTCGGAAACAGCTGTATCTCTTTGTTTTGTTGCGTTTGCGACAATCAACATAGTCACTAAGCCCGGCGCCGTCAAGCGTCCGATTGTGCTGTGGCGGCGGAATTTGCCGGGGGTGTCCTGTTGCCGCCGCCGCGAGCCGCTAGAATGGCGGACGGCAACGGCGTCTTTTGCGCCCCCATCCACCGCCCCTTTCTACCCTATCCACCATCCATACTACCGCCCGTCATTGTGCCCATCGTGTCTTCCCAGCCTACCGCCATTCGCATACTTCCCGAGCTGCTCATCAACCAGATTGCCGCCGGCGAGGTGGTCGAGCGGCCGGCCGCGGCGCTCAAGGAATTGCTGGAGAACAGCCTCGACGCCGGTGCGCGCGCCATCGAGATCGACTTGCTGCAGGGCGGCGTCAAGCGCCTGCGCGTCAGCGACGACGGCAACGGTATCGTCGCCGAAGAATTGCCGCTGGCCCTGGCGCGCCATGCCACCAGCAAGATCCGCGTGCTCGACGATTTGGAACGCGTGGCCAGCCTCGGCTTTCGCGGCGAGGCCCTGGCCAGCCTGGCCGCGATCTCACGCTTGAGCATCGCCACCCGTACGCAAACGGCCACGCGCGGCGCGACCGTCGAAGCGATCGGCGGCGCGCTGTCGGCGGTGGAGCCGGTGGCGCTGGAACGCGGCACCGTGGTCACCGCCGAGGACCTGTTTTTCAACACGCCGGCCAGACGAAAATTCCTGAAGTCGGAAGCCACCGAATTCGGCCATTGCGAGGACATGGCGCTGCGCATCGCGCTCGCGGTGCCGCAGGTCGCGATCAGCCTGGCCCACAACGGCCGCCGCCTGTGGTTGTATCCGGCCGGCGATGCCGCCACCCGCATGCGCGCGGTGCTGGGCGAAGAATTTGCCGAGGCCAGCGTCGAAATCAACGAACGCACGCCCGCGTTTGCGATTGCCGGCTGGATTGCTCTGCCGCGCTATTCGCGCGCCGGGCGCGATCGCCAATACCTGTTCGTCAATGGCCGCTTCGTGCGCGACAAGCTGCTGACGCATGCCATCCGCGAAGCCTATGCCGATGTGCTGCACCACCAGCGCCAGCCCGCCTATGCGCTGTTCATCGATATCGATCCCGGCATGGTCGATGTCAATGTGCACCCGACCAAGGCCGAAGTGCGGTTCCGCGATTCGCGTGCAGTGCATCAATTCGTGTTTCATGCCCTCAACAAGGCGCTGTCGCGCTCGGCGGCCGAGACCTCGCCGGCGATCGCCGATCCCCGGGCCTGGGTCAGCGGTGGCAGCGGCGGCTTCGCAGCGGGTGCCGCACCCTATGGCACGATGCCGCCAGGCATCGCGCCGCGTTTTGAGCAGACCGATTGGCGGCGCGCCGAGCAGGGCGGCTTCAACACGCTGGCGGTGCGCGAATCGACGGCGTTCTACGCGGCCCTGCGCGGCGCCCCGGCGCAGTCCGCGGGCGAATCGTCGCCCGGTGCGCCGTTGCCGCGCGCGGACGGCGATATGCCGCCGCTGGGTTTTGCCCTGGCGCAATTGCACGGCATCTACATCCTCGCGCAAAACAAAGATGGCCTGGTGCTGGTCGATATGCATGCCGCGCATGAGCGCATCGTTTATGAACAATTGAAGACGGCCCTCGACCTCAACCAGCTCGCCTCGCAACCCCTGATCGCGCCGCTGGCGATGACCGTGGGGCCGCGCGAGTTGCCGTTGATCGACGCCCACCGCGATTTTTTTGTTCAGCTGGGTTTTGACCTCGCCATCCTGTCGCCCACTGAAATTGCGGTGCGCGCGGTGCCGGCGATGCTGCCGGGGCTCGACGTCAACGCCATGCTGCGCGAATTGCTCGATGATCTGGCCGAACACGGCGCCTCGCGCGCGCTGGCCGACAAGCGCGATGAAATTCTCGGCACCATGGCTTGCCATGGCTCGGTGCGCGCCAATCGCATGCTGACCGTGCCGGAAATGAATGCCCTGCTGCGCGATATGGAAGCCACCGAACGCTCCGGCCAGTGCAACCACGGGCGGCCGACCTGGTATCAATTCGCGCTGGGCGATCTCGACAAGCTGTTCATGCGCGGGCGCTAGGCGCTGCAACCATGACAACGCAGCGATGACGACGAGCGGGGCCAAGGTCATCTTTCTGCTCGGCCCCACGGCCTCGGGTAAGACCGCGCTGGCCTTCCGCCTGGTCGATCATTTTGCGACTCGTCGCCCGCTTGAAATCATCAGCGTGGATTCCGCCCTGGTGTATCGCGGCATGAATATTGGCACCGCCAAGCCGGATGCCGCTACCCTGCAGCAATATCCGCACCGACTGATCGATCTGATCGATCCGCCCGAAGCCTATTCCGCGGCACGTTTTTGCGTGGACGCCAATGCCGCCATTGCCGATGCCCTGGCTCGCGGCAGAACGCCGTTGCTGGTCGGCGGCACCATGCTCTATGCCAAGGCGCTGCTCGAAGGCATCAGCGATATGCCGGCGGCCGATGCGGGCGTACGGCGTCAACTGGAAACGCTGCTCGCCGGCGAAGGGCTGGCGGCGCTGTATGCCGAACTGCAACGCGTCGATGCCGTCACCGCCGCGCGCCTGCACCCGACCGATACCCAGCGCATCCAGCGCGCGCTCGAGGTCTATCGTCTGAGCGGTACGCCGATTTCGCAATTGCAGACGCGCGGGCAGGAGCAGGGGCCGGCGGCGTTTGCGCATGCCTCACTGCTCATCGGCCTGGCGCCGGGTGAGCGTGCGGCGCTGCATGGGCGCATCGCCGCGCGTTTCGACGCCATGCTTGAAGCCGGATTGCTCGATGAAGTACGCCTGCTGCGCAGGCGCTACGCGCTCGATCCCGATATGCCGTCGATGCGCGCGGTCGGCTATCGCCAGGCCTGGCAATATCTTGAGGGTGGTATCGATGCGGCCGCGCTGCGCGAAACCGCCCTTGCCGCCACCCGCCAGTTGGCCAAACGCCAACTGACCTGGCTGCGATCGATGCCGGCGGCGGAAATGTTCGACTGCCTGCGCGAGGATCTCGCGCAGGCAGTGCAACAGCGGGTTGCGGTTTTTCTGGAGAGGGGCAGCGCCGATTGAAGCGACGCCAGTCGTCGTCTATTCCTGGTGGTACTTGAACGACAGCTTCATCTTGGCGCGAAAGATCATCTCGCCGTTCTTGCCGACCTTGACGTCCAGCTTGGAAACTTCGGCGACGCGGATATCGCGCAAGGTCTTGCTGGCGCTCTTGATCGCGTTCTTCGCGGCATCGGACCAGGAGGTATTGCTGGTGCCAACCAGTTCAATGACCTTGTAAACCGACGAGCTGCCCTTTTCGCTTTTCTTCGCCATGCTGTCCTCCGGATTATTGTTGGTGGGGGAACCACATTACGCCGCGACACGGAGACTGGCAAGCGCCGCCTGGCGGCATCTGCGGGCCGGACAGGGGTGCGACCGGAAATTATTCGCGCGAATCGCTGCCCGCCTTCGTCACCACCACGCCGATGCGGCCGCGCGCCAGGCGTACAGATAGCGGCTCGCCTTCGTGCGTGTCGCGCGCATCGCGCAGGATGGCGCCGCCTGCCTGCACCCGCTCGACGATGCTGTAGCCGCGTTCCAGCACCTGGTCGGGCGACAGCAAGCTCAGCGCCTGATGCAGGCCGGACAATCGTTGCTGGCGCTGCTGCATCCCGCGCAGACCGGCGTCGCGCAAGGCCTGGCGGCGACGCGCCAGCATCTCGCGCAGATCGACCATCGACGGGCGCTGCGCGCGCAGGCGTTGTCGCATCAGGGTGATCTGGTAGGCGGCATCATCGCGCCGGCCGGTCAGCGCATGGCGCGCGCGCGCGGCCAGCAGGGCGAGGCGGTCGCGTTCGCGCTTCAGGCGTTCGGTGGGGGATAGCAGGCCGCGGGCTGCATGGTCGATGCGCTGCTGCGCGGTATCGAGGCGGCGGCGCATGATGCGTGCCAGCTGGGCGCGGATGGCCGCGGCCTGCGCAAGCAGTTCCTCGCGATCGGGCGACACCAGCTCGGCCGCCGCGGTCGGAGTCGGCGCGCGCCGGTCGGCGACAAAATCGCAGATGGTGAAATCGGTTTCATGGCCGATCCCGGACACCACCGGGATCGTCGTCTCGTTCTGCAGCCGCACAATGGCCCGGGCGACGATCTCCTCGTTGAACGACCATAAATCCTCGATGCTGCCGCCACCCCGGCAGATGATCAGCACCTCGACTTCGCCGCGTTCGCGTGCATGATCGATGGCGGCGGCGATCTCCGCCGGTGCCGACGCGCCCTGCACCGGGGTCGGATAAATGATTACCTTGAGCATCGGCGCGCGCCGCTTCAGGGTGGTCAGTACATCGCGCAGGGCGGCGGCCTGCAGGGAGGTGACGACGCCGATGGTGCGTGGAAAGACCGGCAGCGGCTTTTTGCGCGCCTCGTCGAACAGGCCGGCCGCGGCCAGCCTGGCCTTGAGGCGCTCGAAGGCCTCGAACAGCGCGCCCATGCCGGCGCGGCGCATGGTCTCGACACCGAGCTGAAATTCGCCGCGCGGCTCATACAGCGAGGGCAGGGCGCGCACCTCGACCTGCATGCCGTTTTCGGGGGTGAAGGGCAGCGCCTGGGCGCGCTGGCGGAACATCACGCAGCGCACCTGGGCGGCGTCGTCCTTGAGCGAAAAATACCAGTGGCCGCTGGCCGCGCGCACCAGATTGGAGATTTCGCCGGATATCCACAGCAGTTCCAGATTGGCTTCCAGCAAATTGCGCACGCGGCGGTTCAGTTCCGAGACGGCAATCACGCGTGCGGCCGCTTCCGGCCGCGCCTGCGGTTTGGGCGCTGGTTTGGGCGTTGCGGCGAACAGGGGAAGATCGTCATCGCTATTCATGCACCGATGGTAACACCCGAAAATGCGCGCCTCGAAGCGGTAAAACCGGCGAATTGGGCCCCCGGCCGCAGAGGGAAGAAATTTCCAAGCCACTGATTCATATCGCTATTCGCCAACGTTCAATTTTTAGGCGCACAAGAAAAAACCGTTACAGTTTCGTGACTTAGCTAATGTGCACAAATAGAACTCACAGAGTTATCCACAGGGTCTGTGGATGATTTTTGCGGATCGCCCGGAACGCCAGCAGGGGCGCGGTCCCTACCTTGAGGCCCGCGTCAGTAAAGGCGTTCGGAGCTGTCGCGGATCGGCTACAAAAAATTTGCACGGTTGTTTCCATGCCATCGCCGGACCGGCAGCAAAGTGCGATGTGCGCCGATATTTTTTTGCTGGGTCATGAATTTGCCGAAGCTGACAAATTTGTAAGCTTGCCCCGCCATCACAAACCTTGCGTATTGATTTACAAAAGTCGGCGTGCGCGCTCTTGTGAACCTGTTGGGTGTTAAGCTAAAGTGCGTGCGCTGATCGCGAACCATTGCCGTCAATTGCGCGGCATCCACGCCGCGACGGGGCGATCATTGTTTTCAGGGGGTTTCCATTGTTGTCCATCATTCAAGCGGCCGGCTGGCCAATCTGGCTCATCATCCTGTGTTCGGTCATCACCGTCGCCATCATCGGTGAACGTTTCTGGACCCTGCGGCGCTCCTCGGTACTGCCGGACAATCTGTTCAACGACACCGTGCAGGCTTATCGTGCCCAGGGCGCGACCGGCGAGTTGATCGGCAAGCTCAGCGAGAATTCCTTTCTCGGGCGCATCTTTGCTGCCGGACTCGCCAATGTGCAGACCTCGCGCGAAATCATGAAGGAATCGATGGAGGAAACCGGCCGCGCGGTGATGGTCGAAATGGAGCGCTTCCTCGTCGGCCTGGGCACCATCGCCACGGTCGCGCCGCTGCTGGGCCTGTTCGGTACGGTGGTGGGGATGATCGAGATCTTCGGCTCGACCGGGCCGCAGGGCTCGAACCCGGCGCAGCTCGCGCACGGCATTTCGATCGCGCTCTACAACACCGCTGCGGGCATCGCGGTGGCGGTGCCGGCGCTGATCTTCTATCGCCATTTCCGCGGCAAGGTCGATGTGATGGTGGTCGATATGGAGCAGCAGGGCATCAAGCTGGTCGAAACCCTGCATGGAGAGCGCAAGTGAATTTTCGCCGCGGCCGCGGTCGCGAAGAACCGGAAATCAATTTCATCCCGCTGATCGACCTGCTGCTGGTGATCCTGATTTTCGTGCTGGTCACCACGACCTATTCGAAGTACACCGAATTGCAGATCAACCTGCCCGAGGCCAGCGCCGACAAGGCGCCCGATCGCCCGCAGGTGCTCAACATCGGCGTGGATACCAACGGCAAGTACGCCATCAACGGCAATCCGGTCGCCTTCGGTGGTGTCGAGGCCTTCGCCAACGCGCTGCGCGATGCCGCCGCCGCCGCCAGCATGAAGGATCCGGTGATTGCCATCGGCGCCGATGCCGGCGCCACCCATCAGGCGGTGATCAATGTGATGGAGGCCGCGCGCATCGACGGCTACACCAAGATTTCCTTCACCACCCAGGCCAAGTCCAAGTAAGGCGGCGCGGCCATGCCCACCTCTTCGGCCACGCTCTTTTCGCGGGCCTGGCTGGAGTCTTGGCTGACCCGCGAATGGCAGCGCAACAGTTGGTGGCAACTGCTGCTGCGTCCGCTGTCCTGGCTGTTCGCGCTCGGCGTCGCCTTGCGGCGCTGGTCGTTCCGCCTGGGCCTGCGCAGCAGCACGCGCATCGACGCGCCGGTGATCATCGTCGGCAATATCACGGTCGGCGGCTCCGGCAAAACCCCGCTGGTGCTGGCCCTGGTCGAAATGCTGCGGACGCGCGGCTATCGGCCGGGGGTGGTGTCGCGCGGGTATGGATCAAATCGAGTGGTGGCCAGGAGCGATCCGGCAATTGAGGTCGACGTTGCCCGGCCCGATGCCGCTGCCGTTTTCGGCGACGAGCCGCTATTGCTGGCCGGACGGCTTGGCTGTCCGGTGTTCATCGGCCGCGATCGGGCGGTGGCGGCGCGGGCCTTGCGCAAGCGCCATCCTGAAGTCGATGTCGTCATCGGCGACGACGGCTTGCAGCACTATGCCCTGGCCCGCGATATCGAGATCGCGGTGCTCGATGGCAGCCAGGGCGTGGGCAATGGCGTGCTATTGCCGGCCGGGCCATTGCGCGAGCCGGTGTCGCGCCTGGAATCGGTCGACGCCATCGCGGTCTACGGCAACGGACGCAGCTTCGGCGGGCGCACCCTGCCGACCTTTGCCATCAGTCTCGGCGCCGAACGCCTGATCAATCTGCGCAGCGGCCAACAGCTGGGCGTCGCGGAATTCATCGCCGCGGTCGGCGGCAAACGCATTCATGCCCTGGCCGGGATCGCGCGGCCGCAGCGCTTTTTTGCGCATTTGCAGCGACTGGGGCTGCGCACCAATAATCATCCCTTTGCCGATCATCATCGCTTCAGCGCGGGGGATCTTGCCCTGCCGGACGGCGATCTGATCCTGATGACCGAAAAGGACGCGGTAAAATGCATGGCGTTTGCGGACGCGCGCTGCTGGTACCTGCGGGTCGATGCCGAGTTGCCCGCCGCGTTTCATGAACTCATCCTGCAGCGTCTGCGCAGCATCAAATCGCGCAGGCACTGATTACCCTACCGTTAGCGAAAGCCCCATGAGCCTGGATCCCAAACTGCTGGAAATACTAGTCTGTCCCGTCACCAAGGGCCCCTTGCTGCTGTCGCGCGACAAGACCGAACTGGTGTCCCGCTCCGCGCGCCTGGCCTATCCGATCCGCGACGGCATTCCGGTGATGCTGGTCGACGAGGCCCGCGCGCTCGGTCCCGACGAGTATGCGGACTGAGCGCCGACCGAGCGCCGGTTGATGGCATCGCCGCCTGATTTCATCGCGGTCATTCCGGCGCGCTTCGCCTCGACGCGGCTGCCTGGCAAACCGCTGGCCGATATCGCCGGCAAGCCGATGGTGGCGCGCGTCGCCGAGCGGGCCGCCCACAGCGGCGCGACGGCAGTGTGGGTGGCGACCGATCACCGCGATGTGAAAGCCGCCTGCGAGGCGCATGGCGTAAACGTGCTGATGACGCGCGGCGATCATTCCACCGGCACCGACCGTCTCGCCGAAGTGGTGGCGCAGCTGCAGCTTGGCGATGAGGCCATCGTCGTCAATGTGCAGGGCGATGAGCCGCTGATCGCGCCGGCGCTGATCCGCGCGGCTGCGGTCACACTCGCCGAAAAAACGCAGGTCGCGATCGCCACCGCCGCGCACGCGATCATCGATGCCGCCGAATTTTTCAACCCGAACGTGGTGAAGGTGGTGTGCGACGCCGCCGGCTATGCGCAGTATTTCAGCCGCGCGCCGATTCCCTGGGCGCGCGACGCCTTCGCCGCCGGCCGCGAACACCTGCCCGATAATTTCATCGCCCGCCGGCACATCGGCATCTACGCCTATCGCGCCGCCTTCCTCAAACGCTATGCCGGATTGCTGCCGGCGCCGGCCGAGCAGATCGAGGCGCTGGAGCAGTTGCGCGCCATGCACTACGGCTACCGCATCGCGGTGCACGATTGGGCCGGTGAAGTGGCGCCTGGCGTGGACACGCCCGAAGACCTGACGCGGGTCAGGGCCTTGTTCAAATAACAAGGTAAAATCGCGCCCAGGGTGAAACAAGTACAGCGCAACTAAAACAACGACAGGCGGAGAAAAATGCGATTGATCCTACTCGGGGGCCCCGGTGCGGGCAAAGGCACGCAGGCCGGATATATCAAGGAAAAATACGGCATCCCGCAAATCTCCACCGGCGACATGTTGCGTACCCACGTCAAGAACGGCACCGAACTCGGTATTGCGGCCAAGAAAATCATGGATTCCGGCGCGCTGATATCGGACGACATCATCATCGGCATGGTCAAGCAGCGCATTACCGAGGCCGATTGCGCCAAGGGTTTCCTGTTCGACGGTTTCCCGCGCACCATCCCCCAGGCCGACGCCATGAAGGCCGCCGGCATCAAACTCGACTACGTGGTGGAAATCGCGGTGGACGATGCCGAGATCATCGAGCGCATGTCCGGCCGACGCGTGCACCAGCCCTCGGGCCGCACCTATCACGTCAAGTTCAATCCGCCCAAAGTGGCCGGCAAGGACGATGTCACCGGCGAGGATTTGATCCAGCGCGAAGACGACAAGGAAGAGACCGTGAAGAAGCGTCTCGCCGTCTATCACGAGCAGACCGAGCCACTGGTCAACTACTACGGCAGTTGGGCGAAGTCCGCGCAGCCGAACGCGCCCAGGTACGTGAAAATTCCCGGCATCGGCAAGGTCGAGCAGGTTCGCGACGCGATTTTCAAGGCGCTCGGCTAGGCACCAACAAAACTACGCGGCCGGGGAGGCTGACCATGACTGCGCGCAACGCCTTCTACGCACAATCCGGCGGGGTCACCGCGGTCATCAATGTCTCGGCCGCCGCCGTCATCGAAACCGCGCGCAAATACCCGAAAGAAATCGGCAAGGTCTACGCGGGGCGCAACGGCATCATCGGCGCGCTCACCGAAGACCTGATCGATACCTCGAAGGAATCGGCGGACAACATCCGCGCGCTGCGCCACACCCCGGCCGGCGCCTTCGGCTCGTGTCGCTACAAACTCAAGTCGCCCGAGCAGAATCGCCGCGAATACGAGCGCCTGATCGAAGTCTTCAAGGCGCACGACATCGGCTATTTTTTCTACAACGGCGGCGGCGATTCCGCCGACACCTGCCTGAAAATTTCGCAGCTCTCCGAATCGCTGGGCTATCCGATCACCGCGGTGCATGTGCCGAAAACGGTCGACAACGATTTGCCCATCACCGATTGCTCGCCCGGCTTCGGTTCGGTCGCCAAATATGTGGCGGTGAGCATGCGCGAAGCGGGGCTCGATGTGGCCTCGATGGCCAAGACCTCGACCAAGGTGTTTGTGTTGGAAGTAATGGGCCGCCACGCCGGCTGGATCACCGCCGCCTGCGGACTCGCCGCCGAAAGAAAGGGCGATGCGCCGCAATTATTGCTGTTCCCGGAAATCGCCTTCGAGCCGCAAAAATTCCTGGCGCAGGTGGATGCCACCGTGAAGAAGCACGGCTTCTGCGCCATCGGTGTCTCGGAAGGCATCAAAGACACGGACGGCAAATTCATTTCCGAATCGGGCCTGGTCGATGCCTTCGGCCACGCCCAGCTCGGCGGCGTCGCGCCGGTGATCGCCGGCCTCATCCAGCGCGAACTGAAACTCAAGCATCACTGGGCCGTCGCCGATTACCTGCAACGCGCCGCGCGCCATATCGCATCGAAAACGGACGTCGAACAAAGCTATGCGCTCGGCAAGGCCGCTGTCGAATACGCCGTCAAAGGCATGAACGGCGTGATGCCGGCCATCAAGCGGCTATCGTCAAAACCCTATCGCTGGGAAATCAGCGCCGCACCCTTAAGCGAAGTCGCCAACCGTGAAAAGAAAATGCCGCGCGATTTCATCACCGAAGATGGCTTCCACATCACGCAGAAATGCCGCAATTATTTGCAGCCGCTGATTGCGGGGGAAGCCTACCCGCCGTATGTGGATGGGTTGCCGGATTATGTGCGGTTGAAGAATGTGGCGGTGCGGAAGAAGTTGGTGGAATTCAAGTTGTAAAGTCCAGTATTGGTGCGGCTCACGGGGCAAAAGTGCTCCGAAAAATTAACGTGCCAACAAAAGCTGGAGTCCAGCATCCTACAGGGGCGTCCGTTGGCCGAAATTCGGAAACGCGCACTTTAATTAACAGTCCGTTTCGGGCGCTAAAAAACTTGCGATGTTTTTCATTGGGCGGGGAAGCATATGAATCAGCGATGGATGGCGGCATTGGTTGGTCCGTTGGGGCTTTATCACCTTATTCACGCATGGTTCGCTGGTTATTCCGCGATTTTATTGTATGACATCCTTCGCATGTCCAGGGCTGACATCGATCTGGTCGCTCCAGAGCACACGCGAGAAATTTTCAAGGGCCTTTGCATTGTTGCAGTTGTGTTTGGCGGATTTGGACTTCTGAGCCTGACGGCTAGTTTCGGATTTTGGGGCAACAAAAATTGGGCGCACAGACTTTGGATTGGTACCAGTGTGTCGATGATTTTGAGTATCGTTGCGGCGATTGCATTTTGGAATCGCGATTTGGCCGAATACGTGTTCGAACTTGCCGTAATTACTTTCTCTTGGTTGAGGCTGAAAAAATTGCGTAGGTCTGGTTAGCGCCTCGTAACTCGACAAGAACCAATCAAATTGAAGAACAGCGCATTCGAGGACACATTATCTGTGGCCGCAATTCCGGCTTGCGTTGTGCTTCATTCGGGCTACAGTGGTGGTTGATCGAAAAGCCAAACTCCAGCATTGGCGCGCTTTCCGGAGCAAAAATGCTCCAAACGCCGCGCCAATGCTGGAGTTTTGCATTTTTATGAATTGCCGCCGCCCAAAAATGAGCTTGTTGCCGCAATGCAGCTGACACGCGCCGTCTGATAAGATTGCCCCGCTTTGCAATATTCGCAGCTTCAGTTTTTTCCGCTTCAACCAATAATTGGGAGGAACAACAATGAATGGTGGACTTCTTTTCGCCTTCGTCTGCGGCCTGATCGCCCTGGGCTACGGATTCTGGCAGCGGCAGTGGATCCTCGCGCAGCCGGACGGCAATGACCGCATGCGCGAAATCGCCGCGGCCATCCAGGCCGGCGCCAAGGCTTACCTGAACCGTCAGTACACCACCATCGCCATGGTCGGCGTGGTGCTGTTCCTGGTGGTGGGTTTCATTCCGATGCTGGGCTGGATGACGGCCATTGCCTTTGCCGTCGGCGCCGTCCTCTCGGGATTGGCCGGCTTCATCGGCATGAATGTTTCAGTGCGGGCCAATGTGCGTACCGCTGAAGCCGCCAAGCACGGCGTCAATCCAGCGTTGAACATCGCCTTCAAGGGCGGCGCCATCACCGGCCTGCTGGTGGTCGGCCTGGGTCTGCTCGGCGTCACCGGCTTCCTGTTTTTCCTGCAGGGTTCCGCGGTGCACGGCACCTCGATGGGTGAGATCATCAAGCCGTTGATCGGTTTCGCTTTCGGTTCCTCGCTGATCTCGATCTTCGCGCGTCTGGGGGGCGGCATTTTCACCAAGGGCGCCGACGTCGGCGCCGACCTGGTCGGTAAAGTCGAAGCCGGCATTCCCGAAGACGACCCGCGCAACCCGGCGGTGATTGCCGACAACGTGGGCGACAACGTCGGCGATTGCGCCGGCATGGCCGCCGATCTGTTTGAAACCTATGCGGTGACGATCATCGCCACCATGGTGCTGGGCGCACTGCTGATGCCCGGCCCGACCATCGCCGGCAATGTGGTGGTGTATCCGCTGGCACTGGGCGGCTTCGCCATCATCGCCTCGATCATCGGCTGCATGTTCGTCAAGACCTCCGACGGCGGCAAGATCATGAATGCGCTGTATCGCGGCCTCACCGTCGCCGGTGTGATCGCGCTGATCGCCTTCTATCCGATCACCAACTGGCTGATGGGCGACGCGCATCTGCAGGACCCGAACCTGACCGTGCTGCGCCTGTGGGGCTGCTGCGCCGTCGGCCTGGTGCTGACCGCGTTGATGGTCGTGATCACCGAGTACTACACCGGTACCGATTACGCGCCGGTGCGCCATGTGGCCGAAGCGTCCACCAAGGGCCACGCCACCAATATGATCGCCGGTCTGGGCGTATCGATGCGTTCCACCGCCTGGCCGGTGCTGTCGGTCTGCCTGGCGATCTATGCCGCGTATGCACTCGGCGGCCTGTACGGCATCGCGATTGCGGCAACCTCCATGCTGTCGATGGCTGGTATCGTGGTTGCGCTGGACGCCTATGGCCCGATCACCGACAACGCCGGCGGCATCGCGGAAATGGCCGGCCTGCCGGAATCGGTGCGCGCGGTGACCGATCCGCTCGACGCCGTGGGCAATACCACTAAGGCCGTCACCAAGGGCTACGCCATCGGCTCCGCCGGTCTGGCCGCACTGGTGCTGTTCGCCGACTACACGCACAAGCTGACCGAACATTTCGGCCATGTGTTCAGCTTCGATCTGTCGAACCCGGCCGTGATCATCGGCCTGTTCGCGGGCGGCCTGATTCCCTATCTGTTCGCCGCCATGGCGATGGAGGCGGTCGGTCGTTGCGCCGGTGCGGTGGTGGAAGAAGTGCGCCGCCAGTTCCGCGAGATCAAGGGCATCATGGAAGGCACCGCCAAGCCGGATTATTCGCGCGCGGTGGACATGCTGACCAAGGGCGCCATCAAGGAAATGATCGTCCCCTCCCTGCTGCCGGTGCTGGCGCCGATTGCCGTGGTCCTGGTGGTCGGTTTCCTGATGGGCCGCGACAGCGGTGCGCAGGCGCTGGGCGGCATGCTGATGGGCACCATCGTCACCGGCCTGTTCGTGGCGATCTCGATGTGCACCGGCGGCGGCGCCTGGGATAACGCCAAGAAATATATCGAGGACGGCCATTACGGCGGCAAGGGCTCGGACGCGCACAAGGCGGCCGTGACCGGCGACACCGTCGGCGACCCGTATAAAGACACCGCCGGCCCGGCGGTGAACCCGCTGATCAAGATCATCAATATCGTGGCCCTGCTGATCGTGCCGCTGCTGTAAATCGGCGTCTTTCCGCAGCCGAAAACAAAAGCCGGACGGTTTGATCGCCGTCCGGCTTTTTGTGTGAAATCGGCTTCTGTTTCAATGCCTTCTGTTTGTTCGCCAGCGAACATAAACCGGCGATTCAGGCTGATATCATGCGGTATCGTGTGGTTGTATCGGGCGCAAGCCGCGCAACTGCAAGCAGTGCAAATAATGTTCCCCCGCCGCGCAGGCGATGTCGGCATGGACGAGGGAATGGGGAATGAATTTTGTCTGACAAGTTTTGAAGGTCGTTTATGAATGGTGTATCCAGCGGCGAGCATGAACTGGCTCGCCTGATTGTTGAATCCCTGAATCTCGAAGGCGTCGCCGCCGAGGAGATCGAACCGGACGCGCCGCTGTTTGGCGCCGGTCTCGGCCTCGACTCGCTGGACATGCTCGAACTCTCGATGGCAGTAGAACAAAAATACGGGGTGAAGTTGCGTTCCGACGACCCCGATAACACAAGAATTTTCGCCTCTCTGCGCAGCCTGTCGGGACATATCCAGCAGCATCGCGCCGCCTGAACCGACAGTGCCTGTGGCCGGGGTGCGGCGCATGCGCGGTGCAAGGATGGCGACGATAGCGATAGCCGGCGAAGCCCGTTTTCCATTTTTCCGGGACTGAAATTGCGATGTCTGACGCCGATGAAATTCGCGCCGATTCGATGGCGCCCCTAACTACCCGGCGATCGCGCGTGCCGCTGCCGGCCCTGCTGTGGCTGGGCCTCGCCCTGAGTTATCTGCTGACTTCCGCCAGCGGGCATCGCGCCGTGGCGATCGGCATTGTCGGCCTCATGCTCGGCGTGGTGATCGGCGCCGCCGGCCGCTGGTTTGCCGGCGCGGCGGTTGCGTTGTCGATGGCGGGCGCCGCCGCTTACGGTGCCGACTCGTTCGCCTTCCTGGCCTATGCGCCGCCGCTGGCCGCGTTCGCATTCATGGCGGTTTTCTTTCAACGCACCCTGGGGCCGGGGGCGGATCCGCTGATCACGCGCGTCGCGCGCAAGGAGCACGCCGAATTGCCCGCGGAAGTTGCGTGCTACACGCGCACGCTGACGCGCATTTGGGTCGCCTGTTTTGTGTTTCTCCTGCTGTCCGCGCTGCTGCTTGCGCCGCTACTGCCGCTCGAACAATGGTCGCGCTGGGTGCACGGCCTGGGCTATGTGGTGCCCGGCCTGCTGTTCGTCGGCGAGTATGTGTTTCGCCACCGCTACTTTCGCGAACGGGAGCATGGTTCGCTGCCGAGCCTGATCGTCAATATCATCGCCGTCGTCGGCGAGGCCGCGATTCATCCCCGCCGACCGGCTCCCGCGCAAACCGCCGCGCCGGACATGCTGCCGCTGGCTGGCTATCGCGCCGCCGGCGATCCGCTGCTGCTCGCGCCCGAGGGGGCGATGACGGCGGCGACATTCTTCGCGCGGGCCGCCAGGCTGGCGGCCGCGCTGCCCGACGCTCCGTTCGTGATCAACCGCTGCGAGACCCGCGCCGGTTTCATGCTCGGTTTCGCCGCCGCGCTGATGCGCGGTCAGACCTCGTTGCTACCCACGGGACACAGCCGCAGCGACTGGGAGCCCCTGCTGCGGCAATTCCAGGGAGTCTATTTGCTGGCGGATGCGGATACCGTCGGCGACCGGGCCAGCGCTGAGGCCGAGGCCGACGCCGAGGCGGTTGCGGTGCGCCGTTTCGATCTGCGTCCCTGGCTGGCGCTGGCCATCGATGCGGACACCCCGCTGCGGATTCCGCTGATCGGCGATGCGCAGGTGGCGGCAATCCTGTTTACCTCCGGCAGCACCGGGCAGCCGACGGCGCATCGCAAAACCTGGGGACAGCTGTGCCGCGGCGCGGCCGCGCTGGCCGCTGCCTTGCGCTGGCCGCAGGCGCCGGCCTGCGCGGTGGTGGGGAGCGTGCCGCCTCAGCATATGTTCGGGCTGGAAGCAACGGTGATGCTGCCTTGGCACACGGGAGTGCCGGTGCATGCCCAGCGGCCGTTGTTGTCAGCCGATCTTTGCACGGTGCTCGCGCAGCACCCGTTGCCGAGCTGGTGGATGACCACGGCCGTGCATATGCGCGCGCCGCTGAGTGCGCCTGCGCGCATGCCGGGCCTGCAGGGCGTGCTGGCCTCGACCATGAGCGTGCCGCTGGCGCAGGCGATCGCGGCCGAGGCGGCCTGGCAGGTGCCGGTGATGGAAATTTACGGCTCCACCGAGACCGGGGCGCTGGCGATACGGCGCACCGCCAGCGACAGCGCATGGCTGCCATTGCCCGGGGTCAGGTTGTGGAGCGGGGCCGCGCAAGGCGACGGCCTCAGCACAGGCAGTTGGGCGGCGGGCGCGCATGTGGAGCCGCCCGTGCAGCTCGGCGACGTGCTGGAGCTGATGTCCGATGGCCGCTTTCTGCTGGGCGGACGCGCCAGCGACCTAGTCAAGGTCGGCGGCAAGCGCGCCTCCCTGGCCGCCCTGAACCAGAGTCTTGCCGAACTGCCGGGGGTCGATGACGGCGTGTATTTTTTTCCCGCCGAGGCTGCACCGGCCGCCGCCAACGACGAAGCGAATGGCGCACAGCGTCCGGTCGGTTTTTATGTCTCGCAGACGCTGTCGCCGCAGCAGGTGGCCAGCGTGTTGCGCGCGCGCATCGATCCGGTGTTCATTCCGCGTCCGCTGTACCGGGTGGCGCGGCTGCCCCGGAATGCCAATGGCAAACTGCCGCAGGCGGCGCTGATCGATTTGCTGGCGCAGTGCCGCGCGCAGGGTGATGGAGCGGGCAGCAAGCGCGGCGATAAACATGGCGATAAACACAGCGAGCGGATCAGCGCGGCCGCACCGGCGGCGGCGATCGCCGCCGATCACCCCGCGCTGGCGGGCCATTTCCCGGGCGACCCCATGGTGCCGGGCGTGATCATCCTGGCGCGCGTGGCGGAAGCGGTGCGCGCGCGCTACCCGCAACTTGAACTGGGCGCCTTGCTCAACACCCGCTTCCACGCGCCGCTCAAACCGGATCAGACGTTTACCGTCCAGGCGCAGTGGGATGCTGGCGGACGGGTACGCTTCGAGATGCGCGCCGAAACCGGCACCGGTGTGTTGCTGATCGCGAGCGGTCTGTGGGCCTGCACCGCTGCCGTCGCGCCGGCGGTCGGCAAGCCATGAACGGGCAATGGCGCGATCGGCCCGAGCGCGGCAGCCGCGATGCGGTGCGCCTCATCATCTGGCTGGCCCTGCATGGCGGGCGCGGATTATGCCGGGTATTGCTGGTGCCGATCACCTTCTATTTTTTCCTGACAGCGCCGCTGGCGCGCCGCGCTTCGCTGGCTTTCATGCGCCGCGCCCTCGATCGCCCGGCAAACTGGCGCGACACCTACATGCATCTGTATGTCTTCGCCACCACCTTGCTCGATCGCGTCTACCTGCTCAATGGGCGTCAGCGCGAACTGGCGGTGGAGGTGAGGAACGACCGCGCGTTCTGGGACGCGCTGGCGAGCGGGCGCGGCTGCCTGCTGCTGGGCTCGCATCTGGGCAGTTTCGACATGCTCGGCGTGATCGGCAGCGTGGAGAAAAAACTCAAGGTCAATGTGGTCATGCATATCGACGACGGCGCGCAGTTGCGCACCCTGCTGTCCTGTACCGGCCGGCAGTCGCCATACAACGTGATCCCGCTCGGCCAGCCGGGCTCGATGCTGCAGGTGAAAGAGTGCCTTGAGCGCGGCGAGGTGGTGGGTATTCTGGCCGATCGCATCTACGGCGACGAACCCACCCGGACGCTGTCGTTCATGGGCAGTCCGGCGCGTTTTTCGCAAAGCCCCCTGCGCCTGGCGCGCGTCACCGGCGCGCCGACGGTGATGGTGTTCGGTCTGTTTTGCGGCGGCAACCGCTACCGGATCATCTTCGAATCGCTGGACCAGTCCGCCGCGCAGGCCGACAAGATGGCGGGTGCGCCGTCGCGCGACGCCGAGTCGCAATCGCTGGAGCGCTACGTGGCCAGCCTGGAGCGCCACGCGCAATATGCACCCTACAACTGGTTCAATTTCTATGATTACTGGGCCGCATAGCATGCGCATGCCGCGCACATCCTTGTTGCGCACATCCTGTACCGCGCGGCGCGCCGTCCTGCTGGTCGCCGCGATGCTGGCCTTGTTCGCCGTCGGGCCGGTCCATGCCGAGGCGTTCGACCTGGCCAGCCTGATGCAACTGCTGGCCGTGGCGCCCGAAGGCGAAGTGCCGTACACGGAAAAAAAATATTCCAGCCTGCTGGCCGCGCCGATCGTCAGCACCGGCACGCTGGCCTATCGCCGTCCCGACACCGTGGAGAAAATCACGCTGACGCCGCGCAAGGAGCGCTTTCGCATCAGCGGCCAGGAACTGACCGTGGCGCGCAACGGCAAGGAATATCGCATTGCGCTGTCCAGCCAGCCCCTGCTCGACGCCTTTGCCGCGAGTTTGCGCGGGGTGCTGGCGGGTGATATCGCCCAGCTGCAGGCCTATTACCGCATTTCCCTTGAAGGCGGCGAGCAGGCCTGGCGGTTGACGATGATTCCGGGCGATGAGGAAATGACCCGGCACATCGAGCGCATCCTGGTGTCCGGCCACGCCGGCCGCATCGCGCAGATCGAGGTTCGCGAAAGCAGCGGCGACCGCTCCGTATTGCAGGTGCACTGATGGCCGGCGCGCCACGCACCGGCGGCGATCGGCAGGCGCCGGCTTATGGACGCTATCGACGCTATGTGCGCTATGGCATCGCGCTGTTCTGCTTCGCCGCGCTGTGCCTCTTGGCGGCAAAAACCCTGCGTATCGAAACCGATTTCAGCGCCTTCCTGCCGCCCTCGGCCAGTGCGCCGCAGCGCCTGCTGATTTCGCAGTTGCGCGACGGCCTGGTGTCGCGCCTGATGCTGGTGGCGCTGCACGGGGAGGGCGTTGACGAACAGACGCTGGCGCGGGCCAGCCGGGCGCTGGCGGCGAAGCTGGGCGGCGCGGCGGAGTTCGCCTACGCCGCCAACGGCAGCCTCGACCAGTTCATCAGCCAAGGCGAAGTGCTGATGCGCAATCGCTATGTGTTGAGCCCGGCGCTGGAGGCGCAAAAATTCAGCGCGCCCGCCCTGCACGCGGCGCTGGAGGAGGCCGAGGCGCAACTGGCCTCGCCCCTGGGCATGCTGTCGCGAACCCTGCTGGCGCGCGACCCGACCGGCGAATTTCTGGCGACGCTGCGCCAATTCGATTCCGGGCCTCGTCCCGCCCTGCGTCATGGCGTCTGGTTCAGCGCCGACGGCAAGCGCGCCTTTCTGGTGCTGCAGACGCGCGCGCCCGGCTTCGACAGCGTGCAACAGGCCGCCGCCATCGCCACTGTGCGCAGTGCGCTGCGGTCGATCAATCCGCGCGTGGATATCACGCTCACCGGGCCCGGCGTGTTCGCCGCCGAATCGCATCGCCTGATCGAAAGCGATGCCTGGAAATTGAGCCTCTGTTCCGCGCTGGTGATTCTGGCGATGCTGGTGTTCATTTACCGCTCGGCCTTGCCGGTGGTCCTGGTGGTGACGCCGGTGGCCTTCGGTCTGCTGATCGGCGTGCTGCTGGTGCAGGCGCTGTTCGGCGCGGTGCATGGCATCACGCTCGGCTTCGCCGCCACCCTGATTGGCGAGGCGGTCGATTATCCGAATTACCTGCTGCTCAATACCGCGGCCGGCGAAGCCGTGCGCGGCGCGGCGCGGCGCATCGGGCGCACCCTCGCGCTGGCGGTGTTGACGACAGTGGTCAGTGCACTGGCACTGACGCTATCGAGCTTCCAGGGCCTGGCGCAACTGGGCGTGCTGACCATGGCCGGGGTGCTGGTGGCGGGCCTGGTCACGCATCGCCTGATCCCCTGGCTGTTGGGCGAGCAGGTGCTGGCGTTTCATCGATTGCGGGTGCCGGAACTGGCGGTGCTCGAACGTTCGCTCTGGCCGCGCCGGCTCTGCGTGGTCGCCACCCTGATGGCAATGCTGTGGCTGGCCTGGCTGCATCCGGCCTGGTGGGAAACGGATCTGGCGGGCATCAGCCCGGTATCGGCGACGATGCGCGCGCAGGACGCCGCGCTGCGCCGCGAAATGGGCGCGCCGGAAGTCAGCGTGTTTGTGGCCAGTCGCGGCGACAGCGAAGCGGCGGCGCTGGCGGCGGCGGAGAAACTGTTGCCCGCGCTCCGGCAATGGCAGCAGGACGGCTGGATTCGCAGCTACGATTCGCCGGCCTGGTATGTGCCCACGCCGGCCACGCAGCGCGCGCGATTGAGCGCGCTGCCGAACGCCGCGGAACTGGACAGGAATTTGCGTACGGCGCTGCGCGGCCTCCGCTTTCGTGCCGATGCTTTCGTGCCGTTTGCGCAGGAGGTGGCCGCCGCGCGCACGCAGCCCGCGCTGACGCGCGCGGCCTATGCGGCCACCCCGCTGGGGGCGAAATTGAATGCCTTGTTCGTGCACCTCGACGACAGCTGGCTGGTGCTCACGCCCCTGGGCGGGGTGAACGAGATCGGCCGCCTGTCGAGCGCGCTGGCGGCGATGCCGGGGGGCGACAGCCAGCTGATCGATCTGAAACAGGTATCGACCGAAATGGTCGACGGCTTTCGCCGCGAGGCCCTGCATCAGGCGGCCTGGGGCGCCTTGCTGATCCTGATATTGCTGGTGGCGGGATTGCGTTCCCTGCGCCGCACCTGGCGCGTGGCCGCGCCGGTGGCGGCCGCGCTGGCCCTGACGGTGGCGCTGCTGGTCGCGGGCGGGCAGCGGATCAGCGTATTCCACCTGGTGGCCCTGTTGCTGGTGCTCGGCATCGGCCTCAATTACGCGCTGTTTTTCGAACGCACCCCGGCGGATGCCGACGAGCGCGCCCGTACCCGGTTGTCGCTGGCGGTGTGCAGCATTTCCACGGTCGCCACCTTCGGTTTCCTGGCCTTGTCGGCTACGCCGGTGCTGCACGCCATTGGCGGCACGGTGGCCCTGGGCGCTTTGCTGTCCCTGCTGGTGTGCGCCTTGTGGGCGCCGCGGCAGGTCAGCCTCATGCCGGCCAATTGATCCTGTGCGCGCCTGTCCGTTAACTTGTTCATAATCCCTTCGTGCCAATGATTCCGCTTGCCATCCGTGCCTTTACCACCAGCAATGCCGCCGGCATCGGCAAGGCGGCGACCGCGCGCGCGCTGCGCGAAGGACGCAGCGGACTCATCGCCAACGATCTGGACTGGGCGCCGCTGCCCTGCTGGATCGGTCGCGTCGACGGCATCGAGGCGGACGGCGACATGGCCTTCCCGCCGGCGCTGGCCGATTACGATTGCCGCAATCATCGCCTCGCCCTGCTGGCGCTGGAGCAGGACGGTTTCGACGCTGCGGTCGCGGCCGCCCGCCGGCGCTATGGGACCGCGCGCATCGGTGTCTTTTTGGGCACCAGCACCGCGGGCATTTTGTCCACCGAGATCGCCTACCAGCATCGCGATCCCGAAACCGGCAGCCTGCCCGCCGATTTTCGTTATGAGACCACGCACAATCTCGACGCCACCACCGAGTTTGTGCGCCGGGTGTTGGGCCTGACCGGGCCGGCGATGACGATTTCGACCGCCTGCTCGTCCAGCGCCAAGGTGTTCTGCCTGGCTGAGCGTTTCATGCGCCTGGGACTGATCGATGCCGCCGTGGTCGGCGGTGTCGACAGCCTCTGCCACACCACGCTGTATGGATTCCATTCGCTGCAACTGGTGGCCGGCGAAATCTGCCGGCCCTTCGATGTGGCGCGCCGCGGACTCAGCATCGGCGAGGCCGCCGGTTTTGCACTGCTCGAGAAGCCCGAAGCGGCAAGCAGCGCATTGCGCCTGCTAGGCTACGGCGAAACCAGCGATGCGCACCATATGTCGACGCCGCACCCGGAAGGCGAGGGCGCGCGCCGCGCCATGTTGGCCGCACTGGTCACGGCCAATCGCGAGGCGCGGCACATCGATTACATCAATTTGCACGGCACCGCGACCCCGGCCAACGACCGCGCCGAGGGCCGTGCGGTGTTCGGCGTGTTCGGCGCGGACACGCCGTGCTCTTCCACCAAGGGCTTTACCGGGCACACCCTGGGCGCGGCCGGCATTACCGAGGCGGCAATTGCGCTGCTGAGCCTGGAAGAAAATTTCATTCCCGGCAGCCCGACCACGCAAGAGGTCGATCCGGACACCCGGTGCGCCATTGTGCTTGGCGGCCGCGACAGCGCCGTATCGACGGTGATGAGCAACAGCTTCGGCTTCGGCGGCAGCAATTGCGCGTTGATTTTCGGGAGGGAAAGCTGATGCGCGTTTTCGTCGAAGGAGTCGGTGTGCTGGCGCCCGGATTGCCCGATTGGCAACAGGCGCGCGCGGTGTTGGGCGGCATGCAAGCCTACGCCGCCGCACCCCTGGCCGCAATCGCGCCGAACAGCCTGCCGCCCGCCGAGCGCCGCCGCAGCAGCCCGACGGTGCGCCTCGCGATCGCGGCGGCCGAGCAGGCCCTGCAGCAAACGTCGATTGCGGCGCAGGAAATGGCGATGGTGTTTGCTTCCCGCGAGGCGGCCGGCGTGATCACCCATCAGCTCTGCGAGGCGCTGGCCGGCAGCCGCGAAGTGTCGCCCACCCAGTTTCATAACTCGGTGCATAACGCGCCCAGCGGTTATTTCAGCATCGCCATGAACGCGAAGCTGGCGGCCAGCAGCATCGCCCGCGGCCAATGGAGTTTCGCCGCCGGCCTGCTGAATGCGGTCGCGCAGGTGAATGCCGATCAATTGCCGGTGTTGTTTGTCTGCTACGACAGTCCCTTGCCCGCACCCCTGAGCGAAGTCATGCCGATGAACGAGGCCACGGCGATCGCCCTGGTGCTCGCAGCCGCGCCGGCAGCGGCGAACAGCCCCGGCTGGGACGTGGGCTTGAGCGCCGCACCTGCCGCGCCGGCCTGGGCCGCATGGATGCCGGCGAGCTGGCAGGCCAATGCCAGTGCGCGCGGCTTCGCGGCGCTGGCCACGCTGGCCGACCCCGCCGCGCGCACGGCGATGCTGCCCTTGTCTCCGGAACTGAATCTGCGGGTGTCGCGATGCTAGTGCGCACTCTGCCCAAACTGGACCGCGCGGCGATTGCCGCGAAGATTCCGCACGGTGGCCGCATGTGCCTGCTGGAGCGCGTGCTGCATTGGGATGCGGACGGCATTCGCTGCGTCGCGCTGTCACATCGCGACTTCGACAATCCGCTGCGCGAGGCGGGCGGCCTGCCGGTATGGGCGGCGATCGAATACGCGGCGCAGGCGGCCGCCGTGCATGGCGCCCTGCGCGAGGCGCATGCCGCGCCGCGCGCCGGTGTGCTGGCGGCGCTGCGCAATATCGAAACCCATATCGAATGGCTGGACCGGGTCGACGGCGAACTGCTGCTCGGCGCGACCCTTCTGCACAGTGATGCAGCCGGCGGTATTTACCGCTTCCAGGCAAGCGCGGATGAGCGCCTTTTGATCAGCGGGCAGTTCACGCTGATGTTTCGCGTGCCGGCTGCAGGAGGCGCCGCATGACGTCGATACTGAAATGCGTAGAACGCCATTTGGCGCGCCTTCCGGGGCAAAAATGGCTGGAAAAGCGCGCCAAATGGCGTTCTACGTATTCCGATGCGCGGCTGTGGGATATGAATCTGCCCGCGACGAAAGCCCGCCCATGAAGCGCGCCCTGGTCACCGGCGGCAGTGGCGCGATCGGCGGCGCTATTTGCCGCGAGCTGGCGGCGCAGGGCCTGCATGTGGTGGTGCATGCGCATCAACACGCCGCTGCGGCGCAAACACTTGTTGAAGAATTGCGCGGGCAGGGCGGCAGTGCCGAAGTCGCGGTATTCGATGTCTGCGACAACCGCGCGACCGCCGCGGCCCTGGCCGCATTGCTCGACAGCGGTGCCATCCAGGTGCTGGTCAACAATGCCGGCGTCCACGACGATGTGCTGCTGCCGGCGATGGACGAAGCCCGCTGGAAGCGCGTGATCGATGTCAGCCTGAACGGTTTTTACAATGTCACCCAGCCGCTGCTGATGCCGATGGTTCGCACCCGCTGGGGCCGCATTGTCAGCGTGACCTCGGTGTCGGGTCTGCTGGGCAATCGCGGGCAGGTCAATTATGCGGCGGCCAAGGCCGGCCTGCATGGCGCCACCAAGGCGCTGGCGCTGGAAGTCGCCACGCGCGGCATCACCGTCAATGCGGTGGCGCCGGGCATCATCGAATCGCCGATGCTGGCCGAGGCCTTTCCCGCCGAGCGCATCAGGCAACTGGTGCCACTGGCGCGCGCCGGCCGCGCCGAGGAAGTCGCGGCCCTGGTCGGCTTTATTTGTTCGGATCGTGCCGGTTATATTTCCGGCCAGGTCATCAGTATCGACGGCGGCATGAGCTGAGACTGCGAGGTCGCCGTTTCAGGAGTCGCCTCGAAACAGGCAAGTAACAGGCAAGTGCAGCATCGGCAAATCATTTTTTTACTTGGCGGCAACCGGCTGCCGATAGTGGAAACCGCCGTTACCAGGAGGTCCGATCATGCCCAGACTCGTCATCGGCAGCACCGCAGAGGCAGAGCGCCATTGCGAAGTATTTGTCATCGGCTGCGGTCCGGCCGGCTCGACCATCAGCGCCCTGCTGGCGCAAAAGGGGCGCGACGTGGCCGTGGTCGACAAGGAACATCACCCGCGCTTTCATATCGGCGAATCCCTGCTGCCGCAGAACATGCCGCTGCTGGAACAGCTGGGCGTGTGGGAGGAACTGGTGCGCATCGGCATTCGCAAGGACGCCGCCGAATTTGAATCCCATACGCATAACAAGACCGTGCGTTTCGCTTTTGCCGAGGCCTTCGACAAGCGCTGGCCGCATGCCTTCCAGGTGCGCCGCTCCGAGTTCGACCATATGCTGTTGCGCAATGCCGCCGCCAAGGGCGCACGCGTGTTCGAGGGCGCGCGCGTCAGTGCCGTGACCTTCGGCGATTTTGCCAAAGGGGAAGACACCCTGATCACCTTGCAGGTGGACGACGGCAGCACCCAGCAATGGCGCACGCGCTATCTGGTGGACGCTTCGGGGCGCGATACTTTTTTGTCGAACCGTTTCGGCATCAAGCAAAAAAACAGGAAGCACGCCAGCGCCGCCATCTTCGGGCACTTTCGCAATGCGCGCCGCAATGCCGGCAGCGCCGAGGGCAATATCACCATCGTCTGGTTCGAGCATGGCTGGTTCTGGTTCATCCCGCTGAAGGACGGCACCACCAGCGTGGGGGCGGTGTGCTGGCCGGCGTATCTCAATTCGCGCCGCACCGATCCGACCACGTTCTTGATGCAGACCATCGCGCTCTCGCCGGAAATTTCGGCGCGCCTCGTCGACGCCGAACTGACCGCGCCGGTCACGGCCACCGGCAACTATTCCTATCAGTCGAGCCGCATGTGCGGCGACGGCTATCTGCTGATCGGCGACGCCTGGGCCTTCATCGATCCGGTATTTTCCAGCGGCGTGCATCTGGCGATGAACAGCGCCAAGCTGGGGGCCGGGGTGGTGGACGGCGTGCTCGCCGACCCGGCGCGCGCGCCGCAGCTCCATCGCGAATTCGATCGCACCGTGCGGCGCGGGGTACGCACCTTCTCATGGCTGATCTATCGCATGACATCGCCGGTCATCCGCAAGCTGTTCATGGCGCCGCGTAATGTGTGGGGCGTGCAGTCGGCGGTGGTATCGCTGCTGGCGGGCGATGTGTTTCGCCGCGGCCCGATCACGCCGCGCCTGTATCTGTTCCGGGCGATTTATTATGTCAATTTTCTCGGCACCTTGCCGACGGCAATTCGGGCCTGGTTCAAGCATCGGCGCGATGTCCGGGCCAGCGCTGAAGGTGTATGAAAGCCCATCGATGTTTTGTTTTTGCCGGCACCATGGGTTTATTCATCGCACTGACGGCGATTGCCGGCCTGGCCGCCGCCGAGGAACACCCGCTGTGGGAAGTGGGTGGCGGCGTGGCCGCGCTCAGCTATCCCGATTACCGCGGCTCCAACCGGCAGCGCGGTTACCTGCTGCCGGTGCCGTATTTCGTCTATCGCGGCGAGATGCTGCAGATGGATCGCGACAAGATGCGCGGCCTGCTGTTCAAGCGCGAGCGCGTCGAACTCGATATTTCCATCGACGGCTCGGTGCCGGTGCGCAGCCGCGATAATGGCGCGCGCCAGGGCATGCCGAATCTCGATCCCACGCTGGAGATCGGGCCGGCGCTCAGCATCCTGCTGCTGGCATTCCCCGATCATGGCAAGCTGACCTTCAAGCTGCCGGTACGCGCCGTGATCGCCAGCGATTTTCGTCATGTCAACGATGCGGGCGCCTTGACCCATCCGCAGCTCAATCTGGATGTCGGCATGGCGCGGGGCTGGAGGCTGGGCCTGGTCGCCGGTGTGTTGATCGCGGATCGCCGCTATCACGACTATTTCTACGGCGTTGCCCCGCAATATTCCAGTATCATGCGTCCGGCTTACCGCGCGCCGGGCGGCTATTCCGGCGCGCAATTCATCGTCGCGGCTTCGAAGCGATTCGAACGGATGTGGCTGGGCGCCTTTATCAAATACGACAATATCAGCCATGCGGCTTTCGCGGCCAGTCCCCTGGTCGAGCGGCGCAGCAATATTGCCGCCGGCATCGGCCTGACCTGGGTATTCGCGCAATCGAAGCAGCAGGTCAACCTCAAGGAATGAACGCTGCAGTTCGCATCATCGATGGCATTCAAAAAAATCTGTCCTGTGGTGGCGACAAGCCTGGTATGGCTGCTGGCGTCCTGCGCGTCGATCGGGCCCGGCGCCGGAACCGCAGCGCCACCCGACCTTGCGGCTGTCCCGGTACGGTTCATCCTCAGCTTCGACGACGGCCCCAACGGCCGGCTGACCGACAATCCCACCGAAAAAATTCTCGATACGCTGGCCCATAACACCACCCAGAACGGGATCAAGGCGATTTTTTTCCTGCAGACGCGCAGCAGCGATGGCGGCGCGACCAGGCGCGGCCGTGCGTTGATCCGGCGCGAATTCGCGGACGGCCATGTGCTGGCCCTGCACGACGCTTCCCATTGGGGACACCGCAATCATCGGAGCCTGAACGATGCCGAACTGGTGCAAGCCCTGCGCGACGGCATTACCGACCTGGCCCCGGTGCTGGGGCGGCCGGTCACCCTGTTGCGCCCACCCTACTGGGCCTATGATGCGCGCACCCTGGCGGCCTATGCCAGCCATGGCCTGACGGTATTGCTGACCGATATCAGCGCCAATGACGGCAAGGACTGGGGTTTCAAGGCCAGCCCGCGCCGCTTTATCCATATGGCCGGCGAAATGCGCAAGGTGCGTGAACGCATCGACAGCGGGCAGATCCCGGCGGTCGACGGGGTCGCGCCGGTGGTGATTACCTTCCACGACACCAACAACTACACCGCGGCGCATATGCAGGAGTACCTGCAGATGATTGTCGACAAAGCGCGCGCGTCCGGGCTGACCCTGTCCGCACAGCCCTTTTACAATGAAGCGACAAGCATGGAGCGCGCCGCCCTGGTGCGCGGCCGCGATGCCGCCCATCGCCGCGACATGGTGCCCTGGTGGTGGCGCTGGATGCTGTGGTGATGGTGCGGCCGGTGCGATGGCGAAGGCAAAGGCGAAAATTTCCGATGGACCTTGAATGATCCTGCAAATCCTTATCATTCTGCTGACCGCGCGGGGTCTGGCGCTGCTTCTGCGCCGCTTCGGCCAGCCGCCGGTGATCGGCGAAATGGCGGCCGGGTTCGTGCTCGGGCCCATCGTGCTCGGCGGGCTGCTGCCGGACTGGCATCTGTATTTGTTCGCACCGGGCTCCCTGCGCGAGATCAACGGCCTTGGCCAACTCGGTCTGGTGCTGTTCATGTTCCTGATGGGTGCCGAGCTGCGCATTGCCGGCGGCGAGGCCGGCCGGCAGTGGCGCCATGCGGCGCAACTCGCGGGCCTCAGCCTGTTGCTGCCGATGCTGGCCGGGCTGGCACTGGCCCCGCTGCTCTATCGCAGCATGGCGCCGGCGGGCGTGGCGTTTTGGCCGTTCGCCTTGTTCATCGGTACGGCATTGTCCGTCACCGCCCTGCCGGTGCTGGCGCGCATTCTCAGGGAGCGCGAACTGGTGCATACCGCGCCGGGCAAACTCGCGCTGTCGGCCGCGGCGATCGGCGATGTAGTGGCATGGCTGATGCTGGCTGTGGTGTTGGCCACCGGCAACGCGCCGGCGAGCGGATGGCAGGCGGCCGTCAACGCCCTGTTGCTGGCGCTGCTGGGCGCGTTCATGCTCGGTGTGCTGCGCCCCTGGCTGGCCGGTGCGCTTCGGCCGCATGCTGCGCCCCAGCCGCTGGCCGTTACGGCGCTGCTGCTGATGGGTGCGCTGCTGTGCGCCTGGCTCACCGAGCGCCTGCAGGTGCATGCCGCGTTCGGCGCCTTCATCTTTGGCCTGTGCCTGCCGCGCGATAACCGCCTGCTTGAAGAGTTGCGGCAGCGCGTGGAGCCGCTGGTGTTGCTGGTGCTGATGCCCTGTTTTTTTGCCTATGCGGGCCTGAATACCACCGCGCGCGCGTTCGCCGCCGCCGGCGTCACCGTGCTGCTGCTGGTGCTCGGCGCGGCGATTGCCGGCAAGATCATTGCCGGTACCCTGGGGGCGCGACTGGCGCGGCAATCATGGCGCTCCTCCCTGATGGTCGGCGTGCTGATGAACACGCGCGGCGTCGTCGAGCTGGTGTTCCTGAAAGTCGGCCTCGATGCCGGCCTGATCGGCCAAGAGATGTTCACGGTGTTGTTCGTGACGGCCCTGGTCACCACCCTGATGACGACGCCGCTGCTGAGCCTGCTGATGCGCGCGGATGGCAACCGGACTGCGGGGGCGCCATGAGCGCTACCGCACAGATAAGCGCCGCCGTTATGGGAGAATGCGCAAGTGGATCGCCTCAATTCCCCGCCCGCCTGCAAACGGGCGCTGCCCGCCATCGGAATATTGAATTGCCTTCATGCCTGACGCCCTGAACGAAATCCATGTGCTGATTCCCGCCTACAACGAGGTGGAAACCATCCGCGCGCTGGCCGAACGGGCCTTGCGGATGGTTCCCAATGTGGTGGTGGTCGATGATGGCTCGCAGGATGGCACGGCCGCGCAGCTGGCCGGCCTGCCGGTCACGCTGCTGCGCAACGAACGCAATATCGGCAAGGCGGCAAGCCTGTGGAGGGGCTTCGAGCATGCGCTGGCGCGCGGCGCGCGCAGCGTGGTGACCCTGGACGGCGATGGCCAGCATAGTCCCGAAGACATCGGGCGGCTGCTCAATGTGTCTGCCATGTACCCGCACCGCATCGTCATCGGTGCGCGTCTGCATGACCGCAAGAATTTTCCGGCGCGCCGCTACTATGCCAACCAGTTTGCGCGCTTCTGGATTTCCTGGGCGGCGGGTTATCCGATCGCCGATACGCAATCGGGTTTTCGCGTGTATCCGGCGTCCCTGCTGTCGCGGCTCAGCCGCAAGCAGGTTTCGTGGCAGGGTTTTGTATTCGAGAGCGAGATCCTGATCGTCGCCGCGGCCGCCGGTGTGCGCAGCGTGGCGGTCGCGATCCCCGGCATTTATCCGAAACAGGCGCGTCCCAGCCATTTCCGGCCGATCCACGATATCGCCCGCATCGTGCTGATGGTGGCGGGGCAATTGCTCAGGCGCGGCATGTATCCCCGGGGGTTGTGGCGCAGCCTCAATTTGCCGGTGGTGGTCGAGGCCTCGTCGGAACCGGGCGCGCGCCGCGGCGCCGCGGCGCCGTCGATTCACGCCTGACGCGCTTGCAAGGCCGCGGCGCCCCGCGGCTCAGGCTGTCGACAATTTGTAATTGCGAAATTCCTCGCGCAATTTGGTCTTGAGCAATTTGCCGGTGGCGGTATGCGGCAGTTGCTCGACAAAGGCGACATCGTCGGGCTTCATCCACTTCGCCACCTTGCCGTCGTAGAACGCCAGCAGTTCGGCGCGTGTCGCCCGGGCGTCTTTTTTCAGCATCACCACCAGCAGGGGGCGCTCGTCCCATTTGGGATGGGCGATGCCGATCACGGCGGCTTCCTGCACCGCCGGGTGGGCGACGGCGATGTTTTCCAGCTCGATCGAGCTGATCCATTCGCCGCCCGATTTGATCACGTCCTTGGAGCGGTCGGTGATCTGGATATAGCCGTCGGCATCGATGGTGGCCACATCGCCCGTCGGAAACCAGCCGTTTCGCAATGCCGAATGTTCTTCCTTGAAATAGCGCTCCATTACCCACGGGCCGCGCGCCATCAGGTCGCCGAAGGCCTTGCCATCATGCGGAAGCACCTTGCCCTCCGCATCGACGATTTCCAGCTCGATGCCGAAAATCGGCACGCCCTGTTTGACCTTGATGGCGAACTGTTCGGCGGCGCCGAGCTTCAGGTGCTTGGCGCGCAGGCGGTTCATACTACCCAGGGGCGAGAGTTCGCTCATGCCCCAGGCGTGGATCACATTGACGCCGTAGTCTTTCTCGAAACTCTCGATCATCGCCGGCGGGCAGGCCGAGCCGCCGATCACGGTTTCGCGGAGCGTGCTGAACTTGAGTTGGTGGGTTTTCAGATAATTGAGCAGGCCCATCCACACCGTGGGTACGCCGGCGCTGGCGGTGACGCTTTCCTGCTCGAACAATTGATAGAGGCTGGCGCCGTCCAGCATGGCGCCGGGAAACACCAGCTTGCAGCCGGCGGCCGGCGCGATGAACGGCGTGGCCCAGGCATTGACGTGGAACATCGGCACCACCGGCAACAGGGTGTCGCGGGAGGTGAGGCCGAAGGCGTCCGGAGTCATCGCCGCATAGGTGTGGCACAGGGTGGAGCGATGCGTATACAGCACACCCTTGGGGTTGCCGGTGGTACCCGAGGTATAGCAGAGCCCGGAGGGCGTCTGGTCGTCGAACTGCGGCCAGACATAATCGTCGGCTTCGTCGGCGAGCAGGTCTTCATAGCACAGCAGGTTGGGGATCTTCGCCTGCGGCATATGCGCCGCATCGGTCATTGCCACAAAACCCTTGACGCTGGACAGCTTCGGCGCCAGTGCCTCGACCAGGGGCACAAAGCAGACATCGAAAAACAGCCATGCATCTTCGGCATGATTGATGATGTACGCAATCTGCTCGGGAAACAGGCGCGGGTTGACGGTGTGCGTGATGGCGCCCATGCCGGAAACGCCGTAATAGACTTCAAGGTGTCGAAAGCCGTTCCACGCCAGGGTGCCGATGCGGTCGCCGCGCTTGACCCCCAGATGCCTGAGCGCATTGGCCAGCTGTTTGGCGCGGCGGTTGGCTTCGCGATAATTGTAGCGATGGATCGGGCCTTCCACGGTGCGCGACACGATTTCGGTGTCGCCAAAGTTTTTAGCGGCGTGCTCGAGCAAAGACGAGATCAGCAGCGGGCGCTGCATCATGGTGCTGGGCATGGCTCCTCCGGTGTTGCGTCATGTTTTTATGGACTGCCGGGCCTATTCTGCCTAGCGCACCAACATTACGCAAACACCGCTACAGGCGGAGGAACATAATCCATCGCCGTCGCCCAGCGCAGCTGTGGCCCAGCCCAGTCCATGATTCGACAATACGCGGGACTGGATTCCAGCCTGCACTGGAATGACGGCTGTTTGATGTTTCGAACTAGCGCGTTTCGCCGCCGCTCTGCCTGTTGAGACCGACCAGGTGGACGATGCCGATCGCCAGCACCAGGGCCGACAGCAGCAGATCGGCGGCGCTGACCTCGTAGCGCGACGAGAAAATGTTGTAGCCGAACAGTTGCGGCAGCAGGAATGATCCGCGCAGCAGGTAGAAACCGGTGATGGCGTAGATCGCGTTCTGCATCAGCGGCAGGGAGCGAATGCGACCCGACGCCGCCAGCGCATACAGGCCGGAGATGGCGAACAGCGCAACCACGGCGAGCGTGAACAGGGTTGAGCCGCCGTTGCCGATGGCGCCGGCTTCCGCGCCGTGCGACAGATGTTCGCTGTGCAGGTTGCTGACGGCAATCGTCGCGTTCGCCGCGGCCGCGGTAAAACTGAGGGCGGCGCCCAGGGTAAGCAGTTTCATGATGGTCTCCTTCATCGGTGCATCAATACAGCGGTGCAGGTTCGCGGTAGGGGCTGCGTTCGCCGCTGGCGGGCGGGCGCAGGAACTCGACGCGGCCGCCGAGAAAATCGACTACGTGCTGAATGACTTCCCGGTCGCGCAGGATGCGGTTATGGCCGAGCCGCCGGGTCTCGTGGAAGCGCGCATCGGGCCAGGCGCGCGCGATCGCCAGGCCGCTGTCGATGCCCACATCGCGATCGTCACGGTCGTGGATGACCAGGGCCTTGGCCGCGATCCGGTCGACCGAATGCGGCAATTCGAATTCCTGCCAGGCCACGCCGGTGCGCTGTTCGAAGCGCCATTGCATGGCGTCGCGGATGCGCTCGCTGATGCCGAGATAGCGCGCGAAAAATTTCGAGTAGCGGATCACCGAAGAAGGCGGCGCGATCAACACCGCGCGCAGGCCCTGCGTCTGCCCCGGCGGCATGCCGCGCAGGGCGGAGGCCACCGCCGCCGCGCCCAGCGAGTGGCCGACGAGGCCGGCCAGCACCAGGCCCTGTGCATCGAGAGCCTTCAGCGCCGCTTCCAGTCCGCGCCAGAAATCCACCAGCGACGATTCGCGGCCCGCGCTTTGCCCGTGGCCGATATGGTCGAACAGGATCACCTGGTAGCCGGCATCCAGCAGCGCCGGCACAAAGCTGCGGAACTGCGCGCCGCGCCCCCCCCAGCCGTGACTGAACAGGATCACCGGCGCTGTGGGTTCGCCGAAACGCCAGGCGCGGATATCGCCCAGCGGCGTGGCGATATCCAGCGCCGTCGCGTTGTCGAGGAGAGCATGCTCGGCCTCGGGCCGCGGGAAACGCGGCGGCGTCATGAAACGGTCCATCGCCTGCCTGACGGCAAAGCGCGGCGCGACTGCCGAGGCTAAACGCATGCCGACACGTTGCACGCCGCGCCTGAGGGCGGGGGCAATCGGGTGGCGTGCCATAAAACGAACGATCGTGCTATTGAAAGACGGAAGTTGGGCAGTGGTCATGACGGTCTCCTTCAATGCGGTTTAGGGGGTGGGCGCGGCAGCGGAGGCGCTGCGCTGGGCTTGGGCAGGCAGGGCCCGACAGGAATCGATCAGGCGTTCGAAAGCGCGGCGCGCACGCTGATCGGCGAACTTGTCGTGGAACAGATTGCGCGCGCGATAGCAGCTGGAAATGATGCCGAACAATTCGAAGGCGACTTGTTCCGCATCGATGCCGGCGGCGAACTCGCCATTGTCGATCGCCATCTGCACCGATTTCACCAGGCCCTGATGCAGGCGCTGCATATGCGCCACCACTGCATCGCGCACCGGCCCCGGCTTGTTGTCGAATTCCTGGCTGGCGGTCATCATCGGGCAGCCGGCGAGGTCGTTGCGCGCCGTCCAGTTCAGCCAGTTGTCGCACATCGCCTGCAAACGCTTCAGGCCGCGCGGCGCCGACAGCGCCGGCATCATCGTCGTCTCGCTGAAGCGGCGAATGCCTTCGTCCAGCGTGGCGATCTGCAACTCTTCCTTGGAACCGAAATGCGCGAACAGGCCGCTTTTGGACATGCCGGTCTCGGCCGCCAGCGTACCGATGGTGAGCCCCTCGAAGCCGGCCACACTGGCGTGCTTCAGCGCCGCCTTGAGAATGGCGGCGCGGGTCTCTTCACCCTTGCTCAATTTGTTTGCGGTCTGGTTCATGGGGTTAATAATAGAACGATCGTTCGTTTTATGTCAAGAAGGGTTTGGAAAATATTTTGAAAGAACAAAGTCCAGCATTGGTGCGGGTTTTGGGGCAAAAGTGGCTGGGAAAGCGCGCCAATGCTTGACTTTCAAAAAAAATAAATTCGATCGACATATGAGGAAGGGCCGCATTCTAGTGACGCAAGAGCGCGCAGCGCGCAGTTCAGAGGTGACGGGGTTTTTCCCGTCGCCTCTGAACTGGTTGTAGCTCCCTCTCTCACCCCGGAAGGCTACAATCTCCGCCTGGGCGAATAAGTAGATCATGCCCGTTGTAGCTCCCTCTCTCACCCCGGAAGGCTACAATCCAATAACAATGATCGAACCAGGCGGGCAGTGTTGTAGCTCCCTCTCTCACCCCGGAAGGCTACAATCCGAAAAGCGCGCGAGGCCGCCGGCCTTACCGTTGTAGCTCCCTCTCTCACCCCGGAAGGCTACAATCACTTAATGACGGCATCAACATCCAGCATGCGTTGTAGCTCCCTCTCTCACCCCGGAAGGCTACAATCTGACTAGCCGGAAACCCGCGTAGCGCCTAGCGCTACGCGGGATTTCGTCTTTTAAAAACGCTTTAAAACAATAGCATTTGCGCCGCGTTGACGTTTTTTTCCTGAAAAAGCGGGAGCCCCACAAGCAACTTCATGCTTGCGAACTGCTTTTCGGTAACGGTCAATACGCGAATGGAGCCAGCCGGTGGAAGATTTTGCACTAGTCGCTGCATATGCTTTTGCTCGGCGTCAGTGCCGTTCAAAATGCGCCCATAAACGGAAAACTGGAGCATGTCATAACCGTCGTTCAGCAAAAATCGACGGAAGTGTACGTACGCTTTGCGCTCCGCTTTTGTGACAACTGGCAAATCGAAGAACACCAGCAGTCTCATAAAGCGCCGGGTCTCCTGCCCCATCAGATTTCGCGGAAATGCTGCCGTAACCCAAGCAGGCGCGGCAGTTCCAGCGTGTTTTCATCGTTACCCTCATAGAGCCTGGCTAACGATTCGACAGTTTGTTCGATCGAAGAAAGACTGCTCATCACCCCGCGCGGCATGCCTACGTCGATATTTAGCAGAGCCACCAGATTCCCTTTGTCATTCGGCGAAAGCTCAGTCTCTTCGGAGAGAGCCGGCAATTTCGCAACATGCAAATCAACGATCTGGCGGTACGGCTCTATGACATCGTCGGCGAGATTGAATGCGTTCTGCTCGCTGCGATGAAACAAGCCAATAGCGGGCAAAAATCCATGTGCTACGAGTGCTCGCGCAATCGCGCCGCGAAAAATTGAGTAGCCGTAATCAAGCGCCGCATTTGTCCAACGCTGTTGCGACCGATCAAAGTTGCTCCCGAATAACGCGCGGAAATATACTGCGCTTGCTTGCGCTTCCAGGTTCTCTGTGTCACCCGAGCGGACTCGACGTGAGTATGACAATAGGCGGTCTTCGTCCTTTGCGTTGCAAAGCCGCAAGCATTCAGCTTGATTGCGAATCTTCATTTTGACGATCTCCGCCCAAGCGCTTTTAACCGTTGGCTTTGCTAAGCGCAGCTGTAGCCGCATCATTCGTGTTGCGCGGCTGTGCTGAAGGTAGGGGAGAAATACGCCGTTAGGTTGATGGTTATCACCCGTGGCAAACAAGCTGATGCCGTAGTCCGCGCATGCCGCAAGTACAGGATGGGTCAGCGTGATTTCGCGGTGATGCAGCACAATGATTGCGATGTCTTCAAACGGCACATGCGCCGTTTGTTCCTGCTCGATGACTAGCGAAAAGTGCTCGCGCTTTAGGCGAGCCGGTTGGTTAATAACAACGCTACGCCAGACCACGGCGCGGCACCGCAGTGGTTGGGTATGCAGTACCCAAAACATCGACATGAAACTTTTCAACAGTCTTTGCCGTCTTGAGGCCAATACTCCTAATAAGACCGTCTTTCCCAATCGCTTTACTGCGATCATGGGCCCATAGACTGATTGCTCCAGTGCTACGATCGCAACTGGCGAAGTAGCCAGTTATCGGCTCTTTGCCGTTGAGATTCACACGCACAAGATCATTCGGATAAAGCGAAAATTGCCAATTGAAGCTTTCATCGATCAAGGTCCATTCGGTCTCGTCCTTGAAAGCGACGATTGCCTTGAAGGGAAGGCCTTTCACTCGATGATGAACATAAATTGGCACCAGATGAAACTTTCCACTTTTCGCAAAAACATCAACTCTTAGCATGCTGTCATTCTTAGCAACACCGCCACGAACCGGTACGCCTGTGAGTTTGTCGATAACCATGGTTACGGTACGAACTATCGGGCCAGTCGGTGCCCCGTTGTGGTCCGGCTTTCGAAGCGGATTGCCAGCTGCAAACGCCTTGTCTGCCTTACCGCCGTGTTGTTCCAGCCGTTCCCGAATCGCTGCATATAGCTTTTCATTTCGGTGGGGATCAATCAGGTTGTCGAGAGCTTTGATCGTGAGGCTCGTTAACGGTACCTTCTGTGTGACGCCGCCTTGCGCTTGGAGGCGTGCAGGCTGGCTATAAATTGTTTCCTTGTGTGCAGCGCCACCGTTTCGCCGCTGAGGTGCTCGCGATACAAAAATTGGTTTCACCTCTTCCAGCATCGCAGCCGAATAAGTTCCGAGGCGTTCAAGTTCTGTCCGTAACAGCGCAGGGTCATCTAACTTCAGACGTACTTGCACCTCATCCCTGAAATAAGGCCACGGCTCGGGAAAATGTTCCGCCAAACGTTGCTGCATGCTGGGATTAACAATTTCACCGGTCGCAATATCGACAAAACCGTCTTTTACCTGGTCTAGTTCTTTTCGCCTTGCGTAATCCGACAAGCGCTTGACCATGCTGTGGCTGCATGCAGCAACCACAACGGCGTCCAGCGCATGGTGGCGGTCGCTCTCGTCGCGTACCTTCAACAAGCCCCAGCGAGCGCGCAGAAATGCGGTCAGCTGCCCCGATACGACTACGCACCGCCTGTCTTCGCTGCCTTCGGCGAGTCGCAAGAATCGCTCGACTTGGTTCTTGAAAAAACGGCAGATGTAGCGTGTGTCGTTTAGGTTGCGCTCCCTGAACTCCTCGGATTGTTCGTTCCCGAAATCCTTCCTCAATAGCCGTGAGCGCTTGGCTTGGCGATAAGCTTTGTTCGATTCAACAAATGCCACGAACATTCGCCACCGCGCCGACTCGTGCTCGCCGTCAAGATACTCGTAAGGCGTACGGTTGCCTTTGTCGCGGTTCTCTTTCGCGAGCACCAAAACTTTATTGTTTTTGCTGTCGTCGAAACTGCGAGAGTAGGGCAGTGCATGGTCAATTTCGACATAACCTGGTTCAAGCAGGCGATGGATGTCTATTGGCTCGACCGAGTAGGCACATTTTCCTTGCTGCTCTCGATACAGCTTCCACTTATCGAAGTCGCCACCTCGCGCGGCGCCGATGACGTCGAATTCGCTTAAAAATGTTTGCCGGTCTTTTTCGTTGCGCTCACGATAGGCCTCTTGCTCCTTGCCGATCTTGTTGCGCTCATCGAAAGGCTTTGATAAATCCCGCGCCATTTCGATATGTACGGAATACGGCGACCCATATTTTTCCACAAGTGCATTTAGCACTTTGCGTGCTTGATTCAGGGCGCGCAATACAACGGGATTTCGCGGGATATCGCCAAGCTCTTCGTTAAAGACCATACGGCCGGATTGATCGCGGCCGCTATATAACGATGGAAGTTTCTTACTTACGCCTTCGCCGATCTTGAAAAGCTGGCTATGGTGATAACCGGCCTTCTCGCAAGCCTCATCGTAGCGCAGCCCTGCTTCCATGTATGGGACAATCTGCCGCAGCGCTTTTAAAGATAGGGAATGGAATTTATCGAACCTGACCCCCAGCAGTGCTTCAATAGTCTTTTCTTTAGCTGGGAGCGACAGCTTGTTCAATTCAGCGACAACTTCGTCATCGTCCTTGAACACGCTCAAGACCCAGGCTATTTGATCCAGCAAGTCGGGATTGCCATCTATCGCGGCGGTTGCCAT
>DASWEY010000017.1:0-14941 GCA_036394575.1 Usitatibacteraceae bacterium | reverse complement strand
GGACTGGTGGCGGTGCTGATTCTTCACTTCCAGATAGCGGCGCGGATTTCGCAACCGGCCTGAGCGGTAACTGCCGTGGCGGGCCGGCGGGTCCGGCCTTCAACTTCACTGATTTTCATGCCTATTTTTCACGTAAAGAATTTATCGCTCGCGTTCGGCGATGCGAAACTCCTCGACGGCATCGATTTCGCCATCGAGGCCAATGAGCGCATTGCCCTGGTCGGCCGCAACGGCACCGGCAAGTCCAGCCTGCTGCGCATCATCGCCGGCGAAATCAAGCCCGACGACGGCGATGTGGCGCGCTCGGCCGAGCTCAAGCTCGCCTATGTGCCGCAGGAACCGGAATTCGATCCGACGCTGACGGTGTTCGATGCCGTCGCTGCCGGACTCGGCGGCGCGGCAGCGGACCTGATTGCCTATCACCATGCCCTGGTCGAGGCCGAGGCGGGCGATGCCGATGCCCTGGATCGCCTGGGCGATCTGCAGCATCGCCTGGAAGCCAGCGGCGGCTGGAGCGTCACCCAGCGCGTCACCTCGGTGCTGGATCGCCTGGGGCTGGATGCCGACAAGAGCATCGCGGGATTGTCCGGCGGCACCCTGAAGCGGGTGGCACTGGCGCGCGCGCTGGTCTCCGAGCCCGAGTTGTTGTTGCTCGATGAACCCACCAACCATCTGGACATCGCCTCCATCGACTGGCTGGAAAAGACGCTGGCGGCATTTTCGGGCGCCATCCTCGTTATCAGCCACGACCGGCGCTTCCTGGAGTCGTTCGCCACCCGCATCATCGAGCTCGACCGCGGCCAGCTCACGAGTTATCCCGGCTCGTTCGCGGAATACGAGCGGCGCAAGGAAGAAGCTCTGAATGCGGAAGCGCTGGCCAATGCGCGCTTCGACAAGCTGCTCAAGGAGGAAGAAGTCTGGATTCGCAAGGGCGTCGAGGCACGGCGCACGCGCAGCGCGGGCCGCGTGGCGCGCCTGCACGCCTTGCGCAACGAGCGCGCGGCGCGGCGCGAGCGCGCGGGCAATGTCAAATTCTCGGTCGGCGATGTGGAGCGCAGCGGCAAGATCGTCACCGAATTGATCGGTGTCTCCAAATCGTTCGGCGACAAGCCGGTGATACTGGATTTCAGCACGATCGTGCAGCGCGGCGACCGCATCGGCCTGATCGGCCCCAACGGCGCCGGCAAATCGACGCTGATGAAGATCATTCTGGGCGAATTGGCGTCCGACCGCGGCGAAGTGAAACGCGGCACCCAGCTGTCGATCGCCTATTTCGACCAATTCCGCGAGGCGCTTGATGACGAATCGGCATTGGCCGAAGTGATCAGCCCCGGCTCGGATTTTGTCGACATCGGCGGCACCCGCAAGCATGTGATTTCATACCTGGGCGATTTCCTGTTCCCGCCGCAGCGCGCACGCGCCAAGGTGAAATCGCTGTCCGGCGGCGAGCGCAACCGCCTGCTGCTGGCGCGCCTATTCGCCAAGCCGGCCAATTTCCTGGTGCTCGACGAGCCCACCAACGATCTCGATATCGAAACTCTCGACCTGCTGGAAGAACTGCTACAGGGCTATGCCGGCACGGTGCTGGTCGCCAGCCATGATCGCGCCTTTCTCGATAATGTGGCAACCCAGGTGCTTGTGTTCGAAGGCCAGGGAGTGGTTCGTGAATTTGCCGGTGGCTATAGCGACTGGCAGATGCAGCGCGCGTCGATGGCGGCGGTGGCCGCGACGACCAATGCTGCGCCAAGGGCCGCTGACAAGGGCGCCCCGGGTAATGCATCAACGGAGGTACGCAATCGGCGGACGGTCAAACTCAGCTCCAACGAGCAGCGCGAACTTGATGAATTGCCGGCGCGTATCGACGCACTCGATAAACGCCTCGCCAGCCTGCAGCAAGCCATGGCGGATCCGGCCAATTATCAGGGCGCGGCTGCAGCCGACAAGCTGAAGGTATTGCAGGACGACGTGGCCAAAGCAGAGGCAGAGCAGGCAAAGGCCATGGCCCGCTGGGAAACGCTGGAGGAAAAGCGGTTGCAGTCGGAAGGGGCTTAGCAATTTGTGGCAGTAGATAAGGGGAGTGGGATTCGCCCACATTCTGCGGGCCGCGGTTGGCCCTGCATGGCCAACCCTTCGAATCCCGCGCGTGAGCCAAGCAATTGGCTCACTTCTCACCACTAAACAAAAAACGCCCTGATGGGCGTTTTATCAATTTGGCGGAGAGGGTGGGATTCGAACCCACGGTACCTTTCAGTACGCCTGATTTCGAGTCAGGTACATTCGACCACTCTGCCACCTCTCCGGCGTCTGGTCTTTGGTGCGAAGGCGCGATTATAGCGATTCGGGGGGCTGCTTACAAATCTTTGCGCAGGCCGCAACCTCCCGCCGCATGCTGCAATGGTGAAAATCTGCCTGTCATCGCTGTTGGCAGGTTTGATGGCGTTTGATGGCGATCGTTTGCGGGATAATGCAGGCCGTGCCCGGATCCGGGCAAATCTATCTGGGGCAATGTGAAGGTTAAGGCCGATTCATCTGGCGCTGCCAATGCAGCGCATATCGACTGGTGGGGCGTCTGGCTGGTGCTGTTTTCGGCGGTGGCATTTTCCGCCAAGGCGATTTTCGTCAAGCTCGCTTACGGCGCCGGCGGTGCGGCTGTCATCAAGCCGATCGACCCGGTCACCTTGCTTGCGCTGCGCATGTGGTTTGCCGCGCCCGGGTTCCTTGCCCTGATCTGGTGGATGCGCCGCCAGAACGCCGCTGCAATCGGACCCGCCAACGCGTCTTCCCTGCGCCTGGCCAAACGCGACTGGCTGGCGGTGATCGGTCTCGGCTTCCTCGGCTACTATGCCGCCAGTCTGCTCGATTTCCAGGGCCTGCAGTACATCTCGGCCGGCCTTGAACGCCTCATCCTGTTCCTGAACCCGACCATCGTGGTGTTGCTGTCGGTGCTGTTCCTCGGTTATCGCATCGTGCGCCGCGACTTGCTGGCGCTGGGCCTGAGCTACGCGGGTATTGCGCTGGTGTTCGTGCACGATCTCAATCTCAGCGGCAATGTACTTCTCGGCAGCGGTTTGGTGCTGGCCAGCGCGCTGGCCTATGCCGGTTACCTGGTCGGCGGCGGACATATGGTGCAGCGCATCGGTTCGCTGCGCTTCGGCGCCTATGCCTCGCTGGCATCGACGGTGTTCATTACCCTGCATTTTGTGCTGTTCAACCGGTTCGAGGCGCTCGATCAGCCGCCGCACGTTTATGCGCTGGTGGCGATGATGGCGATCGTTTCCACCGTGCTGCCGATCGTGCTGATGGCCGAAGGCATGCGCCGCATCGGCTCATCCAATGCCGCCATGATCAGCGCCGTCGGCCCGGTGATGACCATCTTCCTGGGGTACATCTTTCTGGCCGAGCCGATCACCGTCATCCAGTTGGGCGGCGCGGCCCTGGTGGTGGCGGGCGTGCTGATCATCAGCCTCAAAAAAAAAGGCCGTTCGGCCGCGTAGGGCGGGGCCGCCGCGCCGCTTGGCGCGGGCCTGGCGGGCATGCGGTGATGCCGCAGTGCAGCATGAGTTTTGTATAATGGCGATTCTGCACAACCCATAACTTCCCTACCGCTGTCCAGTTTCCATACCCGCCCTCAAGGAGCACTCATGAAAAAACCCATGCGCGTCGCCGTCACCGGTGCCGCTGGTCAAATCGGCTACAGCCTGCTGTTCCGCATCGCCTCCGGCGAAATGCTCGGCAAAGACCAGCCTGTCATCCTGCAACTGCTGGAAATCCCCGACGAGAAGGCGCAGAAGGCACTCAAGGGCGTGATGATGGAAGTCGACGATTGCGCCTTTCCGCTGCTCGCCGGCATCAGCGCGCATTCGGACGCGATGACCGCGTTCAAGGATGCCGATGTGGCCCTGCTGGTCGGCGCGCGTCCGCGCGGCCCGGGCATGGAGCGCAAGGATTTGCTCGAAGCCAATGGCGCCATTTTCACGGTGCAGGGCCGGGCGCTGGATGCCGTTGCCTCGCGCAATGTCAAGGTGCTGGTGGTCGGCAACCCGGCCAATACCAATGCCTATATCGCCATGAAATCGGCGCCCGGCCTGCCGCGCGAACAATTCACCGCGATGCTGCGCCTCGATCACAACCGCGCGCTGTCGCAACTCGCCGGCAAGACGGGCAAGCCGGTGGATGCCATCGAGAAAATGATCGTCTGGGGCAACCACTCGCCAACCATGTATCCCGATTACCGCTTCGCCACCATCGGCGGTGCTGCCGCGCCTGCATTGGTGAACGATGAAAACTGGTATCGCAATACCTTCATCCCCACCGTCGGCAAGCGCGGCGCGGCGATCATCGAGGCGCGCGGCCTGTCTTCCGCCGCATCGGCCGCCAATGCCGCCATCGACCATGTGCGCGACTGGGTGCTGGGCAGCAATGGCAAATGGGTGACGATGGGCATTCCCTCCGACGGCAGCTATGGCATTCCCGATGGCGTGATGTACGGCGTTCCCGTCATCTGCGCCAATGGCAAGTACGAACGCGTCAAAGGCCTGGCGATCGACGATTTCTCGCGCGGCAAGATGGACGCGACGCTGAAAGAACTGGAAGAAGAGCGCGCCGGCGTGGCGCATCTGCTGAAGTAATCCGGTCCGCAAAAAACAAAAAGGCCGCAGAGCAATCTGCGGCCTTTTTTATTCCTGGCGGACGTCGCTAGCCCAGTTTCAGGCGGTCGCCGTAATTCACCAGCAGCGCGCCGACCATCACCAGCACCGCGCCGACCAGGCGCGCGCTGCCGATCTCGCGGGTGGCCAGGCCCAGCAGGCCAAAGCGGTCGAACGCCAGCGAGCCGAGCATCTGCCCGGCGATGATCAGGCAGGACATATCGGCGAGGCCGATGCGCGGCGCCAGCATGGTGGTGCCGAACACGAACATGGCGCCGATCAGGCCGCCGGCAAATTGCCACAGCGCGGCGTCGCCGAGCTTTTGCACGCTCAGCAGTTTTTCGCCCGAGGCGATATTGATCACCAGCAGCGCAACCGTGCCGACGATGAACGAGATCAGGGCCGCGAATACCGCGCCGCTGTCCGCGGTGACCTTGAGCGAGTGGTTGAGGGCGGCCTGCACCGGCACCAACACGCCGATCAGGAAGGCCAGTCCGAGCAAGGCAAATTGCATGGTTCTCTCCGCGGTTGAATGGTCATCTGCATGGGCAGTGCCGATAGATGAAAATATCAAACTCCAGCACTGGTGCGGCTTCCCAAGAAAAAATGTCTGGAGAAGCGCACCAATGCTTGATTTATGTAAATGGTTACTTCTCGAAACTCTCAAATTTCGTCATTCCGGCTTATTTTGGTAATTGAGCCGGAATCCAGTCCTTTGTATTATCAAACGCTTGGAGGGACTGGGTCCCAGCCTGCGCTGGGACGACGAAGTTTTTAGAAGTTCTCAAATGTAAATTGTTCGAAACTTCAACAGTTCGTCATTCCAGCGCAGGCTGGAATCCAGTCCGTCGTTGAATCAAACAATTGGCAGGACGTGGGGTAAAAGCATGCCTTCACGCCTGCGCGGGGACGACGGATTATAGCGATACATTCAGCAATCAATGATCCGCTCAGTGATCAGATTTCATCCCGGCTTTTTTGGCGATGCGGCTGAGGCGTTCGCGCTCGCTGGTGATGAATGCCGTGAAATCCGCAACGCTGCCCGGCACCGGCTCGATGCCGCTGGGGATCAGCTTGTCCCGAAGCTCCTTGGACTTTAGCGCGCCCTGGATTTCCGCATTCATGCGTTCGATGATCGCGGCTGAGGTGCCCTTGGGGGCGAACAGCCCCGCCCAGTGGCCGATGCGCACGTCCTTGAAGCCTTGCTCGGCCGTAGTGGGAATATTGGGGTAGGCGGTCATGCGCGCCTCCGAGGTGGCCGCCAGCGCTTTCAGGGTGCCGGCCTTGATATGCGGCAGCACCACCACGCTCGATTCCGATGTGGCCGTGACCTGGTTGCCCAGCACTGCAGTGACGCTTTCCTGGCCGCTCTTGAAGGGAATGGCGGTGAAGTTGGCGCCGCTGCCTTCCTTCAACATTTCAATCACGAAATGCGGCGTGCTGCCGCTGCCGGCGGTGGCGAAATTGGCGCCGTCCTTGCCCTGTTTTTTGGCGTACTCGACGAACTCCTTGAGGTTGTTCACCGGCAGGCTGGGATGCACCACGATCACCGAGGGGCTGGAAGCGATCATCGCCACCGGCACGATATCGCTGTCGGCATAGGAAATCTTGTCGTTGAGGAAGCTGTTGGTCACCACGCCGGCCGAGCCGATCAGGAAGGTGTAGCCGTCGGGCTTGCTCTTGGTCACATAGTCGGTGCCGATCACGGTGCCGGCGCCGGGCTTGTTCTCGATGATGATCGGCTGGCCGAGGCGGCGACTGACGGCTTCGGCTGCCGCGCGCGCGACCACATCGTTGGCGCCGCCGGCGGTGAACGGCACCACCCATTTGATCGGGCGGTCCGGCCAGGTTTGTGCGCCGGCCTGGGAGGTGCCGAGCAGGAACGAGGCGGCGGCAAGCAGGGCGACGCTGATTCTGGTTTTCATGTGTTCTCCTCGAAAGTGAATGGAATTTTTATTTGACGCTGTTTGCAGGTGACGGCATGACCTGCAGCAGCACGCCGGAAGCCTGTGACGGGGCGCGATACACCCGCTGCGTCGCCGCCTTGAAATCCTCCGGCTTGGCATCGGGAATGCGCATGAACACCTGCGGATTGCGATCGATCAGCGGGAACCAGGACGATTGCACCTGCAACATGATGCGATGGCCGCGGCGGAAATTATGCAGCATATCGGGAATGTCGAAGTTGATGGCCGTGACCGCCCCCGGAATCATCGCCTCGGGTTTTTCCATGCTGTTGCGAAACTTGCCGCGCAAGGGTTCGCCGCGCACCAGTTGCTGATAGCCGGCCTTGCGGATTTTCGGCGGTGGAATATCTTTCGGACGATCCGCATTGCCGGCGGCTCCGCTGGCAGATTCGTCTTCCCATTCCGGCGGATAGACGTCGATCAGCTTCACCACCCAATCGCTGTCCGTGCCGGTCGTCGAGACAAACAGGCGCGGCGAAATCGGCCCGGCGATGGTCACGTCCTCTTCCAGCGGCTCGGTCTGGTAACTCAGCACATCGGTGCGGGTGGAGGCGAAGCGCTGGTCGCCGATCACGTATTCCTGCGGCACATTCGGCGCCGTGTAGGCGATGAAAGGCACCGGCTTGGCGGGATCGCTCACATATTCATCGAAGCTGGTCTTGTCGTTGCGCGGCGCATCGAAGGACAAGGCGCCGCCCTCGCGGAAATACAGCGTTTTGGCCTGCACCTGCTTCGGCGGCCACTGCGGGAACTGGCGCCAGATATTGGTGCCGGTCTCGAACACATAGGCTTCCGGCAGTTTGGCGTCGCCATTGCCTTTCAGATACTGCTCGAAGAACGGCAACTGGATTTTTTTCATGAAGAACTCGCTGTTCTTCATCGCGAAGTCAACCATGCCGAGATGCGCGCCCTCGGTGCGCGCCCAGCCGCCATGCACCCAGGGGCCCATCACGATGCCGTTGTAAGCGCCGCTGTTGTACTTCTTGATGGCGCGATAGGTCAGGAAGGGGCCCATCGGGTCTTCCAGGTCGAACCAGCCGCCGACCGTCAGCACGGCGGTCTTCACGCCCTTCATGTGTGCGGAAATATTGCGCGATTTCCAGTAGTCGTTATAGACATCGTTGTCGATGCCGTTTTTCCAGGCGAAATGTTCGGGCCCGGACAGCAGCTTGTCGAGATTGGCGATGGTGCCGTGTTTCAGGAAAAACTGGTAGGCATCCTCGGTTTCATATTCGAAACGATCCCATTTTTTCGGCTGCACCGTCGGATTTTTCTGCTGCTTGAAGGCCGAGTAGAAACCGAAATTGGAGGCCAGCATGAAGGCGCCGCCGTGGTAGGAATCGTCGCCCATGAACATATCGGTGACCGGCGCCTGCGGCGAAGCCGCCTTGATGGCCGGGTGCGAATCGATGATGCCGGCCGAGACATAGAAGCCCGGATAGGAAATGCCCCACATGCCGACCTTGCCGTTGTTGTTCGGGATGTTTTTCAGCAGCCACTCGACGGTGTCATAGGTGTCGCTGCTTTCGTCGATGTCCTTGGCCGAGGCCTTGGCCGGTTTATGCGGCGTCATTTCCAGCCACACGCCCTCCGACATATAGCGGCCGCGCACATCCTGGAATACATAGATGAAACCGGCCTTGTCGAAGTCCTCGGTCGGGCCCAGCGTCTTTTTGTAAAAGTCGGTGCCATAGGGCGCCATGCTGTATGGCGTGCGCACCATCAGGAACGGCCAGGGCTTGCTTGCATCCTTAGGCACGTAGACCGAGGTGAACAGTTTCACGCCGTCGCGCATCGGCACGCGGAATTCGTACTTGGTGTAATTGGCCTTGACGTCATATGGGGCCGCCGCCGGTGCGGGCTGGGCCTGCAGCGGTGTTAATGGCGTGGTGAAAGCGAAAACGAGGGCGGCAACAGGCGCGAGCACAACGGCGCCGAATCGGCTCAACATGGATGATTCTCCCTTAATGATGAAGATCTGAAATGCGTGAATTATTTGTGGTTGGCCGCCCAGGCGTCGCGCAGCGTCACCGCGCGGTTGAAAACGGGGGCGCCCGGTTTCGAATCGACGCGATCGGCGACAAAATAACCATGCCGCTCGAACTGGAAGCGCTCGTCCGCCCTGGCATTTCGCAGTGACGGCTCCAGCCAGGCGGTGATCACCTGCTTGGCATGCGGGTTGATGTCGTCGAGGAAGTTGCCGGTTTCGCGTCCCGGATGCGCGACCTTGAACAGGCGGTCGAACAGGCGCACTTCGCATTCGTAGGCCTGCGCGACCGAAATCCAGTGGATATTGCCCTTGACCTTGTAGGCATCGGCGCCCGGCGTGCCGGATTTGGAATTCGGCAGATATTCGCAATGCACGGCGACCACTTTGCCGCCCGCATCCTTGTCGCAGCCGATGCACTTGAGTACATAGCCGTAGCGCAGCCGCACCATATTGCCCGGGAACAGACGGAAATAGCCCTTGGGCGGTGTTTCCTCGAAGTCTTCGCGTTCGATCCACAGCTCGCGCGAGAACGGCACCGCGCGCTTGCCCAATTCGGGTTTTTGCGGATGATTGGGCGCGAAACAGTCTTCGCTCTGCGCGGCCGGGTAGTTGTCGATGATCAGCTTCAGCGGGCTCAGCACCGCCATGCGCCGCTCGCAGGCCTCGTTCAATACTTCGCGCTGCGCATCTTCCAGCACGCTCATGTCGATCCAGGAATCGGATTTGGATACGCCGATGCGTTGCGCGAACAGTCTGAAACCTTCCGGCGTGAAGCCGCGTCGGCGCGCGCCGACGATGGTCGGCATGCGCGGATCGTCCCAGCCTTCGACATGTTTCTGGTCGACCAGCTGTTTCAGATAGCGCTTGCTGGTGATGATGTACGTCAGATTGAGGCGCGAGAACTCGATCTGCTGCGGCAGCGGTTTGGCCAGCAGGCCGAACTCGGCGAGCTTGGCCAGCAGCCAGTCATACCAGGGGCGCTGATCCTCGAACTCCAGGGTGCAGATCGAGTGGGTGATGTTTTCCAGCGCGTCCTCGATCGGGTGCGCATAGGCGTACATCGGATAGATGCACCATTTGTCGCCGGTGCGATGATGGTGCGCATGCTTGATGCGATAGACGGCCGGGTCGCGCAGATTGATGTTGGGCGAGGCCATGTCGATCCTGGCGCGCAACACATGCGAGCCCTCGGCGTGCTTGCCGTCGCGCATTTCGCGGAACAGCGCGAGATTCTCGGCCACGCTGCGATTGCGAAACGGGGAATCCTTGCCCGCTTCCGTCAGCGAACCGCGCGCCAGGCGCATCTCCTCGGCCGTTTGCGAATCGACATAGGCCAGGCCATGCTCGATCAGCTGCTCGGCGAATTGATAAAAATAGTCGAAGTAATCGCTGGCGAAATACAGATGCTCGCGGCCGAAGGCCGAATAATCGCCACCCAGCCAGTGCACCGAATCGATGATCGAGTCGACGTATTCCTGCTCTTCCTTTTCCGGATTGGTGTCGTCGAAGCGCAGATGGCAGACGCCGGCGTAATCGGCGGCCAGCCCGAAATTGAGCAGGATGGATTTGGCGTGGCCGAAATGCAGATAGCCGTTCGGCTCGGGCGGGAAACGGGTGCGGATTTTTGCCGGATCGGCCGGCGCGGGCGTCTGCACTGCCGCCGGACCGGGCAGGCCGGCCCAATGGCGCGTCGCATATTTTCCGGCGCTTAAATCGGCATCGATGATGTTGCGGATGAAATTGGTGATGTGCGCGCCGTCCGCTGCCGGCGTGGCCGGGCTGGAGGTGTTTTTTGCGGGGGATTTATTGCCGGTGGCCATATGGCGTGGAGGGTCTTCGGATGTTTTTGGAGTGCAAACCGCTATTGTGGCTTGGAAAGGCAGGCTGCGCCAAATCCGCATGTGCGGCGGCCCGGCATGCGGCCGCGATCCCTCCTGCGCCGCTGTGTAAGGCCACTGTAAGCGCCACTGCCTAGTCTGGCGGGGCGTTACAGCAATACACGTACGACGTAAAAATGCAGCTGCGGAAAACGTCGGTCATTCCCCTGACCCAAGAGACGATCGCCAGGCTCGCCGTCATTCGATAACCGCAATGTAATCTCGGACCCGTAATGCCCAGTCATACCCTCTTCAAGGGCGGTGCTTCGACGCCGTGCCTGATTTTTGTCTTCGCGCTTGCCATGCCGTTGTCGGCGGCGGCCCAGTCCTGTCCGCCACTATCGTCATTATCGTCGGGCGTCGAAGGGCTCACCCTGGGTCTGGCCGAATCGCGCCTTGCATCCTGCAATCGCGATGTGCTGGCGGCACGGCGCGCCCTGGAAGCCGCCGAAGCGGACCGCATCACCGCCGGCCAGCGGCCCAATCCCAATCTGACCCTGGGCGCCTCGAACATCAATCCCCATGCGGGCGTCGGCGGCGGACCGCTGCGCGATAAAACCATCGACAGTTCCGTTCGTCTCGACCAGCTGGTCGAGCGCGGCGGCAAGGGCGCCTTGCGTGAACAGCAGGCCGATGCGGCGGTGGCCGCTGCCCGCGCCGATCTTGCCGATGTGCTGCGCCAGCAGCGCCAGCAATTGCGGCAGAATTTTTTTGAGCTGGCCTTCCAGCAGGCACGCGTGACGGTGCAGCGCGAATTCATGAGCTATGCGCAGGAAAGCCGCGCGGCCGCCGAAAAACGTCTCACGGTCGGCGATGTGGCGCCCAGCGAGGCCAATCGTTTTCGCCTCGACGAAGTGCGCGCGCAGAGCGATCTGCGTCAGACTGAAGTGGATATTCGCAAGGCGCGCGCCGACTTTGCACGATCGATCGGCGCCGAACAGGCGGCGGTCGGCATCACCGTGGCGCCGAGCGAATTGCCGTCCGTCGATGCCGCCGCAACAGGCGACTTCAATCCCGAGCAGCGCGCCGACATCGTCGCTGCGATGCGGCGCATTGAAGCCGCCGAGGCCGCACGCCGCCTGGCCTCCAGCATTGCCACGCGCGATGTAACGCTCAGTGCGCAGCTCGATCGCTGGCCCGCCTCGAATACCGATCCGCAGGGCACCGGCAATTCCTTCGGCTTGTATGTATCGGTTCCGCTGCATGTGCGCCACGCCAACGAGGGCGAGGTCAAGCGCGCGGCGGTCGATTTGCAAGCGGCGCGCGACACCCTGGCGCGACTGAAGGCGCAGGCCGAGGCCGAGGCGCGCATCGCCGTTGACGGCTGGCAGGCTGCGACCGAGCGCGTCTTGCGTATTGAACGCGATGTGCTGCCCCTGGCGCGCGAAGTCGCGCGCGGCGCCGAATTCGCCTACCGCAAAGGGGCCACCGGCGTACTCGACCTGCTCGATGCGCGCCGCGTATTGAAACAAGTGGAACTCGATGCTGCCGCGGCCCGCGCCGACGCCGGCAAAACCTGGGCGCAGTGGGCGGCCGGCACCGAATTGATGAAGGAAGAAAATCCATGAACGCATTCCTGAAACCGCGCCAGCTCGCCAGGGTCGCACTGGCGCTGTCCATGATCGCGGGCCTCTCCACCACCCTTACGGCCTGCGAACACAAGACCGAGGCTATCGCCGATGACGCGCCCAAGATCAACGGCGAGACTATTGTTTTCCCGGCATCGAACCCCGCGCTGAAAAATATCCTCACCGCTAAAGTCGATGTGCCGCGCGACCGCCAGCTCAATGTACCCGGCCGCCTGGTCTGGGACGAAGACCATACAGTGCGCGTGTTCACGCCGTTTGCCGGCCGGGTCAGCCGCGTCGTCGCCAATGTAGGCGACCGTGTGGCCGCCGGCCAGGTGCTGGCGGAACTGCAATCGCCCGATTTTGCGATTGCCCAGTCGGACGCGCGCAAGGCGCAGGCCACCCTGACCGTCACGCGCGCGACGCTGGCGCGGATGAAGGAACTGGCTGCCAATGGCATTGCCGCCGGCAAGGATCTGTTGCAGGCCGAGGCCGATTACGCCAATGCCGAGGCCGAGGCCAATCGTGCCGAGGCGCGCCTCAAACTCTACGGCAACCGGAAAAACATCGGCCGGCAGGATGTCGACCAGCCGCAAATAGACCAACGATTTGCCCTGGTCAGTCCGATCGCCGGTATCGTGGTCGAACGCACTATCAACCCGGGGCAGGAACTGCGCCCCGACCAGCCCGGCGCGCCGCAATTTGTGGTGACCGACCCGAGCAAATTGTGGGTGCAGCTGGATGCGGCCGAAGCCGACCTCGGTTTCCTCAAACCGGGCACGCCCATCCTGGTGATGAGCAACCAGTATCCGGACGACAACTTTGCCGGCGAGCTGAAGCAGATCGCGGATTTCATCGACCCGGTATCGCGCACCCTGAAGCTGCGCGGCAGCGTGGCCAACGCCGATCGCCGCCTCAAGGCCGAGATGTTCGTCAATGCGCGCATCGCGATGCCCAAGGGCGATTACCCGACGGTGCCGGACAAGGCGGTGTTCCTCGACGGCATTCGCCGCTTTGTGTTCGTCAAGAGCGGCCCGCGGCAATTTGCGCGGCGCGCCGTCAAAGTCGGCGCCGAAAGCGGCGGCATGGTGCCGGTGCTGGGCGGATTGCGCGAGGGCGAGGAGGTCGCCATCTCGGGCAATCTGTACTTGCAGCAGATGATCGCCACGGCCCGCGTCAATGAAGATGCGCTCGACCTGACGGTGCCGCCGGCCCGGCCGGAGGGCAAGACCGCCGCCGGTGCGGATGCCAGGCCGGAAGTCAAGGCGGCAGCCAACAAGCCATGATGAATCGCCTCATCACCTTTTCGCTGAAGCAGCCGCTGTTCGTGCTGCTGGGCACGGTGCTGTTCATCGGCGGCGGCGTGCTTGCCTTCCTCAATCTGCCGGTGGAAGCGTTCCCCGATGTCTCGGATACCCAGGCCAATGTGATCGCCTTGTATCCCGGCCATGCCGCCGAGGAAGTCGAGCGCCAGGTCACGATCCCGATCGAGACCGCGCTATCCGGCATGCCCAATTCGGTGCGCATGTTTTCGCACACCCAGTTCGGCTTGTCATACATCATCCTCACCTTCAACGACAAACCCAGCGACCAGATCGTGCGCCAGCAGGTGATCGAGCGTTTGCGCGGCATCGATCTTCCCGACGGCGTGCAACCGGATCTGGCGCCGCTATCCACCGCGATCGGCGAGATTTTCCGCTTCCGTTTGCGCGGGGACGCCTACACCGCGCAAGAGCTGCGCACCCTGCAGGACTGGGTGGTGGAAAAACAGTTGCGCCAGGTGCAGGGCGTGGCCGATCTGGTCACCATGGGCGGCACCATCAAGCAATACGAGGTCAATCCGGACCTCGCCAGGATGCGCGATTACAAAGTCACCCTCGCGCAACTATTCAGTGCCTTGCAGCGCGCCAATTCCAATGCCGGCGGCGGCGGGGTCACGCAGGGTCGCCAGCAGTTCCTGGTACGCAGCCTCGGCAGTTTCAAGACCTCGGCCGATATCGCCCAGGTGGTGGTGGCCGAGAACCATGGCACGCCGATCCTGGTGCGCGATGTGGCGCAGGTCAAGGTCGGCAGCGCGCCGCCGCAAGGCCTGGTCGGACAAGATGATGCCGACGATATCGTCAACGGCATCGTGGTGATGCGCAAGGGCGAAAATCCGTCGACGGTGCTGGCGGGACTGAAGGAAAAAATCGCCTTCGTCAACCAATCGATCCTGCCCAAGGGCGTCGAGATCGTGCCCTACTACGATCGCTCCTGGCTGATCGGCAAGACCCTGCGCACGGTGTTCAGCAACCTGACCGAAGGCGCGATGCTGGTCACCCTGATCCTGTTCATTTTCCTCGGCAATCTGCGCGCCGCGTTGATCGTCGCCGCGATCATTCCGCTGGCCCTGCTGGCGACTTTTCTGGGCCTGACCTTCGTCGGCATCCCCGCCAATCTGCTGTCGCTGGGCGCAATGGATTTCGGCATCATCGTCGACGGCGCCGTGATCGTGGTCGAGAACATCGTCTATCGATTGTCGCTGCTGAAGGAAAGCGGCGTGGCCGATGCGGAGTCGCGCTTCATCGCGATTCGCGACGCGACGGTGGAAGTGGGGCGGCCGACATTGTTCTCGATGATCATCATCATCGCCGCGCATATTCCCATCTTCACCCTGCAGCGCCATGAGGGCCGCATCTTCTCGCCCATGGCCTGGACCGTGACCTCGGCCCTGATCGGCTCGCTGATTCTGTCGCTGACCCTGGTGCCGCTGCTGACCTATCTCTTCCTCAAGCACGATGTGCCGCATGGCGATAACCGCCTCGTCGCCAAATTGAAATCCTGGTACGCGCCGATACTGCAATGGGCGCTGATCCGCCCCAAGGCCGTCATCGCCACCGCCGTGGCGGCGCTG